>DATDJI010000102.1:0-51374 GCA_036520615.1 Cellvibrionaceae bacterium | reverse complement strand
CCGCTCGGCATTGCCATTGGCTTGAGCTCAAATTTATACGCGGCTATAAATCCTTTAATTCAGTTATTTAAACCTATATCACCCCTGGCCTGGCTGCCGCTGGTAACGATTGTGGTCAGCGCTGTGTACAGCAACCCAGATGGAATTCCTAAATCATTTATAACCTCGGCGATGACTGTAATGTTGTGCAGCCTTTGGCCAACATTAATTAATACCGCCGTAGGTGTGACATCCGTAAGCAGCGATTTAATTAATGTCAGCCGAGTATTGCGCTTAAATTGGTTGCGCCATGTGCGCTCGATAGTATTGCCCTCGTCAGTACCAATGATTTTTACCGGCCTGCGTTTATCCTTAGGTATCGCCTGGATGGTATTAATTGCCGCTGAAATGCTGGCGCAAAATCCTGGCTTAGGTAAATTTGTTTGGGATGAATTTCAAAATGGCAGCTCAGATTCACTCGGTCGCATTATGGTTGCGGTGCTGACCATTGGCTTGATTGGTTATCTGCTTGATCGCGGCATGTTATTGCTACAAAAAGTATTTTCCTGGGATAAACAAGCCATTGTGCGCTAGTACTGATTAATTTTTAGTGTGGAGAAGTATATGAAACCTATTTTAGAGTTATCCCAAGTAAGCATTGAATTTAAAACGCCAAAAGGCGTTTTTAAAGCCTTGGATAAAATTGATTTAAAAATTGGCCAGGGCGAATTTGTCTCGCTTATCGGGCACTCCGGTTGTGGCAAATCCACCGTATTAAATATCGTAGCTGGCCTTTTGCACGCAACCTCTGGCGGCGTCATGCTCGAAGGTAAAGAAGTAAATGAACCCGGCCCTGAGCGCGCTGTAGTATTTCAAAATCATTCGCTACTGCCTTGGTTAACCGCTTACGAAAATGTCGAGCTTGCTGTAAAACAAATATTTAAAGGTAAAAAAACCAGAGCACAAATGAAAGAATGGATTGAGCACAATTTAAAACTTGTGCATATGGATCACGCCATGCATAAACGCCCCGGCGAAATCTCCGGCGGCATGAAACAGCGCGTTGGCATCGCGCGCGCTCTAGCGATGGAACCAAAAGTATTGTTGTTAGATGAACCTTTTGGAGCATTAGATGCGTTAACCCGCGCGCACATGCAAGATTCGCTAATGGAAATTCAACGCGATTTAAAAAACACCGTAATTATGATCACCCACGATGTGGACGAGGCTGTGCTTTTATCCGATCGCATTGTCATGATGACAAATGGCCCGGCTGCAAAAGTCGGCGAAATTTTAGAGGTTAGCCTGCCACGCCCACGGGATCGCCTGGCATTAGCAGAAGATGCCCGTTACAACCATTTACGCCAAGAAGTATTACGCTTCCTCTACGAAAAACAGCGCAAAGTGGAAGATGGATTAAAACCTTCAGCTCCTTTGGAAGCTAAAAAAAACAGCGATGAATCAGCGTCTGAACTCAAAAAAGTTGCCGCCAATGAGCATGACAAAAAAGTCATTAGCCTTCACGCCCCGAAGGACAATGTTGCTTAAGAACTATTAATACTAGGCAGCCAAGCTGCCGACTTTAACTAATTTTAACACTATAAAACAGGTGCCTTTAAAGCCTGCAGGGCGTGCTGCGCCCATTTAAAACTCGCTTTTAGTCACAAAAAAATATTTTCACCTTAAGATTTATTTGGAGTGAGCAATGACCCGATTTCCATGCAAAAAAACTCTGCTTTGTGCGCTAATTTCCTGTACGCCGATGCTCAGTCAAGCTTCCGAAGATGCATTTTATGATGCCTTAAGCGGCGGCAAAGCCTCCGGTAATTTTCGCCTACGTTATGAAAGCGTGGACGTTAATAGCTCGGCTATTAAAGATGCTGAAGCCTTAACGCTGCGCAGCCGTTTAGGCTATGAAACAGCACCGCTGGCAGGTTTTACCGCGATGGCGGAGTTTGAAGACACACGGATCATCGGTGCAATTGATGAATACGCACCAAATAAAACAGGTTTCGCCGCAATAGTCGACCCTGAGCAAACTGAATTAAACCAAGCGTTTTTGCGCTATAGAGGAATTTCTAAATTAGATGTTATCGCAGGCCGCCAGCGCATTCTTTTGGACAATCAGCGATTTGTTGGCAATGTCGGCTGGCGCCAGAATGAACAAACATTTGATGCATTGACAGTAAATTACAAAGGCATATCCGACTGGACGTTTTTTTACGCCTATTTAGCGAAGGTGCAAGGCATCGCCGAAATAAAACCCAACACCAATTTTAGTTTTGATACCGATGATCATTTACTGAATATTCAATACAGTGGATGGCAATTAGGCAAGCTTACCGCCTATGCCTATTTACTCAATAACCAAGCAGCGGATTTAAACCAGTTAAACCCTGCGTTGCGTTATCAACAAAATGACACTGTAGGCCTAAGGTTTGATGGCGCGTATATTATGCCCACCACAATGCCCTTGCGCCTTTTATACACGGCAGAATACGCGCAGCAGAAATTAACTACACCCGCATTAATCGAGAAGGATATGGATTATCACTATCTCGATGTAGGCCTCGCTTACACGACAAAACAGGGCCCATTGATATTAAAATTTTATGAAGAAAGCCTAGGTTCTGATAAAGGAACACAGGGCTTTCAAACACCCTATGCAACCAAACATGCCTTTGAAGGCTGGGCAGATATGTTTTTAGGTACGCCTACAACTGGCGTTGTGTACGATACAGCAACACTTTCTATGGATATGACTGCTTTGGGAATTAAATGGATGATTAATTACGGCACCTATAAACAAAGCGAAGGCAATAAGGATTTTGGCGATGAAGCAAATGCGCAGGTATTAAAAACTTTTGGCAAAAAATACACACTCGGCATTAAATACGCGGATTATTCTGCAGATAAGGCTATAGCGACGATTAACCCAGTCACCCCCAATATTGATACTAAAAAATATTGGCTTTGGGGAGAGATGACATTTTAACCTCAAAGCTTTTTGATATCTAAGCTTCATACTACAGTTTATGAGTTTAAGGATACGCACGTTGGGCAGCAATGCCAACGTGCGCTTTACACATCGTCCGTCGCGTACAGCCAACCGCGATTACATTTACGAATATTTAAATCAAACAGAGCACGCATAAAATCGTTAAATTTTAATTGAGCTCAACGAGCCTGAGCTATTAATGACATCAATCGGCAATACAAACAGCGCGATTAAATATTCCCCGTACATTCAGCAGTATTTATTGGTTGCTCGCCAGGATTAAGGCGCTGATAATTTTGCCGAGCCCAAGAATTGCCGCGCTCTTCAGCTAATTTATAACAGGCGGCGGCGCGCTTTTTATCGGCGGGCTCGCCGTCGCCTTTTTCATATTGCACGGCCAGTAGCTGTGCTGCATCGGCACTGCCTTGTCGGGTGGCTTTAATTAGCCATTTTTTGGCTTCCAAAGGTGCGGCGCACCTTTGCGTATCACCGCCACATACAAGACTTGCCATCGCTAATGAAGCATCTTTATTGCCACCTAATGAACCCGCGCGATAGAAGCGCTCCGTAGTTGCTTTATCGAGTTTGCGTGCTAAGCCTTTATCGCTTAATGCCGCCGCACGGTATGCAGCCTCAGACACACGCTTTTCGGCCGCACATATAAAATAATCCTGCGCTTTTTGATACGCTTGCGGGCGTGCCGCTGTTTGTGTGGAGGCGGATTCGGCAATAGCCATCTGCTCAAGCCCAAGCTCCCAACAATTAAGTTGCGCTTGAGCAACACTACAAAACATCATCCCTGCGCTCAGAACCATAATTTTATACATAATAATATTCCGCACATGAGCCGGTAAAATCTACAAACGATAAACTTTTATTCTGCCGATTAAATCAATAGAACAGCGCCTTCCAAAGAGATGTTCTGGCTTAATTAAAATCCACCTTTAAATGACTTGCAGGCTGCGCTCTAAAAGTAAAATTTAATACCAACTCCACGACAAATATTTTCTGCGCAAGGGGCAGCAAAAAATAAAATCTTGTCTTACCTATTTGTATATTTTCTGCCGGCGCCAATGTATCCAATATCTATTAATGGCACTTAAGAGAGCATGCAAACGCATGCCATCCCTAAAATTGCCTTTATCTGTAAAACCATTAAACCTTCCGAATAATCGGCTGCACAAATAGAGGCAATAAAAAAAGCGAAGCGGCTAAGTCGCTTCGCTTTTTTGCTGTACAGCTCAGATTGCAACCTAAGCTTTAACCATTTAATTAAACGTTCAAAATAATAGTTTTAGAAATGGTTAAAGAGCCATCCGAATTTCGGTATGCGTCCATAATCCACTGGTCTTTAGGATTGCCCGAAAATGTTGTGTCCTGCTGACGACCGTTAATGGTCAACATAGTGCGATCTTGAATTTTGCCAGCGTATTCAGAATGGTTTTTATGGATCTCATCGCACAGGGCGTCAGAGAATCCCAACTGAGTAACTAAAAGTTCACTGTTATTACGCACAAAGCGGAAGTGGACATGATTGGTGCGGCCGCCGTACCAACCGGGAAAACAAGACTTAAAGTAAGCCACGCCTTCCATATCTGTTGAAGTAGCGCCACGGTGCCAAGTAGATTTATAGGCCCGCTGAACTTCACTGGCAGGAAACGTAGTAGTGGGCGTCAGTGGAGTTTCGCCGGAACATACTTTGGGTGTCCAGCCGGCGCCGGGCGTGCCTTTGGAATTATCCGCAGAATATTGGCCTTTACAGTTGGTATGCCATATATGCACAGCTAAACCGGGCATGGGTTTACAATTTTTATCCAATACTTGGAAAGCAAAAATAATCGGCACGCCCAATTCGCCGTCGGAAATATCGGTACGGAACTGGCCTAAATCTAAATAACAAGGCCCTAGAATTTGGGTGCCGGTAGGCTTGCTACAGGTTAAGGGAGTAGACGCGACACCATTTTTAAACGGGTTTTCCGGTGGGAAGTCGATTTTCAGCGATTTAGTACCGCCTTTGGCTAAATTCGCTGCAGTGATAGGCCCGCCGCCGGAGCTTGATGAAGTACTCGAACTTGAGCTAGACGAACTTGAGCTGCTTGAAGAAGAGCTGGAGCTACTGCTTGAGGAAGAGCTTGAACTGCGTCCGCTGGAGCTTGAGCTGCTGGAGCTGCTACTTGAAGAGGAGCTTGAGCTGCTAGAACCGCTGGAGGTGTCGCCACCACAGCCAAGAAGGTTAAGCACGGGAACGGCTACGGCAGCGGTGCTGATAATTCTTACGATTTTGCGACGTGAAGCAGTAGCAGTTGGTGCGGTTGATTCTTCGATGTCGATATTGGTCATTGTATTTACCATTAGAGGCTAATTATTTTTGGAAGGGTCCACAAAGAAGCCCGTGCTTATCGGGTTGCACGTTAAATCGCGGCGCCAAGATTTGTGGTGCTGGTTGGCCGAACATCAGCAGTTTTGAACTTCACAGCTACGTTACCACATACTAAATTCGTAAAAGGCGTATGCACTCACACCCAAATCGGCAGCTAAGTCGCATTTTGTATTATTTATCTCTAATTTATGATTTGTGTGCTTGGCCCCGCCCAATCGGTCACTAGGAGCAGAATAGAGAAACGGTTAAGTTTTGAGCGGGTGATTTTTAACGAATTTCTATAACGAAAAAGGGGCAAAACCCGCAGGTTTTGCCCCTTTCAAGAAAGGCTAACTAGCCTTAGTTGGAAGTGGTTTGCTTATATTTGTACTTAGTACGTTGTACGTACTCAACAGTCCAAATAATTGGCTCCACATAAACGCTCTTATCTTCGCCCAACACCATCGCGTGCTTGATATCTGCCATAGCGGTTAAGAAGTCTTGACGATCGCTCTCTACATACTCTTTCCACACATCGTTTGACTTATAAAGTTCTTTAACGCGCTTAACGGTGGCTTCGTTGTTAACCCAGCCATCAACACCGTACTTGCCTTTAGGTAAACGGTCTTTAGCTTTATCCAGCCAGACGCGCAAGTCGTTGTTTACGCGATTCATACCGTCAATGTGACAGCCGATACAAGAGCTACCCACGTTCAGACGAGGATCATTAGCACCACCAGCGCCAGAATCTTTACTAAAGCTGTAGCCGGTTTGCGTAGCTATATTGTCCTTAGCGGTAATAATGATGCGCGGGTCGCGAACGATATTTAAGAACGCATCCAAACGACGTTGGTTAAAGCCACCGGTTAAGTAGTAGCCGTTCAAACCGTTGGGCAGGTCATAAATAATTTCTGACGCTGCCTGCTGTGCACCACCGGTACCGGTGTAGTGACGGCAGAAACCGAAGCCGGATACAGCACCGGGTTGGTTATCACAACCAGTTGCAGTTTTAGATGTGAAGCCGGGAATACCATCGCCAGATTGAGCAAGGCTTGCCACCATACTAAAGTCAGTTTTGTCTTCAGCAACGGTTGTGCCTTTTACAAACTTAGGAATTGGGTTGGCCCAGAATGGGAAACGAATATCTTTACCGTCGGCATCGGCGTAAACATCAAAGATGTTACGGTCGCGGCCGCTAGCCAATTGGCCAGTGAAGACGTCGAAAGTTTTCCAGTACCAGCCGCCGTTTTTGCGCTTGTTGCGCATTAACAGACGTGAGTCGATCGTAATAGCATCAAAGCTCACCATGTAATCCCAAGAATCCATACCTTTGCTGACATCAACGCCTAGATTGCGCTCGAATTCTTCAGCATAGAAAGGGTGCATCATGATGGAGTTGTACACGTCTGGACGGGTCAGGGTGTAAATCAACTGCGCTGTTTCAGCCCACTCAAACGCATTTATATCAACATATTCACCAGCGGCATTGGTTTTACGCGTGCCTTTGAAGCCGTCGATATAGGGTGGAATAGTACCGGAAGTCACAGCACCTTCTACGTTACCGTGCAGTACACGTTCCCAAATGCGCAGTGCATGTTCAGGATCTCTGACGGTAGTACCGGTGAAGTTGTATTTCTTCTGCTGTACGGACGCACTAATAGCTGTGCCTTTGTAATCTTTTTTGCCATTACCGAATGCTAGGTCGTCATCGGAACCGCCGAAGTACAACTCTTTAACACCTTGGTTGTAGCCCCAGTAGTCACGCACGTCAAAGCGATAGACCAGGCCTTTGCCATTGATATCAACCGGGTTAACGATAGCGGGCGCCCAGCGAGCAACAGAGTTCAGCGCTTTGGAAAGACCGGCGCGAACGATGTTTAGCTGATCGGCAGTTAAACCTTCGTTATGCAATTCATGCATTGAGGTGTAAACGAAATATTTTTTATCCGCTTCAGGCAAAGTAGCTTTATTAGTCGCTATCCACTGTTTAACTTCAGCTTCGGTGACTTTAGTGCTAGCAGGAACAGTGCGCGGTGTTTCTGGCAGAGTCAGCTGCGCTTTCCAATCGTTTACGGCTGTTAACATTTTGGTTGCCGCATCCGCACAGGTGGTACCTGGGCAGTGGTGGCGGTCGATTTTCATGCGCACAACGAATTTTGAGTTGGCCGGGTCTTTGAAATTAACCCGAGTTAGTGCGTATTGATGGGCCAATTCAACGTTGTCATCTGAATGCAATGGGGCTTGTTGACCGCCCTGTTCTTCGGGTACCACTGAGTTATGGCAGCCAGAACAGCCGCTGCTGCGCAGGAATTTATATAGGGTGCCTTGGAAGGCAGTTAGTGATTTGTCTTTATCAAAACTTTCAGGAACTTCTGCCGCTTCGTAGTTAACGCCGCCGTGGCCGTTAGAGATGACCGAATAACCGAGGCCGGGTTTTGGATTGCCGCTGGTTGATGAGCTCGAAGACGACGAGGTACTTGATGAAGATGAACTGGACGATGACGTACGGCCTGAAGTAGAGGACGAACTGGAGCTAGATGAGGAACTTGAAGAGCTGGAACTTGAAGATGAGCTGGAACTGCTCGGTACCGGGTCGGCACCACAAGCGGTTAAGCCCAGTGCCAGCAGTACCACTCCACCATAGGAGAGTGTTTGCTTTTTGAGGTTAATTGTCATGATTAATGCCCTAGTTGGAAATTTTTATTGTTAGCGCTGGCATGGTTCAAAAACGCACACAAATCGCGCATCGAGCGATCCTGCACTCTTCTGTTTGTATCCATGCTGCCAAACTACCATTTTGATTAGGACTTAAAGGTGTGGACACTCACACTAAAATTGGTAATAAATCATATTTTCTCTCTTAGGGCATTTTTTCGATAACATTAGCGCCTCATTTGTCAAACAAAAGATGGATTTTTTGAAAAAAATTTTACGTTTTGGTTGCGTGTGACTTTGACGTGATACCGATCTCATTCGACCTGGATAGTGGTTACTTAATCGGCAGATACCTGAGTTATTTAGGAGTCGAGCGATCTGTTTCAAATGGAAGGAGAGCAAATTAGTTAGAAGCTTTATTTGCAATTATTGAGGGTTGTTTTTGCCATTGACCACTACCACAAGCCCAAACAGGTTTTGTTATTTGGCTGGAACTTGAACCCAAAAACTGCAACTCGCTTACTCTTTATTAGAGCTTCGCAGGCCAGTATCTTGAAGTGGAATAATTACTGCTAAAGGCTCGATAGTGCTATTTACCAGCAAGAATTGCACAGTTGATTAACGTTGGTGCACTCTATGGAGGCTCGATACGCACCAATGAGCCGAATCCTGCGCCCAATTGAAAAAATCCAATCACACTTTTTAAGCTTGTGAGCCTGCAACCTTGTCTGCATCCGGCTCAATCCAACCAGGTCTATTGCATGGAACTATCTCCCCGCGACAAAGATAAGTTATTAATCTTCACCGCCGCTCTTCTAGCCGAACGCCGCAAAGCCCGCGGACTTAAACTTAACTACCCGGAAGCTGTAGCTTTTATTAGTGCCGCAATAATGGAGGGCGCCCGCGATGGACAAACGGTGGCGCAGTTAATGGGCTACGGAAAAACACTGTTGGCGCGGGAAGATGTCATGGATGGCGTGCCGGAGCTGATCGCTGAAGTACAGGTTGAAGCCACCTTCCCCGACGGCACCAAACTGGTAACTGTCCACGAACCTATCGTATAACTCGATTACATCTTTAAGGTGCCCTTATGATTCCCGGCGAATACCAGATTGCCCCCGGCGATATTGAACTTAACCCCGGCCGCGCCTGCATTCGAGTGAGCGTGGCTAATACTGGGGATCGCCCTATCCAAGTGGGCTCCCATTACCACTTTTTTGAGGTAAACCCTGTGCTGATATTTGCGCGCCCCAGCACGTTGGGGTTTCGCCTCAACATAGCGGCAGGCACCGCTGTACGTTTTGAACCCGGCCAAAGCCGCGAGGTTGAGCTGGTAGCGCTTGCCGGGCTGCGCCGTGTTTATGGTTTTCGCGGTGATGTCATGGGAGATTTGCCATGAGCAAAATGAGCCGCGCCGCCTATGCGGATATGTTCGGCCCGACAGTAGGTGATCGCTTACGCCTGGGCGATACCGAACTGTGGATTGAAGTGGAAAAAGACTTTGCCTTATATGGTGAAGAAGTGAAATTTGGCGGCGGCAAAGTCATCCGCGATGGCATGGGCCAGAGCCAAGCCAGCTGTACCCTGACCCCGGATACGGTTATTACCAACGCATTAATTCTCGATCACTGGGGCATAGTCAAAGCCGATGTGGCGATAAAACAGGGCCGTATCGTAGGCATTGGTAAGGCAGGCAACCCGGATATCCAGCCGGGCGTCACGATTAACATCGGCCCTGGCACGGAGATTATCGCTGGTGAAGGCCAGATTCTCACTGCAGGAGCAATAGATGCTCACATCCACTTTATTTGCCCACAGCAAATAGAAGAAGCCTTAATGAGCGGCGTAACCACAATGATTGGCGGCGGCACAGGCCCTGCTACCGGCACCAACGCCACTACCTGTACGCCCGGCACATGGCACATGGCACGCATGTTACAAAGCCTGGAAGCCTTCCCGATGAACTTTGGCCTGCTAGGTAAGGGAAATGCTAGCTTGCCGCAAGCGCTGCACGAGCAAGTGGCAGCGGGAGCTATGGGACTGAAACTACATGAAGACTGGGGCACGACTCCCGCAGCTATAGACACCTGCCTAAGCGTCGCCGATGAACACGACATTCAAGTCGCTATTCATACGGATACGCTTAACGAGTCAGGATTTGTCGAAGATACGATCGCAGCCTTTAAGGGTCGCACGATTCACACCTACCATACAGAAGGCGCTGGCGGCGGCCACGCGCCGGACATCATTAAAGCCTGCGGGTTGAGTAACGTGTTGCCAAGCTCCACCAACCCGACGCGGCCTTACACCATTAATACTGTTGATGAACATCTGGATATGTTAATGGTATGCCACCACTTGGATCCGAGCATTCCAGAAGATGTCGCCTTTGCCGACTCGCGTATCCGCAAGGAAACCATCGCAGCGGAAGACATACTGCACGATCTAGGCGCATTCTCGATGATCAGCTCAGATTCACAAGCCATGGGCCGCGTGGGCGAGGTTATTATCCGTACCTGGCAGACCGCCCACAAAATGCGTGTGCAGCGTGGCAATTTACCCGGTGAAGTAGCCGATAATCTGCGCGCCAAACGTTACATCGCCAAATACACAATCAATCCTGCATTGGCCCACGGCATCGCCCATGAAGTCGGCTCAGTGGAGGTAGGAAAATTAGCGGATTTAGTATTATGGAAACCGGCTTTTTTCGCCGTTAAACCAAGCCTTATTATCAAAGGCGGCATGATAGCGGCAGCGCCCATGGGTGATGCTAACGCCAGTATTCCTACTCCTCAGCCTGTGCATTACCGGCCGATGTTTGGCGCCTATGGTCGCGCTTGCCGGGCAACTTCGGTAAGTTTTGTCAGCCAAGCGGCGCTTGATGCGGGCATAGCGGCGAGTTACGAATTAGAGCGCCGCCTAGTGGCCGTATCAGGCTGCCGCAGCGTGAGCAAAGCGCACATGGTGCACAACAATTACCAGCCGGTAATGGAAGTGGATCCTCAGTCTTACGAAGTACGCGCCGATGGCGTTTTATTAACCTGTGAGCCTGCCGATGTATTGCCTTTAGCTCAGCGCTACTTTTTGTTTTAAAAGGAAGGATTTTTTAAAAAGTGGGGAAATCAATTCCCCACTCTCGCAAAAGAATCAGTTGATCATTCCCGTGGTACTGGCCGCGTACGGCCAGAGTTATCAATGGCCACATAAACAAACTCACCTTCGGTGACCTTTTGCCGTTCGCTGTCGTACTGCTTAACCCATACTTCAATACGCGTTTTAATGGACGAGCGACCCACTTCGAGCACGTCGCAATAACAGCTTACCGTTGCACCTAAGGGCACGGGCCGCAGAAAGGTCATGCTGCCCACAGCTACAGTGGTTACGCGGCCTTTAGCAACTTCGCGCGCACCTATAGCTCCGGCTAAATCCATTTGCGCCATCAACCACCCGCCAAATACATCGCCGTTAGAATTAGTATCTTTCGGCAATACAAGGGTTTGCAATGCCAACTGGCCTGCGGGCTTAGGGGTTTCATCGAGCGTGTTCATCAGAACTCCTGGCTGTTATCTCTTCTTCATGTGGGCAATCAGCACGTTGCACTATAGCGCGATATGCTGCACCGCAAAAGTAAATTTCCCGATCAACGCAGTCTCGGATATTCCAGAAGCGCTGAACTTGGCGTTATTCGCGCGCGCATCGGTCGGTTCGTTCTGCCACAGAGCTATGCAACAAAACTGTCATAATCACCCACTAGCATGTGCAACCTAGGTGTTAAGGCACCTTCCATTCACCAACCTTTTTCCGGGGATTTTTTGTGAAGAAATTGCTAACCGCTCTTGCCTGTGCTTCCAGCTTTACCCTACTCTCGCCCGCCGCGTTAGCTGCCCGTGACAATATTTCCGCGGTGGGTTCATCTACTGTGTTTCCATTTGCCAAAGTAGTTTCCGAGCGCTTCGGCCGCAAAGGTAATTTTAAAGCGCCTAAAATTGAGCCCACCGGCACTGGCGGTGGCTTTAAAGAATTTTGTAAAGGCGTAGGCGTTGAATTTCCAGATGTGGCCAACGCGTCACGTCGTATTAAACAATCTGAATACGATGCCTGCCAGGCAGCTGGCGTTAAAGAAATTGTCGAAATTAAAATTGGCTTTGACGGCATCGTGTTTGCCAATAGTAAAAAAGCGCCTTTGTACGACCTTACTACCAAAGAAATTTATTTGGCCTTAGCGAAAAATGTCCCCGATGCAAAAGGCAGCGATAAACTCATCCCTAATCCCTATAAAACTTGGAAAGACATTAACCCTTCGCTACCTGCCACCGCGATTAGCGTAATGGGTCCACCGCCCACATCTGGCACCCGCGACGCATTTGTCGAGCTAGTTATGGAAGGTGGTTGCAATAGCTACCCATTTTTAAAAGCGCTTAAAGACACCAAAAAAGAAGAATATCAAGCGGCTTGTGGTGCAATTCGTGAAGACGGCGTTTACATAGAAGCTGGCGAAAACGACAACCTCATCGTGCGCAAGCTGGAAGAAAACGTAAATGCCTTGGGTATTTTTGGTTACAGCTTTTTGGAGCAAAACGCCGATAAAGTTCACGGCTCTAAAGTGGGTGGCAAAGCGCCTACGTTTGAAGCCATTGCCGATGGCAGCTATATAGTTTCCCGCCCGCTATTTATTTACGTGAAAAAACAACACGTAGGCATGGTGCCTGGCATTAAAGAGTTTATTGCCGAATTTACTAGCGAAGCTGCTTGGGGCGATGAGGGGTATTTATCGGAAAAAGGCTTAATTCCACTGCCTAAAAAAGATCGTACCGCTGCTGCAGCTGCCGCCAACGCGCTGACAGTTATGAAGCTTTAAATACGCTATTTTTAAGTATTTTTCATAGCCCGGTTATCCGGGCTTTTGCATATAAATTAACTCTCAGTTAAAGCGCCTATTGTTTATGAATTCTGCCTCCCTATTGATAATACTCTGCCTCATGGCCGCAGGCGCCTTTGTGCTGGGACGTGGCAAGTCTCTCGCGCTGGTCAGGCGCAGCGATGGCTCATTAGGCAAACTCAATTCGCTGCCTTTTTATTACGGCGCACTTACTGCGCTCTGGTGCATTATCCCCAGCGCCTTACTGGTATTGGTGTGGAATCTTTTTGATAGCAGCCTCATAGAGCATTTGGTGCTCGAACCCCTGCCCGCCAGTATCTTAGGTGCCGACGGTGAGCGCAGCGCACTAATTTACAACCAGATTTTAAATTTAGCCGCAGGCCATTTAGGGTCGGAACAAATAGAGCCGCAATTACTGGAAGCGGTTACTCACTTTAAACAATTGCGCACAACTAATTATTGGGCAATGACTTGCGCAGGTCTCTGTTTGGGGATTTTTTCAGCATTATTAGTTTGGCTACGCATCGCACCGCACGTAAAAGCGCGCGCGCAAGTGGAAGTCATTTTCCGCTGGGGGCTGTTAATTTGTGCAAGCCTAGCCGTGCTGACTACAGTGGGCATTATCCTTTCCGTATTGTTTGAATCATTGCGTTTTTTTAAACATGTCTCAGTGTTTAGTTTTTTGTTTGGCCTGGAATGGAGCCCGCAAATGGCCATTCGCAGCGATCAAACGGGCAGCTCCGGCAGCTTTGGCGCTGTGCCCTTATTTTTAGGAACATTGCTAATCGCTTCAATAGCACTAATTGTGGCTGTGCCCACAGGACTGATGTCCGCTATTTATTTATCTGAATACGCCAGCCGCCGTACCCGCAGTATTGTAAAACCGGCGCTTGAAGTTTTAGCTGGCGTGCCTACGGTGGTGTATGGATTTTTCGCGGCGCTGACGGTCGCGCCGCTGATCCGCGACCTAGGCTTGGGCCTCGGGCTTGATCAATGGATTACGATCAGCTCGGAGAGTGCTCTGGCTGCAGGACTAGTTATGGGGGTGATGATCATTCCGTTTGTTTCGTCTTTGTCTGACGATGTGATTAACGCCGTGCCACAGTCGCTACGCGACGGCGCCCTGGGTTTGGGTTCGACCCAATCGGAAGTGATCAAACAAGTGGTAATTCCTGCCGCATTACCAGGTATTGTCGGTTCGATATTGCTGGCCGCCTCGCGTGCTATCGGCGAGACGATGATTGTAGTTATGGCCGCCGGTATGGCGGCGAATATGACCGCCAACCCGTTTGATGCGGTAACCACCGTCACCGTGCAAATTGTCACGCTTCTAGTTGGGGACCAAGAATTTGATAGCCCAAAAACTCTGGCCGCCTTTGCCCTAGGCTTGGTGTTATTCGTCGTAACGCTTTGCTTGAATTACCTCGCACTCTATATCGTTCGAAAATACCGAGAGCAGTATGAATAATTTCCCTACAAAACAGGCTCAATTAGTCGCCAAGAGCCTTGCTAAACGCTACGCGGCGGAAAAGCGTTTTCGCGTATTTGGTGTAGCCTCGATCGCCGTGGGTTTAATAGCGCTGCTGTGTTTATTTGTTGGCATTATCAGCAGTGGTTTAGGCGGCTTTAGCCAAACCAAAATTCATCTGCAGGTGCAATTAGATGTAGAAGCGTTGCAAATCACCAACCCAAAAGATGTAACGCAAATTAAAACCGCTGACTTTCAACCACTTGTGCGCCAGGCCCTGGCGGCACGCTTTCCTGAAGTTGAAGGCCGCGAAGCTAAGCGCTGGTTAAACTCACTGCTAAGTGTCGGCGCAGGCTCCCAAGTGCAAGCTGAGGTTTTGGCCAATCCTGCGCTGCTTGGAAGTTCTATGGATTTATGGGTCACAGCCGATGACGATGTGGATACCTATTACAAAAGCCTGTCTGGCAAGGTATTTAGCGAGCGTTTAAACGAGCAAGAAGTTGCTTGGGTTCAAGATTTAATTAATAAAGGCGAGTTAGAGCGTCAATTTAATTGGCAGTTTTTTACCTCCGGGGATTCTGCAGAACCGGAAATGGCCGGTATTTTAGGCACATTGTTAGGCAGTATTTTTACCCTAGCCGTCACGCTTTCACTCGCGTTTCCTATAGGAGTAGCCGCCGCGGTTTATCTAGAGGAATACGCACCGCGCAATAAATTCACCGATTTTATTGAAGTGAATATTAATAACTTAGCCGCCGTGCCTTCGGTGATTTTCGGTCTACTGGGTTTAGCGATTTTTATTAATTTGTTTCACCTGCCACGATCAATTCCACTTGTGGGTGGTTTGGTGCTGACGTTAATTACACTGCCCACCATTATTATTTCCAGCCGTGCGGCAATTAAATCGGTACCGCCGAGTATTCGCGAAGCGGCACTGGGCATTGGCGCCTCTAAAATGCAGATGATTTTGCATCATGTGTTACCACTGGCTATGCCCGGTATGCTCACCGGCGCTATTATCGGTATGGCGCACGCACTGGGAGAAACAGCGCCGCTGCTGATGATTGGCATGGTGGCTTTTATTATGGATGCACCCACCGGGGTGATGTCCTCAGCCACTGTTTTGCCAGTGCAAATTTTTCTGTGGTCGGACAGCCCCGAACGCGCCTTTGTGGAAAAAACTTCCGCCGCCATTATGGTGCTTTTGGCCTTCTTAATTTGTATGAACACACTAGCCGTCTGGCTGCGCAAGCGCCTTGAGCGACGCTGGTAAATTGAGGAATAACCGATGAGTGAAGTGTTAGAGCCCATACCTATTAGTAAATCTTCGACGCAGGTTGAACGAGCGCCGATTATGCACACGATCCAAACCCCGAATGAGTTTAAATCCAAAATGAAGACCAAGCGCGAAGGCAGCACTGTCGGAAAACCCTTTATAGACAGCCCTAAATTGTCGGTGCGTGGGGTAAATGTTTTTTACGGCGCAAAACAAGCGGTATTTGGTGTGGATTTGGATATTGCGAAAAATCAGGTGATCGCGATGATCGGCCCTTCCGGCTGTGGTAAATCGACTTTTTTACGCTGTTTAAACCGCATGAACGATACGATCGAAAGCTGCCGAATTGAGGGCAGTATTTGTTTGGATGGCGAAGATATCTACGAAGCTAAATTGGATGTAGTGCCCCTGCGCGCTCGCGTTGGAATGGTATTTCAAAAACCCAATCCTTTTCCAAAAAGCATTTACGACAATGTAGCCTACGGCCCAAAAATTCACGGCCTTGCCAGCCGCCGCGCCGATTTAGATGAAATTGTCGAAACCAGCCTGCGCCGCGCAGGCTTATGGGATGAAGTAAAGGATCGCTTAGATGCCGCAGGCACGAGTCTTTCCGGCGGCCAACAACAGCGTTTATGTATTGCCCGAACGATTGCAGTGAGCCCGGAAGTTATTTTAATGGACGAGCCCTGCTCGGCATTGGACCCCATCGCTACGGCAAAAATAGAGGAATTAATCGCCGAATTGAGCCAGAATTTTACTATCGCCATAGTGACGCACTCGATGCAGCAAGCCGCGCGGGTTTCTGACCGCACCGCCTATTTCCATCTGGGTAAGCTAATTGAGGTGAATGAAACCCAGAAAGTATTTACCAACCCCGATCATGAATTGACCGAAGCCTATATTACTGGCCGCATCGGCTAGCCTGCGCGAATTGAGACCTGACACCATGGATAACCTACACATAGATCGACACATCTCTCAGCAATTCAACACGGACTTGGAGCACCTGCGCACGCACTTGCTTGAGCTGGGTGGACTGGTGGAGGAGCAAGTGGCCAATGCGGTGAAAGCCCTGGAAACCGCCGACAGCGCCTTGGCTGAACATGTGTTGCACACTGAGACAGAAGTAGATCAGCGAGAGATCGCCCTCGACCACGAATGCACGTTAATTCTCGCTCGCCGCCAGCCAGCCGCATCCGATTTGCGCTTGGTGCTGATGGTTACGAAAACCACGCACGACTTGGAGCGTATGGGCGATGAGGCGGATAAAATTGCCAAGATGGCCATCGCGCTCAATGAAGACGGCGCATCACCGCGCGGTTATATCGAGCTGCGCCACATAGGCTCGAACGTACTAAAGCTTGTGAATATGTCGTTGGATGCCTTCGCCCGCTACGACGCCCAGATGGCTGTGCGCGTTGTGCGTGACGATAACCAAGTGGATCTTGAATACCGCTCGGCTCTGCGCGAATTAATCACCTATATGATGGAAGACCCGCGCTCAATCTCCCGCGTCATGAATATTTTATGGGCCCTGCGCGCGCTGGAGCGCATTGGCGATCACGCCCGCAACATCGCGGAAAACGTTATCTATTTAGTGCACGGCATGGACGTGCGGCATATTTCCCTCGACGAGATGGAAAAGAAACTTGAAGCTGAAAACCACGACGCTGATTAAGTCAGCGTTTTTTCTAGCCTTTCTCCTTCTGTGCGGCTGTGAAAGCCGCAACAGCCTACAAAAGCTGGACGCTCGAAAATTACAGTCGCTCGCACGTGAATGCCGCGCCGCGCCGCCCGGAGCTCCTGGACAGATTATTGCTTGCCAAAATATCGCTCGTGAGTGCGCTCGTCGCGCCGATTCAAATATCGACGCCTGTCGCTAGCCCTTTTGCCTGTCACCTGTTTGTTAATGCTCGCTAGTTAACGCGTTACTTTGTCTCAAGCACACCTGAATGCAATGTTAAGCTGCTAATTTTAGACAAGATTTTAACTACACACGGACAGCCAAAAAGCGATCCAGTGCCGGTATTTATTTTAACCAACTGGTTGTTAAACACCCGTAGTTCAAGTAGATTCCGCCGCTCCTGCCGAACAAAATCCACAATACAAGTGCGTATAAATTAGGAACCCCCCGTGAAGAATTCGTCCAACCCGTCTGCCGCTTTTAATCTTGCCACCTCCCCTGCCGGCTCTTTAAGCCTCGCGCTTTGCGTAGCGCTTGCCAGCCAAGGCGCCTGGTCGGCAACCTGCCCCACGCGGCCGGCCTGTACTGTGGCGCAGAATAATTTTTCCGGTAATTTAGCTGCCGGGCAGAGCTTGTGTATCTCCGGCACCTTCACTGGCAATATCAATAATTTAGCTGCGGGGGCAACTATTTTTGTACCTGCCGGAGCAACCTTTAACCCAGCTAGCTTACAGAACCCAGCGGGCAGCGTAATTAACTGCGGCAGCGCCACTTTGCCCTCGATTACGCTCAATAACGGATTTAGTTTTTCCAACCACGGCACTGCGGATTTCAAAAGCAATATTAATTGGAACGGCAAAGGCACCTTTTTTAACGATGCGGGTGCGCGTATGAATTTGCGCACAACTTTCCAAATGAAAGGTAATTCAACGATCACCAATGACGGAGAAATTTTAAGTAGCGGTGATTTCTCTAGTGAGCCGGGCACCAGTATTACCAATACCGGTTATATCCGTATTTCCGGTGGGAATTTTAACCCCGACGGAACAGTTATCAATTCCGGCTTTGTACAAACCGACGAATTTATTAATATTAATCCCAATTCAGAATTAATTAATAACTGCAGTTTTATTTCGCAAAAAGGCTTTAATAACAATAGCCCCAAAACTCGCAATAATGGCTTTATTTTTGTAACTGGCGTCGGCAACAATAACGACCTGGTGCAAAATAACAAACCCTTTACCCAAGGCCCCAATGCCGTTGTAGTGGGCACACGCTTTTTTAACTCGGCAGCAATTACCGGCAGCGGCAAATATTATTTTACCGGCGACACCCGCAACCAAGCTGCCTTCGGTGACGACGGCAGCGGTATTAATTTTTACGATACCACGCGCACTACAGGTAAAATTTTTGATGTGCAAGCACCTGCACCTCACTCAAGCGTAACTGCCAACGCTTTTACGCCACCCAAAGTGGATGCAGTTGTACCCAGTTGTTCGAAAAACGTCGCGCCTGTTAAACCCGTTATCACCATTAATATTATTGCTGGCGACGACATTATCAATGCCCAAGAAGATGACTCGCCGGTTACAGTAAACGGCGCCACTACAGATGCGCCGAATGGCTCGTTAATTCAGTTAGAAATTAACGGCAAAACTTATACAACCACGGTCAGCAACAACAGCTGGAATTTATTAATCCCCGCTGCCGATGCGCAATTATTTGATGCCAGTGAAACTGTAAGCGCTCAGGCTGCCCTTGCAGATAATTCAGCTGTAAGTGAAAAGGCCACTCGCGCTGTTGCGCATATCGTGGAATTACCTAGCGTTACCATAAATGCGGTAGCGAGCGACGACATTATTAATAGCATTGAAGACGATGCACCGGTCGTAATTAACGGCACCAGCACAGTTGCCGAAAATGGCTCGATTGTTAGCGTACAGATCAACGGTAAAAACTATACCGCAATCGTTACTAACAATAGCTGGTCATTTAATTTACCGGCAGCCGATGCACAATCATTAAAAGCAAACGAAACAATTACTGCAAAAGTCACCAACGCACAAGGCAATGTCTCGCCACAGGCCACACGCCCGATAAAACACTCTACAGAATTACCTAGCCTTACGATCGCTGTAGTAGCAGGCGACGATATTATCAATGCGCAAGAAGATGACAGCGATCTAATCATCAGCGGTACAAGCCAAATTGCCGAAAACGGCAGCACGGTTGCAATTACACTTAACGGCAAAAATTACACCGCCATAGTAAATAACAACGGTTGGTCGGCGGTGGTACCCGCAGCTGATGCCCAACTATTACATGCAAACGAAATTATCACCGCAAAGGTTACCAATTTAGCTGGCGATGTTTCCGCCCCAGCCAGCCGGGCTATTTCCCATAGCTCAGTAATTCCGCTAATTACTATTAATACAATCGCCGGTGACGATATTATTAATTTAACCGAGGATGACACCGCCGTATTAATTAGCGGGACGACAACCTGGGTTGAAAATGGGCAATCCGTTGCACTGAATATTAATGGCAAAAATTACCAAGCCGTAGTTAACAATAGTAGCTGGTCCACGTCGATATCCGCCGCTGACGCGCAAAGCCTGCGCACGAGTGAATTAGTCTCGGCTCAAGTGAGCAACATCGCTGGGGATTCTGCGCTAGCTAATCGCACCGTAAGACACAGCACAGCTGAGCCAAGCGTTGATATAGATGTTATCGCCGGTGACGATATTATTAATACGCTGGAAGATAACAGCCCGGTATTAATTTCCGGCACTACGTCGTTAGTTGAAAATGGTCAGCCAGTAAAAATTACTATTAATAATAAAACCTACACCGCCACGGTAAATAATGATCGCTGGCAGGTGAGCCTTCCCGCAGCGGATGCTCAAGCGCTGCATGCCGATGAGCGCGTAACTGCAATAGCGACAAATTTAGCGGGTGATAAATCCGAACCTGCCTCGCGGGATATACAGCACTCATTAAACGACCCTACATTAACTATTAATATTGTTGCAGGCGATGACATTATTAATAGCAGTGAAGATGATTTGCCGGTGGTAATCAGCGGCACCTCAACACTTGTAGACAATGGCCAAAAAGTTACCTTAACGATTAACGGTAAAACCTACACAGCAGTAGTAAATAATAATGCTTGGTCGGTGGCAATTTCCGCTTCCGATGCTCAAGCGCTGCGCGCCACAGAAGTAATTAATGCAACTGTGAGCAATAGCGCCGGGGATAAGGCAACCGCTGACCACACTATTAGCCACAGCACTGACATTCCCGCAATAACAATTAACCCAATTGCTGGCGACGATATTATTAATGCCAGTGAAGACGATGTACCGGTGTTAATCAGCGGTAAAACAACTCTAGTTGAAGATGGCGCCAAGGCGAGCGTCGCGGTTAATGGCAAAAATTACGATGCGGTTGTTAGCAATAATAGCTGGTCTATTTTAATGCCTGCGGTGGATGCGCAAGCGCTGGGCACATCAGAAAAAGTGATCGCTACAGTGTCCAATAAGGCGGGTGATAAAGCCAGTGCCGAACGCAGCGTGACGCACTCGGGTACAGCGCCGACCATTGGCATTAATGTGATTGCAGGCGATGATATTATTAATACTGCCGAAGACGACGCACCGGTGGCTATTAGCGGTAAAACTACGTTAATTGAAGATGGCCAAACAGTTACGCTAATTATTAATAGTAAAAATTACGCAGCTGTAGTTACCAATAATAGCTGGTCCACATCCATTGCAGCGATTGATGCGCAAGCCTTAAAAATATCAGAAAAAGTCGTTGCCAGCGCCAGCAATAAAGCAGGCGACCTAGCCGAAGGCGAGCGTACCATTACCCACAGTTTAGTCTCCCCTACGGTTACGATTAATCCAATTGCTGGTGACGACATAATTAATTCTGGCGAAGATGACGCGCCGGTAATTGTCAGCGGTAAAACTACGCAAGTGGAAGACGGGGCAAAAGTAATTATCGCCATTAATGGCAAAACCTACGAAGCGCTGGTAAATAATAATAGCTGGTCAATTTCAATGCCTGCAGCAGATGCGCAAGCATTAGATGCCGCAGAAACTGTAAATGCGAGTGTTATTAATAAAGCCGGCGATAAGGCCACTGCTGATCGCGCACTCACTCATTCGGGCACAGCACCTACTATTACAATTAATGTTATTGCCGGTGACGATATTATTAATGCTAGCGAGGATGATGCGCCTGTATTAATCAGCGGCACAACAGCGCAAGTGGAAAACGCATCGCAGGTGAGCGTTACGATCAATGGCAAAACCTATACAGCGAATGTTACCAATAATAATTGGTCGCTCGTGATACCAGCGCTTGATGCGCAAGCTTTGGGTGCAGCTGAAAAAGTTGCCGCCACTGTAACTAATAATGCAGGCGATACTGCCACAGCTAATCGCGCAATTACCCACTCAGGCACAGCGCCGACTGTTACGATTAATATTGTCGCGGGTGACGATATTATTAATAGCAGAGAAGATGACGCAGTGGTGGCAATTAGCGGTAAAACCACTTTAATTGAAGACGGTCAAAAAGTTACTTTATTAATAAATGGCAAAGTGTACGAAGCGGTTATCGCTAATAATACATGGAGCACATCAATTCCCGCACTCGACGCTCAAGCGTTAAAAGCGTCGGAAAAAATTATCGCCAGTGCAAACAATAAAGCCGGTGACAAAGCTGAAGGCGAGCGCACTATTAGCCATAGTTTAATTGCTCCGACGATAAAAATTAACCCAATTGCCGGCGACGACATTATTAACGCCAGCGAGGACGATGCACCGGTTGCAGTTACCGGTACTACAACACTGGTAGAAGATGGCGAAAAAGTTACCGTCACCGTTAATGGAAAAACTTATACCGCGACAGTTAGCAATAATAGCTGGTCGATTTTAATTCCAGCTTTAGATGCCCAAGCCCTAGGCATCTCAGAAACTGTCAACGCTTCGGTCACTAATAAAGCCGGTGATACAGCCAACGCCGATCGCGCCCTAACCCATTCCGGCACAACACCTACAATTAAAATTAATACTATTGCCGGTGACGATGTTGTTAATACCAGCGAAGATGACGCACCCATTGCCATAAGCGGTACTAGCACACTAATTGAAGACGGCCAAAATGTAGCCTTATTAATTAACGGCAAAAACTACACAGCGCAAGTTAGCAATAATAGCTGGTCAACAAGTATTTCCGCCGCAGATGCACAACAGTTAAAAGCAGTTGAAAAAGTTGCCGCCTCTGCCAGCAATAAAGCGGGCGATAAAGCAGAAGCTGAGCGCTCGATCGCCCACAGCATAAATTCACCTACTGTGAGCATTAACGTTATTGCAGGCGATGATATTATTAATGCCAGCGAAGATGACGCACCAGTTTTAATTAGCGGCACAACAACACTTGTAGAAGACGGTGCAAAAGTTTCTTTCACCGTTAATGGCAAAAATTATGAGGCGATTGTAAATAATAATAGTTGGTCGGCTATGATCCCTGCAGCCGATGCGAGCTCACTCGATACCAAAGAAATAGTTACCGCTACCGTTACTAATAAAGCTGGCGATAAAGCTTCCACCGATCGCGCTGTGACACATTC
The DNA here is from genome assembly GCA_036520615.1 of Cellvibrionaceae bacterium. Classification (GTDB taxonomy): domain Bacteria; phylum Pseudomonadota; class Gammaproteobacteria; order Pseudomonadales; family Cellvibrionaceae; genus CAMCXE01. The sequence goes on along the minus strand of DATDJI010000102.1, from coordinate 28,435 downwards.
AGGTACGGCACCGACCGTCAGCATTAATGTCATCGCTGGCGACGATATTATTAATACCACTGAAGATGATGCGCCGGTCACCATTAGCGGTAAAACCACCTTAGCGGAAGATGGTGCAAAAGTTTCCATTAATATCAATGGTAAAACCTACGAAGCTATTGTTGCGGATAATTCCTGGGCGACAATAATTTCTGCAGCAGATGCTCAGGCGCTGGATTCGTCGGAATCCGTTAGCGCAACCGTCAGCAATAATGCGGGTGATAAAGCAAATGCTGAGCGCGCGTTAAGCCACAGCAGCGGCACGCCAAAAATCAGCATTAATGTTATTGCCGGCGACGATATTATTAATACCAGCGAGGATGATGATTTAGTTGCAATTACTGGCACCACCACCGATGTTGAAGACGGCCAATCAGTAACGCTAAATATTAACGGTAAAACTTACACAGCTATTGTTGCCAACAATAGCTTCTCAAGCGCTATTTCCGCCGCCGATGCACAGGCGCTGCCTGCGTCTACCGCAGTCATTGCCAATGTGCGCAACCAGGCAGGCGATGCGGCGAAACCTGCCGATCGCACCGTGCAACACAGCCTTGCCGCACCGAGCATAATTATTAACCCAGTGGCGGGCGATGACATTATTAATGCCACCGAAGATGACAGCCCAGTAATAATTAATGGCAAAACTACTCTGATAGAAGACGGCCAAAAAATTAGCGTTGAAATTAACGGCAAAAATTACAGTGCCACAGTCAATAATAATAATTGGGCAATCACATTGCCCGCTGCAGATGCTCAAGCGCTGGATACAACAGAAATTATTAGTGCGCAGGTAATTAATAAAGCCGGTGACAGTGCACAGGTTGAGCGCGCCGTTTCCCACAGCGTGAATCTGCCGACTATTGCCATTAATGTTATCGCAGGTGATGACATTATTAATAATACGGAAGACAACACTCCGGTATTAATTAGCGGCAGTACTACGAATGCAGAAGATAACAGCAAGGTAAGCCTAAAACTCAATGGCAAAACCTATAACACACAAGTGCAGGACGGCCGTTGGTCGCTATTTATTCCCGCCGATGACGCGCAGCAATTAGCTGCCGTTAATACGGCAATTGCACAGGTGAGCAATTTAATCGGCGATACTTCGGAACCCGCCGAACGCAGTGTTGCACACAGCCAAGGCGTACCCACAATTAGTATTAATACCGTCGCTGGTGACGATATTATTAATTTAACTGAAGATGACGCGCCCGTTGCCATCAGCGGTGATACTTATCTGGCGGAAAACGGCAGCGAAGTCGTTGTAACCCTAAATGGCAACACCTATAAAACAGTTGTGAAAGATGACACCTGGAATTTATTAGTGCCTGCAGCGGATGCCCAAGCGCTTGATGCGAGCGAAACTGTTACTGCGGTAGTTACCAATAAAGCGGGTGATACCTCCGATCTTTCCACGCGCAGTATTTTCCACAGCACAGCAAAACCCGCGATTAATATCGACATCATTGCAGGTGACGATATTATTAATGCTGAGGAAGATGATGCTCCTGTTGAGATACACGGCACCACTTTATTAGTCGAAGACGGCCAGGCCGTTACCCTCACAATTAATGGCAAAACCTATTCTCCTATTGTTAATAATAATAGCTGGACAATTAATATCCCGGCAGCAGATGTACAGGCGTTTGATAAATTAGAGCCTGTACAGGCAAGTGTAATTAATAATGCCGGTGACGAGTCTGGCTCTGCGGTGCGGGATGTTTTACATTCGCCCGACAAACCTGCAATTAGCATTGATGTAATTGCCGGTGACGACATAATTAATAATAACGAAGATGATGCGCCTGTATGGGTGCGCGGCAAAACCACACTGGTGGAAGACGGCCAGATTGTTAGCCTGGATATAAACGGCAAAACCTATACCGCAACAGTTGGCAATAATAATTGGGCAGCTGTAATGCCAGCTGCCGATGCACAAGCTTTAGGGGCTTCTGTAACTGCCACAGCTAATGTGGTGAACGCTGCTGGTGATAGTGCCAGAGCCGATCGCGCAATTAACCACAGCGTTAGCACGCCGACCATTAGTATTAATCCGGTGGCAGGCGATGACATTATTAATTCCACCGAAGATGACGCACCAGTGGTAATTAGCGGTAACACCACACTTATAGAAGACGGCGAAAAAATTAGCCTCAGCGTAAATGACAAAACCTATACCACCACTGCTATTAATAATAGTTGGTCGATCGCTGTTCCCGCAGCCGATGCACAAGCCTTGCCTGCAGCCGAAATCATTAGTGCGCAAGCAATTAATATAGCCGGCGATAAAGCCGAAACCCAGCGCGCTATTACTCATAGCAATGTTGCACCTACGATCAGCATTAAACCTATCGCAGGCGACGACATTATTAATGCAATGGAAGATGACGCACCTGTGCTAATTAGCGGCACAACCACGCAAGTGGAGGATGGCGCAAAAATAGAAATTATTATTAATGGTAAAACCTACGAAACAGTTGTGAATAATAACAACTGGTCCGTATTGGTTCCTGTGCAAGACGTGCAGGCGTTAAATCCCACCGAGCAGGTTTCTGCAAGTGTCACGAATAAAGCAGGCGATGAAGCAGAGGTTAGCCGCACGCTCACGCACAGTGTAAATTCACCGACAATCAGCATAGCGCCTGTAACCGGTGACGATATTATTAATACTGCTGAAGATGACACAGCCGTATTAATTAGCGGCACAACCGCGCTGATTGAAGACGGGCAAATTCTCACGCTGGTAATTAATGGCAAAAATTACACAGCAACAATAAACAATAATGCCTGGCTCAGCGAAATACCTGCGGCCGATGCGCAAGCCTTAAAAGCTGTGGAAACAGTGCAGGCCACGGCAAGTAATAAAGCCGGTGACGCAGCATCCAACCAACGCATTATTAACCACAGCCTGATTAACCCGAGCATTTTAATTAACCCTATCGCTGGCGATGATGTCATTAACAGCCTGGAAGATGACGCAGCGATTTTAATTAGCGGCAAAACCACCCTGGTTGAAAACGGCGCGCAGGTAAGCCTGGTTATAAACGGTAAAACCTATACAGCACCGGTTAGCGAAAATAATTGGTTAGTTGAAATCCCTGTTGCGGATGTGCAAGCGCTAGATGCAGTTGAAACAGTAACGGCAAGCGTAATTAATAAAGCGGGCGATAAAGCCGATGCAGCTAAAATCGTAAACCACAGCATTAATGCACCGACAATTGTGATTAACCCTGTGGCCGTCGATGACATTATTAATGGCGAGGAAGATAATTCACCTATAGCAATAAGCGGCACAACTACACTGGTGGAAGATGGCCAGGAATTAACGCTGGTTATTAATAGTAAAAATTACTCAGCCACTGTTGCCAACAATAGCTGGTCTGTTGCAATGCCTGCGGCAGATGCACAAGCCCTGGCTGCTTCCGAACAAATAACCGCAGTAGTATTGAATAAAGCAGGAGATAAAGCTGATGCAGCGCACACGATTATCCATAGCGTAAATGCACCGAGCATCAGTATTAATCCGATCGCTGGCGACGATATTATTAATGCGCAAGAAGACGAGGCACCGGTATTAATTAGCGGTACTACAACATTAGTTGAAGACGGCGCAAAAATAGTCATTACGATAAATGGCAAAACTTATGAAGCCTTAGTTACCGATAATAATTGGTCAGTACTGGTTCCTGTAGCCGATGTTCAAGCGTTAGATACAACCGAACAGGTTACGGCAAGCGTCACAAATAAAGCGGGCGACACAGCTGAAGTTAATCGCGCGCTTACGCACAGTAGCACTACTCCTACTGTAATTATCGAGCCAATTGCAATTGACGATATTATTAATAGCAGCGAGGACGATGCACCGATAATAATTAATGGCAAAACAACCGCAGTGGAAGACGGCCAAACGCTAACACTGGTGGTTAACGGCAAAAATTATTCGGCAATTGTTACCAATAACAACTGGTCGGTTACGCTGCCAGCTGCAGATGCTCAGGCGCTACCTGCAAGCGAAAATGTCAGCGCAAGCGTAAGTAACAAAGCGGGCGATGAAGCTGAAGCCTCGCGTGCGCTCACCCATATAGGTGTTAGGCCAACGATTGTTATCGACCCTGTTGCAGGTGATGACATCATCAATGCCACTGAAGACGATGCACCGGTAGTAGTCAGCGGTAAAACCACCGGTGTTGACGATGGCACACCATTGGTAATCAGCGTTAACGGTAAGGACTACACAACCACGGTAACCAATAATCAGTGGAGCATTGCGATGCCTGCTGCCGATGCTCAGGCGCTGGCTGAAAGCAGTGTTCTGGTGGCCAAGGTCACAACCACCGCAAATGACTCGGCGCAAGCCAGCAAGCCGCTTACCCATTTCACAAACCCAGCGGCTATTACGCTGTCGCCCATTACCGGCGACAACCTCATCACCAGCTTGGAAGACAACGACCCAATTACGATTCAGGGTACAACCAGCGGCGTGGAAAACGGTGCTCGCGTAACATTTGAACTCAACGACGCCCAATACGAAGCTCTAGTAAACAACAACCAGTGGAGTTTCGAACTGCCACAAGCTGCCGCAGAAGCGCTGCAGCCTGACAACACCGCCCACGCGCAAGTGACTAACGCTCAGGGCGACTTCGCAGACGCTACCGCAGTGGTGAAGCATGTCGCCTGGGAAGACAGCGATGGCGATGGCCTGTCCGATGATGTCGAAGGCAAAAAAGACAGCGACAAGGACGGTGTGCCGGATTATCGCGATCTGGACAGCGATAACGACGGTCTGTTGGATGAAGACGAAATTCTCAACGTCGATACGGATAAAAACGGCAACGGCATTCCCGACAGCTTCGATGCCACTAGTACCAAAGGCGCGGATAACGATGGCGACGGCATTGACGATCGCTTTGACGCAGATGTACCCGGCCAACCTAAAGGCATAGACAAAAACAACGACGGCATCCGTGATAACGCTCCGGTGCGCGACAACGACGGTGACGGCCTACCGGATTATGTGGACCTCGATAGCGATAACGATGCCGTGCCTGATTTGTATGAAGTCGGCGGCAGCCAATACGACAGCAACGGCGATGGCCGTGCCGACGGAAAAGACACCGATGGCGATGGCCTGTTGGACGTGTTCGACCCGAGCTCCGGTAATGAAGCGCTGGTAGCAAAAGATGCCGATGAAGATGGCATAGCCGATCCGCTGGATTTGGATTCAGATAACGATGGCCTGCCGGACATCACCGAAGATGCTATAGGCGTGCCGGACCCAGACGGCGATGGCCTTATCGGCACAGTTCCATTTAAAGACAGCGATAACGATGGCCTAGGTGACGCAGCGGATATCAACTCCGGCGGCAAGCTGGGCGTGCGTTTGGACTCAGACTTTAACGGTACCTCAGACGGACAAAGCACCGATCGCGACGGTGACGGTATTAGCGACATAGAAGAATCCGTCGGCAAAACACAGGCCCAGATTCTCGACCCAGATGGCGACGGCCACATAGGTACGGCAACCGGCACGGGCAGCCAGAAGCCCAACAACAACGGCACACCCGTAACCGGCGGCGTCAACGTGTCAGCTATAGCCAATAAAGATACCAACGGCAACGGCATTAGCGATGGCATTGAAGAGCAGCTGACGCGCGTGCATATTCCCGTGCCCACCAGCAACGCCCAAGCGGCGGACTTCGACCGCGACGGTTACCCAGATTGGATAGAGGTGCGTTACGGCGGCAACCCGCTGGATAACGCCGAGGCCGACCGCGACGGTGATGGCATTCCAGATTGGGTGGAAAATACCGACCTATTGCTGGATAACCAGAACGATACAGACGCAGATAGCTTTGTGGACCTGCTAGAACAGGTACAGGGCACCGATGCGAAGCTGCGCAACACCACAGAAGAATTATTCGATGCGGCATTAAAAAATCTGCTCAACCCCAGCCGCTATGAAGGCCGCAGCCTCAAACCCGTTATTTGGGTGGATATTCAGCAGGGGCGCCAAACAGTAGCAGCCTTGGGCAACCTCAACGCGGAAGGCATATTCAATGGCGATGCACAATTCAGCGCAAAAATTGGCAACTACCACGTCTTCGGCGACCCTCGTGACCCGCAAACTGTCCCCGTCTACGACTGGAGCGGCAGCAGCCCGGAAGTTTTGGCTCTGGCCAACGACACCCACGGCGCCCTGCTCAGCTTTGACCCAACGCGACTTGCCGCAGGCCAATACCAGGTCACCGCAAGCGTAACTCTGGCAGGGCATCGCTCCACCACGGTGCAAAGGTTCCAAGTGGCGGCAAGCCCAGTGGCCGATCAAGATCGCGACCACATCGCCGATGCCCAAGACCAACAGGATGCAAATCAAGGCCTGTTGCAAGCAATACCGGCGCAAAACGGCCAGCTCGTGCAAGCCGCTGCGATTACTCTGGTGAACAACAGCGAACAGTTGGACCACGCGGTGCGCCTGCGCCTAGGCAGTGCGGCTCAAGCTATAAAAGCTGGCCAAGCGCGTTTAACACCCGATGAGTTCAGCCAATTCGGCACCAGTATTGGCAACAGCAAATACCGTACGCAAAGCAACGAAACCTTCACGTACGCCCAGGTGTACGACATTGAAGTGACCAACCTGCCAAGCGTTGGCGGCGCTGCGGAAGTTGTTATTCCCCTCGCCCAACCTATTGGCGCTAACCTGCACCTGCAGCGCTTTAACCCGCTGACCGGCTGGCAAGCATTTGCGGCAACTGGCGGCGATGAAATCGCCAGCGCCTCCGGTGATGCCAGCGGCCTCTGCCCGGCACCCGGCAGCAGCCTCTATGAGCCCGGCCTTAACGGCGGTGATAGTTGTTTGCTCGTACGCGTAAGCGACGGTGGCGCCAACGACGGTGATAACAATGATGCTGTCAGCGAAGACGGCCAAGGGGACGTAAACGGGTTAATTCAGTTGACACTCACCCTTGCCCAAGACACTCCCAAACAACAGGCACCAGCCCCCGCTGCCAAGGGTAAAATCCAAACCGGCTTGAAGGGCCGCGGCGGCGCATTCGGCTGGTTGTTCCTCGCCTTTACACCCGCACTTTTAATCTTCCGCAGAAGGAAACACCATGACCAAGCACGCTAAATTCACCGCCCTGGCCCTCGCCACTTTTGTAGGCCTGCCATCCGCCGGGGCTGTTGCATCCGAATGTACGGACGGCATCGCTAAAACCGCCGACGGTTACAAACGCTGCCAAGGCTTGTACCTGGGCGCAGGTGTAGGTATGAGCAAGCTCAAGCCACGCATCGTTGATCTACCCGAAGAGCTTGATGACACCACCGATAGCGTCGTGCCCAACCTTATTCTCGGTTACGATATCAACGACGACTGGAGCATAGAAGCCACCTATGCAGACCAAGGCGAAGCAACGTTTAAATCCGGCGGTAGCGTGGAGTATTCACACTGGGCACTCAGTGGCTTGTATTACCTGCCCAGCAACCTACCCGGTCTCTCCGCCTACGCTAAAGCGGGCATCGGTCAATTGAAAACCGGCGTCGGCCAGGGCCGCAACGATGGCGGCCCGTTTGAAGTCGAACAAGTCAACGACACCCAGGTAAGCTTTGGCCTCGGCGGCGAATATCGTTTTAGCAATGATTGGGGCCTGCGCGCCGAAGCCTTGTTTGTGGACAAAGACAGCAGCCAGCTAACGCTTAACGTCATCAAACGCTTTGGCCGCGACTACGCCCCACCAGCGCCCAAACCCGCACCAGCGCCGCCAGCCCCCGTCGTTCAAGCGCCTAAAATTCTTACAGCGCCAGAATGTAAAGAGCTTAAAACCTTGTTTGAACAGGTCTACTTTGCCGTGGATTCTGCTGAGTTAACACCAGCCTCACTAGGCGTACTGCAAAAAATCGCCAGCACGCTTAAGCCCTTCCCCCATGTAGCGCTGGAGGTGTCTGCCCACACCGACGCTCAAGGCTCCGACGCTTACAACCAAGCCCTCTCCGAGCGTCGTGCCCAATCAGTCGTAAGTAACCTCAGCAGCCAAGGTGTACAAAACCTTTCCGCCAAAGGCTATGGCGAGAGCCGTCCAGTAGCGGATAACAAAACCGCCCCAGGCCGCGCCAAAAACCGCCGCGTGGAATTGGCGGCAACCGGTGGCAAACTCTGCGAGTAATCGCGCCGTTGCAAACTATTTAAACCAAGTAAAATTCCCCTCCCAAAGGCTATTCGCCCTCCTCCTTTTTTAAGGGGGGGTTGGGAGGGAGTTTCCTGCCAAAACACGCAAATCAGCATCCCACGCAATTGCCCAACTCGCTCGCGTCATGTCATGATCCGCGCGCGTATCAGCCCAGAATTCGAACGCATATTACTTTTTAAAAATCACACTTAAGGAACCCACAATGACGCAAATTAAAAATTCCGTTGGCAAAGGCGGCATGAACCTGCCCGTCGAAACAAATTACGTGCAACGTTTATTAAATAAAAAACTGCACGGCACCGCGCATTTAAAAACGCCATTAGCTACCGACGGCGATTGCGGCGCGAACACGCAAAACGCCATCCGCGATTATCAACAATTTATTCTAAAATTCGCCCACCCAGACAGCTTAATTCAACCTAGCAAAACCACCATTAGTAAATTAATGGCTGACATTTCCGCGCAAGAATTAACGCAAATGTGGAACGAAGCGGTAAAAGCCGAAAGCCCAAAACTTGCCACCAGCGGTGGGCAAATTGCACAGGCTGTAAAAGCGAATAAACCTCTGCCCGCAAGCCTTGTACCTAATCCTGGTTTTGTGAGCACACCTGTAGGCGCGGGTAATTACAGTTTTCCGCTGCCGGTTGCGCCTACTGCGGACTATAAAACTGCTGGGAGAAAATTTGGCGCAGGCAGAGATGGCGGTGCGCGATTACATGCAGGCTGCGATCTCATTACACCACCCGGCACACCGGTATGCGCCATTGCCGACGGAATTGTGCGCAACGGCCCGTATTATTTTTATAACGGCTCCTACGCGCTCGAAGTAACTCACGGCGATATGGTAGTGCGCTATGGAGAAATTTTGCCTTCTGCCGTACTTAAAAAAGATTTAGCTTTTTTGCCCGATATTAAAATGGGTACAAATGTAAAAAAGGGGCAGGTTATTGCTTACATCGCCAAAATGACCGGCGGCAGTTCGATGTTACATTTTGAATGCTACGGCAATTCCGCCCTCACTGGAGGACTAACGGACAAATCAAAATCCGGTGGTAAATATAAACGGCGAGAAGACTTACTAGATCCCACCAATTTATTGGATGGTGCCGTTAATAATAAACCTGCAAATCCTGGCAATTTGGATGCAGCCACACTCAAAACCGCTATAGCCTATGGCCACGCGATTGCTAAAACTAAGGGGTTTTAATGAACACTCAATTCACTCACCATTGGCTCAAACAAACGGCATTTATTCTGTCGTTAATCGCGTCAGCTTCTTGCGGCGCGCAACAAACTACAGCACCCGCCCAAACGGCCAAATCATCCACCGCAACGACGCCCGCTGTCCCCACAGCACAAGCTAAATGCCCCGCTGTTGCAGAACTATTAACAGTGCTAGGGCAAAAAAAGATTTACGAGCAGACGCCGGAATTATTTTTCCAATCCGTCGCAACTCAACTTAAATCTGCAAAAGATGAAACAAAAGCCCTAAGCGCCAGCGAAAAAATGCGCACCCTAACATTAGCTGCCACAACAGGGGACTGGTTAAATAGCGGTGAGAGCGTTTATACATTAGTGAAAGACGGCGCAAATTTTAACTCTCTAACTTTGGACATCAATAAAATCTGTTTCACCATGCCAAAAGAGTTAATCGAACTTGCACAATCTACTATTGGCAAAGGCGGTAAAAAAATAAAAATGCCCGCACCAGATACTTCAGAGTCGATTTTCTGGCGCTGGAAAGATTCGGATATCAATATGATCCGCACCCTGGAAATATCCGCCGCCAAAGACAGTTACTCAATAACCGCTAAACGAGACCCAGATTCAGAAGGCGTAGCGGAATAAAATCGCACCAAAAAATTTGAAGCAAGTTGGGCAGCAATGCCCAACAATTTTAAATAAAATTATTTTTTATTTAAAATAATAAGAATTTTTCTCATGGGACAATACTCGCGAGCCCGAAATCACCCTTCGCAACCATATACCGACAATCTGATTTTATCCTTCACAAACTCAACCCCTTCTTGCATCAGCAAACTCTTTTGGGTGCAATAAGCTTTAGAATCCAATGGAAAAGACAATTTGCCCTGCGCGTTAATGACTCTATGCCAAGGCAAACCACTTCCCTTCGGTAGCTCACTCAAAATCTTCCCCACCAAGCGTGCGCCATTGGGCATACCTGCACGCCGGGCCAATTCACCATAAGTAATAACCCGCCCTTGCGGAATTTGTGAGAGCGCTACAAAAAGCATGTCTTTATGATGTTGGGAAATTGGCATGGTTTTTATGCAAAGGTGAACTAGTCGCGGTGTGGCAAGTGTGGCACGAAGTACAGTATTAACCAATAAATCACTGTTAGTTTTCGGATGTGGCTTCGCTTACCCAGGGCAACCAACTATTGGATAGATGATAAATAAAGATCAATTCAAATTGCCGGTGCTCTGTTTCAATCATCACAAGCATTAGCACAGCCCCCTGGGCTTCAGGCCAGGATTTGTTATCATGGTAAAACTTAAGATCCACGAAAAATATAATTCTATAAACCAATCAGAACAAATTAATTGTGTAATAAAGTTAAAAATATGTGGATCAGCACTCCATCACTATAAAAATAAAATTAATCACAAACCCGGAAATGCGAACGATCACTGGCAATGCCGACTCAGCGATCAGCACGCAAATAAAACAACAGGATGTTGATATTTGCGCACCTTGCGAAAACGTGCTTAATTTTACACAAGCTGGCAGCCTGACTACGCAGTATTTAAACAATAGTACTGATATTTAAATACCGTTAGTGTAAAAATTGCCGGCATAAAGATTGCAGTAAATGTGCAAAATAATAATTTAAAAATATACTCACTATTTTAGTGACATTAGCTTTGCATGGATTACGCACTCCAGCTGCACTCACAGCTAGCACGATCAATTACTTATTTTCAAGTAAATACTCATTAATTGCGCCTTCGCACAAAGAGAATTAATATGCTTTATAAAAAATTATCTATGCCGGTTTTATTGTTAATAGCACAGTTGGTAAGTTACACAACCAGTGCCGCCGAACTGGACCCCAAATCCGTCGAATTTAAAACCCCTAAAGATATCAAGTGGGTTCGCAATGCTGCAGGCACTAATGAGCAAGCGATTTTATTTGGCGACCCTGCCAAACCTGGCCCCTATGTTGTGGGCATTAAATGGTTGCCAGGCAATTTCAGTAAACCGCATTTTCATAATTCTGACCGCTTCTTTGTAGTAATATCGGGTACCTGGTGGGTGGGTACGGGAAAGACGTTTAATAAAGACGAAACCGTACCGGTTCCAGCGGGGAGTTATGTAATTCACAAAGGTGGGCAGGTACATTTTGATGGCGCTAAAGATGAAGAGGCGATTATTCAAATAAGTGGCACAGGGCCTGTTACAACCGAACAGCTTGCCAAATAAATATTGATTGGAGTTAAGCAAATGAAATTATTAAGTAAATACCAAATCAGCTTGTACGTAATTTTATTATCATATGTGTGTTGCGCAACACCTACGTTGGCAGCCTTGCCAATTGAGAAAATAAAATTACCGCCGGGTTTTGAAATTAGTGTGTTTGCAGAAAATGTGGAAAATGCACGCTCGCTTACACTGGGTGATAGCCAAACGCTCTTCGTCGGCACACGTAAAAAGGGTAATGTTTATGCCATCAAACACGATGGTATTAAAGCGCAAAAGATCATCACGCTTGCCACGGGTTTAAACCAACCAAACGGCGTTGCTTTTCGCAAAGGTGCTTTATATGTAGCGGAAATAAATCGCATTTTGCGTTACGACGCTATCGAAACTCAGCTGGAGAATCCACCGCAGCCAGTAGTGGTAACGACGCAATTCCCCAGCGAAACTCATCACGGCTGGAAATTTATTCGCTTTGGGCCCGAAGGATTGTTATATGTGCCCATAGGTGCACCTTGTAATATCTGCGACCGAGGCGATCCCTTTGCGAGCATCACGCGCATTAATGTGGATACGCCAAATGCTCAGCCAGAAATTTTTGCACGCGGTATTCGCAATACCGTCGGTTTTGATTGGAACCCCAAAAATGGCGAACTCTGGTTTACTGATAATGGTCGCGATATATTAGGTGATGATATCCCGCCAGAAGAATTAAACCGCGCGGAAAAGATCGGCAAACATTTTGGTTACCCTTATTGCCACGGCGGCGATATTGCCGACCCGGAATTTGGCAGCAAGCATAAATGCTCGGAATTCACGCCGCCTGAAGTAAAATTTCAGGCTCACTCTGCCGGATTAGGTATGCGTTTTTATACGGGTAATTCGTTTCCAGCGGAATATCGCAACCAAATATTTATCGCTCAACACGGTTCGTGGAATCGCAGCAAAAAAGTCGGTTATAAAATAGTGACGGTGGATACAAACACCAAAAAAGGTCAGAAGACGGAATATAAAGTGTTTGCCGAAGGCTGGTTAGACGACAAAGAAAATGTATGGGGCAGGCCTGTAGACGTATTGGTTTTGCCCGATGGATCGCTGTTGGTGGCAGACGACACGGCCAATGCAATTTACCGCATCAGTTACAAAGTTCCTAAAAATAAAATTTAGCGAACGTAGAGACAGCTTCGGCTAAGCTCTGCGGCTCTGCATGTTCAAAACATCGCTTATTAATCTGCATCGTGCGAGTTCTGTAGCCTGGATGCAGCGCAGCGTAATCCAGGATTTATAACTACCTGCATCAGCGAACGCAAACTAATTCTTTTTTACCAAAATTGTCGTAAACCCGGATTTCGCTGCGCTGAATCCGGGCTAAAGATCCTGGTGAGATATTTAATTATCGTAGTATTTTTCTTTTTCAAAATTTAATAGCGCTGCGGTAATTCGAGTAATATTAGGGTACATAAAACCGCCGCTGTGCTTCCAATCACAAACAGACTTATTAACCCAAGTGCTGAGACAGCCGCAGCGCCAAAGCTGCCAAAGTACGCACGGGGTTTGCTGCCGTGCTGATCGGCATTACCGACATATCACATACATATAACCCCGATGTATTTTTAACATTTAAATTTTCATCCACGACAGAATCTGGATTAAAACTCGCGGTAGTGCGATTGGGGCGCCAGGGCATACGCAGCGTTCCGCAGGCGTGATGCACCGTGCCCCAGCCAAACGGCCACTGCTGCCCCGGCCCGCCGCCGTATTCCCCAGTAAGCCACTCCACATTATTAAATTGCGCAAAAATGCGGTTGCGCGTGCCATTTAATAAATTAAAAAAATCCTGTGGATTTTTCGTCCAACCGGCGACCGCGGGAAAACGCGAATACAATAAGTTGTTTAAATCAGAAAAGCGTTTAAAGCGAATTTTAGGCGTATAGTCATCCCAAGCGTGGGAGAAAATACCGTTTTCATCGTCCAGGCAATTGGCGAAACTAAATTTAATATCCACGCGCGCTTTCGCAGTGTTATCCGGCACAGCTTCGGCGGTTGGGTCATTTTCGCGCAAATGCCAGTATTCGTGGTTAACATTCATTTCTATATTAAATGGGAAGTTCGTATTGCCGTTCGCATCGGGCAACCCGCGCGAATAAAAAATAATTTTCGCGTGGTCTTGGCGCGTGATGGGAATCGTGCCCAGCGAGGATACATAGGCTTGGGATTCGCCACTGACGGGATGATCCGTCAACCCAAACCCCACATTGCGCCGCACAGGGTCACTCATTCGCTGGTAGACGGACGAGCGATTAATTAATTTCGGGCTTTCCGTCGAGCCTGCGGCGATAATTACTTTCGGCGCGTAAAAGCTGATCTGATCACCTGAAATTGTATTCGTAGTTTTTACTTCATGCCAGTTAAATGCAATATCCTGCACGCTCTCTACAAATGTATTGAGTTTTATAAATAAGCCTTTGCCATTTAAGTCTACATTCGGTGCAGTTAAACCCACTTGATTGATCAACAATTCTGCTGTATTAAATACACCGGTCGGCTCGGTAAAAAATTTATCGCGCGGCGTCCCGTCAGGCTTTAAATAGGGTTGGTGTACGGCGCGCGGCGTTTCTTCTATTTCAAAATCATCATTAAGGCTGGTGGTACGGAAGTAGCTAACCAAGGCTTTTGCTAGGCTGCCGAGCGAGGCTGATTCGTTCATTTGCTGCCCGGCGCTATGCAAATACCGGTTGGCTAAATCGTTGCGTACAGACGGCGGGAAAAATTCCAATTCCCAATCCCGCACTTGAGGAATTAATCCAGACCAAAAAATGGAACGCCCACCAAATGCCATTTGTGGTTTGCCACCGATAAAAAATGCGCTGTCCGGCCAATCCTTGAAATTGTCCACGCCAAAGTGTTCCGCAACTGAGAAATTGGGTGCGCGGCTGATGTTGTATACATGGGTGGGATAGATAAAAGAGCCCGCTTCCAGTAGCAATATGCGATGGCTATGCCCTAAACGATCGGCCAAGTCATCGGCCAAAATGCCGCCACCTATACCTGAGCCTATAATAATAAAATCAAAATCGCGGTTATTAGGTTCATCATAGTCCCTTATCAACCGCGTATGCGCTTGAGGATTTTCCGCAACGAAGTTAGCGTATTGTTTATTAAAAGGCATAACAACCTCCTCAATTTATCGCGTTATTTCCACTGCACAATTTTTAGTGTACTACTGACAAAAGTTCACAAGAATTATCTTCTTCAGCCTGACAAAAAACACTCGCATCAAGTTATTTTTGTTCAATATTACCCGTCAACGTAAATGATGTACTTGGCTTAGCAGCTTTTAACTGTAGTTTTATATTCAAAATGGTAGTTTGCACAGACGACTTAAAACAGGTTTTCGCCTGCGGCAGTGCTAGAACAAATTTACCCTCAGCCCACATCGGATAAGGTGCAAAAGTTGTTGATTTAATCGCTCTTACGCCATCCGCACAAAAGATAGTAGCCGTTAGGTAATATTCCGGCGCTAATTTTATGTCGTCACCGGAAGGGACAACTGCATCAAGGCTAACAATAATATTTATCGGCTTTGCGCCATGTGAGTAATTAATAGAAAAATTAATATCAGCTGCTGGATGTGATTGGCTTAGCTGAAAGTTAGCTTTGGTTGCAATGGTTGATGCGTGAACAGTGTTAGGCGCTTGCGAAATAGTACAGGCACAGCAGAGCATGCTGGCTGTAACGAGAATATGTCGCAGCCAGCGCACGGTTGTTTTAAAACATTGCTGTTTTTTATTCTGCAAAACCATCCGTCAGCAACACCTCAAGGCCTGAGAGTTGAATTTTACCGCGCGGAATTACATTCTCGTTGTCGATGGAAACGGCAGTTAAGCTGATATTAAAATCGGCGCGATCATTAATAACACCCTGCCGCAGCAGGTTTTCTACAGTATTGGTTATATCAATATGGTACGTGTTGCCATGTGCGTGGCCGCCGTGGCTGCCATCACCAAAAAAGGCGAAACTTCCCGCATAATAGCTATTGTGCTGTGTGCGCTGATCAAAATCAGTTGGCGGATTGATAAATACGCGTACAAATACGTCCTTTTCCTGCGTTAACTGTACGTCGTTGATTTTTAAAATCACACGCTGCTCCTGGCGGGATTTTTTCATAACCATTTGTGTCGCCGCCTGCGGTAATTTAATTTGGTTGCTACTACGGCCCTGCACCAAAATTGCCTGCGACGTTGGCGCGCTAATACGGTCTTGAACTTTTAATTGTGAAGCACCGCCTTTTTGTAAAAATTCGCGCAATTCCAATGTGCTGCGGTTAATCCCAACAAATCGCCTACCGCAGGGCAACAGAGTATCGTTAAACTGATACGACAGCACAGGGTATAAGGCAGTAATTCCCACGGTTAAATTGGTAACTAAATTTCCGTCTTTATCGCAGAACATATTGGCAAGCGACATATTGGCCCAACTGGGTGCACTGGGATTATTTTTACCTTGAGTAATATTCCAGTCCCACCAGCAGCGCTCAATCATATTGTGGTGGCACCAAAAAATGGGGTCCAACGGCGACATAAATGCACCCATATTACCGCCAATCCAGCCGTGCACAGAATTATGCGGTGTGCCTTCTAACTCGCCATAACCCCCACCGGAACCTCCGCGCAACGCTGTGGAGGCTACGCTACCAAAGGTTTCAAAATCTGTAATAGCGAGAATATCCTGCATTACATCCTGCCCGGTAACCAGCGTGGAAATACTATCGTTAGGGCCTTTGCTGCGGGTGTTATCGACTAGCGAATTATTCGCACCAAAAAAATGTGCGGGTATTTTAGGTGTACATGTCCAATTCCAATAGGGCAATGCGAATTCTGCGTAGCCTGAGAGATGGCGAACGATGGTTTCAAAATAAAACAGATAGGCCCTGTGCCAGGGCAAAAAATACCAGTTACCGTGCGGGCAAAAATCCTGGTGGATTTGCGCCTGCCGCGTCCAGTTGCGGCGGTCGGAATTAGGCAGCGCTTTCATTTGTGTAACCGCATCGCGATACGCCTGTACGATTGGGTCGTTATTAGCGAGCGTTGCGATATTTCGGCGCGTGGGGCGATTTTCGATTTGTTTTTTTAACGACTCGCAGCCGCCTAAAAGCCCTAGGGCATACATCCCTGTAAGCGAGCCGCCGACTAATTTTATACAGTGCCTTCGATCAATATTCATAGCTGTGTCCTCCGTTATGGAGTAATAAAGCTACGCGCGCAGTTTATGGCTCGTCAACGGGAATATTAACGGATTTCAGGCCAAGTATTGGCATAGAAGTTTTTGCAATAAACGCCGCATTTATTAACACCACGAGTAGCCATAATTATGGCGTTAGTTAACTTGAGGACATCTTACAAACATTGGCCGCAGCGCCTTACCAGATCATCAAAAAAGTGTTTTTAATTTTCTGCCTTTACCCAACGTATGTTGTCTACCTGAAAATGAATACCGCTGTAATATTCATTTGCCGATGTGATACTGAACCCGTTATAAATATTACTCAAAGTAGCGTCCGAATTTATCGGAACAGATATATGAAGCCATTCATCTAAGGGCTGTATTGGTAAATATTTTTCTATCGCGTTGTAACCTGAAAACCTAAGGCCACCAATTGCCTTGCCATAATCCAGTACCTTTAAGTCAAATTCTACACTTCCACCTGCAAATCGCTGCATATCGTTAGACTCGCCCGAGGCAAAAGGGATACCAAACGAGCCTGTAAAATTGTCGCTTTTTTCAAATAGTACATCTATAACATTATTGTGGCCCGCATCGCCGCTATAAATCTCGCGCGGATGTACAGGATATGTTGGGCTGCCAAACTGCAAACTTGGGAATGGGAAATAATAGAAACCATTTTCAAAAGTTACCCGGCTTAAAGACGATAAAGGCCCCCAACTATCCTCCAGGCAATTTTCATATATAACCCCTTCTTTGGCAGTACATTTACCAGTGCGATATACGGCTAGCGTCTTTTCAACCACCGCACCAGCGGTATTCGTAATCTTATAATTGAAAATTATTGGCTTATCACTCTGTACCGAAGGCACATTAAATTCAAGTTGAGCCGTATTACTGTAGGTTTTATTTGTAGGGGATATTTCCGGACCAGAAATTAGCTCCCACAAATATTCATAGCCTTCCTGCCCTGGCTCACCCATTTTTATAGTGGAATTAATTGGCGCAATAAATGTATTGATAGGTCGTGTCAACGCCAAATTGGTGATAACCATATTGGCCCCAAATGCATGGTTTTGGAACCGAAGACGCAAAGTATCTACCGGCATTTTGTTTATATCGATAAAACTGCGCAGAGGAATTTCCACATGTTTGAGGCGCCAAGCGACATTCTGCACAGACGTACTCCCGGCCAGAGTGGCGTTTTGCATGGTAAAAAATACGTCTAAATCGGTGTGCCAATCACGCCCGGAAATATCAAAACTTAATACATAATTATCTAGATAATCTGTAATGCGCGAACGCCAGGTGTCATTTAAATCGATAATTAATTCACTTAATTCGTCATCGGTCACTAAATGCACGGCTATTGAATTACCGGTTACATCCCATTGCATAGCCGACCTAGGGCCATTGGAAACACGCGTTAATCCGATTGCGGGCTCATAGGCGCTGACTTTAGCGGTAGAACCGTTATCAGCAGGAAAGCCTAACTCCAGGGGCGATGAATAGGTTAAATTTGTAAAATCATGCGGAAGGAACTCACTATTCTGAATTGCCACCCATTTAATATTATCCAATTGGAAATGCACACCGCGCTGACTATTCCACTCCGGCAAAATAGCGATCATGCGGTTAACACGACTGAGTTTTAAGCCGCTATCAATGTAGTTCTGTAGAGGTATTTTAACGTGCTGCCAAGCACTACCCGGATTTAATTGCATGCGAATATCAGCACTTTGGCAGGGATAAACACATTCTATTTTGCTAAAGAAAGCTGGATTTAAAGGTCCGCCATCCAATACACGAATATCAAACTCTACAAATCCACCGGTAAAGGCTGTCAAGTCCTGCGGGTAATTTGCAGCGGTTTGAATGGCAAAAAATGCATGCCGTTGTGTATCAGTGCCAAATTTAATATCAATAACCTTGCCGTGGTTGGCCTCTTGGCTATCCACCAACGCCCACTGCATAAATGAGTTATCACTATTAAAACCTTCAACTACAACGCCTAATTGAGAATCAAATTGCAGCGGCAGCTTTGCTCCGCTTAAACAATTAGTGAATAACTCACTAAATGCTCGCAGACAGGCTGCCTCCGGTTGAATTTTCACGCGATCCGTACTGGTTTTTCCGCTGCTATCAGTTACGGTTAATTCAAAATCGGCTCCGGCGACAGGTACACCTGCGGCGGGAACATAAAAACCAACTTCAGAGTTATTAAGGCCGCCGCTTACAACTAACCATTCTGTCGTTAGCTGCTTCCATTGATAAGTTAGCGAACCACCGTCGGCCGTTTTGGATATTTTACCGCTAAGAGTGACGAGGCTATAGGCGCCTGCGGTTTGGTCACTACCGGCATTAGCCTGCACAGAAGATCCGCTTGAGGTCCCGCTGCAGCCGGCCAATAGAATAAGGCCGACATTCATATAGACGAGGAAACAGAATTTTAGAAACGATTTCATACAGGGTATTCCTTAAGATAAAACAGAAGGCATATTGAATGAAATATATCGACTTGTGCAACGAACTGATCGGCAGTTTATTGCCCGCCAATTTTTAATTCGTTGCATTACTCCAAACTGCATTTTTAGCAGGTAGGATAAAGTTAGCGGAGCAAAGCGCTCTCAAGAAATATACGCATTTCTTTTTGTATACTTTACAAAACTCACGCTAGAGGCACGCGGTACAACAATGGCAACGCACTGTTCATCTTCGTTTATTGGGAAATTTTATTGAGCTTAAACAAGGCGAATCCTCTCGAATTCTCTACGTTGAACATCGGCCCTAGCCTCGATCCGCTTCTTTATAATTTATATGCGGATAGCAATAAAGATTATTGGAAAACAGCATTTTTGGATTGGTAAGTTAATAAATTCCTTTACTCGTATCCAAAAACCGCCACTGGCCTAGTGCTATTTTGCCCAGTGCTGTAGCACCAATACGAATGCGTTTAATCGCAAGAATCTTAAGCCCCACCTGTTCACACATCGATTGAATTTGCCCTGCCAAAGGATTTTTCAGAGCGAAGCGCAGGCGAGTTTCAGTTTGCCAGCTGACTTTGGCCGGCGGTAATTTTTCACCTAAATAATTCAGCCCATGATTTAGCAATGCGAGCTTATCCGCTGCGAGTGTGCCTTGAACATCCACAACAAATTCCTGCTCCAGCCTCTCGCCATCTTCAGCATACTTACGCTGCGCGCCCCAGTGCTGACTTAATATTTGCATGCCTTGAATTCCCGGCAGTAGCGGCAAACAGGGTTTTATGTGCAATAAATGACGCTTTAATAAGCGCCCGCCAGATATATCCTGCGGCCAGCGGTTATTCATAATAAGTTGCGCTAGAGTCTGCTCTTTATTTAAGTCGGCGGCTAAATTCATAATCACCGTAATAGGCCCTGCCGCCGTGGTATTAGCGCCCGGTAAAAGGGCAACTACTTGTTCACCCACTTGAAATTGCGGCAGCTCTATCACTTCACCATCCACTGTTACCCAGCCGCCTTCAATATAAAGCTCAGCCTCCCGGCGCGAGCAATTAATTTGTTGGATAAGGCGTTTTGTAAGGCGAACAGTTTCGGTCATGGTCAACTCGGAGAATACAAAATTAAATAAAATAGTGTGAACATCTAGCGGTGATGAAGCTAAATTACAGAGTAATAGGCCTATAAAAAATATCGTATGGATCTAAAAGCGGCAGCCTTGAATAAATCGATAAAAAATAAGTTTCGTTAATGTATGCAGCGCAGGGAAAATAACGCAGGTTTCCCGCTAAAAATCGTCGCCGCTTTAAAACAAAAAATCCCTACAAAATTTAACTGGACGGCTCCTGAGTTTTTGTCTGCAGTAATTCGTCAAACTTAGTTTCCATCTGTGCCAATTGCGCTTCTAAAGCCTCCACTTTCAAGCGCGTGCGCAGCAGTACTTCAGTTTGGGCGTCGAATTCCTCTCGGCCGACTAATTGGCATTTTTGCACGGCCGCTTCCACCCAATGTCGCAGCAAGCCTTGATCAAAATTCGGCAGTGGTGGTTTAGGCAGGGCGCTTAAGCGCTCGGTAATTTCTTGGGTTATATGTTTTGTTAAATCAAGCAACATGGCACCACCTCATTTTTTAAAACAACAGCCATTTATCTGCTGCAGTTCTGAGTAACAGCCTGCGCAATGCGGATGCATGCGCGCATAAAGCGCAAAGTGTACAGCACCTCGGCGGCAGGCGAACCTAAAAAACCTCCATGGCAACGCCCATAGTAGCGGCGGATTTTTTTAAGCCCAACTTGTTACAATGGCGCCTTCGATGCTAATAAAAGAGGGCAGGCCGTGCGGCGATGTGTTTGGGCAGTATTGTTATTATTTGTAAGTCTATCGCTTGAAGCTGCAGCACCCTTTTATCAGGTGAGCACGCAGGTTTCGTCCCAAGCACCCGAGGTGCGCGCACAGGCTGCCGGTAAGGCGCTCAAAGATATGCTCTGGCGTTTAACCGGCGGCAAGCAAGCTGAACAAAACGCCGCTATGGCCAAAGTTTTTAGCCAAGCGGAAACCTACGCCGATAGCTTTACGTATACGGGCGCAGGTGAGGTGACCTTTGCATTTTCTCCCCAGGCACTCAATCAATTAATCAAAGATTACGCCCTGCCCTATTGGCCTGCCAACCGGCCGAAGATATTGGTGTGGGCCTCAATTAATGGCCAATGGCCTGCTGCGGGCGATGCAAATTCGGATGGTATTGCACAGCTAAAAGCCCAAGCCGTGTTGCGTGGAATTAATCTGGTATTCCCCAAATACGATTCTGAAGATCTCACTGCGTTAAGCCTTGAACAATTTAAAGCGCTCGACAACGAAGCCCTGTTAAATGCCTCGTTCCGATATAGCCTGGATACGATAATGGCCGTGCAGTGGAGTGATGACGGCAGCCGCTGGCAATTCGATCATCGCGGCGACAAACGCACAGGCGATAACGCTGTGCAGGGCATCAATGCACTGGCAGATTTTTTAACAGCCCGCTATGCCGTTGGTGGTAACGGCAGCGTGGCATCAGGTGCTACAGCCGTTATCAGCATTAACGCGGCGAACTTCGCCCAGTTCAAGCAGATTAATGATTACCTCAAAAAACACAGCCTAATAACCGCCAGCCGCTTGCTGCAATCCAATGGACGCGAACTCGTTTTTGAAATCAGCCTGCGGGCGAGCCTCAGCCAATTTAACGGTAGCCTAGCGCTGGACCAACGACTGGAGCCAAGTGCAAATCCCGAGGGAATGGGCTCCCTTAACACACCGCTCAACTACCGTTGGATTGCAAACTAATACCTATATAGAGTAAAAATGCGCTATCTATCCGTTTAGGGTTATTTCGCAGTGACAACTTCCGCCCCGGTTCAGTTAAGTCTTGGCGTATCGCTCAAAGACGAAGCCACGTTCGCCAATTACTTTCAAAACACCCAGGCCAACGCTCAAGCCTTGGCGGCATTGCTGCAGGCAAGCGCCGATCAAGGCGAACGCAACCTGGCAATCTGGGGCTCACGCGGCTGTGGATTAACGCATCTACTCCAAGCGGTATGCCACCGCGCCTACGAGCAGGGCTTGAGCGTGCAGTATTTGCCTTTGCGGGACTTGATCGGTTATGCAGCCGAGGACGTGTGTGAAGGCCTAGAAGCCGTGCAATTGCTTTGCTTGGATGGCCTTGATGAAATCTGTGGCAACCGCCAGTGGGAGCAGGCGTTATTTCATCTATTTAATCGCGTATCCCTCGCCGAACATCGTTTAATTGTCGCCTCTCACACCAGCTTGCCAAGCCTGCCCATTTTATTGCCCGACTTAAAATCCCGGCTGCTCAGCAGCGTGATTTACCACATTGAAAGCCTTAACGATGCAGGCAAGGAGCAAGCGTTAATTTTGCGAGCCAAAGGCCGCGGCTTGGAAATGAGCCAGGAAGTCGCGCATTTTATTCTCACGCGCACAGTGCGCGACACGAACGAATTATTTAATTTATTAAATCGGCTCGATGATGCATCTCTACAGCATCAACGCAAATTGACGATTCCGTTTGTAAAAGAAGTGCTGGGGCATAACGAAAAATAAGCTTTCCCTGTTGTGCGTACTAGCTGCCACAATTAATTTTCCAGGGCACTCCAAAACGATCGATAACTATTGCATAGCATCGCGACCAAAACGTTTTTTGCGGCGGCAGAATAATGACTCCGCCATCGGCTAAACAATCAAAAATAGTTTGCACTTTCTCTTCTGTATCTAACCCTAATAAAATAAAAAATCCCTTCGGCGCCTCATATTGGCTAGCATCAACATCAGCCCCTGCTAATTCAACGCCTTCAATGCTGATATTAGCGTGTACAATTTTATTTTGGCGGCAGTTAGATACCGTTACCGCTGCAGGCGAATCCTTAAACGCTAGCAGTGTGCCAATTTTGCCATTGAGGACTTGCGCGTAATATTTGAATGCCTCTTCGCATTGATCGTTAAAATTAATGTGGAATGCAAGGCTCATTATGTTTAAATCTCAAACGCCTGCAAAACCGTATTTAAAAACCTATAGCCTAAAGGCGTAGTCCGGTAATAGTTAGCATCAGACTCCAATAAGTCTTTTTTAATTAAACTCTCCACCGCATGATTAATTACGCTAGCAGGTAACCCGCAACGCTCAACCCATAAACTACGGCTAATACCTGCGCGCAAACGCAATGCGTTCATCATAAATTCCAGAGGTTTTTGCTCATCGGCTACATTTTGACAGCTGGCATCAAAACTATTTTGGCAGGCGATATAATCCTTAGGTAAACGGGTTTTTGCGTAGCGCTCAATGCGATCCACCCAGGTAATTTTGCCGTGGGCGCCGGCGCCTAAAGCTATATAGTCGCCAAATTGCCAATAATTAATATTATGCGCCGCTTGCGCGCCCGCCTTTGCATACGCGGAAACCTCATACTGCATGAAGCCGTTACCCGCTAATAAATCCTCGCCCATAGCCTGTATATCCGCTAATAAATCGTCCTCTGGCAAAACCGGTGGGCGGTTATAAAATACTGTGTTCGGTTCAATGGTTAATTGATACCAGGAGATATGTCGCGGGTTTAACGCCATTGCTGCGATTAAATCATCGCGCGCTTGTTCTAGTGTTTGCTCAGGTAAACCGTGCATTAAATCCAAATTAATATTATCGATTCCACCTGCGCGAATTTTAGCTACCGAGAGCGGAACTTCCGCTGCGCTATGAATTCGCCCTAACCGCTGCAAATGTGCATCGTTGAAACTTTGCACTCCGACGGAAATTCGATTTACCCCCGCCGCCGCTAATTGCGCAAAATCGCATAATTCCGCTGTACCGGGGTTGGCCTCCAGCGTAACTTCAATAACGGGTGAAAATTCAAATGCAGCGCGCAGCTGATTTAATAAGTCCGTTATAAATGCTGCAGACATTAAACTCGGCGTGCCGCCACCAAAAAATATACTTTCTAACCTGCGCCCTTGAGCACGAACTATTTCGCCGGGTATATCGCGCAGCAATGCAGCAAGATATTCCGCTTCGGGTAACACACCTTGCGCAGCATGGGAATTAAAATCACAGTAAGGGCATTTTTTAACGCACCAGGGAATATGCACATACAAACTTAAAGGCGGCAGCATTAAATCACCTTAAGATAAAGCGGCAAGAAGCGCCGCCATAGCTTTGCCGCGATGGCTGATTTTATTTTTATGCTCTTTCGATAATTGTGCGCTGGTACAGGCTAATTCTGGCAGCCAAAATAAAGGGTCATAGCCAAAACCACCTTCCCCCTGTGGTGCATTTAAAATACGCCCCTCCCAACTGGCGCTGCAAATTAATGGCATCGAATCTTCAGCATGACGCATATAAACTAATACACACTGATAGCGCGCCGTGCGCAAAGCCTCCGGCACTGCAGTTAATTGCGCCAATAAATAGGCATTATTATCCGCATCCGATGCATTAAGGCCTGCAAAGCGCGCAGAATAGATGCCCGGCGCCCCATTTAATGCATCCACTTCAATGCCCGAATCATCGGCCAAGGCTGGCAGTCCTGTGGCTGCGGCAGCATAGCGGGCTTTTAGTATGGCATTTTCAACAAAACTTAAACCGGTTTCCTCCACCGAAGGCAAATTAAATTGACTCTGGGCGAGCACATCAAAGCCTACCCCCGCCAATAATTGTTGGAACTCTTTAACCTTGCCGGCATTATTACTGGCTAATACAACTTCGCGCACTTGCATACCTTTTGATTAATTAATCTATTACGGATTGACAAATAATTCTTGCGTAAAAGTGGCTTTTTCAACTTTGCCATCTGGAAGTGTTACATCTAATAGAAAATGAAATACTTCCCGCTCAGTCGTACGCAGCGTCGCAATATAATAAATTGCGTCAGCTTCTTTTATTTCACGAAACACTAAAGGCCGTGATTGTTGAATTAAATTTTTCGCCACACCTTTTATGCCGACAGGCACCGCCTTATGAGTGTTAATGTCCTGGACGCTGATATTGACCAGCACTTCATCTGCTTTGCGCTTAAGGCCATAGGCCGTAGCCATTTCGGCCGGTAACAACGTGCTGTTTATCGCTGAATAAAGCAGCTGATAATTCCCCAACGTAATCTCCCCTTGCGGAAACGCCTGAGCTCTCAGTACCGCAGTCAGGCTCACCACAGCTATCAGCGCCTGTATAACGCCTCTGTTAACAAAGCTCCCTACACCCATCACCAACCCATATCGCGCCATAGAACCTCCGATAAAAACTTCATGATAACAGCAACCCACACAAGCGCCAAAAAACTAACATTTAAAAGCCCATGCGTTGAATTTTTACTTAAATGTCAAAATTATAAATGTTCTTAGATTTATTATTCCGCATAAAAAAATATGTTAAAGAACTAATCACACTATCAGCAGCGATTAATGTCAGTTTATTTAGGCATAAGCTAGAGTAAATGTAATATTGAAAATATTTAGGATCTTTTAAGGAGCCATTTATGCGCCGTTCTTTCATTTTTACCCTCAGTGCATTCGCCTTACCCACTTTTGCCCAAGGGCTGGGTACAGGCTCGGCACTTACAACTGGAGCCACGTCCGATCATCACAGTGTGTACGCAGGTTCATTTAATCCGGCTGTGGGGGATTTAATGGTACCGGCCGGGGAGGCGTTTCGTATGGGATATGCGCCGAGTATCAGCATGCTGACCGAAGTGGGCCAGGTAGATAATTTCGCCGATGACCTGGACGACCTCATCGATTTAATTGATGACCCCAGCAAAAACACCCAGCCGGTACAAACCATTTTGGATCGCTTTAATGCAACTTTGGAAAAAATGGGCGATTCAGGTTACATCAAAAACACGGCTGAAATTCATTTGCCGGTAATGCCATTATATTGGAAATCTGCGCTCTGGGATGGCACATTAATGGCGGATATTAGCCTTACATCACAAGTCCAAGCTCGAGTACTTGATGCGCCGCTGAGTTACGATGAGCAGAACAAATCTTTTACCACGGCTACCGCCGCCTACTTAAAAGGTGCCACACAATCGGCTTTTGCTTTGGGTTATTCGCGCGGCTGGTTTGATGCCGCAGGTATAAAAACCTACGGCGGGCAGTTATATGCCGGCGCGAAATTATCAGTCTATTCGGTAAAGTTAAGCAAACAGGTATTTTTGCTGCAAAAACTCGATGGTAAAGATATTGGCGATGTTATCCAGGATGAATACGATAACAACAGTCAATCTACAACAGCGCCGGGGCTTGATGCAGGCATTATTTGGGCTACGCAATCCTATCGTGTAGGCGCAACGCTTTATAACATTAACCAACCTTCTTTTGATTACGGTGCGGTGGGAGAACATTGCCAAACCCGCGCGGAAAATTCCGTCGCACGTGCTAATTGCGAAGCTGCCGCTGATTTTGCTCAGGTACGTGGTGATATTAAATCACGCGAAACACATAAAAAAACGGCTTATTTATCGGTGGATGGCACCTACTATTGGCAATCCAATGCATGGACTTCCGCAGCCTTAGATCTCGCCTCCTATGACGATTTTGTCGGCACACAAAATCAATGGCTGACTATTTCCAGCGAATATTCACCGAGCAATCATTGGCTGCCGGATATTCGCGGCGGCTTACAAAAAAATCTCGCCGGTAGCAAATTAACTCAGTTGGCTTTGGGCATTGAATTTAAAGGCGTAAGCATGGATATAACTTGGGCTCTGGATAAAACCACTGTGGATGACAGCCAGGTACCGCGCAGCGTTGGTTTCTCTTTGGCAATTGCCGAACAGTTTTAATTATTTTATTGAACGTTATTTTTAATTCGCGAGTGGTATCTATGCGCAAGTCTTCTTTATATCAATCAAATCCCTTAAATTTTAAATTAAATCTGCTCGCGCTAAGTCTTGCATGCATTACCAGCTGCGGCGGCAGCAATCAAGACAGAGGTACTGCGGCAATTAATACTTCCGGTAACACGGAAATAAATATCAAAGGGCTTGCCATCGATGGCCACTTAGCTCGCGCAAAAGTGTATATCGACAGCGATAATAACGGTCTGCGTGATGCTTGGGAGCCGTTTG
This sequence comes from Cellvibrionaceae bacterium, assembly GCA_036520615.1. GTDB lineage: Bacteria > Pseudomonadota > Gammaproteobacteria > Pseudomonadales > Cellvibrionaceae > CAMCXE01. The sequence goes on along the minus strand of DATDJI010000102.1, from coordinate 962 downwards.
CATTCACCGATAACGAAGGTTATTTTTCTTACAACCCTAATAGCCAAAAAAATTATTGTGGGCCTAGCGCGACGACAGACGAAGCACAATTTTGTTTAAAACCGGCGCGACAATACGACAATGCAACATTGCGTATTACCGGCGGCTACGATACGTTAACCGGCGAGCCTTTTAATGGCCAGATGAGCGTGCGGCTTAAAGACGCTGCAAATAATCATGTCGTATCGCCCTTAAGCAGTTTAACCAGCGGATTAACTGAAACGCAAAGCGCAGCATTACTTGCAAAGCTTAAGCTTAAAAGTAGCGATTTAACGGAGGATTACACAACTCCAGGCGCAAGTGTAAATGGCGAATTATTCAATACAGCCGTTAAATTACATAAAGTTGCCAGTTTGCTAAGTAAAAAAATAGGCGATGTTTACACAGCACTGGGGGATGAAAATGGCCTGCCTAGTGATGCATCAAGCCATGCCTATGAGGAGCTAGCCAAATCCCTAATAAGTTATTCAGGCAGTGTTGATGAGGCTTTAACCAATGCCACTTTGCTTAAAACTGTCGCTAAAAATGCTGAACAGGCCGTGCAAAAGCGTTATGCGGACAAAGAGCTTACGCTTCCCTCACAAAGCAGCAATGAAAACAAATTTGATTTAATTGTTGATCGTCTACAACAGCTTGCACCCTTAATTGATCAACTGCTTCCAGCAGTTAAAAATATGCGGGCAGAAGAAGCCCGTGCTGGAGCGCGCGCCATTGAAGTGCTAGGAGCCAAATCCGCCAATGAAAAAGAAAAGGACGCCGCCACGGATCGTGCTTTTAAATTTTTCCACGACAATCAGGCCGGCAATGAAGAGCTTATGGAAAACCTTGCTAGTGAACAGGCCGATATTACGCGACTCACTGAGCATCCATTTTCGGACGATGACATTAAAAATCCGCAAAACCTAAAACACTTAGGTCAGGTA
>DATDJI010000101.1:0-29619 GCA_036520615.1 Cellvibrionaceae bacterium | reverse complement strand
TAATCCGCTTTGCTGAGAGATACAAGGTTGGGTAGAGCACAGCGAAACCCAACACAGAACGTACTCACGACCAGTAAAATAGCAGGCGAAGTTAAATTCACACCAACGCAAACCACTATTCTTTGGCTTTAAAATGTTGGGTTTCGCGATACTCCACCTGCACGGCGCGACTCAACGAACAATTAATCTGGGTTCGCTCCAATAGAGCAAGGCTGCGCGAAGTGCACCCCAATGCGTTCATAACAATGCAGCGATGAATAGGGCCAATCTTTGGGTGATGAAACATAGCCGTGTTTTACGGGATTATTGTGAATATAATTTATGTGGTTCACATAATCGCCCTCGTCCCGCAGGGTGTGCTCCCAAAAGCGCCGCTGCCAGATACCGCGTTCTTTTTTATTTTTGCGGCTGGCGCTTACGGGTTCGATAGGAGCAAGTGCACGGGAAAAATAACTTTTAATTAGCCGCCAACGCATCGGGTAATTACAATCCCCATCCGGTAAATGCAAAATACAATGTAAATGATTAGGCATCACTACAATAGCGTCAATGAAAAATGGATGGGTATTTTTGACGCATTTAAACGCCGCCCGCAACACATCCACATGCTCCACCAATAAACGATTTTTCGGGTTGGCCAATTTAACCGTAAAAAAATAATAACCACCCGCCACAAAAACCCGCCGATACCGCATAATCCCGCTCCATTTGAATACCGAGTAAAGACCCAACACAACACCCACGCATCACCCAAAAATAATGCGCTACGAAAATCAAACCCCGCACTAAAAACTATAATTGGGTATCACAATAACGGTTTCCAACAATAAACCCAAGCGAATCACCCACCCACCACAACAACCCATCAACACCGAATTAATGTAGGTTGGGTAGAGCAAAGCGAAACCCAACACAGCACATACTCGCGACCAGGAAAATAGTAGACGAAATTAAATTCATACCAACGCAAACCACTATTCTCCGGAATTAAAATGTTGGGTTTCGCGATGCTCTACCCAACCTACTGCTACTTGCTTAGACGGCTATTGAGATAGGCATTTTCCTAATTCTGGATCATTAATTAGTTGATTGACAGCATCAGAAACGGATGAGGAAACATATGTATTATTTTCAGCACTTGTACCTGCCACTTGGACACTTTTTTCATATTTTCCGCGATAGAACTTATCATATGATTTTCCACCAGCAGAGCAGATTGCCTTAAGCCCACATTCTGTACGTATAGTTCCCGACCACATCCCCGTTAGGAACTTGTAATCCAAATTGCGTATTTCCACTTTCAAGCTAGAGCCAGCATTCGACAGATTAAAACCTTGCTTTTGCAAACCGCTCTCTACCGACGATTGTATGATTTCTGTGAGATCTCCTTGTACAGTCAAATCTGCACCAACATTACCTGCACCTCGTTGACCCAAACTCTGAGACGCCCGCTCATCAGAGACAGTCACAACCACATTCTTCCCTTCTCCATGAATTACACCAGTGGGTTTTAAATCCGGTGAGATTGAAACCGCCTGTGGATTAAACGTACACCCAGAAACTCCGATTACCAATAACAAAATAAAATTCTTAAACATGCTTCACCTTTTTAAAAGCTAATAAATAGCCAACCCTAACAGTTTTATTATGTTTGCTTTTGTATACTTGTACTATCACTCGAAAGCAATTACATAAGTTCCTTTACGGATAACTGCAATTCTATAGACCACTAGACAATTTAAATTTATTCTCTCCAAACAACGTTTGAATTTTTAATTCCCAACCCTTTCTTAAACTTTGCCGGGAATTCCAGCGTCGGTTTTCCAACCCAACCACGTTCCTAGAAAAGATTATAGCCATCTCCATTTATTTCGCATCGCACAGCATTCAACCAAATTGCCTCCCAATCTCCTAGAAACTCGAGATCTTTTAGCGTACCAGAAAGTAGGTTGGGTAGAGCACAGCGAAACACATACTCGCGACCAGGAAAATAGTAGACGAAGTTAAATTCATACCAACGCAAACCACTATTCTCCGGCATTAAAAAGTTGGGTTTCGCGATGCTCTACCCAACCTACTTACTTTTTTATTTCAATGTTTCTTAGTTTTATTGAAATATTTTCACTAGCATTAGTGGTGACCATTACACTAAACCAACATGATTCACAACTTTTGATAAGCTCATAGCGCTCCAGGTCCTCCATATAGCGAATGGAAAATGCAACATTATAAAGAATATTATTCCATTCTTGTGCTGAGCATTTGGTGGATTTTGATTGGAGTGATTCAGCAGAGCTGACGATGGACTCAAAGCTTTTAATTAATTTGGTCTTTTCTTCAACTAATGAAGCTACGTTTTCAGATGAAGCCTTTATATTTTTGAAAGATTTAAAATCAATGCCATTTAAAGTTGCAAGGTACTTATTAGAAGATTTCAGCACGCCTTTTGCGTCTAGAACATCTTTGTCAGATACGCCGCAAACAGCATTATATTCATGCGACCAAACAGCAGAGGAGAAAAGAGAAAACAATATTAAAAGCGTGATTGTAATTTTTCTTGGCATATTCTTTCCCAAATCAAGGGGGCAGAGACGTTGAAAAATAGTTTCAAGGTCTCTGCCCCCTTGATACCTAAATGTTTGTTAGCCGATATCGCGATTCTTTGCACGGTTAAAATTAGCTTCGTTCTCATCACCAAATAAAAGACCCAAATCACGACGAAGCGCTCCTCTAGCACGAAGCCTTAAACGCCATACTTTGTCGATTTGGTCATGACTATGCTCGGAATTTTTAATGTCTTGCGGCTTCTTGCGGAGTGCTAGTTCAAACTCATAAAGAGCACCAATTGCATGCTTTGATAGGATAAGCATCGGTTCGCCAGAGCGCCATTCTCTGATTTTATCTCTGGTGCTTAAAAACATTGCGGCTCGCTCCGCCCCACGTAACTGCGTTTTTGTAATCTCACTTGTTAGTTCAAAAAATTTCGGATAATGCTTGAGCCGCAACTCATAAAGACGGTCAATTCTTTTTGCCTCAATCTCACGCTCCATCTTCTCTCGTTGTGCAGATATTTGGCGCCGGATTCCAAAGAGGCCAAATAACGAAACAACTAATGATATGAAGGCGGCAATTAGTGCAGCTGCTAATTTATCGTCCATACGGTTGCTCTAGTGGCTAACAGTTTTATCAGGCAGATCAAATCCGCCTAACACGATTTTTGTTTCCTTCCAACACATCCACTCCAAGCGTTCAATTTAAACCCTAATCGTTCAAATTCAGCCATTTAGAGCAAGGCAATCAAAAGCACGACCCACTCGATTTTTGTTATGACAGATGCAATCCGACCAACACAAGCCAAGAGATCCTCCATCTAACACCGAAACAATTGCAGACGCTTAACCAAGAGCGAGCAGTTGCATAAGACACTGTTAGCCGAACGCTAAAACCAGCCTGATCAAACCGAAACTTGCAGTGTTTATGCTTGCACCAGACGCAAAGCACAGTAACTGTACACGCCTTCCGCAACAAGAGGCCGAAGAATGAACAAGTCGCCATTTTTAAGTGATACAGCCTATTTAATTCACCCGGCAAGCTTTGTAGAAAGGGCATAACCGAGGCGCAACAGACCCTCGTCCCATCATGTACATCCATGGCCGCACCTATAAACATGCTCGCGGCATCTTTTTTATGCGACACCGAGTGTTTGAGGTACGCGAGTGCATCTTTTACATACGATGCCGAGCAATTAAACCCCCTCACCGCATCTTTTTTATGCGTTACCGAGGTGTTGAAGAGCCTCACCGCATCTTTTTCATGCGACACCGAGTGTTTGAAGACCCTAGCCGCATCTTTTTGATACGACACCGAGTGTTTGAAGACCCTAGCCGCATCTTTTTGCTAGGGCACCGAGTGTTTGAAGACCCCTGAGGGGGGTGCAGAGGTAGGGGGGGTACTTACGAAGTAGGGGGGAGGGGGGGTGAGATTGGGCAAGGGGTGTTAACCCCCTGCCCGGTTTGCCGGTTAAACGGTGCTGGCGGCTGCGGTGCTGCTAGCTTTGAGGCTACCACCGGGGAAGCGGTTGGAGAGGTCGACTTCTATGGTTTTGGCTTTGGGCACACCGGCGCGGGCGGCCATTTTGACATTGCGGTAGAAGATTAAGGCCGCTTGGTAGGCTTCGCTGCCACTGAGGGCCAAGCTGTCGTTGAGGTTGTCGGCTAGTGGAGCGAGTTGTCGCTGTAGGCGGGTGAGCAATTCCACCGCTTGCCAGTCCACTTCAAAAGCGGCGAGGTCCAAGAAGCTGGGCACTAGGCTCGGGTTCTGGCTAGCGTATTCGCGTGCTTTACTCACAAACGCTTGGGTTTTGTCGCCCATTTTGGGCATCTCTTTGCGGTCGCTGATGCTTAGGCTAACAGGTGCGGGGCGAGTTTGCTGGCGAGGGTAACGAGGGCAGTTTGTATGTCTTGTAGATCAGCGGCGGGAATGGTGAGGTTAATCAAATTGGGCTGAGACATTATAGGGTTCCTTTAACGTGTGTCATTGTGGGCCGCACTGGCCAAGTACATTGGTTAAGCCTGTGCGGTGCGCGCATTATCCTTAATGCGTGAAGCGCTGTGCAGGCGTGATCGACGCATAGAAGCATGCGATATTGCGCACAAATTTAGGTGCTGGCGGAACTGGTTACCTGGCTTACGCTCTACCTCGTTTATTTTTATTTCGGCGGGCGGGCCTTTGGTGAAATCCACCCGTGGTGAGCTTAAATTTACGGAAACACTGACTGCCATTACGGCTGCGGTTGTGGGTGTGATTTTAAATCTAGCGTTATTTTTTGGTTGCCACGTACTCTGGCCCACAGGCTTTAGCGGCAGCCTGGATGGCATAGCGTTTATATTGCCCTTGGCGGATATTGCACTGTTCGATTCAGCGTAATGTTATCCATATGATTGCCGCCTGTGCACCTATTGGATTGATTGCAAAAATATCAGGCGTTAATTTTAATTAAATTAATCAACGCTTATCGACTTTGGATTTTGCGCTGCTGCACGTGTATAAAAAGTGCTATGGGCATTATTAAACCCAACAGAATATGCACATAGCCTGTGTATTCGCGCATGGTTTCACCGGCCAAATAATAGAGCAAATAACCCAACACAATTTGCAGCCCAACGAGGCTCGCAATAAATAAACCAGATTTGCGCGAGCGTGTGGATTTCCAACCGTAGGGAATATGCGCAGCTAACAATGCGCCAAAACTCATCAACATAAAAAATGCCGATGCACCGTGAATGCGAATAACTACTCCTTGCCACGGATGTTTTTGCGGGCCGAATTCGCCTTCAATGACAAACCATTGTTCAAGAATAAAAAATAATAAACCGCTGCACAGGCTCAGCGCTAAAAAACTGTAAAAAATTCGGCGATAAAGCTGCGGTATACGCAAGCTAATTACACTCATGGGGATGTTCCAAAAAAGTTTTCACTAAATATGTACGCTTTTTCGCATGTGCGTAAGGGCTATAACACCTGCGCCTCAGCCTGCAATGCCGCGAACAAAGGCGCGGGATTCTCCATTAACGCCAGCACTTTGGTCAATGCATCGGCAAGTGTGCAGCAATTGGCGAATACGGAAAAACTGCGTTTAGTTAACAGCGGTGTTTGGCTGTGCGGTGAATAAATACCTGCGCGAGCCGTTAAAGCATTGTCGGTTAAAAACTCCTGCGTTAAAAAATAATCAGCACTGGTTGCCAGGGCGGAATTTTTAAGCGGCACGGGAATAATACGCTCAGGGCGTTCTGGATTGCGAATACCCACGGTTTGGCCCTGCCAGTGGCTCATACGCATATCGCCACCGGCATTAATTGTAATTTGCAGGTCATTTAATTTACCCGCTGCCTGCACAATTGCTTCAAAGGCTTTATCTACGGCGAATCCTTTGGCAATTCCGCCTAAATCCAATTGCAATGGTTGGGTAAAAAAAACTGCTTCTGGCTGCAATTGAATTGCCTGCCAATTGGGTTTATCGCTTTGGCAAAATCCATGATCGGGCAGCATTTCCCGTTTTACTAGCGCTGCCCCCAGGGTGATATCAAACACGCCTTGGCTTTGCGCGCTGATGAGCAAAGCCTGGCTTAAAAGCTCATAGGTAAGTTTATTAATAGGTTGCGGCTCGATATGCGCGTAGCGGTTAATACGCGTAAGCTCGCTTGCCGGGCTGTGAAAGCTCATTAAATTCTGTATCTGCTCAATAGCCGCGAAGCCCTGCGTGCTCAGCTCGATAAGTTGCGAGTCCGCCAGTTCGCCTTGCAGGCTAATTTCCACATAAGTGCCCAACAGTGGGCGGCAGCGGCTGAGCCTATTACTCATAGAGTTTTAAGGACTAGATTCCACGTGTGCGTGAGGCGTTTAATACCGTCGGTCACATGTGCACAGGAGAGCGTAGCGCCGGAAATATTTGTGATAGTGCCGTCCAGCCTCAGAGGGGTTGTGACGTTTTTGCCATTAAATTGCTGCCGCCATTTAGCGTTTTGAATTTCAAATCCGTAGGTTTCCCGGTACGTTAAAATTTCTACCCCATTGATAGCACCTTCAGCAGTGATGCCTACGGCCATATCAATATTTTCGTGTTTACCAATCACTTGATCGACAATAAACCAGCCTTTATCCGCTGTTTTCCACGCGTTAATTTTGCCATTGCGCACTTTTACTTTACTGGCCTGCTCAATAGCTTTTTGTTGCTCGCCGGTTAATTCCACCGGTGCGGGCGTAAGGCTGGCACTGCCCCAAATCGCCTGTTGTGCTTGCTCAATAGTTAAATAGGTTTTGGCGTTAGCCTTACGCACAGGCAGCAAAAGCCAGGCGCTGGTAATTAAAACTGATTGGTTAAATTGGCGGCGATTAAACAGCATAAATACCGAAATTGTGGGAGAACCGACGGGCATTGTAACGCACCGCGTTTGCGCTTCATCAAACCAATAAGCATTTATAAGGCTCACGCATTGCACCACTCCATATGCCCTGACATAATGATAAGTATTCTCATTTGTTTGCGGTTGTTATTTATATGAAGTCTCGATGTTTTGTAAAAAGCGCCGCCACACTGCTGGCAGCAACAAGCATTCTCTTGTTATCCGGCTGCGGCAGCGGCGGTGGCAGCCACGGCGGCGAGCAAGTAACGTCGAATAACCGCTATAAACAAACCAATCTTGTTGCCAGTAACCCGGCTTATAAACCGCTGTTTTTAGATGCAAGCTTAGTCAATGCCTGGGGTATTTCTATCCGCCCTGCCGGTGCAGGTGGGCACTTTTGGGTGACAGCATCAGATGCTTCTTACGAATACGTCGGCGATGTTAACGGCAAGCCGCTTTTTCAAGATGATGTGCAATTGGTCAAACTTCCGGAAGCCACGTCCGTTCCCGTTTCAGAAGACCCTATAGGTGCCGCCAACGGCACGGTGTTTAATGGCGGCACGCAGTTTGTTATTGAGCAGGATCACCCCAAGGGCACAATAAAAGCCGCCGCGAAGTTTTTGTTTGTATCCGATAACGGCGTGTTATCCGCTTGGACCGAGCGCAAAAACCAAGATGGTAGTTTTGATCGCCCATCAGATGCTGTGGCAGTGGTGGATTACTCAGCCGATGGCAGTTCGTTTTTTGGCCTCGCTATGAGCCCTGCACAAGATAAACTTTTTGTGGCGGACTTTGGCGCAAACGAAACCCCAGACGGTGCCGCCCACGCCAAAATTCGCATCTTTGATGGCACATTTAAAGAAGAACCTTTAAATGGCCGTTTCAAAAATCCGTTTATTGCCGCATCGGGATTTCAAGTTGGCGATTTAGTCCCGTTTAATATCCAAACGCTTACCTACGGCACTACCACGTCTGTATTTGTAACCTACGTAAATACCAGCAGAGACGAACAGGGCAAGCTGGTGGTTGCGGTGGAAGACGCAGGGCGTGGGCGTGGCAAATTAGTGGAATACACCGGCACGGGCGAATTCGTCGCCATTTGGGATGATCGCGGTTCGCTCAATGCCCCCTGGGGTATGGTCGTGGCACCGAGCAATTTTGGCGGCCTGTCGAACCAACTTATTGTGGGCAATTTTTCTGACGGCACGATGATCGGGTTTGATACCAAAACAAAACGCGCCACAGAATATTTGCGAGACGAAGCAGGTAATGTGGTGAAAATCGCTGGATTGTGGGGATTGTTATTTGGCAATGGCGCATCGCTGGGCGATGCCAACGCGCTGTATTTTGCCGCTGGGCCAGGTGATGAAACCGAAGGCTTATTCGGTTCATTACGCGCGAGCCGTTAATACGGCACCCCCATATTCGAGGATTTATTATGACCGCTTTAAAATCATTTACAGGCACATTAAGTGCACTTTCCGCCTTGGGTTTTACGCTTAGCGCAGCCCAAATTCACGCGGGCGAAGCGCTGTTTACACACACGTATCTTGCTGAAACCCTGCCTAAAGACGCGATGGAAGTGGAACAGTGGATAACCCAACGCAGCGATAAATCTCAAGGCACCTATGAGCTTACGCAGTACCGCACCGAGTTTGAATACGGTGTTACCGATCGCTGGACACTGGCGCTCTACGCGAACGCCTACCGCGTTGAAGCAGAAAATAACAATTCCGCCGCATCGCGTACTAATTACAGTGCAGCCCCCGGTGGCGATGGCGATGAAGTCACCGGCGGCGGGCCGGTAACGTTCGGCAGCTACGTACCCTATTTTGAACGCTTGCCCCTACCCTCATCAAAATACGTTGAATCCGATTTTGAAAGTATTTCCCTTGAATCTATTACGCAATTTAAAAGCCCTTATAAAGACGGTTACGGGCTTGCAGGTTATGTTGAAGCAACCTACGGTGAAAAAACCGCAGGGCTCGAATTAAAAGTGCTCTACCAAAAAAATCTGATGGAAGATGATTTAATTCTGGCGGCCAACGGCGTTTTGGAATTCGAAAAAGAAGAGTGGGCAGGCGTCGGCAGCGGCGAGAAAGAAACTTTATTGGCATTTACCGGCGGGGCTTCTTATCGCCTGGCGTCTAACTGGCGTTTAGGTGTGGAGTTACGCAACGAGCGCGGTTATGAGGGAGCTTATTCCCTTGCGAATAAGTACCGCAATTATTCAGTGTGGTATGCAGGCCCGACGCTGCATTATGCTGCTAACCAAATCGCTGTAACAGTAGGCTATCAACAGCAACTTCCCCTTGCTTCAGCCTATTCAAATGCTGCGAAAGTAGAGCTGGTGGATGATCGAGTCTATAACTACAGCGAGAAAAACGTTTGGCGGGTTTTAGTGGGGTTTTCATTTTAACGCAATACGTTTAATTCGATATTTAACGAGGCACGTTGAACGTGCCGCTTTTAGTTATTACAACCGCCTGATTTTCGCAGTCAACCTCCCACCTCTAACGCTCGCCATAATTCGCCGCAGCTAAAAGAAGCTCTCCCTTGATCTTTCGATCCACGATTGAACGCGAGCAATCCCCGCCAGTTCTTTTTTCTACACTGTTCGTTTACGCACCGACTGCGAAGAGGTTTTCCAGGACGATCCCCTAAACTTGCTGTGTTAAACCAACTAAATGACGCTTGCTGATTTATATACAACCAAACTGTATCTGCGTTAATAGATTAAAAATACACAGGCATAAGCCCATCGATCAGGAGCAATTTAAAATGAAAACCGCATTGTTCGTACTAGCCTGTTTATGCGCATTTCCTTATATCATGGCTTTGATATCTGGCCACTTTCGGCGCAAACAGCTAGGCAAAATCGATAATGAAAACCCGCGCGAGCAATACACCAAATTACAGGGCGTAGGCGCCAGAGTCGTCGCTGCACAACAAAATTCATGGGAAGCTCTTGGCCTTTATACAGCGGCATTGGTTGCGGTAACAGCATCAGGAGCTGCAGTTGCGCATTTAGCTGAGTCAGCGATAATCATTTTAATTGCGCGCACGCTGCATGGAATTTTTTATCTCACGAATCTGGATAAGCTCAGAACGCTTTCCTTCGCCGTTGCTGCGGCTGCATGTTTTTATCTGCTTTACTCGGCTATCGCCGCTTTGTAATCAGGTCAATATAGAATTTGCACCGGTGTATTCCCGCCCAGCAATACACCTTTTTTAATTAAATCACTGAGGAAATTTATATGGCGCTTACAGGAACCGATCCGATTAAAGTTATTTGTGCAGTTATTTTCCCGCCGCTTGGTGTGTTTCTCGAGGTTGGCTTAACTGGTCAATTTTGGTTGAACGTATTATTTACTCTCTGTGGGTTTATCCCAGGAGTTGTGCATGCGCTATATGTAATTCTTAAGCGCTAAAGACATTCCACAATTTTTTATCGAATGCTCGCTTTTAATTAAGCTGTTACTAACTAGTCCCACTAGATGCATATTGAAGGGGCAGGTTCGCATGCTCTATAAATCTATGTAACATTTAAAGAATGGAAGCGGCTAAAGAATGGAAGCGGCGAACTATGACAAGCCTGCATTAACAAACTTATAACGCAAGGGTTAGTAAGGTAATTTCAGATGGTCCGATCATTGGGGAGTAAGTTTTAATTTACTCCCCATAAATGAGCGAGCTAGTGCAGGTCAAAACTCCAAATTAATTTAAAGATTGACTGAAGTTTCGTAGTAATCTCAAATTTTTAATGTTGCCAAATGCAAATTGGTTCTTTGTCGAATAGAGCGGCTGCCATCATTGCTGCCAATCGAAACCATCGGCTCAATCAGTATCAGTAGAAACAGAACTGGCACCGCCTCAGATGAGAGCTTCTTCAAGTGCTTGTTGCGGCATTTTGGGGTTGACGCTTTTACTAAACACGTAGAAATTCAATTGATGTCCAATTCCTAACAGTCTCGCAGCTTCCAAAAGCGCATTACATACGCCCGTATATAGGCTCTTATTCGCGCGAATTAATGCCTCATTTAACATGCCTGCCTCTGCCTCGGCATTTAAATTTTTTGCATAAACCTCTTTTAATATCGCCTAGTCTTATAATGGCGTACGGCAATTCTCACAGCGTCTACTAAATCTTCGGCACTAGTGGCATCCACATTAAAAACCCAAACCTCTCGATCAATAAGAGCTGAATCCTTATCCACAATGGCGCCCTGATTATCAATAGCCGAGCGCAACAGTTGGATTGCGAGTTTTCCAAACCGCAAGGCTGTGTAGAGTTGTGCGCAGCACATAAGCTCGTTCCACTCGCTGGCGACCTGCACCAAATATTAAATTAACATCAGTTTTAAATTCGTATTGGCCCTCAGCCAAAGACATAGCTCCTATACCTGTCATGTTATTGCGCTCCTTGTTCATCCATCACTAGTTGAATTTGCGTAAGCTCTTCAATTTCTTCTGATCGGAAACTACCAAACTCTACCAATCCAGTCGCCATTGCCTTTTGAGCATATTTATTTATTTCTTTATTTAACACTGTATCGGCCTGCCACTCCTGGGGCTTATAAAGCAGGCATTTGGATACGGCTTTTAACTCTAAATAATCTTCGGCTAAAGCTGCCTTCACACGTTTAACAATACCGTCGAGCTGGTTCGAAGCATCGCTTGCGCTTACAGGCACGAAGGCTTCAACAAAATAATAATCGCAGCCATCAACATCGATACTACAGTCATCGAGAGCTTCATTTTTTGTAAATACAATCCATACCTCATGTTTACTCATAACACTCTCCATTAATAGTTTTTACAATCAATTATTTTTGCAGGCCATTTAAGATTCGCTTTATCCTCGATTCAGGCCCTTTCTTTCTAGCGGTTTCGTTTAATACATCTCTATAAAGCCGCATAATTCGGCGTTTTTTATATCGTTTATCGGAAAAACAAACCGACAAACACACGTTGGAAATATTTGCGCATAGGCCTTCAACTGCACTGCCTTATCATTCGGCAACGTTCACCATAACCAGCAGCCATGTAGGAAAATCAATTAGCCTTATCAACATGTTAAATATTGGTATTTTGTAGCCTGTAAGAAAATCCGACCGCTGGCAACCACTAACATAAATAGAAAAATCCTAGTGCTAACAGCGCTTGCTAATTTGACGTGCATAAAAAAAATAGATGCAACGCTGCATAAACACCTCTGATCACCCCAAAAGTATTGTTTATTGCAGTTGTTTTTTTGTGATGCAATTACGTTTTGTCAGCGAACTTTAGAACAGTGCAGGAAAATACTCTTGGGATGAAAGACTAGAATACCCGCCATTGCACATTAACCGCTTCCATGCGTAGCTGCCTCATACAAATAGCATTCTGAAGAAATAGCACCTGAAGAAATAGCGGCAGAAGCCTGCGGCAATGGGTAAAACAATCAATTGCAACACATTCTCATTAACGCTAAGGTGGCCCAACGGCCAGCGGCCTACAACATAAAGTGAGAGAGAATCGATAGGCTCACTTAAATTCGCCACCCCCTTCGCTTAATCATTCAGAGAATTCTATGCTGCAGAGGATTTTTACAGTCTCCAAAGGTTTTTTATTGGTATGTGCCCTTGTAGGCTTTGAGGCTCAGGCCACTGAGATAAAACCACTGGCGGATATTAAGGACGTAGTTGATCACTACGGTGAGCTTGCCTATACAATTTTTAGTGATGCTAAATCTTCTGCCGAAGCCTTGCAGGTGAAAACCGACGCATTAATTAAAACTCCCAACGAAGCTACTCTTAACGCCGCGCGGCAAGCTTGGCTAACAGCCCGTATTCCCTATTTACAAAGTGAAGTGTTCCGGTTTGGCAATTCAGTAGTTGACGATTTGGAGGGACAGCTTAACGCCTGGCCGCTCGACGAAGGTTTGATTGATTATGTGGCCGCTAATTACTCGGGCGAAATGGGCAACCCCGCAGCCAAAGCCAATATCATCGCCAGCCCCAAGTTAACTCTCGGCAGTACTCAGTTGGATTTAAGCCAATTAACTCCGGCGAAATTGGCAGAATTAAATACGCTTGGCGGCTCTGAGGCTAATGTAGCCACCGGCTATCACGCTATAGAGTTTTTACTCTGGGGGCAGGATTTAAACGGCCATAAGCCCGGTGCTGGCAACCGGCCTTTTAGTGATTACGCCCAAGGCAAGGCTTGCAGCCATGAAAATTGCGAGCGCCGCGCGGCCTATTTAAAAGCGGCCGTGGCACTGCTCGTGAGTGATCTTGCCAAGCTGCAACAACACTGGGCGCCAAATCAAAAAAACTACCGCGCCACGCTCAGTGTTAATCCGCAGGATGCCCTCACCAAAATGCTTGTGGGCATGGGCAGTTTATCGTTGGGGGAGCTTGCTGGTGAGCGTATGAAAGTGGCACTGGAAGCAAATTCAACCGAAGACGAACAGGATTGTTTTAGCGATAACACCCACAACTCCCACTTTTACGACGGTAAAGGCATTAACAACATTTATTACGGCCGCTATCAACGCCTGGACGGCACCACGCTGAGCGGCCCGGCCTTAAGTGACTGGGTAAATGTAAAAAACCCAGCTCAAGATGCCGCGATGAAACAAGCTTTGAGCAAAACTGAAGTGGCGTTAAAAGCTATCGTGGATAAAGCGGAGGATGCAAAAACACCGGAGAAATTTGACCAGCTCATCGCCCCTAATAATGCAGCGGGCAAAGCCTTGGTAAATGCAGCCATTCAGGCATTGGTGGCACAAACTAAAGAACTGGAGAAGGTTGCCAAAATACTTGGCGTTGATCACCTTAATTCAACACCCTAATCCGCTGCCCGGTTTCTCCTGATGTGGCGTCATACGAGGCCCGTAGCGGCAGCAGGTATTAAAACGCTCAGCGCAATATTGGCGTTGGGCATGCTGAGCATCAGCGCTGTTGGCCTTGCGAACCCTTTACTCCCCGGCGGGTTAACGAGTGTTAGCACTTTCGAGCAAAACGCCTACTCGCAACCCGCCGCGAATATGCCGCTGCAGCGCCGCCTGGATTTTAGTGTGGGCCAAACTTTTTTCCGCAACCCTTGGGTGCCTGCACCCTCATCCACCGATGCTCGCGATGGCTTGGGGCCGCTGTTTAACGCCAATAGCTGCCAAAGTTGCCACGTCAAAAACGGCCGCGGCAAAGCGCCGTTACCTAACGAAAACCTGCTCGGGTTGATAATCCGTATTAGCGTGCCGCCCCACAAACCGATGGCAAATCACTTAGGTGTACAACCGGAACCCACGTACGGCAACCAATTGCACGATCGCTCAATTGCAGGCGTGCCGCCTGAAGCCCGGCTGCACATAAACTATGTGGAAGTACCCATCACGCTTGCCGATGGCTCACAGGTTTCTCTGCGCAAACCGCAGTTACAGGTCAGCGATCTCGCCTACGGCCCTCTGGCTGAGAACACGCAATTCTCGCTACGTCTAGCGCCATCTATGATCGGCCTGGGCCTGCTTGCAGCTATCGACGAGAATGCTCTTATTCAACTTGAAGACCCCAGTGATAAAAACCGCGACGGCATCTCCGGGCGGCGCAACCGCGTGTGGGATAAAACGCTCAAGCGCTACACCACTGGGCGCTTTGGCTGGAAGGCTGGCCAGCCGAGTTTAGCGCAGCAAAACGCCCTGGCCTTCGCAGAGGATTTAGGTATTTCAAATCCGCTTGTTACCGCGAGTTGCCCTAACTCTGAATTAGCCAATGCGTGCCGCGAAGCAATCAGCGGCGGGGAGCCGGAGCTTGCCGCCAACCTTGCCCACCAGGTGGAGTTTTTCACGGCGAATCTTGCCGTACCCAAAACTCGCCCAATACCTGTAACGGTTAAAGACGCTGGTGCTGCGCTGTTCACTCAGCTTAAGTGCGCCGCCTGCCATGTGCCGCGCCATATCACAGGAACAGTACAAAACATGCCCTGGCTGACAGGCCAAACCATCTACCCCTATACGGATTTATTGCTGCACGATATGGGCGAAGGCTTAGCGGATAATCACTCGGAATTCGGGGCTAGCGGAGCGGAATGGCGCACACCACCGCTGTGGGGAATTGGCCTGGCGCAAGCGGTAAACCCAGCAGCCGGGTTTTTACACGATGGCCGCGCCCGCAGCCTTGAAGAAGCTATTCTCTGGCATGATGGCGAAGCGGCCGCCAGCCGCGCCGCCTACAGCCAGCTAAACACCCAACAACGCAGCCAGCTGCTCAGCTTTGTAGAGCACCTATAATGGCCCCTCGATCACCCACAGGATTAATTATGTCCCGCGTCGCTTTAACATTATTTTTACCGCTATTTAGCCTGAGCCTGTTAACCGCCTGCGACAAAACTACCCCACCTGCCAAAAGCGCCCTGCCCCCGTTGGCGACAGTGCAGGCGGAATTAATTAATCCCTGGCACCAAAGTTTTGTAAGCAGCAGCACGCAGCTTAAGGCGCGCGTCGAACGTTTCTGCCAAAACCCCGCCAACCCAGGCGAATACCAGGAAGCCCGCACCGCCTGGCTCGCGAGTATGCTGGCCTGGCAGCAAGTTAACCTTATTAAATTCGGCCCAATAAGCGAAGACAACCAAGGCTGGAAAATTCAGTTCTGGCCGGATAACCACAACCTGGTGGAGAAAAAAGTTAAAGCACTGCTCGACGAAAACGAACACATCACCGAAGAAGTACTCGGCGGCGCAAGCGTCGTAGCTCAAGGGCTTTCGGCAGTGGAATTTTTACTGTACGACCCGCAATACACGGACAGCGCAGCCCTCGGCGGTAAACCCTGCGACCTGCTGCGCCTGGCCACCACCCGAGTAGAGGGCGTAGCCAAAGGCCTGCTGAGCGCCTGGCAACAGGGCAGCCTCGGTGCCTGGCAACCCGCTGCACTAACAGTGGGTTCCGAAGCGGAAAAAACCGCCCTGTTGGACTTAGCCAAAAGCCTTGTTACGAGCTTAGAAATCGTTAAAAAAGATAAATTAGAAGGCCCTATCGGTAGCCTTACAAACCCCGAAGCCAAACCATTCCACAGCGAATCCTGGCGCTCCACCAGCGGCAAAGCTGCTCTTTTGGCGCAACTTAAAGGCGCCAATGCGCTGTTCGAGCAAGGCCTTGCTCCCCTCTTAAAAAGCCCTGAACAACAGGCTTTAAAGCGCACCGTGCAGGAAAACCTAAGCACGATAATTAAGGATTTAGAAGCAAACCCCGCAGAGCTAGTGGCCCTGGCCAACACCGAAGCTGGCCGCACATTAATAGTCAACTGCGCGCAATTACTCGGCAAAGTAAACGGCCTGTTAAAACGCGAGATCCCTCAATCCTTAGGCCTACAACTGGGTTTTAACGGTAATGATGGCGACTAAGCCTAAGGGGCAAAACAATGCTTAGCCGCCGCACCTGGCTGCAAACCGCCACCGCACTCGGCGCAAGTTTCAGTGCGCGCAGCCATGCAGTAGGCGCCCACACAAAACAAACCACAGCTCAAACGCCAAACTCAGGCTGGCTACTCTCCGCCGCCGACGGGAACAACGCTCAGCCGCATTTAGTAGCGATTAGCCGCACAACCCAAAGCCGATACGCCTGGCCATTACCCGGCCGCGCCCACGATATCGGCCTATTACCCGCCAGACCCGAATACCCGTGCCTGGGTTATTGCATCGCCCGCCGCCCCGGCACCTGGTTGTACTGGTTCGACCTCAAACAAGGCAAGCTTTTAGCCCGCATCGAAAGCCCAACAGACAGCCATTTCTACGGCCACGCAGCGACCAACACCGACGGCAGCCTGTTATACGTGACGGAAAATCACTACCAAACCTCCACCCGGCTCAAACCCCGTGGTGTCATCGGTATCTATGAAACCAAGCCGCCCTTCAATCGCGTAGGTGAATTCGACGCCCAAGGCCTAGGCCCACACCAAATCCTCTTCGATGCTCCCCACCAGAATTTAATTGTCGCCAACGGCGGCAATATCACGCACCCCAGCAGTGAGCGAGAAGTATTAAACCTCGCCACTATGCAGCCGAATATCAGTTATCTCGCAGCAGAAACAGGCAAGTTGTTGGAGCTGAGAGAACCCACCGACCACCAAATGAGCCTGCGCCATATAGCCCTGGCAGAAAACGGGCTGCTCGCCATAGGCGCCCAAGACCAAGCGGGCCTGCGCGACCCAGACGAACCTGCCCCTTTAGTGTTTACCCATAAGCGCGGCCAACCTCTATCGCCTTTGCCCGCAAATACCAACCAATGGCTAGCCGCGCGCCAATATATAGGCAGCATGGCCGTAGCGCCGGATGGCTCCGCAGTACTCGCCAGCGCACCGCGCGGTAATCAATTATTGCTGTGGCAAAACAGCGGGGCTTTGCAGGTTTTTAATGCGGTTGATGCGGCGGGTATTGCTTGGAATACGCAGGCACATGGTTTTATGGCTAGTAATAGTGGTGGGCAGTTATTTAATTTAAGCCTTACGCCCGGTGCGCAATTAACTGCTTTGCCCGCAGCTGCTCAATGGCATTGGGATAATCATTTGTTCTTGGGTTAATGATGGGGCGAATAATTTCTGGGTTGTCAGTGGTTTGTTTATGCGTAACTTGTTAGCGCCATTTATTTCCCGTATAACGACTGAGAATTCCTTCTAATTTCATCGAGTCTTGTCGGGATCCATTCGTTGTATGTGCTCACGAGTTAGTAAGTACCAGCTCGACCTGAGATAGACGGCGCTGTGATGAACAGTGCGCTCCATATAATAAGATTGTTACGTAGACTCTCCGTCCGGGAACAAGAAATGAACGAACCAACAATATGATCACTGGAATTTCATATGATTTTTGCAGCGGCACACAAAGTCATTTATGTGTTGTACAAGATTTTTCAGATGAGCTTAGGGAAATTCTCAGAAGCGAATTATCAAAAATTTGCCATGGAGCAAACAATGCTACAACCAGCATAAGCATTTACTCATATAAAGCAACGCTAATAGAATTCCTAAAACGATACAACAATAAAAAAAACGAAACGAAAATTGGAATGATTGGTGAGCTGTTGAGCCACATCCTGATATTTCATTACTTACCAGATATCAGGCCTGCAAGCCCATTTTTTAATATGGAAGAAGCCAGCATTAAAAAAGGCTTTGATTTAATCGCAATTAACGCGAAAGACAGCAGCTATTGGATCACTGAAGTTAAGTCGGGTGAAATTGGAAAATCAAATAAGGTGCAAAAGGTTCGGACGCTAATCGATTTAGCGATTAGTGATTTAAAAAAGCGCTTACCTGACACCGACTCAACCATCTGGATATCAGCGATAAACAATGTTGGTGTATCGCTTTCAGCGGGTGACCCAGAAAAAGAAATTTTACAAAAATACCTGAATGATTTTTGGGAAGAAAACCAAATTAAGGAAAATGTTCTCAAAAAGACGAACGCCATTCTTGTTCCGGTTCTAATTGAAAACACCAAAGACCCAGTAGAATTCTCAACCGTAACAGACAAAAATATTAAAATACTAAAGAAACCGCCATTCAATAAACATATCGTATTCGCAATTCAAAAATCTACGATTTCCAAGATAGAGCAATTTTTAACTTCAGAAGCAATTCAACAATGAGCAAGCCCTTAACATTGCGCACAATCAGGAACTCAGACATTGAAAATGTTGTAAAAACGCTCTACTTCTCACATCTAAATCCGAATCAAGAAATCACTATCCTTAAAATCGCTATCTTATTCTTAAATAATTCGGCACAGGATATAAAAGATTTTGGATATAGGCTTTTAGTAAAGTATTCGATGAATACGGATAAATATATACCGCTGTATGATGTCGCAACTTTGCTTGGCTACACCCCAATCAGTAAATTGCTAAAAAATTCCGACCTGATTGAAAACAACGGAGGATTCGCAAATTCCTTCATTGAGTCTTTTCATGAGACATTGAAACATGATGGAAATTATCAAACCGAATCTCAAAATAATTTATTTGATAATTTCCAAAAATCAATGAATATATCGGTTGCGGTAGTTGCACCGACATCATATGGAAAATCACAACTCATCGAACAATCAGTTTCAAACAACCCAGAAAAGAATATCGCAATAATTGTACCGTCAAAAGCATTAATAAGCCAAACTCGAGCCCGGATAAAAAAATCAATAACTCATCCCACCGAGCAGCAGTTGATAATTCATCACGACATGAAAATTGATAATTCAAGACCTATTATCGCTGTCGTAACACAAGAAAGAATGCTTAGACTATTTCAAAAACATGCAGCCTTGTCATTTGATATCGTTTTCATCGATGAAGCTCATAACTTACTTAGTGGAGATAAGCGATCTCGGCTGCTTGCCAGCAGTATCATTTTGGCGAAAATCCGAAATGAGAAAGCTGCACTTAAATATTTAACACCATTTTTAGTTAGCTCAGAGAGCTTGCAGATTGTTGTAAAAAACCATACGGTAAAAGAAATAAAAATTAGTGAAAAGCTGAAGACTGAAGATTTTTTTGTTTGCGACATTAACAATGATGGAAAGCTAAAGCAGTACGACCAATATTTGGATCGACATTTTGATGTCAATGGAGAAACCTATAAAGATGATTTGGCGTTATTGAGAATAAAACGCAAGCGCAAAAATATTATTTACCTTAACAAGCCCAAAGATATCGAAAGCTACGCAGATATTTTAGCGAGGGAATATAAAACCTCTGCCAATTCGGAAATTGAAGCTATTTGTAATGATATTTCGGAATATGTTCACCCAAAATATCGATTATTGGATTGCTTAAAAAAAGGGGTAGCATATCATCACGGGTCTGTCCCTGACATCGTACGCGGTTACATTGAATCATCATTCAAAAAAATTAATTCAATTCGCTGGATAGTTACGAATTCAACCCTTTTAGAGGGGGTCAATATTCCGGCTGAGACTCTATTCATCCTAGATGCAAGAAAGGGAAGATCGAATTTAACATCCTCGCAATTCAAAAATCTTGCAGGCAGAGTTAATCGATTTAGCGAGATATTCAATCCTACTGATGGCTCCCCACAGCTTCTAGTACCGTCCATATATCTGATAGCGTCAAATTATTCTCGGTCAGGAGCGAATATAGATCAATATATCCAGCGTGTCACAAAAGTAGACAAAAAAGTTGCCGACGAGATCGAAAATCCCCTTCTTGAATTATCTGGCACATCCGATGACGTGATCCAAGATAGAGATGAAGAGCTCACATATATCGAGAATATTGAGCCGGGAAGTCTTTCAAGAGACGATTTGAAAATTGCAAAATTTCCGATCGGTCGCCTATGTTACATTCACAATGTATTTGAATTCAATATTAATGACTCTGAAGAGAGTATGAATTTATCCATATTAGAATATCGAAGTATAGGCGCCCAGATTTCAGATGCTGAAGAATTAATGAAAGTCATTTCAGACATTTTTTTATCGAAAATTATTGACGACGATTATCACAGCAATCTAATTAGGCTAAAAAATACGGCAGCACAATCATTTTATGCCATGCTCTTTGATTGGCGAATGAATCAGGTCAATTACAAGAGAATGATTTCGAAATTTACCCTATATTGGAAAACAATCAGGGATAAAGACCGTGACAGCGTTGTATTTGCCGGAAAATGGGGGAACCTTACAAAGGGAGGGCATATTGAAAATTATGTCGACTTGAATGGTCTTAGCGATTACGAAATGATAAATCTCGCTATTGTTAGAATCAAAGAGGAACAAGATTTCATTGACAACAACCTTGTTAAATTTCTAGAAATATTGAATGATCTCGAGCTTGTGGATACGCATCTGTATTCAATGGTCAAATACGGAACAGTTGACCCCGTTCAAATAGCGTTAATCAAAAATGGTCTTACTCACATAGCGGCTACAGTCCTGGCTACTAAATACAACGCACTAATTGAAATCGATGACCAAGACAACGTTATTATTTCAAATAGAATTATTGAAATTCTGCAATCAAGCAATGAAAAGCGAATTATAATATTCGAAGTAATCAACTCAGGTCTAATTACTCAATAGCAATGATATTACTTCAAAACTAACAATAAGCAAGGCGAATCAATTTTATTTAATTGACTTTGCGGTTCCCTGCCAATAAACGCGTAAAGCGGATAAGTTTTATTTCAAAGAAAACAGTACGGTGAATTCACGAAGCAATCCGCCATTAGTATCGCAACGGCAGAGCTACATTTCGAAATCTATCGACGGACAGCCACTCAGCTCTAACCCAACCCATGACAGCACTTTGGTTAAGAATTGATCCGTCTTAAGCATTCATAATCGCGGGTATGGCGGCATCTTTTCCATCGCGGCTTCGCCTCCATTTCAAAACCGCGTATGCTGCGGGTGTTACGTCTCATTGTGGAGAAATTTGTGTCCAAGATAAAAATTTTTATCCTAGTAACAATTGTAATTTCTGCAGCATTTACTGCGGGAGCAAAATTGCATAAGTTTTTAAAATTTCCATTTTCTAGCACGAATAGTGAGTTTAATGTAGAGTCCATAAAATCAATAGGCAGGCTTGTTGTAATGCAGGCAGTGCTAAAAGAAATAACTACAGCAGAAATCAAAATCGATGAACAAGGCCGCGAGCTTGGAACACCCAAAAAAGCTGCCTACATCATTACTTTTGAAGTTGAATTTTCTTACGACTTAAAAAATGGTCCTTTCGGTATATCAATTAATAAAGACGAAAATACAGGGCATGGTGTTGCGGTAATTGACATGCCGCCGGTAGATATTATTTACCACATGAAAAACATAGAGATATACGACGAGCAAGAAGGACGATGGTTTGGCATAATTCAAAAACTTTCCATCGGCGAGAAAAACCAAATAATACAACAAGCCAAACTGCAAGCATTTGAACAAGCAAAGAATTTCATATCCAAATATAAGCTGCAATATGAGAACTCCGCCACTCAGACAATGCAGTTTCTAGCAAAAGGGTTTGGGCAGAGTGAAGTTTTAATGCAGTTCCAGAAATCTTCAAATGAAAGCATAAAAAACTGAATACAAATGACAAGTCACTGAAATGCTTAAGGTGGATGACTTATTTCAAAGGCCCGGCATGATGAATGCGCGAAGCAATCCATCATTGGAATTGTATCGGTGTCATTTGCACAGAAAGCCCGGCACTAAGCTATGCTTTTAAGAGTGAGATCACGTAATGAAAACAACAATTATTGTTTTATTTTTCTGCTGCCTTATAAGCGCTTGCACCACAACCAGCATCCACAAAAATGATATCGACAAAAACAGTATCGACAAAGCAGCAATCATCCAAACCAATAAAAACATCCGCGCAGCCTTCACAAGCGGCAACATCGAAGAAATAGTGCGCTACCATCACGCAGATGTGGAAAAAGCGTTTTCCTGGAATGACTACCAAGTAGGCAGCAATTCCGTAAAACTGGGTTTGGCAGGTATATTGGAAAACTACCAGCTTGAATTTTTAGGTAGCGCGGAAGATATGGAAAGCCTACAAATATTTTCAGATTCCGCAGTTATGATTGCGCGCTTTGCCCTAAAGGGCACACCAAAAAAAGCTTCAGTTAAACCCTTTTTGTTTTCCGGCAGAACGATGATTGTGTATGTTAGAAGCAAAGACAGCCCTACAGGCTGGCTAAGTTTTAGGGAAATGATTACACCTGAGAAGTAGCCATTAATGTTGTCAAAACGTGTACTTATTTGGCTGCATATCTGCAAAAAAATAGGCGACGAATTTTGTTTGCGCAGCGAAATAGAACTTGGCTGATAGATGCCAAGAAATATTTAATTCACTTATCCTAAAGAGTCTCATTTCACGGTTTGAATATACGTGTGCAGCTATATCTTTAGATCCGCGCCAATCCTCACCGCTAGCAGCTTAACGCAAACCCGGCTAACAACGAGCAAGCGGCTTAATTAGCTTTTATATTGGCTTGGCTTTTTTACTTTGTTATTTTCCTCAACTTACACAGCCAACATATTTCACCGCAGCTGAGCAGTTTTATGTTCAACTGGGTTTTTTAAAGATGCAATTTTATGCAACGACGACATTTTATTCAGCACGCCGGACTCTTATGTGCTGCCTCGGCCATAAACTTAAAAGGCTGGAGCGCGCAGGCTAATTGGAGTTACCAATTAACGGCGCAAGCGGCAACGTTAAATCTACTGCCTGGCGGGCCAACGCCTGCTTTGGGCTATAACGGCCAATTCCCAGCGCCAGTGTTGCGCGCAAAACAGGGCAAGCCCTTTCGTGTGGAATTTACCAATCTATTAACCGAACCTACGACTATCCACTGGCACGGTTTGCGTATTCCCAACGCTATGGACGGCGTGCCGCATTTCACTCAGCCGCCTATTCAGCCGGGGCAGCGGTTTGTGTATGAATTCACCCCGAAGGATGCCGGCACGTTTTGGTATCACCCGCATACCAACAGCTTGGAACAACTCAGCCGCGGTTTAATGGGTGTGTTAATCGTGGAGGAAGCTCGGCCTTTGCCGTTTGGTGAAGAAATTGTATTGGGTTTAAAAGATTGGCTGCTCAACTCGGACGGCAGTTTTGCACCTTTCACTAGCCTGCGTGCCGCCGCACGTGTAGGTACGCTGGGTAATATCACGCGGGTTAACGGCCTGGAAACCCCGCAGTACACAGCGCAGGGTTTAGAGTGTTTGCGCTTGCGCATAGCCAATATGGATAACACGCGTATTTACGATATTGGTTGCAACATGCCCGCGCAGATCATTGCCTTAGAGGGCAACCCGTTAAAAACGCCGCACCCGTTGGAGCACCACTTACTCGGCCCAGGTATGCGCGTGGACCTTGCGATTCAGCTACCCCGCGAGGGCCAGCTGCAGGTGTTCGATCAAAAAGGCAAGCTCAGTTACCCCATTGCCAGCGTATTAATTAGCCCGCCAGCACTCGATGCCAAAACCCCAGCTGCCAGCAAAGCCAAAGCCCTGCCCAAATTGGCAATGAATCCAATTGCTCGCCCTAACCTTAAACAGGCCAAAACCATCCCGCTGTTATTTGAATGGGCCGGAGAGCTCAGTGAATCGAGCGCGGAGCCCAAGCTCTGGTTAATTAATCGCGAAGGCTGGGCCGGTGGTTGCGAAGACATGATGCCAGGCCATTTGCCCACGCCTTTATTTACCTGCAAAAAAAACGGCCACTATATTCTGGACATGCACAACGCCAGCCCCTACCCGCATCCGGTGCATATGCACGGACATACGTTTTTAGTTTATGAACGTGACGGAGTCGCCGTTGAACCCTACTTTACCGACACCATACTGTTGCTGAAGTATGAAAAAGCTAAGGTCGCTTTTGTGGCGGATAACCCGGGCGACTGGATGTTCCACTGCCATATCATCGAACACATGAAAACTGGCTTTATGGGCTTTTTTCGTGTGACCTAGGTTCAAGCTGAACAATTAAACCCAAGCCTTGGCGAACCAATAGATACCTCGGGCAACCAACCAATTCCCCCTCTCTCACTGGAGTTCACGATGTTACAGATACTCTTCGCCGCCTTAGTTAGTGTCCTTTTTGCAACTAGTGTATTGGCCTGCCCCGGCGGCGACTGCCCGGACGGACAGTGCCCATTATCGAAAAAACTTAACCTGGACCCAGACCGTGCGGCAAAACTTGATGCGCTACAAAGCAAATTCAAAAAAGACCACGAAACTATGCAGGCCGACCATCACGCCAAATTGGCCGAGATCTTAACTCCAGAAGAATTGACCAAACTTGAAGCGCAACATCACCATGGCCACGGCGGCTCCCATGCACTTGTGGGCGATGAGCCAAAAAAATGTGATGAGCACGAGAAAAAATTCAAAGAGAAAAAATCACCTTTGTAAATCAACCGTTTAGATCCATCTCGGCGTGGTAAGCTTAAATGGCGGCGGCCCCCAAAGGCCGCCGTCAATCATTTATAGGCTAGGAAACTCTATGAGTAAGCTCATCACCATTGCATTGTGCTTTGCGTTAACAGCCTGCAGCACCGGCCGCAATTTCGACCCTCAGGGCCTGCAATTTAAAACACTAATCACCTCTGATCACGTTAAGCGCTTTGAACTGAGCATTGCCCCTCGGCCTGTACCTATCGACCCGCTTTCCGACCGCAGAGGTTTAGAATCCGGCCCCTCCGAGCGACAGCTAAAAGCGATGCTCAGAGATGCCCTGGCGGATAACGGCTTCTGCCGCGATGGCTTTTTGCCTTTGGGCCGCTACGCCGGTGAGAGCAACTATAGATTGCGCGGCGAGTGTAGAGACTCTGCATCGGCTGAAGATATTGCACGATTCCCTAACACTATCGAGCGCTGGTAGTACCTGATACTGGCAATTAATAAGCTGTGCAGAAAAACTGCAAACAAAAAAATAGCCCGACAGTGAAAACTGCCGGGCTATTTTATTTTAAAGGCGGAGTGGGTCGATAAGCCGGGTTCTGTCGCGGACAATCATTCATCTGGGACCTGTGTCACCACAGGCCTCAAGCAACCTACCCGAATCCAGCGCGGGCCACGCCAATGGATTCCTATTTGGTCTTGCTCCGAACGGGGTTTACCTAGCCACAGACTGTTACCAGCTGCGCGGTGCGCTCTTACCGCACCATTTCACCCTTACCGCAAACCGAAGTCTGTGGCGGTTTATTCTCTGTTGCACTTTCCGTAGGCTCGCGCCCCCCAGGAGTTACCTGGCGTTCTGCCCTATGGAGCCCGGACTTTCCTCCCCTGTTGCCAGGAGCGATTGCCTAACCCACTCACGGCGCGCACCTTAACAAAAGCGGCTGGCAATTGCGACCGCTGGCGAGATATTAGCGACTGGCGGCCGATATGGCGCTGCAGGTGCGGGAAGGGCCAGCGATGCCCAGCCAGAAGTTTTTGCATGTGAAAATTAACGATGCAGCAAAACAAGTGCATTAGCCAAACACGTTAGCTTTTCCAAAATCGTTGCATTTCCACAAACGTAAAGGACGCAGACCAAGTGACCAAAACAAATCCGGCCAAAGCCTCAGTGCCTGCTAAAAAACGAATCGCCCCGACCGGAGTAATATCGCCAAGCCCCAACGTAGTAAAACACACGGCGGAGAAATAAATACAGTCCAGCAGGCCCATCGGATATTCAGCAAATAAAGCCCCGTGCCCCTCCCCTGCCACAAGCAGGAAATAGGTCACGCCAAACAGCCAAACTTCCACAACATGGGTAATTAAAATGGCGAAAATCAGCAGCAAAATACGCATCCGTGGCTGCAAATGCACGCGCTTGAGCGCTTCGGTCAGCTTACTCAATGCTTCGTAATGCACGAGCACACACAGCACTACCACCACGCAGGTAGCCAACACCACAACCGCCTGTGTTTGTAATGTTTCAGCCGCCAATATGGGTAATATCAATTCAGACGGGGGCATTTAACATCCTGATAAACCGCAAATGCCTATTATGGCAAAGCTCAGTTAACGTACGCGCAATGCCTATGGGCTGCATGCTCGCAGTATTGATTTTTAGCACTTAAATATCATTGCCAGCATTAAAGGTTTTTATGTGGACAAATTTTTATTATTAAAATAAAACCGTTTACCTGAGAAAATTTAACGGCTAAAACCGAGCGCTACTGGCCATAGATTTATTGGCCATAGCTTAGGTCTTTAATTTGCCTAAGCCGTCCGTCTTCAAAAATTAATAATTGCATAAATCGCGTGGAACCAAAATTGTAAACCCACTCCTCCACTACCACTTCTATTGTTTCCACCTCTTCTAAGCTATCCCGCCCGCGACGATTTCTCAGATCGTAAAGGTCACTGTATTCAGTGTTTACTGATCGGCGCTTGCGGACAGTGCGATATTCAATATGAGAATCCTTAGACGCAGGCGCGCCGCACTTTTGCTCCACCTCCACTCTACGCATACCTTCATCAATAACATTCGTGCCGCAGCGCAGCGCAAAAGCCGCCGGGGCGCAAAAGAATAAATGGAGGGCAACAAGCTTTAACAACCAAGCACGCATGTTCATTTTAACGGCCTTTTTAAAGGGTTCAGGCAATTGGGTAGATAAACATAATACTACACATAATTATAGCGGACGCAGGTGGCGCCGGCAGCAAATGAAAAATCCGATACTCGATCTGCAAACCGAGCACAAAACGCTGCGGTGGGAGATTCTTGTCATCAACGCACTTTCCAACCGCGCTGATAAAAGACCTCGACAAATGACACGATGGATATAAATAACAACAGCTAAATTAATCTGTAGATATATTTAAAGCACAGCAAAATATTGCGGCGATATTTTTATCTTTTCGACGCAATGCAAGGATTTTAAAATACTGTTCGCGACCAATATACAATTCTTTTCAATCCATCTTTTTTTGCTATTAAGTTTATTAAGAGAAAATACTAACAATATGACCGATAAAATTATCCAGAAATAGCATTGAGCATATTCACTCAAGATATCACTCAGCCAGAGCGAGCAAAGCTGCTTTATGAACGCAAGCTGAGCAGATTTACTTTTGTACCTTCCCCACACAAACAAGTACCGCATTGCAGTTGGCTATAAAATAGATCCAGACTACAAAACAGGCTATATTTTTAAAATATTATCAGCCCACTTTTCTGTATATTTTTTCACACTGCACGTGCAACCTACATTTATTGGTCGAACATAAATTTCTGCGTGCGCCAACGTACAGATCTATCCACGCGCACAAACTATTCTGCACGGTAAGAATTGCGCTAGTAATTTCCAAAATGTGCATCTTGGTAGCAACTTTTTGCAACCGCTTTTTCTCAGCCAACTTATAGTGTGGAACGTTGCGAATCAGTCCAATTAATAATTTGCTGGATTAAACACCAAATGAATAAATCAAAAGTATTTTCTCATCACCTAAAATTGCTCGCGCTATTTACTTGCGCAGCATTTATTACGAGCTGCGGAAGCCGTGATAAGGTCTTGGGGACATTAAGCGCACCCGTTGTACCGCCTGTTATAGTCAGCACGAGCCCCACCAATGATTTACTGGTTGTGCCAGTCCACAACCCCACAGTAACGGCTACCTTTAACCAAGCGGTTGCATTTGATGATGGCGCGACGTTCACGCTCACCTGTGGTGCGCCTTGTACTAACCCTACCGGGAAAGTAGAGCTGGACTCTACTAACCATTCGCTAAGCTTTAAACCCAGCGCTAACTTAGAAGCGCATACGCTTTATACCGCTACAGTGCATGGCGCCCGGGGCCTCGGTTCGCAAATCGCTATGAATGGCGATTATGTTTGGCATTTCACCACCGGTATTGCGCCGCTGGCGTTGAGTGTTAACCCATGGACTCCTGCAGTTAATGCCACGGGTGTTGCGCTTAATACAACTGAAGTCTCCGCAGCTTTTAGCGAGGCGATTGCGGTTGCACCTAGCGCAAATTCTGCCGATGCCACAAGCTTTGCTCTCTCCTGTGCAGCCCCATGCGTAAGCCCTGCAGGGACAGTCAGCTGGGATGCAGACCATAAAGTGGTTAATTACAAATTGCCCGCAGGCACAACGCTTGCGCCGCTTACGCAATACACTGCCACTATAAAGGGCGTTAATAGCCTAAATACAGGAGCGGCTTTAGCGCAGCCTTTTACCTGGCAGTTCACCACTGGCAATACCGTGGATGTAACCCGTCCCAGCGTAGCCGCAAGCCTACCCGCCGCCACTGTGCCCGGGCCAACGCTTAATGCGCCAACCAATATGGCCATTAGCGCAACGTTTTCCGAAGCTATGAATCCTGCCAGCATCGCCCCTGCAAGTTTCACACTGGCATGCGACGCTCCCTGTGTAAGCCCGGTTGGAACGACCAGCTACTCCGCTTCTACTCGTAGCGCAATTTTTACCCCTGCCAACGAGTTAGCGGCGAACACCACCTATACAGCAACTATTACTACTGCCGCAGCAGATCTTGCAGGTAATGGTCTGGCCAACAATTATGCCTGGACGTTCACTACTGGTGCTGCCGTTGCTGCCTCAGAAGTGAGTGTGGTCTCGACAAACCCTATTAGTGCTGCAGTTAATACCTGCCCGGATGCCACTGTTAACGCACTTTTGACTGTGCCTTCAGGCTTAAAAATCAATCCTGCCACTATCAACAGCACTACATTTGCCGTAACGGAAGCGGCGCCTGTTTTGACACCTGTCGTGGCAAGCTCTATCGGGCTTGATTCCACCGGCAAGATCGCAAGCTTTAAACCAAAAACTCCCTTGGTTGCAGGAACTACCTATACAGCAACTTTAAAAGGCGGCGCATCAGGTATTAAAGACTTTGCCATTCCGGCCAACACTTTAGGTAACGACTACCAATGGAGTTTTACTGCTGCCGCCTGTCCAACTCCTGCTTCTAAAGCGGTAAGCCTAGGCTCAGCTGCAACCTTCGGCGCCTTTGGTGGCACTGCGGGAGTGACCAGTGCAGGCACACACACGTGGATTAACGGCAATGTTGGTACTACAGCTGTTTCGACCTTAGTAACTGGGTTGCACGATGTGGGCGTAGGCTGCGTTTATACAGAAACCACGCTAAATACTGGCGCTGTGAACGGTACGATCTTTACTGCTGCCCCCTCCCCTACAGTTTTATGCCCGACTGAAGGCACTGAGCAAACAGCTGCAATTGCCTCAGCTGCAAACGCTGACGCCTTAACTGCTTACAACGCTTT
>DATDJI010000100.1:0-4492 GCA_036520615.1 Cellvibrionaceae bacterium | reverse complement strand
ATTTTAAATGCTCAGCGTCAGGATCAGGTGTCTGTGGCGCAGTTGGAGGTAATAACAATGTGAAACAGCTGCCTTTATTAGGCGTCGAATACACACTAATTGAACCTCCTAATAAGCCAGAAACAATGTTGTGCACAATATGCATGCCCAAACCATTGCCTCCCTTGCCGAGTTTAGTGGTAAAAAAAGGATCGAATATTTTGCCGATATGCTCAGCGAGAATGCCTTTACCGTTGTCTTTTACGTCAATTTTTACCAGCTCGCCTTGTCGGCTTGCATGAATATCAACTTGCCCGGTACTGTCGCTATCAAAGGCGTGAATAAGTGTGTTATTTAATAGATTGGTAATAACTTGGCCCAGAGGGCCGGGATATGAATTTAATTCAATATCCTCCGGGCACTCAATAGAAACTTTAATTGCCGTGCGGCGGAATGTTGGCGTGAGTGTAAGATAGGTATCGTTTAAAAATTCTAATAAATTAAACGTGCGCCTTTGGGCGCTGGTGCGATCCATGGCCACTTGTTTAAAGCCACTGACTAATTCAGAAGCTTTATTTAGGTTCCGATTAATAATTTCATTACCTTCAGTGACATCCGCTACAAATGCCTTTAAGGCCGACTTGGTCATGCCGCTATCAAGTGTAGTTGCAAAGTTTTGGCAGGTTTGTGTCAAAGTACTTGCTACTGAAAGGCCATTACCGATAGGCGTATTTAATTCGTGGGCAACACCCGCTACGAGCGAACCGAGTGCGGCAAGTTTCTCAGA
The DNA here is from genome assembly GCA_036520615.1 of Cellvibrionaceae bacterium. GTDB lineage: Bacteria > Pseudomonadota > Gammaproteobacteria > Pseudomonadales > Cellvibrionaceae > CAMCXE01. The sequence continues at coordinate 3,726 of DATDJI010000100.1, read as the reverse complement.
TTGAATTAAATGCCCTTGGGTAAGTTTTAATTGCTCAAGCGTTGCAGATAATTGTTGATTCGATTGGCTAAGTTCCCGCGTACGTTCGTTGACATGGTGCTCAAGATTTTGAATATTTGATTCTAAGCTTTGGCGCATTTTTTCTAAATCACTGGCTAAATCGCCGAGCTCATCCGGATTTAATCCTGGAGCTTGGGAGCTGAGATTTCCCTGGGCTATGCCGTTGGCAAAAATCCGCAATTGTCTCAGAGGGTAGATAATACGTCGGTGTAAAAAGCCGATTAGCACTGTTAGGCTGATAATCAGCTGCATGCTGATAATGGTAATAAGCTGCTTAGTTTCTTGACTGGCTTTTTGTCTTGCAGGTTCAAGGCTGTAAATTAAATCCAGCGTGCCCAAATTTTGTTGGTTATAACTAATGGGCCGCACTATATGGATAAAATTATTGCTTGAAATGGCTTTAAGGGACGGTGCCTCGAAGCTGATAAATAAATCCTGATCATTCGTTTTAACTTGAATTTTGCTGATGGCAGGATCGATTTTTACGCTGTCGATAATTGGCTGGCCAAGGTTCGGCGCGACGTTCCACAGTGGTAGTGACAACCCACTTTGCATTAGATCAGCGTAGCGATCTGCGGCTTGATGGGATCTATTTAAAATATTAGCTTCTCTATTTTCTAAAATCACCATGGCGGCCATCAATGCGCCGGGAAGTACAACAGCCAATGTCACCCAGATTATTAAACCGCGCTGCAGATGATTTTCAGTCATCAAACGTTTAAAAAAACTTTTCTGGTTTGACACCATTAAATGGGCAGGACTGATGCTTTCACTGGTCTGCATCAGGCTAGCCATCGTGACGCGTACTGAGCCGTATACTGAACAATATTCTGCGCAACAGTTCGAGTATGTTATTTAGCGTAAATCCCATTAATGCTCCTAGTGCTGAGGTTTTAATAACGAATAATTTTCGTGTGCTTAAATCAAAACGACTTTATTGCAAGCGATGGCCGGCATGCAAAATGACCAAAGCTGACGCAGGGTTTAACCCAGATCCGTTAATATAACGTCGTTAATAATAGGCCAAGTATTCGACCGAACTGATGCGAAAATTAAATGCGGCAGTTATATGAAATTAAGCATTCTTAATTATGAATAGCTATAAAGCATTGAGACCGCTATTCGTACGCTTAACTATAGATGCTAATTAGCAACTCGTCAGTTAGCTCAGCTAGGTGCTTACATGTCGATAAGGAGTTGAGTATCAGATTGGTCCTCTGTTACTCATTTTGGTATTTTTATAGTTTTCGCGTAAATGTAAGCGGTTTTTCGGCTTATGATCGGATGGTTGTCGCTTTAAGCTGCAGAAGGTTTAACGTCAATTAAATATAAAAATATTGGGTGGCCATCTTGAGCATCGATGGAAAAATTTAGCTGAATGCCTAAGTGAAATTTTTTGACGGAATTTAGCTATAGTCGTTAAGGGAAATTATTTTTCGTGTTGATATATGCCAAAAAATTGTCTTTTGAAATATTTATTTGTAAGTCTAGCGGCCTGTGCCAGTGTTTTGGCTGCGGGTGCAGAGGACGTTATGTATGTGCGTCATTATGATCAAGGCTACACCCCGAGCATCAAAGCTTATCAGCGCGATTTGCTGCAGCTAATGCTGCAAAATACCGTGCCGTCCTTCGGGGCCTATAGTTTGGAATTATTCTCAGTTCCGTTAAGCACCAACCGGTCGAAGTTGACCCTCCAGCAAGGAGACAAGGTCAACATATTATTCGCCTCGGAGTGGCAGGGGTTAGGAGTTAGCGATGAGCAAGTGTTATCCCTTGAGTTGCCAATTTATTATGGCTTGCACGGGCTGAGGCAACTGATCGTGCGTGCGCAGGATCGCGATTATTTTTCTAAAATTAAAACACTGGAGGAATTCAAGGTGTTGCGCTGCGGGCAGGGATCTCGTTGGTTGGATGTGAATATTTACCGTTCCAATGACATAGTGGTAAATGAAGGGCAGAGCTTTGTGAATTTAATGCCGATGCTGCAAAAGCGCCGCTTTGACTATTTACCTCTGAGTGTTTTAGAAACTGACCGGGTTTTTTCTGAGCGCGCTCCGGAGTTAAATGATTTAATCGTGCTTGATGATCTAATGATTTTTTACCCGCTGCCGTCCTTTTTATTTTTTCCTACGGCTGAGCAAAGCTTGCTTGAGCGTTTACGGGCGGGTTTTGCCGATATAGAAAAGCGTGGTGAGTTATTACCTTTATTTGAAAGTCATTTTAGCTCCGTACCGAAGATTCTATCTGGCCCGCGCAAACGCTTAATTATGCTGGACAACCCAGGTTTAACAGCAGAAAAAAACGAAGCTATGAAAAATACTTTTTTGTTGAGTTTTGGTCGTTATTTTGAGGTTATTCATTAGCTAAGGTTTTATGAGATGACTCAAGCTGCGCATGCAAGATGTTAAAAATGCACAAAGTTATTAAACAATACCGCAGATGCGCACGTAGGAGTTTGCAGGAGTAAATATGCGTTTATCGACGAAAAATGGTTTTTTAGCGTGCGCTTTATTGTTTGTTATGGCGCTTATGGCGGCCACTGGATATTGGAGCGGCAGCCAGCTCAGTACAATTTTGGCTTACATAACCGGGCCCGCTTGGGACACTGCCGATGGCGCAATGGAAACCACTATTGGCATTCAAGGAGAAATGGGGTGGATGCAAAGCCGTTTAGTGGGTATGCCGGTGACGGATGAGCAATTGCATAAGGCCGCCACTATGACGGATGAAGCCTTTGCCCGTTTATTAGTGGCGAAAATCATGGATACGCGCACCAGTGATAAAGTGGCCGAGGAGCTGAAAAATTTCCGAATTCTATTTGCGCAATTGCGCTCTCGTTATGATGCGATGCACGTTTTGCAGCGACAATTACTCGATAACGTGGAGCCTATGCAGCGGCTTGGTGCGGCGATGGAGGAAATTGGCGATGAGCAATTTGAGACGTTAGATGCATCGCAGTCAATGACTGTCGGTAGTTTTAAAAAACGCTGGGTCGCCGCTGACGGCGGTATGGAAAGTTTAATTGGCTTTTATACGCAGTTATATCATTTAGAGCAGCTAGCTCATGTACAGAATTATGTATCGCTGCCGGAATTAATTACCAATGCATTAGCATTTCAAGATCATGCAGTTAGCGCGATGCTCGAGAGCGGTGTTTTTGACGGGCCCATAGATGGGTTTGGAAATGAGCCCGCAGGAAAACTCTATTCTGCCTATTTTACTAAACACAAAAATTTAATGACGCAGAGTGTTGTGAGTGTGTTGGCGTTTAGACAACAATTTTTGCTCTGTGCAGATGCTGCGGGAATTTTATTAGCATCGCTAGGTGAATTTGAAGAACTTGGCGATAGGGCAGTGGAGAGTCAGACAGCGAATGTTGCAGGTATTGTTCGTTGGGCGCAGTTCTCGACCATTTTTATGCTGTTGTTGGTGACTCTTACAGTGGCGGGTAATTATTTAATGCTTAAATCCTGGGTCATTATTCCTATCGGTCAGCTGCATTCGCGCATCAATGATTTGGTGCGCGGTGAAGGTGATTTAACGGCAAGAATTGAAAATATCCGTAACGATGAACTGGGCGATTTAGGCCGTAGCATTAACCAGCTGATGGCGCTGTTACATGCGCTGGTAGTTAAAATTAACGATAAAGGCCAGTTTATAGTTGAG
>DATDJI010000099.1:0-16898 GCA_036520615.1 Cellvibrionaceae bacterium | reverse complement strand
TGGAACCACCTGATCCCATCCCGAACTCAGAAGTGAAACGATGCATCGCCGATGGTAGTGTGGGGTCTCCCCATGTGAGAGTAGGTCATCGTCAGGCACCTATCATAAAAGCCCGCTACTCAATAGCGGGCTTTTTCTTGTGCCCCAATATTTTCGCATCATAGCTACCCTCTCATTTACCCTGCATTTTTTCAATTTATTGGCAGCTTGCCTTCTATAAAAACATACAAGGTCGAGTACTGGTTATGAGAAAAATCTATCTTAAATATTGCTGTGGAATAGCGCTTTATTTGTTGACTGTTCTTGTATGGGCCGAAAAAAAGCCCCTGAACTCTATTGTCAACATTGTCAGCAATGCCACGGCGCTCAAGCGAAGGCGGCATTGGGGCCTAGTTTGACAGATGCGATTTGGAGTCTTGGAAATCCGACTACATTAGATTTGAGTAAAGTTATTCGAGAGGGCTCTCCTAATAAGGCTATGCCCGCATGGGGTCAGATTTTAAGTACAGAAGAAATCGAAACTCTTGCCAACTGGTTGATTACAGGTGCAGCTGGTCCTGTGCAGTCGAGTACGATTAAAAATTCGGCTGAAAGCGAAACACAGATTTAAAAATGGTGCGATTACCTAAGGATTTTTTAATAAGCATCTTTGCAGACCAATTAGCTAATCCTCGCAGTCTGGCCGTCGATGCTGACGGCACCGTATATGTCGGCAGCCGGAAGTCGGGCAGTGTAATTGCATTGCAAGACGCTAATCAGGATGGGATCGCGGATAAAAAATATATATTGGCTCAGGGGCTAAACGAGCCTACCGGGACAGCCTTGCATCAAGGCGATTTATATGTCGCTGAAACTAAGAGAATTCTTCGGTTTAATCAAACGCATTACAGCTGGGGCCGCAGGCCTTTGATGTGATTAAAAGTGATTTGCCGGATAAAGCCTGGCATGGAGCGCGTGCTATAGAAATCGGCCCACATAATAAAATCTATATTCCTATCGGCTCCGTGCAACGTGTGCGATGAAAGCAGTGAATTTGGCAAAATTTGGCGCATGAACTTGGATGGCAGTGGGTTTGAGACAGTTGTGAAAGGCGTGCGAAATTCGGTGGGCCTAGCGTGGCACCCAGTCACACGGGAATTGTGGTTTACCGATAATGGTCGCGATGAGCTGGGGGAAAACACACCTTCTTGTGAGCTAAATTACGCTCCTCAGTTGGGTATGCATTTTGGTTTTCCTTATTGTCATGCTGGCAATATATTGGATCCCGAGTGGGGAAATAATAAAAAATGTGAAACTAGGCTCGGCCAGTCGTATTATTAGGCCCCATGTAGCGCCATTGTGACTTGCGTTTTATAGCGCTGATCAGTTTCCGGATATTTACAAAAATCAGTTATTTATTGCTGAGCACGGTTCTTGGAACCGCGCCCAAAAAATTGGCTACCGTATCAGCCTGATCACGCTCAATGGCAATTCGTTGGTGTCTGATACTGTATTTGCTGATTTTCTCGACGGCGACAAGGTAATTGGTCGACCAGTGGATATCGCTTGGTTAAAAGACGGATCAATGCTGGTTTCCGATGATGAAAAAGGATGCATTTACCGCATTCGCTATACGGGTCCAAAGCCAAATCTTATGGAAAAAATAATTCAGCGTGCAAAGGCGTCCGCTGTAACGTTGAGCACGCAATATTATTAAAATTAACGTGCGAGTACCGTGAAAAACTAATTACGAATGCTGGCTTTTGCAACTGGAGAGTCTGGGTAGGAGAAGACTTTGGCCAAAAGAGTAGAATCCTCTAGAGAGTTTATGTTTAATCTCTCCTAGGCGCCAAAGTTCGCTCGAAGTAGAATGTTCTTTTATTTGTTCCCAATGTGGATTTTTTATGCTTGAAATTATTATTTTGGCGGCCGGTAAAGGCACACGTATGAAATCCAACTTGCCCAAGGTCATGCATCTACTAGCAGGGCGGCCTTTAGTGCAGCATGTTATTGACCGGGCGCGAGAGCTCTCTGCCGATAAAATTCATTTAGTTGTCGGCCACGGGGCAGAGTTGGTTGAGTCTGCATTTGCCGCTCCTGATCTGTCTTTTAGTCTGCAATCGCAACAATTAGGTACGGGGCACGCCGTATTACAGGCTCTGGATAAATTACAGGCGGATAGCCGAGTATTAATTTTATATGGTGATGTTCCGTTAATACGTACTAAGACTCTCACAGAATTAATCGAACATACGAGCGATACTAGCATGGGGCTGCTCACTGTGGATTTAGCTAATCCTTTTGGTTATGGGCGTATTGTGCGCGATGCTAATGGCGCGGTTACGGCGATTGTTGAGCAAAAAGATGCAACCCATGAGCAATTATTAATTAGTGAAGGTAATAGCGGTGTAATGGCTGTAACGGCTAAACAATTACGCCGCTGGCTGCCACAGTTATCCAGCAAAAATGCGCAAGGGGAGTATTATTTGACAGATGTAATTGCTCTGGCCGCTGCAGAGCATACACAGATTAAAACTGTATTGGCTTCGAGTGAAAGTGAAGTATTGGGCGTAAATGATCGCGCCCAGCAGGCGCAATTAGAACGCGCTTTTCAGCTGCAGCAAGCGCAAAAGCTTATGCAGCAGGGATTAACGTTATTAGATCCGCACAGGTTTGATGTGCGAGGTGAATTAACTATTGGGCAGGACTGTGTAATTGATATTAATTGCATTTTTGAAGGCGTATGTGTACTTGGTGATAGTGTAGAAATTGGCCCTAATTGTATTGTCAAAAATGCACGCATAGGCGCTGGAACACATATCTACGCTAATTCTACAGTGGAGGACAGCCAGGTCGATGCCATGTGTAGTGTAGGACCTTATGCCCGCTTACGCCCTGGCACACACTTAAAAACCCAGGCCAAAATCGGCAATTTTGTAGAAACTAAAAAAGCTGTAATTGGTGAAGGTAGTAAGGTTAATCACCTGTCTTATATTGGGGATGCCTTTTTAGGTGACGACGTGAATGTGGGAGCCGGGACTATTACGTGTAATTATGACGGTGTGAATAAACACATCACGCAAATTGGCAATAATTGTTTTGTGGGGGCCAACTCTACATTGGTGGCGCCAATTAAAGTTGGCGATAACGCTACAATTGCCGCAGGCTCTACTATTACCACCAGCGTGCATAAAGATGAGCTAGTCGTAGCGCGCACCCGGCAAAAACATATCGAAGGTTGGCAGCGGCCGGCGAAGAAAAAATAATTTTAATTGAACAAAAAAGCCCCGTCAGGGGCTTTTTTTGCTTGATCAACTAATTATTTTTTATGTTTTTGCGCCTTATTTTGGTCTTTGGCAATTTTCAATAAATAGTCTTTAAAAAATTTACCCTGTTCAGTTGGCGTGAAATTCCAGTCGCTAATCATTTGTGGCGGCCAATCCGGGTCAAAACACCAAACGGTAAATGAGATGCCTCGTTTCTCTAAGTATTGACTGATAATCGGGCCGTAGCTGCCGTCATCCATAACTGGCACGTGAGCACCTTTTTGATCAGCGCGCATCCAGCCAAGCTCGGTCGCGATAATTGGGTAGGTGTCTGCAACATAACCCCATTGTTTTTCCCAGCTTTCTGCTAAGGGCGCGTCTTTAACTTTTTGCGGATAGGGATGAATTGCGTAAGCGACTTGTTCTTTGTTAATTGGAGCATCTTTTACTTTGGATAAATCATAAGCCCAGTTAAAACCTGCGACTAACGAAACAATATTTTTATCGTGCGCTTGGATTATGGAAATAATTTCTTCGTTAAAGTGTTTCCATTCATTCCAATCCACTTCGCCGAGTTTGCCGCTATTAATGGTCGGCTCGTTAAATATTTCGTACACCGCGATAGTGGAAATACCTGCATAGCGGTAGGCGATTGTGCGCCAAAACTCTCGAGTTTCCTGTTGGTTGGTAATGTACATCGGGTGGAAATAAAGCTCCTTGGTGATGTTGCCCATGGAGTGCCAGTCCACAATTAAATACAGATTTAATTCATTCGCCCAGATAACTGCCTGATCGATTAATTTTAAATATTCGGCAGGGCCTCGGCTGCGCCAGGCAATTGGATGAATGGGCAAGCGCACGGTGTTGGCGCCAAAGGATTTGGCGCCTTCAAATACGCGTTTATCCCAATGGCCTTGTTTGACAAGTTTATCAGGGTCGCCAATGTTGACGCCGCGTAACACGACTGTTTTACCTGTTTCATCAACGAGATTTTTGCCTTGAACTTTAATTTCGCTTTGGTGGTTCGCGATGTTTTTGGCTTCAAAACTCTGAGGATAGGCTTCGTTCCACCATTCGCCGGTTTTTATGTCGGCCTGAGGGCCTGCTTTAGGGTCGTAAGCGGCGGTGTTGACTGCAACGAGTGCTGCGAGTAACGCGACACTTAAGGTTGGATAGTTCATGGGTTCTCCAATTATTAGTATGGGGAAGGCGCAAGCCTCAGCTCTACTATAGCCAGCCCTGTTCGGCAAAAGATAGCGGCTCTTGCTCGCCAATTATTAGGTGATCGAGCACGCGCACATCAATTAAGGCGAGAGCATCTTTCAAGCGCTGAGTAATTGCGTGATCGGCCCGGCTCGGTTCAGAAATGCCTGAAGGGTGGTTATGGGCGAAAATCACCGCTGCGGCGTTATGGGCTAACACGCGGCGCACAACTTCTCTAGGATAGACGCTCGCGCCGTCAATTGTGCCTTGAAATAATGTTTCAAACACAATTAACCGATTTTGATTATCTAAAAATAAACAGGCAAACGCTTCGGCAGGCCTGTGACGCAATTGCGCGGTTAAATAGCGTTTTACTGCTTGGGGCGATGTGAGTACACAGCGCTCGCTTAGACTTTCGGCCAGATGTCTGCGCGCCATTTCCACCACCGCTTGTAATTGAGTGAATTTGGCGGGCCCTAAGCCTTCGGCGCGGCAAAATGCGTTAAGGTCTGCAGCGAGTAAAGCTCTTAAGCTGCCAAAGTGGGCCAGCTGTTCGCGAGCTAAATCCACGGCGGATTTCCCGCTAATACCAGTGCGTAAAAATATCGCGAGTAATTCAGCGTCTGAAAGTGCAACTGCGCCGAGTGTAAGTAGTTTTTCACGCGGGCGCTCATTCGCCGGCCAATCTTTAATTGCCATGAAATCTTTCCTTAAAGTATGTGAGATGAATAATCCGGATATGTCCGTTTTTTGTTTCGAGTTACTAAGTTTGACTGCATAAGGGGCCGGTAAAAATTGCCCTTAATTAGGCCGGTTAAAGTGGTATCTTAAGCGCCATTTAACTGCTTGGGAATGAGTCTGCCGTGCCAATAGAACCGCCTGTGCGCATAAAAATCCTCCTGGGTGTTACCGGTGGCATTGCCGCATACAAAGCTGCTGAATTAACGCGGCTGTTCAAGAAGCTTGGGGCAGCAGTAAAAGTTGTGATGACCCCCGCAGCACAGGCTTTTATTACACCACTGACATTGCAAGCGCTCAGCGGTGAGCCTGTTCATACGGATCTTTTAGACCCTGCCGCCGAAGCGGCTATGGGGCATATTGAATTGGCGCGCTGGGCAGATGTGATCGTTATAGCACCGGCAAGCGCAGATATTCTTGCGCGTTTAAGTGCAGGCATGGCGAACGATCTGCTTACTACATTGTGTTTGGCAAGTTCCGCACCCTTGTTCTTAGCACCTGCGATGAACCAGGCCATGTGGCGGCATCCGGCTACTCAAGCTAATTGCGCGCAATTAGCAGCGCGCGGCGCTCACTTTTTAGGGCCTGTCGAAGGTGCGCAGGCATGCGGGGACGTTGGCCCGGGCCGGATGTGCGAGCCTGCGGCCATTAGCGATTATCTAGCCAAGTGGTTTGGCGATTCAGCCGCTCGAATACCAACACCTGATTTAACTGGCCAACACTGGCTGATCACAGCCGGGCCTACTCGAGAAGCGTTGGATCCCGTGCGGTATTTAAGCAATTACAGCTCCGGCAAAATGGGTTATGCCATAGCGGCGGCGGCGTCACGCGCTGGGGCGCGCGTGACGCTAGTATCAGGCCCCACTGAGCTTACATCTGCTGCTGGTGTACGACGCCTAGACGTGATTAGTGCGGAAGACATGCTCGCTGCTTGTAAAGCGGCGCTTAGCGATGTCGATGTAATAGTCGGCACTGCTGCAGTAGCCGATTACCGGCCCGCTGAAATTGCAGAGCAGAAAATAAAAAAATCCACGCAAACGCTACAGCTAGAGCTGGTTAAAAACCCCGATATCCTCGCTCATCTGGCAAGTGCCTTGCGAGGTATAAATCCGCGTGGCTATGTGTTGGGATTTGCAGCAGAGACGGAGCATCTGCTTACCCACGCTAAGGCTAAATTACAGGCGAAGGGGCTAGATGCCATCGCCGCGAATGATGTCTCCGTGCCGGGCTTAGGATTTAATAGCGATAACAACGCCTTGGTGTTAATCGATCAGCAGGGCTCAACTACACTCAATCCACGCAGTAAAGCACAGCTCGCTCAAGCCCTGATAGCCTGGGTTGCTGAGCGTGTCCATCACGACCTGTCCTGAGGAGTCTTTCGTGAATTCGTCGTTAAAAAGAACAAAAAAAGGCGACCCGGTAAAAAAAGCTAGGCCCGTGCCAGTCAAACTGCAGCTTCAAGCCTGGATAGTCGAACACCCGCAAAAGGCCTTTGTGGCAATGACTGTGGCCTTAGTGATTCTGCTAGATCTTGCTGCAGGATTTTTCGCGTGGCAGCACCTGGTTGTGGAAGTGCGGACGGAGCAGCTGGACAAACTCAGCCAACAGCAAGCGCGCAAGCTGTCGGTTAACCTGGGTAACTACATGGATGCCACACAGAAAAAAGTGGCCTTTTTTGCACAGAATGCAGAGCTTGCTGCGTCTCTGGCGCGTCAGGATGACTTAGCATTAAAGGAATTTCACCGCGCAATCCAAAATCAATTACCCAAAGCTGAAGATATTCGCTTAATCCCATTAGGCCAGGCTCAGCTGGATCAAAGCGCTAAAATCCCCATTAGTTTTCTTGAGATAGAACTTATTAAGGCCGCCGAACAGCGTCAGCCGCAAAAGGTTGAAGCCGTAAAGTTGCCGATCGGCTGGCGGGTTCACCTTATTTTGCCTGTGCCGTCACAAGCGGATCAGCCGGTGGCTGGAACACTCATGATTACGCTTTCAATGGACGAGCTAGAGCAGGCGCTTATCGAAGGGGTTAATGGGCTGGGGCAAATTAGCTTATTACAGCTGTACGATAAAACTAATGCTCACACGCTCTATACGACAGGCCAGGGGTCGCTACCCCCAAGTGTGCGCCGAGAAGTACATGCGACCGCGTGGGTGGTGGAATTTTTACCGAACGAAACTCTGGCAGCACAAATCGACAGCAATCATTTTATGTTGATATTTGAAGCCGTTATGGCGTTTCTCGGCTCGATGTTATTAGCGGTGGTTATTGGCCGTATATGGGCTAATCGCTGGTTGCTGCGGCAAGTGACGCAAACCGAGATAGAAGCCAGCGGCGGCAAAGGCAAAGATATTAGTTCTGTGCGTATTCATAGCTCCCATGAAGCACTGTTGGGGCTTAATATCAGCAAAGAAGTAAGAGAATCGGATGGCCCTTCGTCCAAGCCTGCGGAACCGGAGGCGCCGGATATCGTGCCTGCGGAAATCTTCCGCGCCTATGATATCCGCGGGATAGCCGAGCAAGAAATTAATAAAGAGCTCGCCTATAAAATCGGCCAGGCGTTGGGTAGTGAAGCGTTGGATGCAGGGCAGGGCACACTTGTCGTCGCGAAAGATGCGCGCACGCATTCGCCACTGCTAGCGGAATACTTGATTCGCGGCATTATAAGCACCGGATGCAAGGCGCTTAACATCGGCACTGTACCTACACCTTTGCTGTATTTTGCCACCGAAACCCTAGGCTATACACAATCGGGCGTCGTGGTAACCGCCAGTCATAATCCAGCCAACTACAACGGCTTTAAGCTCGTGCTAAATGGCAAAGCGCGCATGGAAGATGATATTCAGGCTGTGCGCCGTCGCATCGAAGCGAGGGATTTTCGTATGGGCATGGGGCAGGAGGATCACCTGGATATCATGCCTGCCTATATCGATGCGATTTATTCGGACGTCGCTCTCGCTGGCGATGTCTCCATCGTATTGGACGCAGCCAATGGTGTTACCGGTAAGGTAGCACCGCGCCTGTTTGAAGAGCTCGGCTGTCGTGTGACCGGCCTCTATTGTGACCTCGACGGTACATTCCCCAACCACGGACCGGATCCGACAGTCGAAGCCAACCTTGCGGATTTAATTGCCAAGGTTAAAGAAGAAAATGCCGACCTGGGTGTGGCCTTTGATGGCGATGGCGATCGCTTGGTGGTGGTGACTAGCAGCGGCCAAATTATCTGGCCCGACCGCCTGCTGATGTTATTTGCCAAAGACATTTTGGCGCGCAACCCCGGCGCCGATGTGGTGTTCGATGTAAAAAGCTCTCGCTTGCTGACAAGCGTAGTGGCAAGCCAGGGCGGCCGGCCGATTATGTGGAAGACCGGCCATTCTCCTATGAAGGCCAAAATGCAAGAAACCGGCGCACTGCTCGGCGGTGAGTACTCCGGCCATATTTTTATTAAGGACCGCTGGTATGGGTTTGACGACGGCATGTACGCTGCCGCTCGCCTGATTGAAATTATGAGCTTGCGCGAACAGAGTTTGGACGAGATTTTTGCCGAATTCCTACCGTTACCCTGCACACCTGAGTACCGCGTAAAGGTTGCCGAAGAAGAAAAAGTCTCTATAGTGCAGCGCCTAATTGCGGAAGGGGATTTTGGCGATGCCAAGATCATTACGCTTGATGGTGTGCGTGTGGAATATTCGTACGGCTGGGGCATAGTGCGTCCATCAAATACCGAGAGCTGCCTTACGCTCAGGTTTGAAGCGGAGACCGAAGCGGATATCCACAAACTCAAGGCGCTGTTCACCCGCGAACTGCGCAAAATCGACAATAGAATTTCTTTCGCCTGGTAGATCTGCAACCTCTCGCTTTAGCGCGGGTTGCCCGTCGAACCGGCGCTAGCTAGAGGTTTATATGACAGGAACAAACGACGCAGGCCAAATCGCCCAAGTACTGACCGAAGCGCTGCCCTACATTCAGCGCTTTACCGGCAAAACCATAGTGGTGAAATACGGTGGTAACGCTATGGATGGCGCCGAGATGGAAAACTCCTTCGCCCGCGATATCGTGTTGATGAAACAGGTGGGCATGAACCCGATAGTGGTGCATGGCGGCGGCCCGCAAATCGGCGAGTTATTGGCCAAACTTAATATTCAATCGCGCTTTGTCGACGGCATGCGTGTTACCGATAGCGCCACTATGGATGTGGTGGAAATGGTGCTCGGCGGCAGTGTGAATAAACACATTGTAAGCCTGATCAACCGTAACGGCGGCCAGGCCATTGGTGTTACCGGCAAAGATGGCAACCTGATCAACGCGCGCAAAATGGAAGTCACCCGTTACAGTCCGGAGCTTAAAGCGACGGAAATTATTGATATAGGCCAGGTTGGCGAAGTGCGCTCGATTAATCGTAAAGTTATCGACTTGATTGTGCAGAGCGATTTTATCCCGGTCATTGCGCCTATCGGCGTTGGCAGCGACGGCACCTCTTACAATATCAATGCAGATTTGGTCGCCGGGAAAGTGGCGGAAATCTTACAGGCCGAGAAACTCATGCTGCTTACGAACGTCAGCGGCTTGCTGGATAAACAAGGCCAGGTGCTTACCGGGCTTACCACCTCGCGCGTTGATGAATTAATTAGCGACGGCACTATTTACGGCGGCATGTTGCCAAAAATCCAATGTGCGTTAGATGCCGTTAAAAATGGTGTACACAGTGCGCATATTGTCGATGGCCGTGTGGCGCACGCAGTGTTGTTGGAAATATTTACCGATGCAGGTGTGGGCACACTCATTACCAATCGGCACTAAAAAATAGGGTGGGCAATTTATTGCCCACCCTTTAATTGCACAGTTGCTGTAGTTAGTTGCTCAGTCAAACTATTTGCCCAGTTACTGCATTCCCCTAGCTACTCCCCATCAGCCTATATCGCTATCACCGCGCCAAATACCCTGAATCAATAACTGCTCCGGTTTGAGCATCGATCACAAACCGCGCTTTGGTACCGCGCTGCGCTGCATTGGTTGCAATCTCATAGCGCAGAACTTGACCACGCCAGGAGCGCCGCGATACCACGTCAATTGGATCTGTAAAGGACCAGCCTTGCTGGGCCGCCCATTGGCGGGCGATTGCTATGGCAGCGTCTTGATTAATCATCGCTTGGCATGGGCCCCACGTTGATGGACACAAACAACAGAGTGCCTCCAAGCGTAATTGTGCCTACAGCTTGCCCCTCAGTAGCTAGTTCAGACACCGTCATATAACCGCCTTGCAGCGGAAAGCGTAAGGCCTTAATGGCTGAGATCAATCCGTTCACCCGTAATTGGGCATAACCCTCCGCTAGAGTTTCTTCCAGATAGCGCATCAGTGCGGAGCGGGCGTAGGCGGACATGCTCAACTCCGCTCGAAACTGTCTGAACGGCCCGGTTTTTGGGGAAAAATAGCGGTGTACTAACTCATGCAGCAAGGTAAGGCGCTGTTCCGAAATCGACTGGTTACGCGCCACGCGAATTGCGCCGTAGGCGGTTGTTTCGCCGAGGCTGCCGCCGGGTAGGAGCGGCGGCCTGGAGAGGTTAAGTTGATTGCCCGCAGCTGGCGGCGCACCGACTTTAGGCATGGGGTAGATTTGCGGCCGACCCCGCGCCATGGCTGCACGGCCTTGGCCGCGCAGTAAAAGTGCTTGAATAGTGGAGATACCTAAAATGGTTACGGCCCTGGCAAAATGTTTGCCCGCTTGTGTCAAATCGTTTTCGTTGCGCGCGTTAATGGCACCGGTTGCGAAATCGTACAGTGCCTGGGCGCCTTCAAAAACGGAAAACCCCAACGCCAATACTCCCACCCCCAGCAAGATAAGATCGACGATCTCCCCTACGCCTACAAAATGAGACCCTGCCCAAACCACCAGGGTACCGGTGATCAAGGCGAGTGAAGTTGGGGTTAACATTGACTGCACTATCGATCGAGCTTCATTAGGCAAAAACGGCAGCGAACGGCGAATGGCCTCGCCGACTTTATCTGCAGACGACATGCGGATGATATCCATAGCCATGATGTGAGCACTCCAAACCAGGTTAATTGCGGGGTTTTAACTCAAATCAGTTATCCAACTTAGAGTACACAAGGTTGTGTGCAGCTGCACCTGTCCAATTGCACTATCATGGGTTTTTATCCAACACCCTTATTACCAAGAGAAGCCCCGTGGCCGAAAACGCAACCATCTATAAACTCAACCTCACTCTCGCGGATTTAGATCGCCAGGTCTACGGCGATTACAACTTAACGCTCGCCTTACACCCGTCGGAAACTCTCGAACGCATGATGGTGCGGGTCATGGCGTTTTGTTTTCGCGCGGGGGATAACTTGGTATTTACCAAGGGCTTGTCGTCAACGGAGGAACCCGCATTGTGGTTGAAGCACGATAACGGGACTCTGCTTGAATGGATTGATGTGGGCCAGCCTGCACCGGAGCGAGTGAAGAAGGCATCCAATCAATCGCAAGCGGTATATATATTCAGTTTCGGGCGCGGCGTGGAGGTGTGGTGGAAGACTCATGGCGAGGCGATAAAAGCGCTGCCGAAGGTGACGACCTATTTATTTACCGCCGAGGAGATAAAAGCCTTATGTACTCTGGCGGATAAAACGATGAAGCTTACTGTGACGATTACGGAGAACACCGCTTATGTGGCTAATGCAAAGGACAATGTGACGCTGATGTTGACGGAACTTGAACGCGGATAAGTGCGTGCTCGTGCCTAGCAGGAATATAAATATTTAAGACTTTTGCACGCAACAAAATTATCGTCATTGCCACACAGGCGGGGATCACAAGAGGCTAATCTAGTGCAGCACGAGTCCCAATGCCCCCACCAACCCTACCTGGTGCCCAAGCTTGGGCATAACAACAAACTCTTCTACATTGTTGATTAAATGGCTTGGGCTGTAGCCATTTAGCTCGCTCATAAACTCTTTTTGCACCAGCGCAATCAACCCTTCGTGGGCCATAACACCGCCGCCGATAATGATTTTTTGCGGGCAAAAGTGCATACACAGGTTGTGGCACATTACGCCTAAATAAAATCCCTCCAGCGCCCAGGCTGGGCTGTCCGCGCGCAACTGCTGGGCTTGCGCTCCCCAGCGTTTGGCCATGGCGGTGCCGGAGGCTAAGCCTTCTAAACAATGACCGTGGAATTTACAGCAGCCAAAAAATTGTAAATCCTTGCGATGGCGGGGCACGAGCATATGGCCGATTTCCGGGTGGCCGATGCCCTGCATGGGTTTGCCGTCTACAAAAACACCGCCACTAATACCCGTACCTACGGACACGTAAATAAAATTTTTCAAACCGCGCGCGTTGCCCCAAAAATATTCGCCCATGGCGGCGGCATTTTCATGGGTGGTGATCATGACCGGCAGCTTGAGCTGTTCGCTTAAGAATTTACGCAACGGAATCTGCGCCCAATTAGCTCTCGGGGCGTTAAGAATCGTGCCGTAACCCGGAGAGTTAGGGTTTACATCTAAGGAGCCGAAGCTGCCGACACCTAGGGCTTTTATGGGATAAGTTTTTTGGTGTTTAAGGAAAAACTCGCCGATAAGATTAAGCGTCGGTTGCGGCTCCTCCGTGGCTACATGGGTTTGCGCACACACTTTGCGGCGCTCATCCACTATCAACGCATTGCATTGGCTGCCCCCCACTTCCAGGGCACCGTAATAGGTTGTATCTGTCATCGCGGTCTCATCGGCAATCTTAAGCGCGCTTCGCTTGCGGCAATGACTATCCGCTGAAAGCTTCTAGGTTTGAGTATAGGTCAGGATGGCAAAACCGATTATTCCCTTACCAAGCAGGCGGCGAGCAAATTGCCAGGGAATTTTCGTATTGATTCGACATAGACGACGTAAAAATTTAGAACAAAACAGTCTATTTTCGCGCTGCCTAATTGTATTCATGCAGTGCGCGCAGTCAGCGGTGAGTAACCACTTATCCCCACGCTTAACCACATTTTATCCACAGGAAATCCTTAGGTTTTCCCGCTTGCGCATTCGGCAAAAGCGCTTTATCTTGTGTCCGCTTTTAAAACAAACACAATATATGGGGGTGAGTGGTGATTATCCCTAAAGGCAGCTTGTCAAGACTTGACAGGTTATCAACAGTTTGACATGGCTCTTTTAATCGCGGCGAGCCAGCCGATTTTCACCCGTTCAGCGCACCCAACCAATCACATTAAATTCACGCAATCTGCGGCAGTTCCTGCCCGTTTCTCTGGAGCACTCTTATGCACACCACCGCGGACGACACCGCACTATCCAGCCCTAAAAAAGCAGGTTCGGATTCTAGTTCACAGGTTCTTGCCACGGCGCCGGGTTTACTGCGCGTGATTAAGCGCAACGGCCAAGTGGTGCCCTATACGGACGATAAAATCTCCGTGGCCATGACCAAGGCTTTTTTGGCTGTTGAAGGCGGCACCGCTGCAGCCTCGCGCCGCGTGCACGAAACTGTTGAGAAACTCACCCAGCAGATCGGCGCTACCTTCCGCCGCCGTATGCCTTCCGGCGGTACGATCCACATCGAAGAAATTCAAGATCAGGTAGAGCTGATCCTTATGCGCACCGGCCAGCACAAAGTGGCCCGCGATTACGTTATCTACCGCGCCGAGCGCGCCAAACTGCGCGAAGCCAAGCGCGCATTGGCTCAGCCTATCGACTACCCACCGATCAGCGTGAAAAACCTGGACGGCAGCCTTGAGCCACTAAACCAAAACCGTTTGGAAATTCTCGTCACCGAAGCCTGTGCAGGCCTTAAAGGCGTAGACGCCAGCGCGATTCTCAAAGAAGCCATGCGCAATCTCTACGACGGCGTCTCGCTTGATGACGTGAACACCGCGCTGGTTATTTCCGCCCGTACGTTGGTCGAGCAAGAACCCAATTACAGCTACGCCACTGCCCGCTTACTGCTGGATAAACTGCGCAGCGAAGCCATGACCTTTTTAGGTATCACTAAAAGCGCCACGCAAGGCGAGATGACGGATTATTACCCGCAAGTGCTGCCTGCCTATATAGCGCGCGGCATTGAGCTTGAACTGATCGACCCAGCCTTAGCCCAATTCGACCTTGAGCTGTTAGGCGCGGCGATTTTGCCCGAGCGAGATTTACAATTTACGTACCTGGGCCTGCAAACCCTGTACGACCGCTACTTTATCCACAGCAACGGCACGCGTATTGAACTGCCGCAGGTCTTCTTTATGCGCGTAGCCATGGGCCTGGCCCTGCGCGAAGAAGCCAAAAACGAGCGCGCCATCGAGTTCTATAAACTGCTCTCCAGCTTCGATTACATGAGCAGCACACCGACGTTATTTAACTCCGGCACCCTGCGCCCACAGCTCTCCAGCTGTTATTTAACCTCTGTGCCGGATGACCTACACGGCATCTACGGCGCCATGCAAGATAACGCCATGCTGAGCAAATTCGCAGGCGGCTTAGGTAACGACTGGACGCCCGTGCGCTCACTCGGCGCTTATATCAAAGGCACGAATGGCAAATCTCAAGGCGTTGTGCCCTTCCTGAAAGTCGCCAACGACACGGCAGTGGCCGTAAACCAGGGCGGCAAGCGCAAGGGCGCTGTGTGTGCGTACCTGGAAACCTGGCACTTGGATATCGAAGAATTTTTAGAGCTGCGCAAAAACACCGGTGACGACCGCCGCCGTACGCACGATATGAACACCGCCAACTGGGTGCCCGACCTGTTCATGAAGCGCGTCTTCGACGACAAAGAGTGGACGCTGTTCTCCCCCAACAACGTGCCGGACTTACACGACCTGTTCGGCGCCGCGTTTGAAGCGCGCTACGAAGAGTACGAGCGCTTAGCTGCCGAGGGCAAAATCAAACCTGCCAAAACCGTACGTGCGCTGGATTTGTGGCGCAAAATGCTCGGCATGTTGTTCGAAACCGGCCACCCCTGGATCACCTTCAAAGACCCCTGCAACCTGCGCAGCCCGCAACAACACGCAGGCGTTGTGCACTCGTCTAACCTCTGTACCGAGATCACGCTTAATACCAAAGCCGGGGACGAAATTGCCGTGTGTAACCTGGGCTCAGTGAACCTCGCTCAGCACATTCTTGACGGCAAACTCGATGAAGCGAAACTCGCCGCCACAGTAAAAACTGCCGTGCGCATGCTCGATAACGTCATCGACATCAACTACTACGCCGTGGAAACTGCCCGCAATTCCAACGTCCGCCACCGCCCGGTGGGCCTTGGCATCATGGGCTTTCAAGATGCCCTGTACCAAATGCGCATTCCCTACAGCAGCGATGCCGCTGTGGAATTCGCCGACCGCAGTATGGAAGCCGTCAGCTACCACGCAATCTCGGCAAGCTCAGAACTCGCCAGTGAGCGCGGCAGCTACTCCAGCTTTAAAGGCTCGTTGTGGGACCAAGGCATACTGCCCATCGACTCCATCGCCCTGTTGGTAAAAAACCGTGGCGAGAAATATATCGACCAAGACCAAAGCCAAACCCTCGATTGGGCCAGCCTGCGCGCCAAAGTTAAAGCCCAAGGCATGCGCAACTCCAACGTTATGGCCATCGCCCCTACGGCCACGATTGCCAACATTACCGGCGTCAGCCAATCGATTGAGCCCACCTACCAAAACCTCTATGTGAAGAGCAACCTCTCCGGCGAATTCACCGTAGCCAACCCGTACCTAGTTCACGACCTAAAAGACCGCGACCTGTGGGACAGCGTGATGGTGAACGACCTTAAATACTACGAAGGCTCGCTCACAAAAATCGACCGCATCCCGGCCGATTTAAAAGCCCTCTACGCCACCGCGTTTGAAGTAGAACCGCGCTGGATAGTAGACGCCGCCAGCCGCCGCCAAAAATGGATCGACCAGGCACAAAGCCTGAACCTCTATATCGCAGGCGCCAACGGTAAAAAACTCGATTTAACCTACCGCATGGCCTGGTTCCGTGGCCTTAAAACCACCTATTACCTGCGTGCTTTGTCAGCCACTACTACGGAGAAATCTACCGTTTCTCAAGGTACGTTGAATGCCGTGAGTAATGACATGGGGGCTGGGTTTAGTACAGCGGCTGTTGAAGCGGCGCCGGTGCCTAAGGCGTGTTCTTTGGATAATCCGGATTGCGAGGCTTGCCAGTAATTGTTTTTTGTTTTTTAAGAGTTCTCTAGGGGAGAGTGTTCGGAATGGCGGGGTGGACCCCCGCCGCCGGGCTTTTGGGGTGGATGTTCTTCTGATGCGTAAATTTTTATTTTGTACTTAGGGCTGAATCCAATTCATGGTGAAATTAAATAAGTATTATTGCTCCATGGAAAATTTCGTTTTAAATCCTCTTTGGTGACTTGGTGGGTCTATGAGTAAGTTGCCCGGTATCGCGGTGACGGCCAAAAATAAATCACCCATGCCTATTTTTTCGTTAATTGCAGGGCTCCTTACTGCAATTCCAAGCTTTCTGCTTGTGGGGAAATTGGCATATATGAACTATCCAGGCTGGGCGCATGATTTAATGCATAAATATAAATATTTGGGTGTTGTTTTCGTTGAGCTGGTTTTTTTGATGGTGCCTATCTTGGTGTTGAATGGATTGGTTTCATTTTTTTGGTTCAGGGTGTTCGCTAAGCCCTGCTTCTATGCGAAATTATTGTATTTGATCGGCGTTGTCGTGCCGATATTGATTATTAATTTGCCAATTTGCTTGGGGGATGTTG
>DATDJI010000098.1:0-120568 GCA_036520615.1 Cellvibrionaceae bacterium | reverse complement strand
TGGAACCACCTGATCCCATCCCGAACTCAGAAGTGAAACGATGCATCGCCGATGGTAGTGTGGGGTCTCCCCATGTGAGAGTAGGTCATCGTCAGGCACCTATCATAAAAGCCCGCTACTCAATAGCGGGCTTTTTCTTGTTCTAAAAAAATCTACTTACTAAATTTTTCGCTAAAACTAAGAAAATTCTGAACATCTCGACTGTTGTTGATGAGTCTAAAGCGAAGCGTATTTTAAGCTATTTTAATTGTTTTTTTATTATTCCAGGATGATATTGGTGTCGTAGATACTTAGCTGATAAAGTTTCATAAATTATATCCATGCAGAAATGAAGTGTTAGATTGGCTTTCCATCTATATTTCGGAAAAGAGATTAATGTCTGAATCATTTGTTCACCTGCGAATACACACTGAATTTTCACTAATTGACAGTATTGTCAGGGTGAAGCCGCTAGTCAAAAAGGTTGCAGAATTAGGGATGCCTGCGTGTGCAATCTCCGATATTGGCAATTTTTTTGGACTTATTAAATTTTATAAGGCAGCGCAGGCAGTCGGAATTAAACCGATAATTGCCTGCGATTTTTGGTTGCCCAGTGATTTGGATGAGTCGGGAAAGTCACTTATTACTTTGATTGCGATGAATTTGGATGGATACAAAAATATCATCCAAATTATTTCTATGGGATATCTTCAAGGACAATCTATCGGAGGGATTTTAATCCAGATGGACTGGATAAAAGAACATGCTGAAGGTGTAATAGTGCTTTCTGGTGGACGTTTAGGTGAAATTGGGCAGGCAATTTTATCTGGTCGTACAGATTTAGCGATCGAAAAAATGCAGGCAATGAAGAGTTTGTTTCCTGATAGGTATTATATTGAATTGACTCGTACCCAGCGCTCAGGGGAAGAAACCTATATTCACCAAGTTGTATCCTTAGCAGATCAATTGAGTTTGCCATTGGTGGCAACTAACGATGTGCGCTTTCTCGCCCAGTCTCAGTTTGAAATCCATGAAGCTCGCGTTTGTATTACTGAAGGACGTACATTAACCGACCCTCGCCGTGAGCGTATTTTTACCGACGCACAATATTTAAAAACACCTACAGAAATGGCTCAGCTTTTTTCTGATCTACCGGATGCTATAGTCAATAGTGTTGAAATTGCAAAGAGGTGTAATTTAAGTATTCAACTCGGTAAGTATTTTTTACCTGAATATCCAATTCCAGCAGGCATGACGGAAAACGAGTTTTTTGCTGATATTTCAAGGAAAGGACTTGATAAACGATTAGCTAAATTATTTGATGTAGACGCCCGCGATTTTTCGCAGAAACGTGAGAAATACGACGAGCGAATTAATTTCGAACTCGACATTATTACACAAATGGGTTTTGCTGGTTACTTTCTGATAGTAATGGATTTTATCGGTTGGGCAAAACGTCATGATATACCGGTCGGCCCAGGCCGAGGTTCAGGTGCAGGATCGTTGGTTGCTTATGCGCTGGATATTACTGATCTAGACCCTCTGCAATACGATCTACTCTTTGAGCGATTTTTAAACCCCGAACGTGTATCCATGCCGGATTTCGATATCGATTTTTGCATGGATAATCGTGATGCTGTAATTGGATATGTAGCAGATAATTATGGCCGCGATGCGGTATCACAAATTATTACCTTCGGTACTATGGCCGCAAAAGCGGTCGTACGCGATGTGGCGAGAGTACAAGGTAAATCTTATGGGTTAGCCGATAAGCTTTCCAAAATGATTCCTGGGGATCCGGGAATGACATTAAAAGTAGCTTACGAGCAGGAAGCGATATTGCGGGATTTTTTGGCCGGCGATTCGGATGCACAAGAAATATGGGATATGGCCTTACAACTTGAAGGCCTTACGCGCAATGTTGGTAAGCATGCCGGTGGTGTAGTTATCGCACCAACAAAATTAACAGATTTCGCGCCCTTATATTGTGACGAAACCGGTTCAGGCTTGGTTACTCAGTACGATAAAGGAGACGTCGAAGAAGCCGGATTAGTTAAGTTTGATTTTCTCGGCCTGCGAACTTTGACGATTATCGACTGGGCAAAAAAGATGATTGATAAGCGGCGAAGACAGCAGGACTTGTCGCCTCTTGATATCAGTCTTTTACCGCTGGACGATCAACCTACTTATAACTTGCTAAAAAAAGCTGAAACTACTGCGGTGTTCCAATTGGAATCGCGCGGCATGAAGGATTTAATTAAACGCCTTCAGCCAGATAATATTGAAGATTTAATTGCATTGGTGGCACTTTTTCGACCCGGACCACTGCAATCGGGCATGGTGGACGATTTTATTAATCGTAAACACGGTCGAGCTAAAGTTGCTTACCCTGATGCGAAATATCAACATGAAACACTAAAGCCTATTCTTGAACCTACTTACGGTGTAATCGTGTATCAAGAACAGGTAATGCAAATTGCCCAGGTATTGGCTGGATATACGCTTGGCGGTGCGGATTTATTGCGCCGCGCGATGGGAAAGAAAAAACCTGAGGAGATGGCCAAACAGCGCGAAGTATTTCAAGACGGCGCAAAGAATAAAGGCATTGATCCTGAGTTGGCAATTCGTATTTTCGACTTGGTGGAGAAATTTGCCGGTTACGGTTTTAATAAATCGCACTCAGCTGCTTATGCGCTTGTATCGTATCAAACGGCTTGGTTAAAAGCCCATTATCCATCGCAATTTATGGCGGCAACCATGTCGTCTGATATGGATAAAACCGATAAGGTTGTAACGTTTATCGAAGAAGTGCGAGCGATGAGAATTGCACTATTGCCACCTGACGTTAACAGGGGAGAATTTCATTTTACTGTGGATGAAAAAGACAACATTATTTATGGACTAGGAGCGATTAAAGGACTGGGCGAGGCGCCCGTAGAAAATATTATTGCGGCTCGTCAGAACGGACCCTTTTTAAATCTATTTGATTTTTGCGCTCGGGTCGATGTGCGTAAAGTTAATAAACGCGCTTTAGAGGCTTTGGTTCGCAGTGGCGCATTAGATAATATCGGGCCGAAAGTTGATGTTGATTACGACCGTGCCGTTTTATTGGCCGCCTTACCAGAAGCGGTAAAAACTGCAGAGCAGCATCATGCCAACAAAAATGCTGGCATGACTGATCTTTTTGGCCAAGTCGAATTAGCATCTACTGCTAAAGAGAATGTATATGTGGATTTTTCCCAGCAAAAGCGCTGGAGTATTAAAGAGCGCTTAAACGGTGAGCGAGATACGCTTGGACTTTATTTAACTGGCCACCCAATTGATGAATATGAACATGAATTAAGTCATATCGTCACTAGCCGGCTATCGCATTTAAAAGTTGAAAAAGCCAAACAAACTGTTGCAGGGTTGGTTGTAGCCTTTCGCGTGATGAAAACTAAGAAAGGCGACACTATGGGATTCGTGACGCTTGATGATCGCACTGGGCGTTTAGAAGTAGCTGT
Organism: Cellvibrionaceae bacterium; assembly: GCA_036520615.1. Taxonomy (GTDB): domain Bacteria; phylum Pseudomonadota; class Gammaproteobacteria; order Pseudomonadales; family Cellvibrionaceae; genus CAMCXE01. The sequence goes on along the minus strand of DATDJI010000098.1, from coordinate 117,086 downwards.
ATTTTCGGATACCTACACAACTCATCGCGATAAATTAGTTAAAGATACTTTATTAGTAATTGAAGGGCAGGTCAGTCACGATGATTTTAGTGGCGGCTTAAAAATGCGTGCTGATTCGGTGTTTCCTTTAGCTGAGGCGCGCGAAGCAAAGGTAAGCGCATTGCGGCTACGGCTCGTTCCCACGACTGTTTCTTCGCAATTAAATGAAGAACTTAAACAGTGCCTACAGCGCCATGTGCCCGGATCGTGCAATGTTGTAGTGGATTATCAACTACCACGAGTGCAAGGTGATGTGATGTTAGGGGATGCGTGGCGAGTAAAGCCGACCGATGAATTATTAGCGAAATTACGCTCTCTTTATGGCCTTGACGCGGTCACGCTAGTTTATGGCGGCAAAGACGCCCTAGCTAGTTTGCACTAAAAAATCTAGCCTTAAGCTTAATTCAGGTTAGTGGTACACTGCGCGACTTTTGAGTGTTGGGAATCGCCCCACGGTATAACGATCTATCACTATGAATTTAAATTACCTAAGCTTTGAGCAATCTATTGCGGAATTGGAAGGCAAAATAGAAGAGTTGCAGTTGGTAGGGTCGGATAACCGACTTAACATCAGCGATGAGATTGCCCGTCTGCGGGATAAATCCACCAAATTGACTGAAAGTATCTACGCCAATTTAACACCCTGGCAGATAGTGCAGGTGGCGCGTCACCCTCACCGGCCGCACGCGGTCGATTACATTGAGCGTATTTTTGACGACTGGGACGAGCTTCATGGCGATCGCCATTTTGGTGACGATAAAGCAATAGTAGCGGGTGTTGCAAGGCTTGATGGCAAACCTGTAATGGTAATTGGTGAAGAAAAAGGCCGCAGCGTTCAAGACAAGGTTGCGCGTAATTTCGGTATGCCTAAACCTGAGGGTTATCGTAAAGCGTTGCGGCTTATGGAAATGGCTGAGCGATTTAAATTGCCCGTGCTCACGCTTATTGACACTCCTGGAGCGTATCCGGGTATAGATTCAGAAGAGCGCGGCATTAGCGAGGCTATTGCGCAAAATCTAGCGGTTATGTCGCGCTTGCGTACCCCCATTATTTGCACAGTAATCGGTGAAGGTTCATCCGGCGGGGCTTTGGCAATCGGAGTAGGTGATCAGCTGAACATGCTGCAATACTCAACATATTTTGTTATCTCCCCCGAGGGCTGCGCCAATATCATCTGGAAAACCGTCGATAAAGCACCTCTAGCTGCAGAAGCCATGGGAGTTACGTCTAAAATTCTTGAAAGCCTCGGCATTGTTGATGAAACAATCCCTGAGCCTTTAGGCGGTGCCCACCGGGATTTGGATGCTATGGCCGTCAAATTAAAAGAGCGATTAATTGTTCAGTTGGCGGCCTTAGAGCGCATTGACTTAGATACCCTTATTGAGAAGCGCTACTCTCGCCTTATGAGTTATGGAAACTAAAAATTCTCTATTTCAGTTCGACGTTAATGGCATTTTCTTCGAAAGTTTATGTTTGTATTTTAGCGGCCAAAATTAGCATCGATATGCTAGACAAATATCGCCAACTCTTCCAAGCCTATTATTTAATCTAAACCGCCGACTCAGGCGGTTTGATATGCCGTCCCTCATCATCGCGATTCGACGATTGCAGAGCTAGAGTTCTGCGCATTTTTACCTATTATCAATGAGGTAACGCGGTGACAGTGGCGTCGGAATTCGTTAGCATTGTCGCGTTTATATCATTGTCTTTTTTGTCTTAGAAACTGTGCACATACACGCATTGGGCGGCCGCAGTAGGCTCAACTGAGGTTTTTAGGCGTTACAGACAGCCATTTAAGTTAGCATTTGGCGTCGGCCAGGGCTATGCCACGGGAAATAGAGTGTGAACACTGCGGATTCTGTAAACCTTCAGACCCTGAACATGGTGCGCAATGAGCTGGTCGCGACTATAGAACAGGCCGCCCGGGATCTTGAGTTATTTTTTAGCGGGTCTGAGGAAGGCGACCCATTAAAGTCCTGTGTTGATGCAGTCAAACAAATTATCGGTATTTTAAAACTACTGCAGTTTCGCGGTGCAAGTCTGCTGGCCGAAGAGCTTTATCTAGCCTTACAGGATATTAACGGCGCCCAGCCACCACAGTCTGATAAGCGTCTTGAACACGTTAGCAATAGTTTTTTTGTTATGACGCGCTATCTCGAGTATGTACAACTTTCCGAGCGCAAATTACCAGTCTTGTTGGTGCCTTATATCAACGAATTGCGTAAGGTACGCAAGGAACCTGTGCTACCCGAGAGCCATTTTTTTAGCATTAATCTTAACTACACACCGTCTCTTCCCGCATTTGAACCGATTAACGTCAGCGATAAAGAATTTCGCCCGCTGTTGAGCCGCTTGCGGCATATGTATCAATTGGGGCTTTTGGGTGTACTGCGCAACCGTCAGGTACAGCCGTCTTTAGGGCTGATGCGGCGAGCGCTTATTCGTCTGCAGCGTTTGGGCGGTAAGGATAAGCCACTGACACTTCTTTGGTGGCTAGCCAACCTCACAATTGTCGCACTGGTTCGGCAAAACATGGAGATTATTGAATCTCGCAAGATGCTGCTGAGCCGAATTGACCGTGTTATTAGGCAGGTGCAAAAAGGCGGTCCTGCTGCCTATGTCGCAGCACCACCCAGGGGCCTCGTAAAAGAGCTTATGTATTTGCTGGTCTTATCAGGGCAGGAGAGCGATACGATTAGAGCTCTGCAACGTGGTTATGGCATCGCTCCCACTGACATGACGGACAAGCAATTGGCCAAAGAGCGCCAAGCTTTGCGCGGGCCAAGTGTTCATACAGTAAATTCTCTCTCTCGCGTGCTGCAAATTGAGATCACTAACACTAAAAACGTATTGGAATTGGCTTCGGTTACTGGTTATCAAATAGATGATTTACCGGGGCTGCAGGAAACACTCAATAAAATTGCAGAAACATTAGGCGTGGTCGGGCTCACAGGGCCTAGCTTGGTGCTAAAAGGCGTGTTGCCCATGGTAAATACCTGGGCGGGAGCAGGTAATCGGGCTAATGAAAAAGACCTTGAGGAGCTCGCCAAAATACTGCTGTATTTGGAAAGTGCCGCCACATCCTTAGAGCGCACGCGCATGTCCGATGAATGTTTAGCGACTGCGTCAGAACAAGCTCAAAAACAAGTGGTGGCTTTCTCTGAGCTCGCCCAGGCCGAACGGATTGTGATCCAGGAATCCGAAGCTGGTTTATCTTTGACAAAACGTGCGATCACGGCGTTTTCTGAATCTGGCTTTGATTTAAGCCATATTCGCAATATTTCCAAAACTCTTGAGTCGGTATGGGGCGCTATGGTGCTTCTAGATCAAAAACGCGCTGCTGCCGCTTTACAGCGCTGTATTCAGTTTGTCGATGAGGTGTTACTTGGGCCCGAGCAACCGGACGTTTTAAAAGAGCTGTTGGAAACCTTTGCCGATGTCATTATTAGCATCGAGTACTTCCTAGACACCGCTCCTAATATTTCCCGCTTGGATAATTCCGTTCTGCAAGTGGCCGAAGATAGCCTGGCGGCTCTTGGCTACGCGGTAAAGGCAGGATGACGTTCCGCTTACAGTTTCACACCTCTGCCGAAGGGCCCGGCTGGTTATTGAAGGTGCGATCCAGCGGCGAACTAGTCCTTTTATCGCCACTGTCTGAAGGAGTCGCTCAGCTACTGGCTTTCTACGAAGGCGGTGAGCAAGAAAATTTTGTTTATCTGGGTGAGTGGAGCGATAGCCCAATTTGGCTGCAAGAAGATGATGTCATCGATGGAGAAAATCTCAGCTTGCGCAGTTTGGCGAGTACATTTACCCCCGATGAGTTTGCATTGTGCTCCCGTGCGCTTCAGCTTATCCACTGGCGCCAGATGCACCGTTTCTGTGGGCGTTGTGGGTCTGCGACGACGCTCTCCAAAGTTGAATTATGTTGTAGCTGCGCCGACTGCGGAGCCAGTTTTTTCCCGCGTATATCTCCCTGTGTTATCGGCTTAGTAAGCCGCGGCGATGAATTATTGCTGGCCGCTCATCAACGTCACAAACAAGGGCGCTATTCGCTGTTAGCTGGATTCATCGAAGCGGGCGAGACAGCTGAAGAGGCCTTTTCTCGCGAAGTTTATGAAGAGGTCGGCTTGCATATAGATCACATTCGCTACGTATCGAGCCAGCCGTGGCCTTTTCCCAGCCAGCTGATGTTAGGTTTTTTTGCCCACTACCAAAGCGGAGAAATCACCCCAGACCCCAGTGAAATCCTTGATGCAGCTTGGTTTCACCCGACACGATTGCCTGATATCCCGTCTAATGTCTCCATTGCAGGAAAGCTAATCAGAGCTTTTTTAGCTGAGCGTGGCTTCTCCATCCCCTCGTAGAGTTAGCAGATTTCTAACTTCATTAACTTGTCCTATCTTCGGTAAATGTACTTAGTCAGATATCGCCCAGGTTTTTCAGTGGTTCTCAGTTCTTCACTGTAAAAAGTCTTTAGAATGACCGTAAGATTTGCCGTCAGCACATTGCGGAACGTTTTAATGGCGTATTGCTCTGTCTGGTTGAGGTGACTTTCTACAGCAGGTGAATACCTGTAAATTTTTTAAATACTTTTAGAGGAGTAGTGGCTTGGAATTCTTATCCAACTATGGGTTGTTTTTTGCTAAAACAATTACTTGGGTGCTGGCAATAATTGTGGTGGTGTCGTTTGTTTTTGCAACTAGCATGAAACGCAGCCGTACCGAAAAAGGCAGTATCACTGTCAGTAAACTTAATGAAGAATTTGAAGGTTTAGCAGACACATTACGTGCCGAATTGTTGGATGAAAAAATCTTTAAGGAAGAAAAAAAGGAAGAGAAAAAAGCACGCAAAAAAGAGGCGAAGTCAGCTAATAAGGTAAAAAAATCCGGTGAAGTTGAGGCTGATAAAAAGCGTGTGTTTGTGGCGGATTTTAATGGCGATATAAAGGCATCTGCAGCAGAAGGCTTACGCCATATAGTGACCAGTATTTTATCGCAGGCCCGCCCTCAAGACGAGGTGATTATACGTTTGGAGAGCCAAGGTGGCATGGTGCATAGCTACGGTTTTGCATCGAGCCAATTAGCGCGTATTCGGCAGCACAACATCCCGCTGACAATTTGCGTGGATAAAGTAGCCGCAAGCGGCGGTTATATGATGGCCTGTGTAGCGAATAAAATTCTCGCAGCCCCTTTTGCAATTATTGGTTCTATAGGTGTTGTCGCTAGTTTGCCAAATTTTAATCGCGTATTGAAGAAAAATGAAATTGACTACGAAATGCTTACGGCCGGGGAATATAAGCGCACGCTGACTTTATTCGGCGAAAACACAGATAAAGGCAGACAAAAATTCCAACAGGATTTGGAAGAGACCCATGAATTATTTAAAGAATTTATCGTCGCCAACCGCCCACAGTTAGATATCAATAAAGTAGCTACGGGTGAAATTTGGTTTGGTACTCGTGCGCTTGAAACCAATTTAATTGATCAGCTCAGTACGAGTGATGAGTATTTGACTGGATTACATCCAGCGGCGGATATTTTCCTGATTAGTTATGAAACGAAGAAAACTCTGGCGCAAAAAGTAGGGATTTCGGGCAAGGTGTTTGCCGAGACATTATCTAATGAATTGTTTGACCGCATAGCCAATCGCTATTGGGCTCGCCATTAAATAAGAATTGTGTTTCCGGAAAAAATTACAGGGCATTAATCGCCCTGTAATTTGATAGATGTAACTACAAATTAGGTGGTTGTTTTACATCTTGTTTATTGTAGATATCTTGCGAATCAAACCCTTGAGTTTCCTCTTTGCTTAATAAGCCCAGTGTTAAGTATTTCAGCCAATCATTTTTTTTGTAGTGATAGGTGTAGTCACGATCAAATTCGCCTTCTTTATTAAGCGCTGGATGATCTGGGAAATTTAACGCTAATACTTTTACCGTAGCTTGAGCTAAATCGTCGCGCTTAAGCAGAAAGTACGCCTGCGCCATAACCGCCAGCGCATCCGGCACTGCAGGGGTGGTCTGGAAATTTTCCACCACGTAGCGGCCGCGGTTGGCGGCAGCTAAATAGGCGCCACGCTTAAAATAATAATTAGCTACGTGAATTTCATAACGCGCCAGTACATTGCGTAAATAAACCATGCGTTTTTGTGCATCAGGAGCATAGGGGGATTTAGGATACCGGGTTAAAAAATCGTTAAATTGGGCTAGAGAATCTTTTGCTGCACCCGGATCGCGATTGGTGTTATCGATGGAGAGTAACGATGAGAGAAAACTACGCTCTTTGTTGAAGCTTGCCATGCCTCGCATGTAATAGGCGTAGTCTGTATTGCGATGCTGCGGATGCAAGCGGATAAAACGATCGGCAGCGGCTATAGCTTCGTCAAATTTATCGCCCTCGTAATAAGCATAAATAATTTCAAGCTGACTTTGTTCGCCATAGCTGCCGAACGGATAATGCTCTTCGATCAATTGTAAGGCTTTAACTGCACTTTCCCAGTTGCTGGCATTAAGCGCAAGTTGGGCTTTTTCATAGAGTTTTTGTTCGGAGCTGATTTTTTCTTCTTTTTTTGAAGAGCAGCCAATTAAAAGGCTGAAGACCGCGAGAAAAATAACGGCACTGGAAAGTTTAGGTACTCGCATGGGGCAGGGCTCTGTATCATTAGCGGGCGTGGCGTGTGCCACCCAAAGTTGCGTAGCTGTGCCTTAGTTGGCAGGGGGCGCAGTGTAGCCAGTAGCTAATGAGAACTCAATGAGACGCCGAATAACCCTAAACCATACCGTGCCCTACGAGGCCAGCGGGCAGCGCTTCGATCAGGTGACCGCCCAATTGTTCCCACAATTTTCCCGCGCTCGCTTACAGCTCTGGATCAAAAGCGGCGAAATTACATTAAATGGCGAAGCTTTCAAGGGTAACGGTAAGCTGGTGGGCGGCGAAGCCGTCAATTTAGATGTAGAAGTGCAAGACGAAGGTGACTGGCAAGCCGAGGCCATAGCTCTGGACGTGGTGTACGAGGACGACACGATTTTAGTAGTAAATAAGGCTGCTGGAATGGTTGTGCATCCTGCGGCAGGTAATAGCGAAGGCACACTGCTTAACGCACTCTTACACCATAGCCCGCAGTTAGCCGGTATTCCGCGCGCTGGAATAGTCCACCGTTTGGATAAAGACACCACCGGTTTGATGGTGGTGGCGAAAACCTTAGAGGCACAAAACCATCTGGTTAGCCAACTGCAAGCTCGCGAGGTTTCTCGCCAGTACCAAGCAATTGTCATCGGCCGTGTGATAACCGGCGGGACAATTAATTTGCCGATTGGTCGCGACAGTAAACATCGAAAAAAAATGGCCGTGAGTAAAACCGGTGAAGGCAAGGAGGCCATTACCCATTACGAAGTGGCAGAACGATTTAGCTATTTCACTCGGCTGTGTATCAAATTGGAAACAGGTCGCACCCACCAGATACGTGTGCACATGAGCCATAACCGCTTCCCGCTGGTTGGAGACCCGGCCTATGGCGGAGGCGGCAAAGGTTTGCGCTCAAGCGTGATAAATGAAGAAGTATTAGAAGCGGTGAAAGCGTTCCCACGCCAGGCATTACATGCTGAGGCGCTTTCGCTGATTCACCCTGAAACGCTGCAACCTTGTCAGTGGCAAGCCCCGATTCCCGCGGACATGATGGAATTGTTAACACTTATGCGCTGCTATGACTAAGGCGGTGGTGGGCAATGTTTAAGCCGGTTTGGCCTGCCCCTAATCGTGTAGGTGCAGCCATTACACAAACGACATTTACCACTGATACCCCCGGTTTCAGCCTACCGCCTTATGCAGCATTTAATTTGGCGGAGCATGTAGGTGAAGACACGAACCATGTGATGGCTAACCGTCAATTACTTAGCGAACACTTAAGTGTTGGGCCGATCCAATGGCTTGAGCAGGTGCATGGAGTAGAGGTGTATAAAGCTCAATTGCCAGTGCAATCTGTGGCGCCCAGGGCGGACGCGGTTTGTACCCAAACTCCTGGATTGGCTATTGCCGTATTAACTGCCGATTGTTTACCCGTGTTGTTTTGCTCCCAGGCGGGGGATGAAATTGCAGTTGCTCACGCCGGTTGGCGAGGGCTCGCGCAGGGCATTCTCGTGCGCACATTGCAGAGTTTTGAGGCACCTGCGCAACAAATACTCGCTTATCTCGGCCCCGCTATTGGGCCGGTACATTTTGAAGTGGGTGAAGAGGTGCGACAGATTTTTAAGGCCTCGTTCTTAGCCTATGGCAACACTGACAATGCCTTCACGCCCAGTATTCGCAGCGGGCATTTTTATGCGGATATCTACGCACTTGCTCGCCTACAACTACAGGCGTTGGGGGTGCGGGTCATTTATGGTGGGCACAATTGTACGTTTTCCGAACCTCAGTTTTACTCTTATCGGCGCAGTGCCAATGGAGTCTGTGGCCGCATGGCGAGCGTACTCTGGTTGCAGGCTTAAGCTTAAGACACACATGTTAGTCGCGAAAATATTCTTTGTACCCCTGATGATTGCAGCAATTGCGCTACTGGGCCGCCGCTTCGGAGCACGTGCAGCGGGTTTTATGTCGGGTTTTCCGATTATTGGCGGCCCTATTGTGTACTTTGTTTATTGGGATCAGGGCGCAGGTTTTGCGCTTAAGGCTGCCGAGGCAACACTTGCAGGTGTGGTAGGTTTGTCATCCTTTAGTTTCGTATATGCCTGGCTTGCACCGCGAGCTCCCTGGTGGCTATGCCTCTGCCTCGGATGGATTACATACACAGGTTTGGGTGTGTGGCTGGCCCGAGCAGATTTAGGTGCGCACATTTATGCGGCTATAGCAGGGGTGATTTTAACTGCTCAATTGCGTTGGGCCAGACCCGTTACTCATACGCTTGCGCCGGGCAAAACCACCACAGCAGAAATTATCAGCCGAATGGTGTTTGCGGCGTTATTGGTACTGGCGGTGACGCTGTTGGCAGAGCGATTAGGTGCGATGATGACCGGAGTTTTAGCCGCATTTCCCATTGCGTCCAGCGTAATAGCTGTGTTTTCCCATCGTTATTATTCACCCTGGCATGCAGTTTTTGCATTGCGAGCTCTGAAACAAGGGTTATTAAGCTTGTTGGCGTTCTTCTACGCACTCGTGGTATTGGCAGGATATTGTTCATTTAACACAGCCTTTTTATTGGCCGCGCTCGCGGCTGTGTTAACACAAATCTGCGTCCTCACAGTAGGCAGTTTTTTAAAGCGGCCCAGGCTTTAGAAGAGTACTTCAGTACTACCGATTACCTTGACTACTCGCTAAAAATTGCCCTAAGCGATCAGACCAGCGCTGCATTAATTGTTGGAAATCCCTGTGATTAATACCTTGATTGGCTAATGCGAGTTTGCCACCCGGTTTTTTTCATTGGTTTCACTAACATCGCTCAAATGCGCAAAGCGCGAACCGTCCGCCTGCGTCAACTCAAACGCCACTGTGGCGTGACCCGCCACACTCGCAAAATTTTTGCTAGTGACCGGGCCGAAATCTGGTGCATTGATGTAGAAATCATTTAATCGCGTAGAAAGAGTTAGTGTATTTGGACCATCGGGGTCTTTAATGACCCAGCCCCGCTTGATTAAGCGTTCGCGTACGGTTTTATCCATTAACGTGCAATAGTGCATTGCAAGCTCCGCGGCGCTGCTATTTGTCCTGTAATCGTCAAGCCATTGTTTGTTAAAAATTATTTGAGGAGCTGCTATATAAATAGAGCTAATTCCTTGTAGCCTTTGACCCTGTGAAACAAACGCACGATCAAACCCCTGTATTTTTTGCTCTACTAAGTCAGCGGCCCGGCTTCCAGCGGTAAACAGCTAAACGCAATAAGCCAACGGATTAACAATCTTCGTATATGATTTTTACACCTAAAGAATTAAACACGACAGTAGATTGACGGCTATTTATCTGCAAAGTTTGCATGGTCAGCAACGTATTAAAAGTCGAGCCAATCTGTAAAAGGTATATCACTAAAACTCTAATAATTAGTTTAAATTGGATTATTTTGCGCTGCATCAATAAGCGGTTAGTCGGTTGCTTGAATTCAACGCCGCCGCCCCCACCATTGGGTTAACCCATAAGAGGACTTAATTCGTTATGCGACTTGATCGTTTTACCAACCAATTACAGGTGGCTCTATCCGACGCCCAGTCACTCGCAGTTGGGCGAGATCATAATCAATTAGACGGCCTGCATTTATTGCACGCATTGCTGGAACAACCCGGCGGCGCGGTGAAGCCCTTGTTGACAAGTGCCCAGTTTGATTTAGGTCGTTTGCGCCAATTACTCACGCAGGGCTTGGATAATTTGCCGCGCATACAAAGCCCTACCGGCGATGTTGCTATGTCGCAGGATTTAGGCCGCTTGTTAAATTTAGCGGACAAAACTGCCCAACAACAAGGGGATAGTTTTATTTCCAGCGAAGCTGTATTGCTTGCGGCAATGGCCGATGCGAACAACAGCATGGGTAAGATACTGACGAGCGCGGGTAAATTACCCGCATTGCAAAAAGCTATCGATAAAATTCGCGGCGGCGCTAAAGTTGATAACCCTGAGGCAGAAAATAATCGCCAAGCGTTAAATAAATATACGGTGGATCTCACTGCGCGAGCGGAGGCAGGCAAGCTTGATCCGGTTATTGGCCGTGATGATGAAATTCGTCGCACTATTCAAGTATTACAGCGTCGCACAAAAAACAATCCGGTATTAATAGGTGAGCCAGGTGTAGGTAAAACCGCTATTGTGGAAGGCTTAGCACAGCGTATTATTAACGGCGAAGTTCCCGAAGGCTTAAAAAATAAACGCTTATTATCCTTGGATTTAGGCGCTTTGTTGGCAGGCGCTAAATTTCGTGGTGATTTTGAAGAGCGTTTAAAAGCCGTTTTAAATGAATTGGATAAAGAAGAAGGCCAGGTAATTTTATTTATCGATGAATTACACACAATGGTCGGAGCAGGTAAGGCTGATGGCGCTTTAGATGCTGGCAATATGTTAAAGCCTGCCCTTGCCCGTGGCGATTTACACTGCGTCGGCGCCACCACACTCAACGAATATCGCCAATATATCGAAAAAGACGCTGCTTTGGAGCGACGGTTTCAAAAAGTATTGGTGGAGGAGCCTAGTGAAGCCGACACCATTGCCATTTTGCGCGGCCTAAAAGAACGCTATGAAGTTCACCACGGTGTGGATATTTCTGACTCCGCAATTATTGCTGCAGCAAAATTAAGCCAGCGCTATATCACCGATCGACAATTACCGGATAAGGCGATTGATTTAATTGATGAAGCCGCCAGCCGTATTCGTATGGAAATCGACTCAAAGCCCGAAGAAATGGATAAGTTGGAGCGGCGGTTAATTCAATTAAAAATTGAGCGCGAAGCTATCAAAAAAGATACCGACGATGCAGCGCGCAAACGCTTGGAAAAAATAAATAGCGAAATTGAATATTTTGAGCGTGAGTATGCGGATTTAGACGAGATCTGGCGTTCAGAAAAAGTTGCTTTACAAGGCAGCCAAGAAATAAAAACTCGCCTAGAGCAAGCTCGTTTGGATTTGGAAACCGCTCGCCGCGCAGGTAATTTAGCGCGTATGTCGGAACTGCAATACGGCATTATTCCTGATTTAACCAAACAGTTGGATTTAGCTAGCCATGCTGAAATGGTTAATATGAAATTGCTGCGTAACCGCGTAACTGATGAGGAAATAGCCGAGGTAGTCTCTAAATGGACAGGCATCCCCGTCAGCAAAATGCTCGAAGGTGAGCGAGAAAAACTTCTACGTATGGAAGCAACTTTACATGAGCGTGTAGTTGGACAAAATGAAGCAGTCACCTCGGTGGCCAATGCCGTACGTAGAGCACGTGCAGGGTTAAGCGATCCTAACCGCCCCAGCGGTAGCTTTTTATTTTTAGGGCCTACAGGTGTTGGTAAAACCGAATTATGTAAATCTCTAGCGGATTTCTTATTCGATTCTCAAGACGCCATGGTGCGTATTGATATGTCCGAATTTATGGAGAAACACTCTGTAGCTCGGCTTATTGGCGCGCCTCCGGGTTACGTAGGTTATGAAGAGGGCGGTTATTTAACGGAAGCGGTACGCCGCAGGCCTTACGCAGTGGTTTTATTAGACGAAGTGGAAAAAGCGCACCCGGATGTATTTAATATTTTATTACAAGTATTAGAAGATGGCCGTTTGACGGATGGCCATGGCCGCACGGTGGATTTTCGCAATACAGTTGTGGTTATGACATCGAATTTAGGTTCGGATATGATCCAGGAGCTGGCCAACAATAAATCATTCGATATGTTGGATTTTGGCGGCGGCGAAACAGGTGAAGGCAATGAGCACCGCTATAACGCTATGAAAGAAGCAGTAATGGGTGTAGTAAGCGGCCATTTTCGTCCGGAATTTATTAACCGAATTGATGAGGTAGTGGTATTTCATCCGCTTGAACGCAAACAAATTCACGGTATTGCTAAAATTCAATTGCAAGGCTTGCATCAACGTTTGGCCGAGCGTGATTTAGCGATTGATTTGTCCGAGGATGTTATCGATAAATTGGCTGAAGTCGGTTTTGATCCTGTATATGGAGCGCGACCATTAAAACGTGCCATCCAACAAATGATTGAAAACCCGCTGTCGCATGATATTTTGTCCGGTAAATTTATGCCTGGTTCAACAATTAAAACCGAGTTGGTTGGCGATAAAATTCGTTTTTATAACTAAGCAACTTCGTCTTTTTTATTTAATGCTCCGTGCAAAAAGCCAAACAATTTTGTTGTTTGGCTTTTTATGTTTGTTGCTGCCTTTTGTTTCTGATTGCTGTAGGAGGGTAACGGTAGATCTGATATAGCTAATCTTTAATACGTTCCAAATTAAAGTCCCATGGAAGCTTCATCGTCTGGCCTCGTATGTCAATGCACTTTGTTTCATGCGCGGCAAACTCGTTATTGGCCTCCATGAACTCAGCCCAACCTAAAGGCAATTTAAATACAGTTCAACGACTACTAGCAGAAGGCTCAAGAACCTCCTGGGCGTTAAATATAAGCATTTAGCAAAGTGGAAGCGGCTGAAGCGGTTGACTTTTCTCATTGAGCTAGCACAATGGTAGGTCGCTTCTAAGCTGGTCGATGTTACCGCATAACCCAGGTTACATTACGAGAGGGAACACACGAGAGGAAACACGACCCTGTTACCTCTTTCCAGTATCGAAGCGAGCGCTTTGTAACCTCAAAGCGGAGCTACTGCGTATATCCCCACAAGCACAGGTACCGGCAGAGCTACCACATCGCACCGTTCACACACGCTACTAATTGTCATGAAGCACAGGGTAGTCTGGTGTTGGGCAGTATTTTTTTGATCACAGATGAGGACATGACGGTGGAATTACTTTCCGGCGGCGACATGCTGATGCGCGCTTTGGCAGATGAAGGCGTTGACTGCATTTTCGGCTACCCAGGTGGGGCAGCGCTACATATTTACGATGCTTTGTTTCGTCAAAAGCATATCAATCACATTCTCGTGCGTCACGAACAGGCAGCCACCCATGCGGCCGATGCCTATTCTCGCGCAACAGGCCGCACTGGCGTCGTTTTGGTGACCTCAGGCCCTGGCGCCACCAATGCCATTACAGGTATCGCAACTGCCTATATGGACTCAATTCCGATGGTGGTAATTTCAGGTCAGGTGCCGTCGGATAAAATAGGAGAAGACGCCTTCCAAGAAACAGACATGGTTGGAATCTCCCGTCCGATTGTAAAACACAGCTTTTTAGTTAAAGAAGCGCGGGATATTCCCGGCATTATTAAAAAAGCGTTTTACATCGCTAGCACCGGTCGTCCAGGCCCTGTTGTTGTAGATATTCCTAAGGATATAACCAGCCCTGCGACGACGTTTGAATATCATTACCCTGATAAAGTGAAATTGCGTTCGTATACACCGGCACAACGCGGCCATGCAGGCCAGATCAAAAAGGCGTTGCAGTTACTTTTACAAGCCAAGCGCCCGATTATTTATGCTGGCGGTGGTGTAATTCAAGGCAATGCAAGTACCCAGCTCATTGAGCTTGCGCGTAGGCTTAATGCACCTGTCACTAACACTTTGATGGGGTTAGGCGGCTTTCCCGGCACCGATAAACAATTTCTCGGCATGCTCGGCATGCACGGCACTGTGGAAGCAAATTACGCAATGCATCATAGCGACGTAATACTCGCAGTTGGTGCGCGCTTTGACGATCGCGTTACCAATACTCCGGGCAAATTTTGTCCGTCGGCCAAAATTATTCATATCGACATTGACCCTGCATCTATTTCTAAAACCGTGCCGGCGGATATTCCCATCGTCGGCCCGGTTGATGCGGTATTAAATGAAATGTTAGAGCTGCACAAACATGCCGAAGAAAAACAGGACCAAGAGGCATTAGGATTGTGGTGGCAGCAAATAAATGAATGGCGTGAGCGTTACGGTTTATTAATTAAACCGCGCTATGAACTTGGCGACATGATCAAGCCGCAGGAAGTTATTTCCATGCTGTGGGAAATAACCAAAGGCGATGCCTACGTTACGTCGGACGTGGGGCAGCATCAGATGTTTTCTGCGCTCTATTACCCGTTCGATAAGCCGCGCCGTTGGATTAATTCCGGTGGACTTGGCACGATGGGGTTCGGTCTTCCCGCTGCTATGGGGGTGCAATATGCGTTTCGTGATGCAACAGTTGCCTGTGTTACCGGCGAAGGTAGCATTCAAATGTGTATTCAGGAACTATCTACGTGCACGCAATATCATTTGCCGGTGAAAATTATTTGCCTAAACAACCAGGCGCTGGGCATGGTAAAACAATGGCAAGATATGCAATACAACAGCCGTTATTCGGAAAGTTTGTACGAGGAATCCTTGCCTGATTTCGTCAAATTAATGGAGGCCTATGGTCACGTGGGTATTCGTGTAAATAAGCGGGAAGAATTGCGTGCAAAAATGGAAGAATGTTTTGCGATGAAAGACAAAACTGTTTTTATGGATATTTACGTAGACCCTTCCGAACACGTGTACCCGATGCATATAGCACCGAATGGATCAATGCGTGATATGTGGTTAAACAAAACGGAGCGCACTTAATGAGACGTATTATTTCTGTTTTAATGGAAAACGAACCCGGGGCGCTTTCTCGGGTTGTAGGATTATTTTCCCAGCGTGGCTACAACATTGAAAGCCTTACCGTTGCACCTACGGAAGACCCGACGCTTTCTCGTATGACGCTTACTACCCTTGGCGATGACCACAAAATTGAGCAGATTACCAAACATCTCAACCGCTTAATTGATGTTGTGAAACTGGTGGATTTAACTGAAGGCGCTCATATTGAGCGCGAATTAATGCTGATTAAAGTGCGTGCTTCAGGCGCTCAACGGGCGGAAATTAAACGCTGTGTGGATATTTTTCGTGGACAGATAATTGATGTTACTGCATCTGTTTATACAATCCAGCTTACCGGTACCAGTGACAAATTGGATGCTTTTTATGAGGCGGTGGGGGAGGCCTCTATTCTTGAAGTGGTGCGCTCGGGAGTTTCGGGAATCGCGCGTGGGGAGAAAGTGTTAGGGCTTTAATCCTTTTTCACCTATGAGAAAATAAGCTCGATGCGATGGCAGGGAAGCCACTTAATAGTTAAATTAACTTAATTAAATCTCTGGCTTACTTAAGGCAGCTCTGCAATTCATGCCACGGTTTTATTTTTCTTTAATTTGGCATTTTATTTTATTTTATTTGAATAATTCTTTTGTTGCGCGCGAAAGAAAATGGTTCGTTGTCACTATCAAAATCCAAATTCACGGATGTGTGCTATAAATTCTAGCTGCTAATAATTGCCTGAAATTTCTTCGTTAATGGAAAATTAACCAACAGCAGCTCAATCACATTATTCAGCTAATTTAGGCCGATATTATCTGGATGTTTTTAAATTCAGCCCAGATAGGGCAATGGTCGGAAGGTTTTTCCATGCCCCGTATCGTATAGTCGATTCCCGCATCGGATAACAGCGGCGCGAGTGCCTTACTTGCTAAGATTAAATCTATTCGAAGCCCACGTTTAGGTTCAGCCTCAAAGCCTTTACTGCGGTAATCAAACCAACTATAGCGATCGTGAGTGTCTGGGTGTAATGAACGAAAGGTATCAATCAACCCCCATTCAAGAACTTTATTTAACCAAACTCGCTCTTCAGGTAGGAAGCTGCATTTGCCTGTTCTTAACCAACGCTTGCGGTTCTCTTCGCCTATCCCAATGTCACAATCTTGGTGGGAAATATTCATATCACCCATCAATATCAATAACTCGTCTGGAGTAATACTAGCTAATTGCGTCAATATATCGCCGTAGAATTTTTCCTTATTCGGAAATTTTATTGGATGGTCGCGGCTTTCACCCTGCGGAAAATAACCATTAAGAATATGTACATTTTTACCCTCGGCCGTATTAAAAGACGCACCGATAAAGCGGCGCTGTACTTCGCCATCATCACTTATAAAGCCTTTAGTGACCGATACTGGGCGAGTTTTGGACAAAATGGCTACACCGTAATGAGTTTTCTGCCCTGTAAATTCGCAGTGATAGCCCATCTCGTTAATTTCTCGCTCTGGGAAATCGGTATCGGTAACTTTGGTTTCCTGAATGCCTATAACATCCGGCGAGTGTATGCGAATAGTTTCAGCTAACTGGTGCAGTCGGATGCGAATGCTATTGGTATTAAATGAAATACATTTCATAACATGCCTATAAGCTATAAAAAAATAAGCCCGGTTAAATAAACCGGGCTTGAGCCTGATAAAGAAATAAACTAGAAATTAGCTACTTTCTTTTGGCCTTGCTCTTTAAGTAATTTGGAAAAGTCTACCAGTATGGCGCCTGCCTCGGTTAATACTGCATCTTTGGTCGGGTCGATTTTGCTGTGAGGCGCAGACTGTTCCGCCTCTGCTTTATCCTCCTCGAGTTTTTGCGCAGCTCTGTAATCGGCTAGAGTTTTGTATTCTGGCTCGCCTTTAATTTTACGGCGTTTGTTTTCCAATACCATGCTCTTTGTTTCCATATCGGTTTTCTCCTGTTCACGCACTTTCTCGTTCAAAGATACTGTTTTTTTAGCCTTAATATCCGCAGCGAGTTTAATTTGCTCTTCTAAAAATACATAGTCAGGTCGGGTGGCGGCGCGCTGCTGATGTTTCTGCATTAATACCGGCACTATCTGCGTAAAATCATAATAATTTTCATGACTGGCCGGACGTATTTGATCCCAAGGCAGAGCGGTAGAGTAGGTGGATTCACCCACCTCGTCATTGTCGACTTGATTCGGCATAAATACGTCTGGTACAACACCGCGGTGTTGCGTGCTGGCACCGGAAACTCTATAAAATTTGGATTCCGTAAGTTTAAGTTCACCTTCTGGCAGCTTACTCAATAGCTGCACGGTGCCCTTACCAAAGGATTGCGAACCAACAATTAAACCGCGTTGATAATCTTGAATAGCCCCTGCAAAAATCTCCGAAGCTGAGGCGCTTAAGCGGTTAATCATTACAACCAACGGCCCCTTATAAAGCGCCTCTGCATAGGAGCGATTTTCGCGGTGAATTTGGCCGTTGGCATCACGAATTTGCACAACTAGTCCCGGATCGATAAATAAGCCTGTAAGTTGCGTTGCCTCTTGCAGCGAACCTCCACCGTTGTTACGCAAATCGAGAATAATTCCTTCGACGTTTTCTTTTTGCAGCTCTCCGATTAGGCGAGCTACATCGCGAGTTGTGCTCGTGTAGTTAGGGTCGCCGTCTTTTGCAGCTTTAAAATCAATATAGAAAGTAGGCAAGTTGATCACACCAATTTTTTTGACCTTATCGCCTTCTTTAATCTCTATAACAGCTTTTTGTGCGGCTTGATCTTCAAGTTTTACCGTATCTCGCGTTATGACAACTTGTTTTGACTGCCCGTCAGCCGACTGCACATCAAGCTTAACTTGCGTGTTTTTCTTACCGCGAATTTGATCGACAACTTCATCTAACCGCCAGCCTAAAACATCGGTAGGCTCTGCATCTTTACCCTGGCCAACACCAATAATTTTATCGCCGGGTTTCAGCTGGCCTTGGCGTACAGCTGGTCCCCCTGGAACTAAGCGTACGACTTTGGTGCTTTCGTCCTCAGATTGCAGAACAGCGCCTATGCCTTCAAGGGACAGGCTCATGCTGATGTTAAAATTTTCAGAAGTGCGCGGGGAGAAATAATTTGTATGCGGATCATATAAAATGGTCAGCGAATTAATGAAGGTTTCAAACACGTCCTCACTATTTTGTTGCTGAATGCGCGCTAATTGATTTTTATAGCGACGCAATAAAGTATCAACGGCCTTCTCCGTGGTTTTGCCTGAAAGTTTCTGGTTAAGTATGCTTAAGCGAATACGTTGATCCCAAATAGTATCTGCATCCTGTGTATTCTTCGGCCAGGGTGATTTATCACGCTCAACTTCTATTACTTCTTGAGTAGTAAATTCAAATTTTTTATTGGGTTCGCTTAAATATTTCACAACCCATTCAAGACGAGATTCCATTCTTTGTTTTAGTACTCGATAAACCGAAAAGCCATTTTCTAAATTCCCGGCTTTAATATCGTCGTCAAATTGATGGCGAAAGCGGTTAAAACTGCTAATGTCGGTTTGTAAAAAATACATACGAGATGCGTCTAAGCTTTCTAAATATTTATCGAGAAATGCTTCAGAAAGCTGATCATCAATCGGAAGATTTCGATAGTGACGCGTGGAGAGCATCTTCACTACATCTTTAATAGTGGCAGCTTGCACCTGGGTAGGCTGCAATTGGCTTACGGTTTCGGCGTAACAGGTGAGGCTCAGAAAACCGCTTAAAGCGATGGCATACAAATACTTAGATGTTAGCAAGGGATTACCCCATTAAAATTGTTGGTTTTGGTTTCGCCCTTATGCAGGGCAAGATACTTCAAGTGTAAGTAAAACGGTGCCATTTGGTAACTGGAAATGGGGCGCTTAAGAGTTTACATACCAAGGAGCAAGTTCTTCGGAGGTTCCACTTGACCTATGTAAGAAGCTGCTATTTCAAAAAACTATACCATATCGAGCGTTCCCTATAGCCTAGGCTGAAAAATCATAGCAAAACCCTTTTAGAGTGGAGCGTTCCATCTAGACCAATCTGCACCATTTTGCAGTTTTTTGATTGTTAACCCTGCAGAAGTTCACTTATCTGACACTACTGGTGAATTTGGAAATAAAAAATTTGAGCTGCGCATACATTTTAAAAAGTTGCATGAGCTTGTTAAGTGGATAACTTACCTTCAATGAGTGCCAGGATAAGCATGCTTTGAGCGTCTGTTAGAGGTACAACAGAAAGTCGCGGCTGTTTAAATATACCCATCTCGTCCAACGCTGAATGTTGTTTTATTTGCGGTAACAGCAGCGGCTTAGCTATTAAAGCTTGTTCCAATTGAATATCTATACAATACCAGCGAGGGTTGCTAACTAGGGCCTTCGGGTCGTAGTAGGGCGAAGCTTCGTTAAATTGTGCTGGATCCGGATAGCATGCAGTTTTTATTCGGGCGATCCCGTAAATGCCGGGCGCGCTGCACTGGCAGTGGTAGAGAAACACCCGATCATTTAGTACGACGTCATCGCGCAAAAAGTTCCGCGCTTGGTAGTTGCGTATACCGTCCCAAGTACAGATTTGATTTTCTAACGCGGCAAGATCGCTCACCGAAAAAACCTGAGGTTCAGTTTTAAATAGCCAGTTGCCCATAGTGCAGAGTTTAAATCGTGAATGATGTGGATATCGTTGGATGATGAGCAATCAGCACGGCAGAATATTAATCCTCTTGCACCCAAACCCATCGTAAAGGCTCACCAAAATCATCAGTGATAAGCTTCTTTTTCGGCCGTGGCTTGTATACAGAGTTTTTAGTTCGTTTGCGCGCTTCCAATGTTCGAACGACTTCATCCAATGATGTGCGCTCTTGTCGTGGTGCCGCCTCGCTCTGAAAATTATATGGGTTCGTGTTATCTCGAAACCCTGATATCCCACGAGGAATATCCGCAACTTCACCTCCCTCAACTAAATATTGGGTTACATCACGAGCAAGCTCGGCGCGGATTTGGGCTTTAGTTTTGATGGGTTGCATAGCGACAGCGAAGATTCGAAGCTCTCAAGACTAACCTTGTTATAGCCAGCTGGGAAGCTTCCTGGTTATTTTTTAGTAATCTGGACCGCGGTTAACTCATAGATGCTCTGAAATGTAACCTCTAGTGTTGTTACCTGGGGTGTTACCTTAGTCTAGTGATAAGTGTAACTTGAGCTTTCTATTTATCCACAAATTCCGCAAATATGTTACCAGGAAAACCTTCAAATTTTGAAAAAACATATGTTTAGTTAACTACATTTCATGTGATGCCTTGATTCCGCCATTTGCTGCTGTGCGAAAAAATTATAAGCCAACACAAAAAAATGCTTGCTATCTTTTTATCAGGTGTTACCATTTGTAACGTGAAGTAACAAATCTTCACAAGCCGACCGGCTGCCTACCGGGCAGATCGGTACAACTGACCTTAGTTAGAGGAAACTTTCCATGAAAAAGTTACTGTCAATATTCACTTCCGCAAACTCTGCAGGTGAAATTTCAAAAGAAGATAGCTGGCACACCCCCGTTAACGAAGTTTTGGCAACAATCAGAACTTCCGATAGCGCCAGTGAAGCGACAAACATGCGCGCCAATTTAGCTGGCTTGCGTGGTCGACTACCTTACTTTCCTGGCTTGCTAGCCTGATAAAGTTCTCGAGTGGCGTCTTGCGACGCCACTCGTTCCTAATATGAGGCGGCGTTAAGTCTCACGATAGTTAAGAATTGTTATTTCGATGTCACGCTTAATTCGATCGGCCATTTTACAAGCTCGATTCGTCATTTTGGGTTGAGGCAGTCTGAATCGTTTTAGCATTTTTAGTCTGCAATTTAGAACCGAGAGCTGCAGTTTATTGCGCAATCCGGTAGCAAGGACGCTTAAAAAAGTTTAGTGATTTGCTTCTATTGCTGCCATATTCTGTAGGTGACTAGCTTTAGTTTTTTTAGCTGATTCGAGCAAGGGGGCAAAAGCTGTCTCTAGAGAGGCTGCATCGCGCAATTTTTTTATCTGTTCGAACAACAGTCCTGCTTGTGGATAGTCGCGTTGTAAATACATCAGCCATTGTTTTAAGCGATTACCAATATGCTTGCTCGGATGGTCCGGCAATGTATTAAGGTGGTACTGCCATACCAGGCCCACGATTGTTTCCCAGTTCATGGGAGAGAAGTGGCTGCGGGTTAAATAAGATTTTATTTGCAGCGCTAAATCGGGTTTCGCCAGTAAAGGCCGTCCTAGCATCACGTCATTGCAGCCAGATTCCGCACGACAGCGGATAAAATCTTGCAAACTCCATATATCACCGTTGGCCACAACGGGAATCTTAAGCGCTGCTTGGATCTCACCTATTGAATCCCAAAACGCCGGAGGCTTGTAACCGTCAGCTTTACTACGCCCGTGCACCACTAATTCCTGTGCTCCGGCTTCTGCAATGGCGAGTGCATTCTCCACATAGCCTTCACGAGATAAGTAGCCAAGTCGCATTTTGGCGGTGACGGGGATGTGCGATGGAGTCGCCTTGCGAACAGACCTCACTATGTCAAACAGCGTTGCAGGCTCCCGCAATAGGCAGGCACCGCCGCGATGTTTATTGACAGTTTTGGCCGGGCAGCCAAAATTCAGATCAATACCTGGTGCTCCCAACATTGCTGCGCGTTGGGCGTTTTCGCTCAGCGCCTGACTGTCGCTGCCAAGCAGCTGTACGCGCACAGGGGTAGTTAGAGGGGCTGCAAGTTCAGGGCATAGTCGACGAAATAGCTTCGACGGTAACAGCGTATGGGTGACCCGAATAAACTCGGTCACAAATAGATCGATCCCTCCGATCTGACAATACAATGCCCGTAGATAGGGATCTACTACACCTTCCATGGGCGCCATTAAAATTCGCATATTAAATATTTGAGCACGAAAATTGGGAAAGGAACGCGCGAGTGTACCACTGTATCCATACGAAATCCGAACGCCTGTGCCCAAGACTTAACCATATCTCCATTTTGCACTGCAAAATACCTGCAAATACTGCATTTTGAAGTGGTTTTTCTTGCTCTTTGCAGGGCTAATTCATTATCGTATGCGCCCTCGCAGTTCCCGGCGAAAATTCAGCATTTGCTAATACGGGACAGGTAACAAGTTGACTGGAATTGTTCATGATTCACCCTAAACATTCACACATTCATAGCACCTGTTGGCAGATTACAGGTGGTGGGATGTTTGGCTCCGTGGCCTCAGCTTCCTGCAACATTAAAAACAGTTTTGCGTGACAATTAAAAAAGGCAGTGTAACCACTGCCTTTTTTAATGCCGTCGCGCCGCAAAATATCGGGTACCGAGAGGCGCCTGCTTCACATTGGAGAACAAAATGATTAGACGTACAAAAATTGTAAGCACATTGGGCCCTGCTTCGGACGAACCTGGTGTTTTGGAGCGGTTGATAGTCGCAGGAGTGAATGTTGTACGTCTTAATTTTTCTCACGGCAGCCCCGAAGATCACTTGCAGCGATGTCTTCTGGTGCGGGAGCTGGCGGCTAAACATAACGTGTACGTAGCTGTGTTAGGTGATTTGCAGGGACCTAAAATTCGCGTTTCACGCTTTGCAAACGGGCCGATCAAGTTGGTTGTAGGTGATAAGTTTGTGTTGGATGCGTCTATGGCTAAAGATGCTGGTGACCAGAACAGTGTGGGGATTGACTACAAAGAACTGCCTAACGATGTCATTCCAGGCGATTTGTTGCTGTTAGATGACGGCCGCGTAGTGTTCCGAGTTGAGTCAGTAGTCGGCCCGAAGATTTATTGTGAAGTGACCGTTGGCGGGAAGCTATCTAACAATAAAGGGATTAATCGTCAGGGCGGTGGGTTAACTGCACCGGCATTAACTGATAAAGACCTTGCGGACATCAAAACGGCGGTTGCCATCGGAGTGGATTATCTTGCCGTTTCATTTCCGCGCAGTGCCGAAGATATGCATCTGGCACGTAATCTAGTGAAGGAAGCCGGTGGAGATATAGCTTTAGTGGCAAAGATTGAACGGGCTGAAGCAGTCGAAACTGACGAGGTTCTCGATGCCATAATCATGGCCTCTGATGCGGTTATGGTCGCGCGCGGGGATCTTGGTGTTGAAATTGGCGATGCTGCTTTAATCGGCGTGCAAAAGCATATTATCGACAGGGCGCGCTCGCTCAATCGCGGTGTTATCACTGCGACGCAAATGATGGAGTCAATGATTAGTAGCTCATTGCCCACGCGTGCAGAAGTATTCGACGTGGCCAACGCTGTACTAGACGGTACCGATGCGGTGATGTTGTCGGCTGAAACCGCTGCCGGGCAATTTCCTGTTGAAACGGTAGAGGCTATGGTGCGGATTATTGTAGGAGCCGAAAAACATCCTCAATCCAGCAAGCCTTTAAGCCGAGCTATGCCCAAGCATATGGCCATCGATCAGGCTATCGCGCAGGCGGCCATGCATACAGCTAATAATATGCCCGGCGTGAAGGCAATTGTGTGTCTAACCGAAACCGGTTCTACACCGCTTTTAATGAGTCGTTACGGTACGCACTTACCTGTTTTTGCTTTCTCTCGTCATATTAATTCTTTGCGCCGAGCGGCATTGTATCGCGGCGTCGAAACGATCCATTTTGAAAGTGAGTCGGTAAACTATGTTGACGCTAATGAATGGGCTGTGGGGCAGTTACTGTCTATCGGAATAGTGCAAGAAGGCGATTTGGTGATTATTTCTAAAGGGGATGTTGCCAATGTAGTTGGTGGAACCAACACCCTTAAAATTGTAGAAGTGGGTAAACCCATAGCTAAAGGCTAGCTGTGAATAGCCGCTGATTTTTTGTTGGCGGCTATGTCTTTTGTTTCAAGTTCTAAACGGCAGGGATGCCTTTTTCTTCATCTGAACTATCCCATCCCAGTGCTACACGAATCTTCTTTTCCAGCGTAGTGGCGTCAATCGGTTTAACGATATAGTCGGTTATTCCTTGTCCTATAGCTTCGCGTATTTTCGCCGCCTCGCTAACTGAGGTTACCATCATAAAATGGGTATCTTGGAACTTGGCTAGTTGTTTTATCTGTTTGCGCACCTCAAGACCCGTCATTTCCGGCATGTCCCAATCGCACAGAACTAAATCATAGGCCGGTGAGGTGTTGTGAAGAGCATTTAGCGCTTCTCGACCATCTTTAGCGCAGTCAATTTTCTTAACTCCAATATCCGTCAAAATACCGCGCAACATCATCATTGAATCAATACTATCATCCGCCACCAGCACTCGCGCCTCTGACAATGCAATTGGCTCTTTACGTTTGGCCTTTTTGAGATTGTTGGCGGGCGGAGCGGGGACCGCAGACGGCGCGGGTGCGACTTTGCTGGTGCTAGCGGTGAGCTTCCCGAGCGCGCTATCGAGCAGCTTTAAAGTGCTGGCAAATTCCGCACGTTGTTTTTCGTCTTGGATGGACGCATGAGATTTTCCCATTGCCATTCGCTGCCGCTGAAGCATTGTGACCACCAACTTGAGCTCTTTGGGGTCAAGAGCCGACATGATTAACCTCGTTCATTTTCTCCTCCAGGATAAGCTGTACATAATGCGACTTGTTCAAGTGGATAATCCTGGGCTTCTATACTCTATCCACTAATTGAAAGTGTTATAAATTTCGACCCTAATACGTAGAGGGGGCTTACAGCTTATTGCCTTGATCACTTTGCAAGCTATCGAGTGTTTTCTGCATCGATGCATAATAGTCGTCCGTGAGTGTGCGGCTGGTATCGCGGCGCTCTTTAGATTTGCGACGCTTTCTGTGGAACAGGTCCAAGGGCATTTCTTTGCAGGGGTCGTCATCCTGACGACGGTCTCGGCCTTTGCGGCGGTTGACAAATATAATGCTCGAGCTCATAACATCCTCAAACGTATTTTGAATATAAAAGTATTAGCTGGCCCCACTCTCTCTAAATGCTAGCTGAGAAATATGCGTCAATGAAACTTTTGTCCTTTTAAACCAGATCTAGAGAACAGCCTATGACCGAGTACGCAATTAAGCAAAAACTGCAAGCTGCGTTTTCACCGCTTTTAATTAACGTCGAGAATGAAAGCCACCAACACAGCAGCCGGCCCGGAACACAAACCCATTTTAAAGTAACGCTGGTGAGCGACGGATTTGTCGGTTTAACGTCGGTTGCCCGCCATAGAGCCGTATACGCTGCGCTCAAAGAAGAATTGGCAAATGGAATACACGCGTTGGCATTGCATACGTATGCACCTGACGAATGGCAAGGTCAATCACCCTTATCACCCCGCTGTTTGGGAGGAGAAAAACATTCTTAAGTGAGCGGGTAGGCGCTAGAGTGATAGCTTATATTTTTTGCTAAGCGCCGCCGCAAAAGTTGAGTTGCCTCCAGGCCTCATAGGTAATTACGGATACCGCGTTGGATAAATTCATGCTGCGGCTGTCAGGCCGCATGGGAATTCTCAGGCGTCGATCATACGTTGCCGCATCTAAAATATTAGGTGGAAGCCCGCGTGACTCTGGGCCGAAAACCAGCGCATCATCAGTTTGAAATTCAATTTCCGCGTAGCTGCGGGATCCCTTTGTAGTAATCGCAAACCATCGTTTTGGCGCTAACTGAGCCAAAAAATCCTCCCAGCTTTTATATATCTTTATATCCTTCCATTCCGCGTAATCCAGGCCTGCGCGCCGCAATTTTTTATCGTCCAACGCAAAACCTAGCGGCTCTATTAAATTTAGCTGGCACCCGGTGTTTGCACATAGCCGAATGATATTGCCAGTGTTGGGGGGTATTTCAGGTTCGAATAACACGATGTGAATCATATATAAGTAAAACTGCAGAAAAAGAGCGAAATCCAAAGTGCTGGCTATACTAAAGGATATTCGATAAATATCAATTTTAAGTGTTGATAGCTAAGTAAATAACAGCAGAGCACTTGCGCAGGACGAAAGGGGGCTACGCCGTGTTGTTAAGAGTAAATCAGGCTCAGCCTCAAAGCATTGTGGGTTTGGAATTGCAGGCCGACGGCATCGCAGTAGCAGTAAAGGTGTTAAAGAATCAATTGCCGCATATTACCGGGTTGGCTTTTTTGCCGGGAGATGATGATAAACAGCGCTTTATCCAGCTGCGCGCTTACATTAGACAGAATAAATTAAAAAATAAGCCCTGCAATGTAGTACTTCCGCAAAGCCGTTATCACCTTTATTTATTGGAAGCGCCGGACGTTCCTCCTGCGGAGCTAGCTAATGCGATGAAGTGGCGGCTAAAAGATTTAGTAAGTCAGCCGCTGGATCAACTAGTGGTAGATGTATTTCACGTACCGAATGATAGTGCACGTGGAAATCGCAAAATGATCTATGTGGTTGTGGTTAATAAAATCTATTTGCAGGAATTAATTGAAAATGTAAAACAGTGTGAACTTAAGTTGCTTGCTATTGATATAGCCGAGTTGGCATTGCGCAATTTAGCAATTAATTTGATTGATCCGCAATTTGACCAGCGTGGCGTTGCTATAGCGCGCATTCGTCAAGGTGCGGGCTCCGTATCGATTTACCGCGCAGGTGACATGTATTTATCGCGTCAATTTGATTTAAATTATGGCGGTGGCCTGCTTGATGATTTACCGGTTGAATCTTTAGCACTTGAACTGCAGCGCTCTGTAGATTATTACGAGCGTCAAATGGGCCAGCTAAGCCCTGTGGTTATCTATTTGGGCGGTGAAAATATCGCTGACGAAAAAATAACTGAGAGCTTACGAAAAATATTATCAGTACCGCTGCAATTTTTGGATTTTTCCGGCGCGGTGGCCTTAGATGCAGAATTTGATAGCGGAATTATGCAAATCGGGTTGGGAGCGTTAGGGGCTGCTATGCGTCAGGAGTTTGCCTAAATGCAACAGGTCAACCTGTATTTAAAGGAATTAAGGCCTAAATTTGATCCCATGGCAGCACGTCCGCTGCTATTAATTACTGGAGTATTTGTGCTGATCATGGGGGTGTGGGCGGGTTTGTTGCAATCGCGTGTCAACAATATGCAAAGTGCAGTAGATTCTGCAATAAGCGACGTGCGTAACGAAGAAACAAAATTAAGCCGGTTAAAAACTCTGGGTAAGCCCGGTGATAAAACGCTGCTGGAAGAATCTGCAAATCAAGTGCGCATAGCCATTGATAACCGTACCTATATAAAACAACTTATTAGTAGCAATGCCTTTGGTAACGATCAAGGATTTTCGGCGCTGTTCACTGCGCTGTCAAAAGCTGCCTTAAAAGATTTGTTTTTAAGCGAATTTGGTCTGGGTGCAGGCGGGCACAATCTCTATTTACATGGAATGACTAGCCGTGTTGATGCAGTGCCTGAATATATTAAAGCACTGCAGCAGGACGCTGCGATGGCGAATATTAATTTCGGGGCATTAAAATTGAGTAAAACAACTGGAAACCAAATGGAGTTTAGTTATGGAGAATGGAATGAAAAAATTATGACTGGCATAGAAGAGTCGGCTCAGCAGCTTCCCAGTAATGGGCAGAGTCGATAGTCGTATGATCGCTCAGTTAAAGCAATGGGAGAAAAAATTTAACAGTCTCCTTGCGCGCGAGCGCCTACTGATAATTTTCTCGTTATTTGCCGCCATATACATGATTTTTGAACTCGCATTATTAGGGCCTGCTCAGCGTAGATATACGCAGTTAAATGTGGATGTCGAAACGCAAAAAAAGCAATTAGAATCGCTTAAGGCAGAGGATGCTGTATTAACAAAGGTTTTGACGACTGATCCGTCACTTTTGTTAAAAAAGGATTTCGATAATATGAACATACAGCTAGATGCACTAGATAAAGAAATTATTGATTTATCTGCAGGGCTGGTATCAGCCAATCAGCTGGCTTCCATGCTGCAGGAAATGCTGATATTAACTGATGGATTGCAGTTAGAAAGCTTAGCTACAGACGTGCCGCAATCAATTCCTCTACCCGGAGACGCAATGGTACGACAGGAAAAAGCCGGTAAGATTAATAAAGCGCCGGTGGCTCAGCTGCGTATTTATCGACAATATGTGTCGTTGCGACTGAAAGGAAATTATTTTCAAATTTTAAATTATTTAAAACGTCTAGAAGCCACCCATTGGCGATTTTATTGGGAAGCGCTTCATTACAGCGTTGCTCAGCATCCAGATGCGGTGGTGGAAATGCGTGTATATAGCTTATCAATTGAAAGACATTTAAATGAATAGTCGAATTTACGCAGCAATGTTGATGTGTGTATGCGTGCAAGCATCAGGCGATGAGGCGGGGCTCAGAGATCCCACCGCACCGTTTAATAGTGCGCATACTTCCATCGTGAGTGGTGCGAGAGCGGTAACAAAAGTAGCCGGGCCGCGGTGGATTTTAGAAGGCATTTTAATTAGCGATGAAGGAAAAAAAGCCCTGTTAAATGGGCGCTGGTATAAAGAGCAGGATTTAATAGATGGCTGGCAGGTAGCAATAGTGGAAGCTTCTTCAATTGTGCTAAAGCGCGATGGAAAGGTGTTGCACGTACCTATGTATCCAAGCCTAACCAAAAATACGGTAAACCATAAGCCGGAGTGATCAGCAGTCATGTGGTGTGAAAAACGGAACGACCGCCAACTAAAAAGGCGGCTGAACGATAATGCAAAAAAAAACGTCCTCAGCGATGGTGCATCCTGGGTGCGATTAATTATTGCATCGCTAAGTTGTGCGTGTTTTTTGTGTGCAACTGGTTGTGCGAATAATAAAAATGCATCATCTCAGCTTGACACAGAAATTAATAAAATGACCGCGCAGGAAAAGCTGGCTGTTCCTGCGGAGGTTCAAGATGCCGTAGCAGATAACCGATTAAACGAGAAAAATAATCCGCGTCGATTTGATGTGGCTGTAAATAATATGGCCGCACGCACATTTTTTAATGCATTGGCCTCTGATGCTGGCGTTAATATTGTAACTGATCCAGACGTTTCCGGTGCTGTTAGCCTGCAATTGCGACAAGTGACGCTTGATGAAGTCATGGATATCTCCCGTGACATGTTTGGTTATGAATACCATAAGCAAGGCTCAATTTATACTGTGTATGCACGGCAGATGCGCACGCAGGTATTTCAAATTAATAACATTGATGTTATTAGGCGCGGACAAACTGATACGCAGGTTAATATAGGGTCAGCGTCTAATTCAGCATCAGGTTCTTCATCCGACGCCGCCACGGGCAGCTCCGCACAAAAGGAAAATAACACCGAAGAAAATAATTCCGGCGCGCGGGTGCAAACTAAACATGAAAGCCATTTTTGGGCAGATTTACAAAATTCTCTTGAGGCGATCGTGGGCCGTGAAGAGGGGCGCTCGGTTATTGTAAATCCGGCCGCAGGCTTGGTCGTCGTCAAAGCACTGCCAAAAGATGTTAATGCTGTGCGTAATTTTCTTGAACAATCAGAGCTGAGCATTAAACGGCAAGTTATTTTAGAAACAAAAATCCTTGAGGTGCGACTTAATAATGGTTTTGAATCAGGAGTAAATTGGAACGCGATCAGTGGGCAATTAATTTACGGCTATAACATACAGCCTGGATTTGGTATTAATGGCGACGGCGCTACTGTCGATCGCTGGCGCCCCTGGGGTGAGGCCAACCGCAGCTATACAGACGTCAACGGCGTTGACACGACAATTGGAAGCACATATGCGGAAAAAACCGGCGGCGTATTTGCATCAATGCTGCAGGTAAATGATATTTCAAAATTACTTTCTTTGTTGCAAACCCAGGGAGATGTACAAGTTTTATCGAGCCCGCGCGTGAGTACCGTCAATAACCAAAAAGCGGTTATTCGGGTTGGCTCAGATGAATATTTTGTTACCGGCATAACAAATAACACTACATCCAGTGCAGCTGCTACTACCAACTCACCTAATATCGAGTTAGCGTCATTTTTTAGCGGTATATCTTTAGACGTAACGCCGCAAATTGCTGAAAACGGCGATGTCATTTTACATGTCCACCCGATGGTAAGTGATGTGCAGGATCAACAAAAAAACCTCACCGTTGGGGATCAAAAATTCTCTTTACCATTAGCCTTACGGGAAGTTCGAGAGAGCGATTCTGTTGTACGGGCAAAGTCCGGGCAAGTTGTAGTGCTGGGGGGCTTGATGCAGGAGACCAGCAAAAAACTCAATGGTAAAAGACCTTTGCTTGGGGATATTCCGCTGCTAAATACATTGTTTAAAACTAAAAGTTCATCTGGGAATAAAACCGAATTAGTAATTTTAATGCGTCCAATCGTTATCACCGAAAATACCTGGCAAGATCAATTAAAAGAGGGTTCGGATCGATTAAAGGTATTGACTGACGAACTGCATAAGAGGTAGCTATGTACCTAAGTTTTTTTGGATTTAAAGAGCTGCCTTTTTCGCTTACACCCGATACCAGCTATTTTTATGCCTATCACAGTCACCAAAATGCCCTTAATACGCTCGTGGTTGCACTACACAACAGCGAAGGCTTTATTAAAATAATCGGTGAAGTGGGAACCGGTAAAACACTGCTGGGAAGGATTTTACTTAAAAAGCTAAATTCTTCGAGTTTTGTAACGGCCTACATTCCCAATCCTCATTTAAGTCCTGATGAACTTAAGCTTACCCTCGCACAAGAAATACGTGTCCCCGGCTGTACTAATATTCCGCACTTTCAGCTGTTGGGGCATATAAGTCGCAGGCTTATCGAGCTTGCCATGCAAAAAAAGCGCGTGGTCCTGGTGCTGGATGAAGCTCAGACGATGCCGCGAGAAACTATCGAATGCTTGCGATTATTAACCAATCTCGAAACGGAGAAACGCAAGTTATTGCAAGTAGTAATGTTGGGTCAGCCAGAGTTGGACGAGTTATTAAACCGTAAAGATTTGCGGCAATTAAAGCAGCGTATTGTATTTGCCGAGACATTAAAACCCTTAGGCTTTTCTGCGCTTTGCTCATATGTTCGATTTAGACTAAACGCTGCAAATCCTCAGGCAGATAGGGTATTTAATCTGCTCTCGTTGCTAATGCTATTTTTGGCCAGTGGAGGCGTGCCGCGATTAATTAATTTATTGGCACATAAATGCTTATGGGCCGCCTATGGCCGCGGGGATCGTTTTGTACGCTGGCGTGATGTGCGAACGGCGGTTGTGGATACACCCGAATCCAAATCTTTGGCGCGTTTGACATTGGGTAGTAATGGGGCCAAGTACTGGCTGACGTATGTTGTTGCTGTGCTAAGTGGTGCTTTATTTAATTGGCTGGGGTATTAGTTGTTAATTTGGGAAATTTAGCCGGAATTAGCTGTGAAAACTGAGGGTAAACGATGAGTTTAATCAACGACGTATTGCAGCAGTTAGACGCGCGTGTGCCGGTGCAGCCTGAGCGCATCAGGGTCGAATCCTTCGTTAATTCTAAATCTGCCACACATTTTATATTTTCTCCCTCAGTAAAAATTGCTGTGTTGGCCTCTTTTGGCTTTATGTGTGGGTACGGTGCTTTATCTATATATCACGCTGGTTTTTCCAAACATATTATTTCGGTACCCGAATTTCAAGTTGAGGTAGTGCAATTACCACTTAATACCGCCCCCTCTATTGATAACACGGACGAATCTAACAATACTCGTGCCGAGTTATCGCTCACTGGATCCTTAGCTCCGGTCGACCTACTTCTACCTCTACCTCTACCTCCGTCACCGTCACCGTCAGAAGAGTCGCAAATTCTAGATTTGGCAAAACAATATTTTTTGGCCGATCGCTTAACCTATCCGCCTTTAAAAAATGCCTATCAATTGTATCGTGAGGTGTTACTAAAAGCGCCGAATAATCAAGCTGCTTTAGATGGAATTGCTGCAATCAAACAGCGATATGTCGCTTTGACCGTCGAGGCAATTGCACAGGCTGATAGTGAAAAAGTCCGGCGTTACATTGAGCGTGCCGAATTTGTAGGTGTTGATAGTAAGGATTTGGATTCAATGCGCGTGCAGCTTCAGCAGCTGCTCGTAAATGCTAGCCAGCAAGTAGATCAGTATGCCCAAACACAACAAAATTCTATGCCCAATGAAACAGGGTTGTTGAGTGAGTCAAAAAACATAACCCAGACTGCTGCGCGCGAAATCGACCATCAGCAGGATGACTTTTCGACTACAGAAATTCCTATGAAGGCGGAATTAAATACACTGTTTGTAAAATCTTCTCCACAGGGTTCGCTGCGTAATGCAGTACAGCAAAATAATTATAATCTGGCAAGCGTATCAAACTCTAGCGTGTCCAAGAAAACGGAACAGCTTTTTTTAGCTGATTTAAACGAGGATTCTATAAGTGAATTATCCGCACTTAGTTTTATCGAGGCGCATACGGATTCGACAGACACAGTTCGCTGGCTGGCGAACCGTTGGGTGAGTGCTCAAGCCTGGCCAAAATTAATAAGTTTAATAGAGCGCCCCAGCGGTTTAACCAATACTGAGCGCGATGTGTTCCGCGCGCAGGGTTTGCTCGGATTAAAGCAGTATGAAGAAATTATTAGTTGGTTAAATACTGCTAAGCAATTAGAGGCTGCCGAATTGCAGCGTATTTTAGCCGTCGCATTGCAGAAAACTGGTCGAGAAGCACAGGCGTTAATTATTTATCAGCGTTTAGTCGATCATCACCCACAAAACGCAGGACTCTGGCTTGCCTTAGGCGTGTGTGCAGATGCGTCTGGTAATACTTCATTGGCACATATGGCCTTTTTCCGCGCGCAACAATTAGGTGGGCACACCCAAGCTGTCAATGATTTTCTTAATCGTAAGCTAAATATGCCGATGCAGTAATGCAGGTAATTAAACAATGACCCACTGGTTTGGTATACACAGTTTAGGTGTGAAAAAGGTTTTGGAGATGCTATGCAGCAGCGTATACGCATAGGCGATATTTTAGTTGCCCAGCAAATTATTAGTCAGGATCAATTGCGTCTGGCATTGGACGGCCAGAAAAATACCGGTAATAAGCTCGGTAAGCAGCTTGTTGTGATGGGCTTTATTGAAGAGAATACACTTTTATCGTTTTTATCCAAACAATTAAATTATCCGTTTGTTGAGCTGAAACAATTTAGGTTTGACCGCGATTTAATTCAAACTTTGCCCGAAACCTACGCGCGGCGCTACCGTGTGTTGGTGTTAAAGCGCGAGCAGGATGGAATTTTACTGGGCATGGCGGACCCCACCGATATTTTTTGTTTGGATGAATTACAAAAGGTTTTACGTACGTCGATTCGCCCAGCGGTAGTGCGCGAATCTGAATTGATGGATATTTTGGATACGGCCTATAGCCGAGCAAGTGAAATTGCGTCACTTGCTGAACAGCTGGATGAAGAATTAGGCACGGACGCAGTGGATTTAACGGGTCTATTACAATCGGCGGAAGATCTTGATGCCCCGGTGGTTAAATTACTGCAGAAAATATTTGAAGAGGCGTTAAGTACGCGCGCATCTGATATTCATATTGAACCTGATGAAGCGGTTTTACGCATACGTCAGCGCATTGATGGCGTATTAATCGAACAGGTCATGAATGAAAAACGCATTAGTGGCGCTTTGGTTGTGCGCCTTAAACTCATGGCAAGCTTAGATATATCAGAAAAACGGCTGCCACAGGATGGACGATTTAATTTAAAAATTGGTCATCGCAATATTGATGTGCGTATGTCGACAATGCCAGTGCAATTTGGCGAGGCAGTGGTTATGAGGCTGCTGGATCATAGCGCAGGTGTGCGCAAATTAGATGCCGTCGGCATGCCGCTGCCTTATGTGGTGCGATTCCGCCAAATTATTACGCGGCCGCACGGTTTGGTTTTAGTAACAGGCCCCACTGGTAGTGGAAAAACTACCACACTTTACGGCGCGATTTCTGAATTAAATACGTCCGAACGTAAAATTATTACCGTTGAAGATCCAGTCGAATATAGGCTAAGCCGCGTTAGCCAAGTGCAAGTGCACGAAAAAATTGGATTAAATTTCGCTAAGGTTTTGCGCGCTTGTTTGCGGCAAGATCCCGATGTTTTATTGGTGGGCGAGATTCGCGATTCTGAATCCGCTGAAATTGCGCTACGGGCGGCAATGACCGGGCATATGGTGCTCTCGACGTTGCATACCAATGATGCTGTTGGCTCCGCGTTACGTTTAATCGATATGGGAGTTGATGCCTATTTAGTGGCTTCAAGTTTAAAGGCGATTGTTGCCCAACGTTTAGTGCGGGTAATTTGTGAAGTCTGCGCGCAGCCGCATACCCCTGATGAGCAAGATATGGTGGTGCTGCGCCAATATCAAAATTATTTATCGCAAAAACCGCTTGCCTTGCGCAAAGGGCAGGGGTGCCCGCATTGTTATAACACTGGTTATCACGGTCGCGCGGGTGTATTTGAATTGTTGGAAATTAACAGCGTAATGGCAAATGCCTTGCGGGATAATTCCGTACGACAATTTAATGATGCCGCTCATCAACATCCTAATTATCGGCCATTGGCTGCATCGGCGTTGGATCTAGCGATTACCGGAATAACAACACTTGAAGAAGTGTTGCGCGTTTCAGCTCAGGTTGAAGAAGAATCACCGAGTATGCTCAATGTATAACAAATCTGAAAACATACTTATCTGCCATGTGTTGAGTGAACAGACGCAAGAAAGTATTTTTAATTTATTCAATCAATTGCAGTGTGAATTGTTAGGTAAATACGGCCTATTGAGGAAGACCAACACACATAAGTTTAGGTTGGGTGGTTATGACTAGTTTTACTTACCAGGGGCGGAACAACCAAGGTCAATTGGTAGAAGGGCGGCTTGATGGCGCCACTACCGATGCCATCGCCAACCAATTGATGGGCCGCAATATTACGCCGATTAGTATTGTTGCCGTAAAAGAAGCAAGCTCGGTCGATAAGCAATTAGCCAAATTAATGGGTGCTGAAAAAGTTAACTCAATTGAGTTGATTATGTTTAGCCGGCAAATGTACACGATTACTAAATCGGGCATTCCTCTTGTGCGTGGCTTGCGCGGTTTAGCTGCAAGTATTAAGCATCCACATTTTCAAATGGTTTTAAATGAAGTTGCCGATAGTTTAGAGACTGGTGTTGGTTTATCGGTTGCGCTGTCGCGTCACCCTAAAGTATTTAATCATCTATTTGTGAGTATGATTAATGTGGGTGAGAGCAGTGGGAATTTGGAGGAAGTTTTTTTGCAAATGGCTTTTTATATGGAGCGCGATGAGGAGACGCGCAAACGCATTAAGTCGGCGACGCGCTATCCAACTTTTGTCATGATTGCTTTGGCGATTGCTATTTCCGTGGTAAATGTCGCCGTTATTCCAAAGTTTGCCGCTATGTTTGCCCAGTTTAAAGCGCCCCTACCTTTGGTTACGAAAATATTAATTGGCACCTCCTACGTGTTTGTTAATTATTGGTGGCTATTAATTATAGTAGTGGGAGGCGGGGTTGGAGGTATCGTTTGGTATTTGAAAACTCCGCAGGGCGCGCAATTTTGGGGAAAGAGGAAACTGCGTCTGCCCGTTGTTGGCGATATTATTGATCGCGCTTCTATGGCTCGTTATACGCGCAGCTTTGGTTTAATGTTGCGAGCTGGCGTACCGTTAAATTTTGCATTGACGCTCTGTGCTCGGGCCATCGATAACCCATATTTAGCTCAAAAAATTGATGCCATTCGCCGCGGCGTTGAGCGTGGTGATAGTTTAATTCGTACCCACGCCGCAGCCCAAATGTTTTCACCGTTGGTGTTGCAAATGATTGCCGTGGGTGAAGAGTCCGGACAGGTAGAGCAATTGTTAACGGATGTGGCCGAATTTTACGAGCGAGAGGTCGATTACGATCTTAAAACGCTTAGTGATAAGATCGAGCCGATTTTAATCGTCATTATGGCGATTTTTGTAACTATTCTCGCGTTGGGTATTTTTCTGCCGATGTGGGACATGTATGAAGTGCAGAAAAGCGCGCTTTAGCAATCTTTGGCTGTATAAAATAACTGAGCAGGCTTGTGCTCGAAACTTTTTCCTCTGAAAAAGAGTGATGAGCGCAGTAATTTAAATCAGCGTAAGCCGCATCGATAAATCAATTGCCTGTAGATGTTTTGTCAGGGCGCCGGAAGAAATATAATCGACCGAAGTGTTAAGAAGCGCCGGAATAGTGTTTTTATTAAGGTTGCCGGATATCTCAATTTCGCATTGCCCTTGTGCAAGTTTAATCGCCTCGCGAATATTATCCGCCGTAAAATTATCTAACATCACGCGGTCGGCTTTTGCCGCAATGGCTTCTTGCAGTTGCAGCAAGGTTTCCACTTCCACTTCAATAGGTTTATTCGGGCCTGCTAATCGCGCTTGCGCAATTGCTTGGGTAATGCTGCCACAGGCTGTTATGTGATTTTCCTTAATTAAAAATGCGTCGTACAAGCCAATGCGATGATTAGATCCACCACCGATGGCGACTGCATATTTTTGCGCGAGGCGTAAGCCTGGAATCGTTTTGCGCGTATCTAGCAGTTTAAATGCAGCATCTTTTACGAGATCGACAAAATGTGCGGTAGTTGTAGCAGTGCCGCTTAGCGTTTGTAAAAAATTAAGCGCGCAGCGCTCGCCGGTGAGTAACACGCGGGCAGGGCCGGTCAATTCTACTAAGCGCGTATTGGCGTTGACTCTATCGCCTTCAGCGACCAGCCAGTGAACGTTAACACCACCTAATTGAGTAAATACCTCATTAAAATAGGCTTGCCCGCATACAACACAGTCTTCGCGAGTAATAACATACGCACTTGCCCGGCGTTCGGCCGGAATCAATTCGGCGCTAATATCGCCTGTACCTATGTCTTCTGCTAATGCGCTGGCCACCAACGGTGGAATACTGGTAATTATATCGGTAAGTAAAATATTCATCGTTTCCTACATTAGGTAAAAAAAGTATTAATCAAGCTCTAAAACTTCGTGTCTTTTTTCAGGTGTGCTGACGCGGTTGTTAGCCGTGGAATTTTCTAAGATATATTAGGCTTTTATAATTTTGTATAGAGATACTATCAATTCTTCATGCGCAGAGTTAATACATCGTTCTTTTGGCTGAAATCCAGATTTTTTAAAAATGACATGCCTAGCAGAATCTCATCATCTGTATCCATGCCGGGATTTAAGCTGCCTTTAATATTTTCTAGGACGATATCACCTAATTGCAGACGGTTAATATTCGTGCGTTGAACAATCACTTGGCCATTTGCAGTAGTTGATGTACCCCGCTCGCCAGCAACTAACCCTAATTTTTCGCCGAGTTTGGCGGGAATGGCCACGTCCGATGCACCTGTGTCAATCATGAACGTTACCGGCTGATCGTTTATCGTTCCACTGGCAACGTAATGATGATGGCGGTTGGCCTTGAGCTCGATTTCGGTGTATGCACCTGAGTTTGCGCTGGCGACCTGTTGATTAGGGTTAATTTGCTCCCGCTCGTGATTGGCAAAGTACAAGGTCAATAGAGCTAATAGGGCAAGCCAGGTGCCGTTGGTCAACCAGCGAGCAATTTTAAGTTGGGGGGGATGCATGGCGTATTGATGTCATTATAGATTGAGGGAGATCTTACAAAAAATGTTCTTACGAGGGGGCTTTAAAGTATTAGCGGGTCACATTTTTTAGATTTGATTATGGTACATTGTCACTTACTAATACTTTGGGCTGAATTCATACCCGGTGAATGTCTAGACTGAAGACTGAAGCGCTGCGACTTTGTTTTTCATAAAGTCCCGGCTATGCCTGTGTTCGGAGATAAGCTATGACAGATCTAGCGAAGGTTGTGCGGTTGGAGGTAACCAATGAGCGTATGACCAAAGCGCGTTTAGCCCGACTTGCTAAAGGGCTACAAGCTTGTGTAGAGCAAGCGCGGATATTATTGATTCCTCAGCTGGAGTCCTGCCTTGATCGTTTGGATGATCAATTGTTTAGTCTTGCCGATAAGGCGCCAAACGCTCAGGAACAAAATACTTATTTTAATTCTATGCGGCGAGTGCGCCAGCAGCGCAGTGCATTTCTTAAGCGCTTTACCATGCGTTTACAAGAAGCCTTTGCCAGTTTAGATGGCACTGAGCTGACGCACGCCACTCCGCTAACTGCTGATTCCCTTGCCCTGATGCGGCCTGAAGATTTAGACGAGCTTATAGCTGTAGAGTCAATGATTACGCAGGCACACCGTAATTTTGGTGATGTCATCGCTCAACTCTCATTTCGAATGAATAGTACGGTTGCCACCCCTGTATATGCTCGCAATAATCCTGTCGGGCCTGAATCTCTATGTAAAATTGTCAGCAGTGCCGCGTTGCAGCTTGATATTTCCGCAGCAATTAAATTAATTCTCCTCAAAGCGTTCAACGAATCCGTGCTGCTCGCATTAGAGCCTGTATACAGCGCGCTTATTGAATTATTAAAAAAGGCTCCAGCGGCTGTCGATTCTGGTGGCTCGCCTGCAGATGATGTAAAAGATAAAAGGCCTGCAGCTTCTAATTCGACTCAAATCCAGACAGCGCAAGAACATACAAATTCTGTTGCATCGACAACTACGCAAAAGACTTTAGCTGGCAGTGCTGATAATTTTGATGAGGAGCTTGCAAGCGTTCTTAATGAACTTGCTAAAGGTGGTGAATCTGTAGGGCAAGTAATTAGCCGCGAATTATCTAACTTAGCATTGGCTGATCTTTTGACTGGCCTGCAACAGCAAAAAAAGCCCGTGGAAAATGTTTTACAGCCAAATGATTTGATTTTGGCGATCAGTGAATTTAATGGCAACTCAATTGAATTGAGCCGATCCCAGCGAGAAGTAATTCATCTGGTTTCACTGCTGTTTCAGTTTATTTTTAATGCTAAAAATTTAGCACCGGAGATTATTCGCCTTTTGGTTCAGGTCCAAATACCGGCCTTTAGAGTTGCTTTGGTTGATGACGAATTTTTCACTCATAAAGGCCATCCGTTGCGTCGGTTGTTAAACGCTATGGCATTGGCGTCTGTGGGCTATTCACCTAGTGTAAGTGATCCTTTATATCGAAAAATTGATGCAGTTGTTCAGGTTATTCATCAGCAGTTTGTGGGTGATCAAACAATTTTTACGCAGTTATTTACGGAATTTTCAGCATTTATAGCGCAGGAAGAACGCCGTGCTGCATTATGTGAGCGACGCGTAACAGACGCGGAGGATGGCAAAGCTCTAGCAGAAAAAGCGCGTAAGAGAGTATCAGTAGAGGTGGGGTTACGCACGGACGGGTTTATTTTAACTGAGCCGTTGCGCGAATTTATTTCTACCGTGTGGTTTCAGGTTTTATTTGTTCGCTGTTTGCGTGCCGGCAATGACAGTGTGCCCTGGCGAGAGGGCTTGCAAACCCTCACTGATTTGGTTTGGAGCGTACAACCACTTAAAACCGCTAAAGATCGCCAAGCACTGATTATTATGGTGCCCCATTTAATGGAGCGGCTGCGCTTAGGTCTTGAAGATATCGCATTTGATCCGTTTGCTACGGCTGATTTTTGTTCGTTAATTAATCGTCTGCATCGCGATTCAGTGGCAGGGTTTATTCCTGCGAAAAAATCAGAGGCGACCCCTTCAGCATCTGATAGCTCGAATAAATCACCGGCTTCTGCTTCGGTTGAATCTCAAACTGCGGCCAGTGGCGGCACTGGCCCTGATGATCTGCATTGGCAGCAGGTAGCAACCTTTGCACCAGGATCCTGGTTCGACATTATTGAACCTGGTCAACCGGTATTGCGATGCCGCTTAGCTGCGGTAATCAAGCAAACAGGCACCTTTATTTTTGTTAACCGCAGCGGTGTGAAAGTCGCTGAACGTCAGCATCATCAATTGGCGTTGGGATTACGCTCCGGCCAATTACGCCCGCTTGATAGCAGCTTATTATTTGATAGAGCGCTAGAAGAAGTGGTAGCTGGCTTGCGCAAAACAACTAAATCGCCATTAGACATTCCTGAAGTTAAGCGCGATAAAAAAGACTAGCTTCTCAGTTTAAACCTTAGTGCGCTGGACGGATATTGAATCTACAAGGCCGTACGTTTTCAAATAGAGCTGTCTTGTCTTTAGCGCGCACTTTATTTTGAGTGGCGTTTAATTGTACGCGCTAATTATGCGAGTTTTTTCTCCATTCTTAAATCGATTTGCATATTCATCGTTGACATTTGAATTGCACGGAATTGAGGAAGCTCTGAAATAACGTGGGCTGGGAATTTTGCCAACAAAGTGGGACGACTGCATGGATGCGGAGGTATAGCAACGCAGGAGCATTTGCCGAGTTTACACGCTGGAAACGAGCATTTTTTTGGTAATTCAGCGACACCCGGGCGAGTAAAGTAATTTCTCAGAGGTTCTCTAAAGCTATATAGGCTCAGTCGCCGAGTTTACACATCGTAAATGAGAATTTTTGGTAAATATATTCACGCCAGGGCGACTAATGTAATGTCGCAGACGTTCCTTAAAATTTACCGTTAACATTAGAAATTGAACTGTCTTCTAAGTCATCTAGCTGCCCGTTTTCTCTCATCCAATCCAGTACGGCTAAGCGCGTGGATAACATAGATTCATACGTGCGCAACACGCTCGAATTCGGAGTGTGCAAACGTTTCACCCGTTCTATTCGGTCGCGAAGAAAATTAATATCTTGCTTTATTTTTACAGCCAAGTGAAAACCGGCGTGCGAATGTGGTTCAGTTGTTACGGTACGTAAAAAAGACAGCTCGCCAGTAGGATTTTTATTGTTCATTTAGTACGCCCCGAGGGTGTGTGTTTAAAGTCCAACGCAAAAACTTAGCTTTCAGCGTGTGCTGAAAATACCTACTAGGGGTTTTCTGTGTCGACTGCTCTACCCTTTGCATAACCCTTCGTCTCCGTAATATATCGTTCACTAATTGATTGCCGCTGCAATGTGCTAGCGTAGCGGCGAGTTGGGCCAATAAATTGTTATTCCACGCCGTATGCAAATACCTATTTCGCCTGCAAATTTTTGACGCAATCCTAACGGCGTTTTGTTTATTTGTCTTATTTAGTTTGTTCATATGGGCAAGCTAAATCGGAGTTACAGCTAACTTCCAAAACCTGCGCTCTTCACGCTAAATTAGTTAAGTGTTAATGCAGCACCGCGTAGTCACAAGGTTGGTTAGCGCACATGAACAGTAATTACAGTATGGATACAATTTTACCACTTGCTAGTTTATTCGCTTATGGCTCGTTGTCCCGCTGTGCAGATCGTTAGCAGTTGCACGTATAAGAAGGCGCCCATCGAGGGATTTTCTGCCTCGGAAAAACGGGCTTTATTAGCGCAATGGCCGCTATCGTTAAAAAAATGCTGGCGTGTTTCAATGAGTTAAATCAAACGGCGCGTGCGGCGGACAAACCTGTCAAACACCCGGCACTATTTAGATTCGCTATAAATAAAAACGCTTCTACTCGCTGCTATGTTGTTTTAAGAGATAAATAGTCTGATCGACACAAAATAAATTGCTTAAAACGCCTGGGTTATCGTCAAGTATTCGATAGTCTTCGCTGCATAAAATAAAATGCACCGCGTCCAGAGGTAATAAGTGCTCAAGAGATGCTCTGATTATTAGGTGTTTTCTAAACCGGCATGGGTAAGAAGCCCGCGCCGCAGCCAATTCACAAATTTGCACGTTTTGGAACATACTTATTAATCAGGGTTTCCTAAGATTAGTGGATTAACGCCCCGTATGCGCGCGCAGGCGGAGGATTTCGGTAACAGAGCACTTTGCCTAAGCCTTGGGCGGTCTATTAATGAGGAAGCGTGAAGTAGGTAAGAGTTTGTTTTACCGAGCATTGAGATACACTTAGCTAATAGCATTGATGTGAATGGGGTGGATAATATGGCGGAGACGACAGCGCTTTTTGATTTGGTACTGACAGGCCAGCTTGCGCAGGGGGTCGAGCGTTCTCAAGTAATCGCACAGTTGGCGCTATTATTTAAAATGCCTGCGGAGAAAATTGCGGGCTTAATGGACAATGCCCCGGTGGTATTAAAAAAAGAATTAGCGTGGGACCTAGCTAAACGTTATCGGGTGGCAATTAAACAGGCTGGCGCTCTAAGTGATATTCGCCCCTCAGAGACAAAAATTGAGACAAAAGCTGAGACTAAAACAGAAACCTTTACCCGAGCCTCTGTAATTCCAGAGGTGTGCTCCTCTAAGCCGGTGGAAAACCCGCCAGTTGTGCAAGTGACAACGCGCGATTGGAGCTTGGCAGATGTAGGTGCCGATGTTTTAACTGAAGAAGAGCGTATTCCGGTTACGTCTCGCTTGCATGAATATACGGATTTTTCCCTGCGAGCGAGCGAGGGCAATTTGTTGGATACGGCCGAACAGTCACCGCTTATTGTTGCGCCCGCACATTTGGGCGAGGAGCTGGATTTAGCACCCCCGGGCAGTGAAGTATTAGCGCTGCATGAGCGCGCGCTGCCGGTTGCTGCTCTAGTTGAATCGCCTGAGTATGAAGTTGCTCGGTTGGGTGAGCGCCTATCAGACCCTGCTCGCGATAAAGCTCAGGCGCCGGACATATCGCACCTGACGCTCGTACAAAATAAATAACAGCTATTTATCTAAAAAAATGGCACATGTTCACCAGATGAATTAACGATATTTAGCCAAGTGAAAATAATTATGCCTTCTTATCCAACTTAATTAACAA
This sequence comes from Cellvibrionaceae bacterium, assembly GCA_036520615.1. Classification (GTDB taxonomy): domain Bacteria; phylum Pseudomonadota; class Gammaproteobacteria; order Pseudomonadales; family Cellvibrionaceae; genus CAMCXE01. Next base: position 74,126 of record DATDJI010000098.1, on the reverse strand, counting down.
CACAGCGCTAATGACTTTGTGTTTCATCTGGTTTTTCTTCTTCAACCATCGTTAAGGATAATGAGCTAAAACCAGTACCTGGGCTCTGTGCGGCGGCATCGCCTGCTTCAACGGATTTTCCTTCCGCAAGCTTAATACGCAAACGTAAATTATTCGGCGAGTCCGCATTTGCAATGGCGTTTTCAAATGTGATTTTTTCAGCTCGATAGAGTTTAAATAATGCACCGTCGAAGGTTTGCATGCCTAGGTTTTCCGATTTCTCCATAATTTCTTTAATATCGGTTAGACGTGCTTTAAGGATAAGCTCAGCAATAGTTTTAGTTCCCAATAGCACTTCTACCGCCGCGCACCGCTTGCCATCAACCGTAGGTACTAAGCGCTGCGATACTATGGCCCGAATATTCTGAGCCAGGCCCATTAGTAACTGCGGGCGACGTTCTTCCGGGAATAAATTAATAATGCGCTCTAAGGCTTGGTTCGCGTTATTAGCATGCAGTGTGGAGATTGCCATATGTCCGGTTTCAGCAAATTCCAACGCGTGCTCCATGGTTTCGCGATCACGAATTTCACCGATTAAAATAACATCTGGCGCTTGCCGCAACGTGTTTTTTAACGCGGCTTTAAAACTGCGTGTATCAACACCGACCTCCCGCTGATTTACCACACAACGCTTATGTTTATGCACATATTCAACAGGGTCTTCTATCGTAATTATGTGGCCTCCGGCGGCGCTATTACGATGATCAATTAAGGAGGCCAATGAGGTGGATTTACCCGAGCCTGTGCCGCCGACAAATAACAACAGGCCGCGCTTGGCCATAATGACTTCTTTTAATATTTCCGGTAAACCGAGGTTATCGAATTGGGGAATTTCAGTATTAATATTGCGCGCCACAATAGAAATTTCATTGCGCTGTTTAAAAATATTAATACGAAATCGCCCGACATTACTGATGGAAATCGCCAGATTCATTTCCAATTCCCGGGCAAATTCTTTGCGCTGCTCCTCATCCATTATTGCCATGGCAATCGCTTCTACTTCGCCGGGTTTATAAGCGTCCTGGCTTAAGGGTTTGAGTGTGCCTTGAAACTTAGCGCAGGGCGGCGCGCCGGTACTGAGGTACAAGTCCGAGCCGTCTTTTTTAGCGAGAATATGCAAAAGGGCATCAATAGGGGTGCTCATGAAGGGCTCCTTGGTGAGCGTTGCCGCAATAAAAGATGGCGAGTTCAGCGTTCGAGCCTAAATCGCCTTGGTGTGTTTGAGTATAGTGAGTATAGAAGGCCTGCTTATACCTGCAATTACCTACGAGCCCCGGCAAAGCTTGCGAAGTGGTCTATGCTGTAAATCGAAAGGGGTTTTAAGTCAGCTAGCGGGCAGCGGCTCAACGGTTTCCCAGCAACGTATTTTTGACGTCTGTTGAATGGGGTAAAAACTGGCTGACTGAGTCTTAACAGCTAGACTTGCTAATAAACCCAGTGGCAAAGAATATTTGGAGGCTGCATTGGACAAGAATATGAAAATCCTTATTGTTGATGATTTTTCAACGATGCGTAGGATCATCAAAAATCTACTTAGGGACCTTGGCTTTACCAACACACACGAGGCGGATGATGGCGTAACAGCTCTGCCAATGCTGCGCAGTGGTGACTTTGCGTTTTTAGTGACAGATTGGAACATGCCGGGCATGACAGGAATTAACCTGTTAAAAGAAGTGCGTGCGGATCCCAAATTAGTCGCTTTGCCAGTGCTTATGGTGACGGCTGAAGCTAAGCGCGATCAAATTATTGAAGCTGCGCAAGCTGGCGTTAACGGGTATGTAGTTAAACCCTTCACCGCACAAGTGTTAAAAGAGAAAATCGATAAGATTTTCGAACGAGTTGGCGGCTAATAAAAACATAATAGCGGAAGGGTATCCGATGGAGACTCCGATTTCTCAGCACAATGGCGAGGCCTTTGTGCTCGAACTAAAGCAGTGTGCGAATCTGCTCGTCAGTAAATTACAAAATGATGATTTTGAAGATGCATCGGCACTTATTCATAGTTTGGTTGAGGTGCGAGACCGCCATATTTTTACATGTGTAGGCCAGCTTACACGTGCATTGCACAGCGCGATTGTTAATTTTAATGTTGATGCAAATGTGCACGGTAAAGGCGAAATGGTACCGTCGCAAATTCGCGATGCTTCAGATCGGCTGCAATATGTTATTAGCATGACGCAAGAAGCGGCGGAAAAAACTATGGATAGAGTAGAAGCCTCTGCACCCATTGCAATGAGTTTAGGACAAGAAGCCGCTATTTTACGCAAAGAATGGGAGAAGCTGCGCCGCAGGGAAATTTCTAAAACTGAATTTTCTGGATTATACGATCGCATGTCGGATTTTTTGGAACAAATGAACACTGGCGCAGAGCAATTAAGTGGTCATTTACAAGCAATTATTTTGGAGCAAGGTTTCCAAGATTTAACCGGCCAAGTGTTGAAAAAAGTAATCGGGCTAGTCACCGATGTAGAAAAAGAATTAGTCAATTTAATGCGTATTGCCGGGCAAGTAGAAGAGGTGACGGGGCTTGATTTACACGCAGAACCCAAAGAAACATCCACTGCCAGCGGCATAGAAGCGGAAGGGCCTCAAATCCATGCCGCAAAACGGAATGATGTGGTGCAAGGCCAGGACGATGTTGATGATTTACTCTCAAGCTTAGGCTTTTAAGGAGCACTCAATGTCGTTTGGAGAAGATGATGAAATTCTACAAGACTTTCTGGTTGAAGCCGGCGAGATCCTCGATAAATTATCCGAACAATTAGTCGATCTTGAGCAGCGCCCCAATGATCGTGATTTGCTAAATGCAATATTTCGTGGATTTCATACAGTAAAGGGCGGGGCAGGGTTTTTACAGCTTGATGCGATGGTGGCCTGCTGCCATATCACGGAGAATTTATTTGATATTCTTCGCAACGGGCAGAGGACGGTTACATCTGAATTAATGGATGTGGTTTTGCAGTCCCTGGATACGGTAAATGCACAATTTGCTGCTGTTTCTGCGCGCCAAGAAGCGATTCCTGCCAGCCCTGAATTAATTGCAAGGCTTGAGCGATTAGTCAGTTGTGAAGATTTGAAAGAGTCAGCATCTGCACCAGCGCCATTATCTGCACCCAGCGCACCTGCGCAACCGGTATCTGTAGAGTCTGGCGGGGGCATTAATTTAAGTGATGATGAATATGAAGGTTTGCTAGAGGCAATTAATCGTGACAAATCCACTTCATCTTCAGCATCTAAAAAAACCACCAATAATCCTGCGCTTAAATCTGCAACGGAAGATAAGCAAGCAGTCTCTGAAGATATTTCTGAAAGTGAATTTGAGTCCTTACTAGACCAATTACACGGTGCGGGTAAAGCGCCCGGTATCGCTGCGGCTCCGCGCTCACACGCGCCAGAATCTATGGCTGCACAAAAGTCTGTATCCGCTGATGAAATTTCTGACGCTGAATTTGAAAACCTATTAGACCAGCTGCATGGATCGGGCAAAGGCCCAGGCCGAGTTACGAGCGCAGCTGCGGCAACACAATCGTCAACTCCTGCTACCGCACTGGCGCCCGATGTAATTTCCGATGATGAGTTCGAGCATTTGCTTGATCAACTTCATGGGCGCGGTAAAGGGCCCACCTCTACTGAACTTAAAGCTGCTGCACCTATGGCGCCGACTCCAATTGCTCGATCTGAGTCAGCAGCACAGGAGCCGCCTGCCGCACGCACAGGTCATGTAGCTGTGGCAGCTGTCGCAGCCCCAGGAGCACCAGTTATAAGAGCCGCACCGCCTGCACGCGTTATAGAAGCCGATGACGAAGGGCGCAGCCGCGAGGGCAGCCCACAAGCAGTGGCAACTGAAACAACCGTTCGTGTCGATACGCAGCGGTTGGATGACATCATGAACATGGTGGGCGAGCTGGTACTGGTGCGCAATCGGCTAGTGCGCTTAGGGTTAGATTCTAGCGATGAGGCCTTAGCTAAAGCGGTCGCCAATTTAGATGTGGTTACAGCTGATTTGCAGACTGCGGTAATGAAAACCCGCATGCAGCCTATCAAGAAAGTATTTGGCCGATTTCCTCGGGTTGTACGGGATTTGGCGCGCAACCTGAAAAAAGAAATCAATTTAGATTTGGTCGGGGAAGAAACTGACCTGGATAAAAATTTAGTGGAGGCACTTGCCGATCCACTCGTGCATTTAGTGCGCAATTCTGTCGATCACGGTATTGAATTACCCGCTCTGCGTGAAGCAGCAGGGAAACCGCGCACAGGGAAAATTATATTGTCGGCCGAGCAAGAAGGCGATCATATTTTATTGTCGATCACCGACGATGGCGGCGGTATGGATCCTCAAAAATTGCGTGAAAAGGCCATCGAAAAAGGCATAGTTGATCCAGATGCGGCAGCTCGTCTTTCCGATATGGAAGCATTTAATTTAATTTTCGCACCGGGCTTTTCCACCAAAGCGGAGATTTCCGATATTTCCGGCCGCGGCGTAGGCATGGATGTGGTGAAAACCAAAATTAGCCAGTTAAATGGCTCAATAGAGATTTTTTCCAAAATAGGCGAAGGCACGCGCATCGCGATTAAAGTGCCGCTTACGCTAGCAATTATGCCCACATTAATGATTATGCTTGGCAAACAAACATTTGCTTTGCCACTGGTGAGTGTTAACGAAATTTTCCATATGGATTTAACTAAAGCGCACATAGTGGACGGCCAGGAATGCGTCACTGTGCGAGCAAAAGCAATTCCTATATTTCACCTAAAGCGCTGGTTGGTGAAGGGTTTAACTTCGTTCGAGCGCCCAAAACAAGGCCATGTAGTTATTGTTAATGTGGGCACGCGCCGCGTGGGATTTGTAGTGGATCAATTAATTGGCCAAGAGGAAGTGGTTATAAAACCACTGGGTAAAATGCTGCAAGGCACGCCTGGAATGGCGGGCGCTACCATCACTGGCGACGGTACAATTGCATTAATTTTGGACGTGCCGAGTATGTTAAAGCGCTACGTAGGTGGTTAAAAGTTAGAATTTACCGCTTCACTGGCTCTGTACAAAATTTACGGTAATTAGTCAATTTAAGGAGCAGCTTCTAAACATTTAAAGGAATATTCGAACATTATAAGAACACTTTGAGTAGCTTTGAAATCCCGCAACAAAGAAATTCAGCGCGATTAAAAATCTGCCCAAAAACGCGGTTAATCTGCTGAGCGGGTAAGGCAGTTTTAACTAGTTGGTTAATTAAATAACTCCGAGGAGTGGCAGTGGTTTATAACGTGCTCATAGTCGATGACTCGAATTTTTTCCAAGTACGTTTGAAGGAAATAATTAATGAGCACCCTGAATTAAAAGTGGTGGGAATTGCTGCGAATGGTCGTGAAGCCGTCGAAATGGCTCGTGAGCTGCAGCCGGACATTATTTCAATGGATTATGAAATGCCCTATATGGATGGGGTTTCTGCGATTAAATTAATCTTAAACGAACGCCCAGTTCCTATAGTGATGTTTTCCTCTCTCACTTACGAGGGAGCCAGAACGACACTTGATGCGCTCGCTGCCGGAGCAGTCGATTTTATTCCGAAAAACTTCGCTGAAGTTTCGCGCAATTCTTCTGAACTAAAACGTAAATTACATGAAACGCTGTTAACGTTTGCTAAAAAATCGAATGTGCGTGTACCGCAGCCTGCTGTCGCTTCTCCTACAGTTAGGCCTTCGCAAGTTAATGCACCGAGCGCCACTGCACCTGGGTCTATTAACACTCAAGTTAAGCGCGAAAGTTATATACCGCAGCCCACTAATCTTAATCAGCATCCACCTGCACAGAATATTGCGCCGATCTCCAAGCCTGCCGACGTCAAACCGTTTTCCAAGCCGTTACGGGGGCGCATCCGATTGGTAGTTATAGGTTCATCCACGGGTGGCCCGATGGCGTTAACGGAGGTGTTAATGCAATTGAGCGCAAGTTTTACCGTGCCTCTGGTTGTGATACAGCATATGCCGCCGAATTTCACTAAAGCATTGGCCGAGCGTTTAGACCGCCAATGCCAAGTGCGAGTAAAGGAAGCCGCCACAGGTGATCAGTTATTGCCTGGACACGTATTTATAGCTCCCGGTGGTCACCAGCTGATTTTTGAGCGGGGGCGCAATGCGATCAAAATTCTCCCCGGCGATGACCGCATGAATTACAAGCCTTCTGTAGATATCACGTTTGCATCAGCCGCCAACGAATTCGGCAGCGGTGTGTTGGGAGTTGTATTGACGGGAATGGGTGCTGATGGCTGTGAAGGCGCACGACTATTAAAAGATCGAGCCTCAGTTATCTGGGGCCAGGATGAAGCAAGTTCAGTTGTTTATGGTATGCCCAAAGCGGTTGCAACGGCTGGGCTTACGGATGAAGTTCTTTCGTTAGTCAATATTGCTCGTAAACTAAGCCAAGAATTGGGGTGATTGCTAGTTTAAGAATTATTGTTTATTGAGGAACAACTATATTGAAATGTTGTTTAGGTAAAGTAATTTTTTGAGCACATTTAATAATTAAATTAGAAATGCGTTAAGTTAACGTTGTTGCAAAAGACGTTAAGTGAAGTAATTAATGCTGTTCAATTGCAATGAATTTAATTTTTCTAATTAATGTTTGCGTATTTAGACAAGGCTCTCCCTGTTAACCATCCAAATTAAAAGTAAGCATTCCTTGCAGGGTTTCTAAGCTTGCCAATTTTATTGCTCGGTCAAAATTAATAGTCTTTGGGCATGGCGTTAGAAAAAACTCTGTAAAACCCCGTCTCTGCGATCATTTAGCGGCCTTGCCACAGTTGGCTTTAAGTACATCCTGGGTTTTTTGCATTTCTTCTTTAATTTGGTTTTGATCCAAGTAAGAGAATTTTCCGTCGGGGCCGACCAGGCGAATACGCTGTCCGGATTGCAGAGCTTTTATACGATCCTGAGCAATTTTGCAGTTTTCGTCGTTACTTGCTTGGGGCGCTGCGGTTCCCTCTGTGACAGGCGTTTCGGCAACAGGTGCTTCGGGTTCGTTTGCCTCCTGAGCTGATTTGGACGACGTTCCCATTTTCTGCGCTTCAGTACCTACAACCGGTTTTTCCGAAAAATGGGTAATGCCTTTATCATCTACCCATTTATAGTATTGCCCGGCGTAGCAGATGCCGGATAACACACCTGCGGCGACAATACAGAGGGATTTAATCAACGTATGGGCGTGACTAAGAGTGTTATTCGATAAAGGTGCGAAAAATTTGCTGCATGAGCGCTTTGATGAAGCCGCCATAAATTGCCTCGTGTTTTATAACAGTTTGGTTAAGTGTAGCTGCCCTTTAGCCAAAACACCTTGTGCAAATCCACAGCCTGCCTTATCTGAGCAGAGATAAAAATTCTGTACGCGTCGCACTGTTGCTGCGGAAATTTCCAAGCATAGCCGATGTTTTCATCACCGAATTCTGCTTTTCAACGCCGCGCATCATCATACACAGGTGCTTAGCTTCAATAATGACGCCCACGCCTACGGCGCCAGTTACCTCTTGAATTGTTGTTGCTATTTCGTGCGTTAATTGTTCTTGAATTTGCAGGCGACGGGCGAACATATCGACGATGCGGGCCACTTTTGATAAGCCTAAAACTTTGCCAGCCGGGATATAGCCGACATGAGCCTTACCGATAAAAGGCAATAAATGGTGTTCACACATGGAAAACAGCTCGATGTCCTTAACGATGATCATCTCGCTGGCATCGGATGGGAAAAGTGCACCATTGACGACCTCATCAAGGGATTGGCGATATCCTTTTGTAAGAGTTTCAAAGGCCTTCGCTGCTCGCAACGGTGTGTCTTTTAGCCCAGGGCGTGTCAAATCCTCACCGACATGAGTAATGATCTGGGCAAATAAATCGTGCATAACCAATATCCAACGCATAAACCAATAAAAGAGGCGGCTACCCTAAGCCAAACTCTAGCAATTGAAAAGTCCCTCTCGGCGCACGCCTGCGGATCATTGGCATACGCTAGCCTTAAAAGGTGAGATATTTATCAGCCACGTAAACTGCGGTTGATGGGTGTGAAATACCGCCAGTTAAATATGCCGTTATTTGATCAGGTAGTCTTGCAGGGCTATTAATTATCCGCCGTAGGTGTTATTTAATACCTATCATTCAACCAGTTAGCATGTTGGGCATAGTGAAAACCATTAGCGCTAGCCTGATAAAGCTTGCAGTGTTATTAGTTCACTGCAAACATCTGTCGAGTTAATAACAATAAACGTTCCAAAGGGTGGCAAAATAACCGAAATTTACCTACGCTTCTAAAGACGTAGGTTTTTATAGTTTATACACCCTAAAAAATAACACATTGGCTAATCTGCGGAAGGCTTGAGAGAGCCAGCATTGGGAGGAATTATGAAGTTGCAGCAGTTGCGTTATATCTGGGAAGTGGCGCATCACGACCTTAATGTATCGGCTACAGCGCAAAGTCTCTATACATCGCAACCGGGTATTAGTAAACAAATTCGGTTGCTGGAAGATGAGTTGGGCGTAGAAATATTTTCCCGCAGTGGCAAACACCTAACGCGCATAACACCCGCTGGGCAAGCAATACTGCGAACGGCAGGCGAGATACTGCGCAAAGTTGAAAGTATCAAACAAGTCGCGCAAGAGTTTAGCAACGAACGTAAGGGCAGCTTGTCTTTAGCCACGACGCACACTCAAGCGCGTTATGCACTGCCTAAGGTTATTGCAACCTTTATTGATCGCTATCCTGATGTGAGCCTGCACATGCACGAAGGCACGCCTATCCAAATATCGGAAATGGCCGCCGAAGGCAGTGTTGATTTTGCGATTGCGACTGAGGCAATGGAGTTATTTAGCGATTTAATTATGCTGCCTTGTTACACTTGGAACCGCTGCTTGCTTGTTCCTAAGAATCATCCTCTTTGTCAGGTAAGTAAATTGACTCTGGAGGATTTAGCCAAATATCCATTAGTAACTTATGTATTTGGCTTTACCGGTCGCTCGCGTTTGGATGAAGCCTTTATGGAGCATGGACTCGCCCCTAAAGTGGTTTTCACAGCATCTGATGCTGACGTAATTAAAACCTATGTTCGACTCGGGCTAGGTGTGGGAATTGTGGCCAAAATGGCTTATGAACCTGATATGGATGCGGATTTAGTCGCTATCGATGCCAGCCATTTGTTCCGCTCAAGTACTACGAAAATCGGTTTTCGGCGCGGGACATTTATTCGCGGCTTCATGTTCGAATTTATCGAATTATTCGCCCCACATTTAACGAAAGATGTGGTGAATGAGGCGTTTAATCGTCACTCGAAAATTGAAATTGATGAATTATTTGTTAATGTGAAATTGCCGCATTATTAAGGTATCGACTCTTCCCATCCACGAAGGTTAATAACTTCAGTGGATGGGGACGTGTTTTGATCATGTCTAATTTGATCATATCTAATAAGAAGATAAGTACCCTGATAGCGTAACTCAATCAGGTTTTCTTTTTCTCCCTCCTATATATCCTATTCTTTATAGTGAATCCATACTCTCGTATTAATTTAGCCGAGCTAATGATGTTTTAAATAAAAACCTTTACGTTCGGTTACAAGCTAAGGTTTTAGGTGGTACTAACCTTACTTTGCTAAATAAATAGTTTCACCCGTAAGCAAATCTTGAAGCGCTAGAACTCCGATAGCTTGGTCAGTTACAAATAGCCGTTGATTGCTACTGTCGAGCAGCATGCCACCAACTTGGTTTATAGGGGTAGCGCCAGTACTGGTTATATTGAACAGTGTTGTACGTTTGCCGTCCGGGTGGATTGAAATCAAGCTCTTTCGCCCAGAATCTAAAGCGATTAATTGACCATTGTTAAAGAAAATTTTCTTTGGGATTAGCAGCAAGTTTGAAGGATCTGTCAGGTTGCTACTCATTAAATCAATTTTTTTCGTTGCCGAGTTGATGCTATAAATACTGGCGTTGTTTAATACAGAAAAAAACAATCCACCTGTTTCACTATTAAGCGCGAAACTTCCTTTAGGGTTCTCATTCGTTTCAAGCGATGCGTATTCTGTACGTTCGCCGGATATTAAATCAACCTGAATGAGTGCATTTTCGCGGTAATTAATGTTGTTGGTGCTGCGAATAGCGGTGGTTAATACATAGCCTTTTTGTTTGTCTGAATCTACAGCAAGACTTGTAGGCAAATATATCGGCAAGTTGGACGTGCCTTCTTCGCCGGAGATAATGGTGTGCTTGCCGTCGGCAAGATCACAACTGTCAATTCGATTGCTGGTGGTAATTACCCCATCGACAACATGCAGATAAGTTACGAGCGAAACTAGTCGCTGGCCATCTAATACGCTATCGATTGGATAAACGCGTTCGTTGGTTCGATCCAAAATGCCAAAGTTGCAAAATAAAGAAGTCTCGCCGGTCGTCAAGCTGTAAGCGTTAACAGTTCCTTCGAGCTGATTGGTCACCAAAAGGCGCTCGTGTGCGTGATCCCACGTCACCGCATTAGATGATATGTAATTCAATGCTGTATTTTCGTTAATTACACCGTTAGAAGCGATAGGGGAGCGTTTAAAATTATTTTGTGTATCAATTTTAAAAACGGCATCCATTGCATCATCCAGCGCATAGAGTTGCTTACTAGTAGCATCGAACTCCATGGCGATCAGTGCGCGTAAATTATATTTGTTGTCGGCTGCAATATTATTAAACCACTCACTACGCTCCCCGGTAGATAAATTAATTTTTATTACTCGTTCAGGTATTGCTGATGCGTCGTAATAATATGCAAATCCACCGTCTATAAAAAAATCAGCTGGTTGTAGCAGCTTAAACCCGTATTTTGCATCGGTATGTACGTTTTTACCCGAGATACTTGTGCGGGCACCCGTGGTCACATTGATCGCAATCAAACCAAACCAGCTTTCAATAGCTTGGTTATTACTGTCGAATAGGCTGTCAAAATGACTTTCGGCAATTAGCTGATTTGCTTGGCCGTCAAAACGAATATGCTTACTACCTACAAACGCTTCCTCCTTGTTGAATTGATTATCACTAACGCGAGTAAATGTTGGAGTTTCTGCATCTAGAGAGTACTTAAGTACGGCGTAATCAAATGCCAATTGGCCTTGCTGGCTGCCGATAAAGCCAGCTTTTTCATCTAATACATACAAAGTCCGGGTGGCCTGATCTATTGTGAGCGAAATAGGTTTACGCAGAGACAAGGAGGGTTTTGAAATATCAATCAAAATAGCTCCCGATGCAAATGTTGAACGTTCGCCCGTTCTTGCATTGATACTGACGAGGCGACCAACGTAACTTGCACTGAATGACTCGATTTGGGTCACTTTGTAGTCGCTCAGAATAAGTCGGTCTTTTACTGAGTCATATACCATTGATGTGGGGGAGGTAAATGTTTCGTCTTCTACGCTTTTTAATTGCGTTAAGACCTTCCGTGTACCGGTTGCCATATCGACGGTAAAAATGCCTTTTAAATTGTTGTCATAAATAAAAAATACATTGTGGGTAGCGTCTAATGCGGTTAATTCCGGCGCAACCATAGGAACTTGTTTTATTACGCGCACGATTTGTTCTTTGATATCTCCTTTAGTGTTTTCTGCTTTTACAACCAATAAATTTTCACCGTTCTGCAACGGGTCAACCTTAAGTTGCCAATCCGCCCATTGATCTGTGGTGGTAGCGGGTATGCCATTAACTGTCACGCTTTTGACGCCGCTTTGATCGGATGTCTTGCCACGTAGCGTCACAGTATCAGCAGACGTAAAGCCACCTACACCCGGGAAAACAATATTAAGCTGTAGGCCTGGATCGGCTATGCCGCTTGAAGAGCTACTGCTAGAGGAGGAGCTTGAGCTAGAACTTGAGCTAGAACTGGATATTGCCGCTGGCGCGGTGTTTTTATTTTTGTTCCCGCCACAGCCGATAAGCGACAAGCTGACTAAAAGTGATAGAAGGAAGGATGTGCGGGTGGATAAAAACATAGAATTATCATCAATAAGTGAAATAAAAAGCGGCGCATTGTAGAAGGTTGCCTGCTCGAAGGCCAACCATTTACCTAACTAACTCAGCTGTATCAATTAAATGCGAACCCTAGGTTTAGTGCCTAAAACTGATTCGAAAGAGCTGCCGCGCGAATTTGAGAGCTAATACAAGGGCGCGAGGTCATCGCTGGAGGTCTGTTTAGTTTTGTTCTTCTCTCGCCAATTCAATAGTGCATCCAGCAGCGGCTGGGTTTGCCAATTCTTGCTGGCAGAGCTATAGATGGCAGTATCTAATGCTTTGAGAGCGTCTGCTAATGCAGGCTCGTCGGCCCAGCTAGCAATTTCAGTAAGGTTCGTAAAGCTCTGGCCTGTCTCCTGTTGAAACCAGTGCAATATGGCATCTCGCGCAGCCTTTGGATTTTGTTGTTGTAGCGCTTGAGTAATGCGAGCCCACAAATCTTTCGACTTTACCTTGCGCTCCGGCTGTACACCGCTGGACGAGGCTTTACGTGCCGAAAGCCAAAGCGCGAGAAATAGCACGTTCGATAAAACTAGGCAGCCGATCAGTAAATAAGCCCACATGGGCACACTATCGCTTTGCCGTTCAGGAGTATCCACCGTGACTGCCGGGAGTGCTTCGGGGAGGCTGGGTAATTTGGCCGCTGGCTGACCTGAGGCAGCAACTAATAAAGGCTGAGCTGGCAGGCTTGCCATGCGCAGCTGATCAGCTTGTGTATCCCACCAGGTTATCTCGAGTGCAGGTACATTCAGAGTGCCACTCTGAGACGGTACGATTGAGAGACTGTCGATGCGCGTTGCACTGACGCCGTCCTGGGTTGTTTGAGTGTCCAGTTGCGGTTTATCAGGATAAATTTTTACACCATTAATTGAGAGATTCTCTGCAATAGGTGGTAGCTGCTCTGCCGCAAGGCCTTCGGCGGTAAGGGTAATTGTGCGTGTGACCGGTTCCCCCTGCGTTAACTGGTCGGTTTTGCGGCTCCACTCCTGATCAATGCTAAGTGACTTAGCGGGCAACCAGGGAACACCCGCAGGGTAATTGGCGGGTTTAGGCTTGACGTTGATGCGAAATTCGTCGGTTTTTAAACGGTGAATATCCTGTCGCCCGCCGCGCATCCCCAGCATGCTGGCGGTGGGATCTTCTGAATAAGCATTCCAGGTAGTTGAAGGGAGGATAATCTCGCCGCTTTTATCCGCCGAAATGGCAACTTTAAATTCGGTTACCTGATAGGTGCGGTGGCCGAGCGTTGCGGTGTAATCCGTGCGCGGCAGTTCTTTTACCTGGACCTGGTCAATTTGAAAGATCTTAGGTTCAAGCCTACTCACTGGAATAGCGTAGTAAAACTTATAGCTGACGAGGATTTGTTCTTGTACATAAGCGGAGGTTTTATCGACGCTTGACTCAATAAAAATGTCTTTATCGGTGGCGTGCACGGGTTCACTGGCGTCGGAAACGCTGATCGGAATGGGTTTACTTTGGCTGCCTTCAAGGCTTAGCGGTGGAATGAGCAGTTGCCCGGCCATTTTGGGTGCAAGGGTTAGGTTCCAACGCACGCTGGATTGCGCTTGGCCATTGCTGATTGAAAAAGACGATGAATGCGAGCGAGACAGTATGTCGAAATTTTGCTCCAAGCCAGTAAGGTCAGGCTCATCATTACTGCGGCCGTCGTAGGTGATTTGTAAATTGAGTGTTTGCTCAACGCTAAGGCTGGTGCGGTCAACTCGCGTCGTCAGCGAATCGGCCCAGCCATAGCTGACACCCATAAATAGTACACAGGTGAGAACACAAATCAGGGTGCGTAAAAAACTCAACATAGTGTTACCAGCGGTTCTCAGGATTGTTGTTAGCGTCTTTAGGCGCTTGAGGATTCATGCGACGCTCCTTGTATTGATACTGGAACTTGTTGCGCAGTAATCCACCTGGATCGTCCGGCACGCGTCGCAGCGCTTGATCGATCTTCTGTTGATTTTCTTGCTGCTCTTTAGAATCCTCGACAGCGGCACCGGCTTCAGCAGGTTTGGCACCCTCTTGTTGATCTTTCGCCGCTTCGGCCAGTTGCTTTGCGTATTCTTCTTGAGCTTTTTGCTGAGCGGCGGCTTTTTCTTCAGCAGATTGTTTGGCCTGCTCGCTTTTCTCATCGTCGTTGGGTTTTTTATCGTCGCCAGACTTTTGATCTTCGTTTGCTTGGGCCTGCTTTTTGTCGTCTTGCTGATTTTCGTTTGGTTCATCTTTGGACGGGTCTTTTTTATCCTGTTCCGAATTCTCGCCTGAATTGCCATCTTGGTTTTTGTCTTGCGATGAATCCTCAGGTTTTTGTTTATCGCCCGATTGTTCGCTGTTCTCGGCTGAATCCCCGTCGCCGTTTTGAGAGTCGCCGTCGTTTTGTTGATCTTTTTGTTGATCTTTATCCCCTTTTTGTTTTTGGTTGGGGTCTTTCTGGCCGTTGTTCTGCTTAGGTTGTTTGGCTTTGAGTGCTTTAAGCTTGGTGGCAATATCTTTATTGTGCTGGGCGGCAGCATGGGTCGGTTGCTGTTTTAAGGCTTCATCAAAGGCTTTAATAGCACCATCGTAGTCGCCTTTTTTTAACAATGCCGTGCCCTGGTTGTAATTGCCGGTCGCACTGGTGTCTTGGCTGAAAGTCTTAGCTGCTGCAGCAAAGTTGCCCGCCTGGTATTGAGCCGTGGCCTGCCAAGCAGGATTGGCAAAGTGTTCAGCGGCTGCAGGTGCATCGCCCTTTTTTAGCAGCCGCGCGCCTTGTTGATCGGGGGTGAACCACAGGCCATTCCAGGTATTGCGCAGATCTTTTTGCCAGGCAGGTTCAGCAGCTGGCGCAGGTGCGCTGGGTTCTTCAGTGGGGGGCGCTTGAGAAGGAGTTGCTGCCGAAGCAGGCAACGGGTTGGGAAATGCGAGGGCGACAAGAATTATTAGTAGGCTGCCGCGGCGGAATAACCACAGGCACAGTGGTAACAGGGCAAGGCTTAAATACTGGCCGCTTTCTACCCACTGATCAAAGGTTTTATCGCTTTGTATTTGCGTTTGATCAGTGCGTACGAGCAGTTGGGATAAGAATTTGATATCGCCGTCGTCCGCCTGTACAGGCACGTAATAGCCTTTATGTTGTTCAGCAAAGCGTTTGAGCTCGCTGCTATTGAGCTTGGCAATTACAAGGTCCTTACCGGTTTGCAAAAAGCCGCCGCGCGGCAAGGGAATAGGTGCGCCTTCTTCTGTACCTATGCCCCACAGGGTAATGCGATCTTTACTGTTTTTAAGTTGTTCATCGAGGTTAGTAAAAGCTTTGCCATCAATACCATCGGTGAGAAATAGTATGTCGCCGTGATCCAGATTGCCCGCTTTTAGTAGCTTTTTAGCCTCACTTAAGGCCATCTCTGGATTGGAACCGACGCTTGGCAGCGTAGTGGGGGCAAGGCTTGGCAGCAAATTGATAATGGTTTGCACATCTTCAGTCAGCGGTGTTACTACATAGGCTTCGCCAGAGTAGGCAATCAATGCCGTTAGGCCGTCTTTGCGTGTTTTAAGTAGATCAATCAACTTTAAACGCGAGCGCTCTAAGCGAGAAGGGCGGATATCCTGCGCCAACATACTCGGCGACATATCCCATAACACTACTAAAGCGGAGGTGTTTTTCTCCACCGGGTTTGGCAGTTTGTGCCAGGTAGGACCAGCCAGGGCGACCACTGCCACTATTAAAGGCACGAGCAACCAACCAACACGGTTTTTTTCCTCGGCGCCTTTACCGTCCAACAAAAAAGGCAATAAATGCGGGGCGATAAGACGCGTCCAGTGATCGCCCTGGGCCTGTGTGCGGGTTAGTTGCCACACCAGCCAAGCGGCTGGTAACAGAGATAAAAACCACCAGGGTCGCAAAAAATGAAACTGCTGCAAGCTCTCAAGCATGCGGGCTAACACCTTCTAATTAAGTGATTAAGTGGGGGAGACGATAAAGCGACGCCATAGCGGCAAACGCATCAAGATCAGCAGCAGGCCGATACCCATGGCTGCGCCTAGGGGCCAAAAAAACAGCACCTGTCGAGGCCGATAGACGGCAGCCTCTTGCTCGATAGGTTCTAACTGATCGAGCTCCTGGTAGATTTTGGCTAGCTCTTGAGGGTCGTGGGCGCGGAAGTACTTACCGCCGGTGGTATCGGCTATATAAGTGAGCGTGCCCTCATCTAAGTCTGCGGAAGGATTTACCTTGCGCGACATTCCGAAAAAACCCGGCTCAATCATTTCATTGGCGCCAATGCCGACTGTGTAGATTTTTACACCCGCTTGCTTGGCCAAATCTGCAGCTTTTCTCGGTTCAAGCTCACCTGCGGTATTAGCGCCGTCAGTGAGCAGAATAATCACGCGACTTTGCGCTGGACGGTTTTTTAGGCGTTTAATCGATAGCCCGATGGCGTCTCCGATGGCGGTCTGCTCGCCAGCAAAACCCAGCTGTGCTTCTTGTAATAAAGTGTTAACCGTTTGTCTATCGAACGTCAAAGGTGCTTGTAAATAGGCTTGAGTACCAAAAAGCACAAGCCCTAAGCGATCGTTCTGCCGCCGTACCACAAAGTCACCGACAACGTTTTTAATTACTGCGATACGCGATATAGGCGTGCCATTAACCGGCATATCTTCTATTTGCATACTGCCGGAGATATCGACTGCCAGAAGTAGATCGCGCCCACTGCTGGGCAAACTCACAGTTTCGCCCACCCATTGCGGCCGGGCAGCGGCGACAACTAAACATGCCCACAGGGCGAGGGCTAACAATCTACGCAACCATGCCTGCTGTTTGGCAGCGCTGGTTTGATTGAGCAGATCCTGCGCGCGGTCAAAAAAAGGTACGAGCAGTGCAGCTTGCGCAGACGGGCGAGCTGGGAAAAAACGATAGGCCACCCAGGGCAGCGGTAGAGCAAGCAATAACCAGGGCCAGGCGAATTCAAACATGACGTGGCTCCCTTGTTTTATCTAAGCGCGATGTTTTGGTGGCGCCAGCAGTGTCAGTAAGCTCAGTTAAATGATGGTGTTGGCGAATCCAGAATTCGCAGAACGCAATGCTTACACCCGCATCCAACTGTGCTTTAGGACGGTAAACCGACTGTAAAAGGTTATCTACGATTGTGGATTTTTCGGGAAATTCTGGGCTGCTGGAGCAGAGAAACTCTCGCCAGGCATCGCCATGGGCGCTACCAATATAAAGATGCCGGTAGTAGGGTGAGGCCAGCGCCGTACGTTTGAGGATTTCGTTGAGCTGGCGGGCAAGCCCACTGCGGGATAATCCACTGCCATCACCCAGGCGCTTAAGCAGCCGCAGAGCTGACCTGCGATAAGCGCGGCGCTTCACGGTTTTATAAAGGGCAATAACGCCTACGACGGTTGCGACAGTCAACAGTGTAAATAAAACCCACCAGCCAGGCGCTAGCGGCCAAATGCCGATATCAGCCGGACGCTCTATATCGCTAATTTGCGCGATAAGACTTTGCATCTCCTGCTCTGGGGGTGCGCCAAATGCTGGATGGTTGACCGGGTCCTGATGAGCCGGTTGCAATTGTTGTTGCAGGTTCGACACCGACTGCCCGCCAGTTGCAGGGGTAGATGGATTAAGCGCTGAGCTTTGTGGCGCAGGATTGGTGGGCGCAGTGCTGTTTAATACAGGAGCATTATTTGGTACAGCAGCGTTATCGGCCATACATCGCCCCCGCTAAAGTATTCAATGCGGCTGCACCCTTGTGGCTGCCCTCGGCGAATAAGCGCCGCAACGGCGAGAGGCTATCCGCCGATACCGGGCAATTGGCAAATACCACCCGGCTGGCACCGCACAGCGTCTGCAAATGTTGCTGTTGTTGGCGAAAGCTGGCGTTAAAAGGTGCTTTTAAATCACTGCCGGCCAGCAATAAACGTTTGAAGCCGTTGCTGATACGCAGTAGAGCGCCTTGGGGAATATCCGCTTCAAGCGGGTCGAAAATGTGTAGGGCAATTACGTCGCTGTGTTTGGCCATGCGGCTTAAACTTTCCTGACAGGCGTCGTCCAGATCGTGAAAATCTGACAGTAAAAAGACCTGGCTGCCAGGTTTTACCACCTGCCCCAATTGCTCAAGGGCGGGCAACAGAGGTAAGGATTTAGCTTTGGCCACAGGAGAAAACAAGCGTTGGTTGTAATCCACAAGCGCGTTCAAAAAGTGCAACAGCCCCGGTTTGCCGCGAGTAGCGCGCAGATCTTGTTGGGCGTGGTCACCAAGCAATACACCTCCTAAGCGGTCGCCACCTTGATGGCATGCCCAGGCAATTAGGGCTGCAAGTTCTGCGGCATAGACGGATTTAAAGCAGTGTTGACTGCCGAAAAACATCGGTGAGCGCTGATCCACAAACACAAATACTGGGCGCTCGCGCTCTTCCTGAAATAGTTTGGTGTGGGGAATTTGCGTACGGGCCGTGACGCGCCAATCAATCGTGCGAATATCGTCGCCAGCTTGATAAGGTCGCACCTCGGCGAATTCCATTCCGCGACCGCGAAAACGCGTATGACTCGTGCCGGCCATGGCCGCACGGCTAGGCGCTTGGCGATGCAAATTGAGTTGCTGAGCTTTGCCGCGCAACAGGATGAGATCCTCGGAGCGCAGATAAACACCGGTGTGACCTGCTCTCATGCTTATAGCACCGGTACCAGCTGTAGGATTGTGTGGATAACGCTGTCGGGAGTTTGGCCCCGCGCTTCCGCTTCAAAACTTAGCAACAGGCGATGGCGATAGACATCGTGCACCACGGCTTGAACATCTTCTGGGCTGACAAAATCCTTACCCTTAAGCCAAGCGTGAGCGCGCGCACAACGATCCAGAGCCAAGGTGGCGCGGGGGCTGACACCAAAGGCAATCGAGCGGGAAAGCTCTTCACTGTATTTGCCTGGGTTGCGGGTGGCTGCGGTAAGTTGCACTAAATATTCCTCTACCGCATCAGACATATGTAGATTCAATGCTTCTTTGCGGGCGGCAAAAATACATTCCTGGGCGAGCTTGTGCTCCGGCTGCAGGCTAGCGTCGTTTTTGGCTTCACGGCGGCTCAACTGCAGAATTTGTTTTTCAATGCTGGCTTTGGGGTAATCAACTTTTACGTGCATCAAGAAGCGATCAAGCTGCGCCTCCGGCAGTGGGTATGTACCTTCTTGTTCGATGGGGTTTTGCGTCGCCATAACTAAAAATAGCGGTGGCAGCTTATAGGTCGATTTACCCACACTAATCTGGCGCTCGGCCATGGCCTCCAACAGCGCCGACTGCACCTTGGCGGGCGCCCGGTTAATTTCGTCGGCGAGGACTAAATTGTGGAAAATCGGCCCGGTTTGAAATTCAAACGTGCCTGTTTCAGGGCGGTAGATGTCAGTACCTGTGACATCGGAGGGTAATAAATCCGGTGTGAACTGAATGCGGTGGAAATCAGCTTCAAGACCATCGGCAAGCGTTTTAATGGCCTTGGTTTTTGCCAGGCCCGGTGCCCCCTCGACTAGTAAGTGCCCATCCGCGATGAGCGCGATCACTATGCGTTCAATTAACTGGGGTTGCCCGAGAATTTGGCTTTCCAACCAGGTTTTTAGCGTTTGAATCTGAGGGAGAGCAGACATGAACGAAACAGGCCTCGATAGTGGTAATGGGTTAATTGTTAAGTGTGGGCGCAGTGACAGCCGCCAAGCGTCGTAAGTTCCGTCGAAGCTAGCTATGCTTAAGCCTGCGGTTAAGCACCCACGAAATACATTCCCCGCGCCAAATGGGGGCTGCAGTGGCAAAATTCAATAGGAACCTTACATGTCTGTAACACACGCTACCGAATTTACCCAAGCCTATAGCGCAGCCGTCCAGTCCGCCTTATCGCGTGTGGGCCAAGAGCAGCAGCAAGCCTTTGAGCAGTTTTGCAGTTTATTCAGCGAAAATTTGCCAGCGGAGGACTGGCACAACCGACCTGTCTGCGATGGCGCGGCGCTTTTATTAGCGCTTTGGGAGTTATTAACCGACAGCAATCAGCGCGAGCGATTTGTGGGTTTAATTAATACCCAAGTGCTCGCTTATGGAGGTCAGCCTCGCGGTAGCATGATCCTTGCGCTGCAAAATGACCGTCCGTTCTTAGTAGATTCCCTGCGTTTGGCGTTAACTCGGCGGCGCTTGCCGATTAGCGTATTAAAAAATGCGGTGATCACTCCGGACCGCGACAGTCGCGGCACCATTCTTTCTCTGCACGGTGGGGGGCCGAAACAATCAATTATTTATATTGAAACAAAACACCTATCGGACGATGAGTATCAGGCACTTTGGACTGATCTTATGGAGGTTTTTGATGATATTTCGCAGATGGTTAAGGATTACCAGGCTATTACTGCTGCGGTGGATGGTCTATACAAACAGTTAGCTTATGCACCAGTCGACGCCGATTCAATTTCGGACGCGCAGGCATTTTTAAGTTGGTTAAAAGCCGGGCATTTTACGTTTTTAGGCTTGCGTGTTTTTCATTTTGAGCAACGCGGAAGCGGTAAAGCTTTACTGGAAGATGACAGTGCTCGTTTGGGGGTATTTCGCCATATTGCCGCGTCCACGGATGGGCAGTGGAGTGAAGGAATCGAGAATTTTTACCAGCAGAACGATTTAATTTCATTTTCTAAATCTTCCACCCGTTGCCGTATCCATCGCTTGGTTTACCCAGATTACATAGTGACAAAATTATTTGATGTACAAGGGCAGGCCCAGGGTGAAGTGCGTATTTTGGGTTTATTTACCTACCCTGTTTATACGTTAAACCCTTGGGATATTCCGCTGGTTAATCGCAAGGTAAATCAGGTGCTGGAGCGAGCTAATTTTGATGCGAGTAGTTATTTAGGTAAACAACTGCAAAGGGTTATTGAAAATTATCCCCGTGATGAATTATTCCAAGCCAATTTAGATGAACTCACACACACACTATTGGGGGTGGCAAGTATTAATGAGCGCAGGATAGTGCGTTTATTTATTCGCTTTGATGAGTTTGCGCGTTTTGCAACGGTAGTCGCTTATATCCCACGGGATGTGTACAACACACAATTGCGTTTAAATATAGAGAAACTATTGGGCGCGGCGCTGCACTCGCGTGAATTAGATAGTACTACGGCATTTTCCGAATCTATTTTGGCGCGAGCTTTTATGGTGTTTCGCTTAGGCCCTGATAGCCCAAAGGTAGTGGATTGCGAAGCACTAGAAGAAGCTGTGCGTCAATTAGCGCGGCCATGGGAAGAAGAGCTCAGCGAGGCGATTGCCGAGCAATTTGAAGACGCCAGCAGTGTGATTGAATCTTATGGCCAGGCTTTTTCTGCTGCCTATCAAGCAGGTTTTACCTCACAGCAGGCGTTGGAGCATATCGCTATTTTACAGGCGCAGCCGAATGAAACGCTGCGCTTAGCTATTAGTAAAAATAACGAGCAGACCGACCAGTGGACCTTTACATTATTTCATTTGGGCAACAGTTTGGCGTTGTCAGATGTGGTGCCGATTCTTGAACATCTAGGTTTAAAAGTATTAGGTGAGCATTCTTATTTAGTCTCGCCAATGCAAAATGGTCAAAAAAACGATTTTTATCTACACCATTTTTCCGTACAAATTCTCTATGCCGTGGAGCGATCGGAGCAGGAAATAACGGCTTTATTTGTACCGGCGTTTAAAGCAATTTGGCAGCAGCGCTGTGACAGCGATTCGTTTAATCGCTTAATTTTGGCAGCCGCTATGCCTTATTATGCTGCCAATGTATTTCGCACCTATGCGGTTTATTTAAAACAAACGCTGTTTTTTCTCGGCGTGGAAGCCATTAGTGACGCCTTGCTTAAACATGTCCCAGTGGTGGTGGCATTGTGGCAATTATTCGATAGCCGCTTTAACCCTACAGGTGTGTCGGAGGAGCGCTCCGTGCACGCGAAAATGGCTGTTTTAAATTATCTAGAATCTGTAACCCAATTAAATGACGATAAAATTTTGCGGCGATTATTAGAATTAATCGGTGCAACCCTACGAACGAATTTATATCAGTTTCAGGCCGATGGGCCTAAATCTTATCTGTCAATTAAATTGGCCACTGCGCGCTTAGCCGATATTCCTGAACCTAAACCGGCATTCGAGATTTTTATGTTCGGGCCGCAGGTTGAAGGCGTGCATTTGCGCACGAGTAAAGTGGCGCGCGGTGGCTTGCGCTGGTCCGATCGTTTGCAGGATTACCGCACCGAAGTGTTAGGTTTGGTAAAAGCCCAGCAAGTAAAAAATGCCGTAATTGTGCCCAGCGGCGCCAAAGGCGGTTTTGTACCGAAAAATATTCCCGCCGATGCCACCCGCGATCAAATTCAGACATTAGGAATTGCGGCGTACCGCACGTTTATCAGCGCGCTCTTAGATATTACGGATAATTACCAGCAGCAGGAAATTATCCGTCCTTCCCAAGTGGTTTGTTACGATGAGCCGGATCCATATTTAGTTGTAGCGGCGGATAAGGGCACGGCAACTTTTAGCGATATTGCCAATGGTATTTCTATCCAATATGGCCACTGGTTAAAAGACGCATTTGCCAGCGGCGGCTCGCAAGGCTACGACCACAAGGGCATGGGTATTACCGCGAAAGGCGCTTGGGTTGCTGTTGAGCGGCATTTTCGCGAATTAGGCCGCAGCACATTTAGCAGCGATTTTACCGTAGTCGGCATTGGCGATATGTCCGGTGACGTATTTGGCAATGGTATGTTGTTATCCGAGCATATTTGCCTTGTGGCAGCATTTAATCACCAGCATATTTTTATCGATCCGGCGCCTGATGCACGGATAAGTTTTGTCGAACGCAAGAGACTTTTTAATTTGCCACGCTCTGGCTGGTCAGATTACGACCTTGCATTAATTAGCTCCGGTGGCGGAGTATTTTTACGCAGCGCAAAAGCAATTGTAATTACTGAGCCGATGAAAAATTGTTTTGGTCTTACCGCCGAACAATTAACGCCTAACGAATTAATTTGTGCGCTACTACAGGCGCCGGTAGATTTAATTTGGAACGGCGGTATAGGCACTTATGTTAAAAGCAGCCAGCAAAGCCATGCCGATATCGGCGATAAAGCTAATGATGGAGTGCGTGTGGACGGACAACAGTTAAAATGCAAAATATTTGGAGAAGGCGGCAATTTAGGTATGAGCCAATTGGGCCGCATCGAATATTGTTTACAAGGAGGCGCCTGTAATACGGATTTTATCGACAACGCAGGCGGTGTGGACTGCTCAGATCATGAGGTGAATATAAAAATTTGCCTGGATGAATTAATGACCAGCGGGCAGTTATCTCTAGATGCGCGCAACGATTTAATGCGCAGCATGACCGACGAAGTTGCTCAATTAGTATTAAAAAATATTGAACGGCAAACGATGGCGTTAAGCTTTGCTGCCAATGAAGTCAAAAGCCGTATGAGCGAATACGTGCGCTTTATCGAGGAGTTAGAGCACCAGGGGCGCTTGCAGCGCCGTTTGGAATTCTTGCCTAGTACTAAAGCCCTTAGCGAGCGCAGCCATTTGACGCGGCCTGAACTTGCCGTGTTGCTCTCCTATGCGAAGGTGATGCTGAAAGATGTTTTAGTTGAGCCTGCAATTTATAACGAACCCTATCTTGCACAGGTGGCTTCGGGTGCGTTTCCCAGCTCGTTGCAAGCGCGTTTTCCAGATGCGCTGGCGCGTCACCGTCTGCGTCCGCAGTTGGTGGCGACTCAGCTGGCGAATGAGATGATTAATAACCTTGGCATAACCACGCCGCAGCGTTTAAAAGATACCAGTGGCGCTAATTGGGTGGAGCTCGCCAAAGCTTATACCGCAGCGCGTGATGTATTGCAGTTTGAACACTTTCAACAAACCCTCGTTGATACGGCGTTATTCCCCTCGTCAGTGCAGATGGGTTGGTTTGCATCAATGAGCCGCCGTTTGCGCCGAGTCACTCGTTGGTATCTGCGGACTCGCACGGATTTGTATGCGTTGGATCAACATGTGTCTGCCCATCGCGCTGGTCTACAAGCTGTAAATCAAGCGTTGCGCGGCTGTAATGCAGAAGATTTACCGATAGTGCGTGCGTTTCAAAACCGCGTGGAGGATTTAACAGGGCAGGGCGTACCGGTTGATGTTGCTGAAATCCTTGCGATGCCCGAAGACTTATTTAGTCACTTGGGAATTGTCAAACAGGCGGAACTCATGACCGGTGGTCAGGCAGCGGGCGATGAGCAGCGCTATAAGATGTTGGCGGTGAGTTATTACCGACTTAAAGCACACTTACATATGGACGGTTTTATTCAAGCGCTGGCGAGCATACCCATAAGCAATAGCTGGCAGGCTCAGGTGCGCGACAGTTATTTGCTGGAAGTTGAAAATACCCTCAGCCAGTTTGCAGTAGTTTCTGCAGCACACAATTTAAAGGAGTGGTTTGCGCCAGCTGAGGATTTGTGGGGACGTTGGATTGTGTTAATTGAAGATATCGAAAAACAAGGTCTGGAAGATTTTGCCGTGTTCGCTGTGGCTATGGGCTTGCTGGCCGAGATCGCCAAGCGCGTGGCTTAAAATACAGCGGCTTAAGTACAGTGATTATGCAATTGAACTATGTACAATTTAGCCTCGCCATCCCGGCCAGTGAGTATCTAACGCTCTACAATGGCTGGGCTCGGCAGATATTGGTGCGCTCACACAGTGGATTGCGCGTACAGCTGCCGTCCGCAATTTTCCAGCCCTTCGTCGAACATCGCGGGGTATATGGTGAATTTGAAGTGGCTTTTACTGCAGAGGGAAAATTTCACTCGATTCGCCGACTCAACCAGAACACCGAGTAATAAGTATGTGTTCAATCAAGTGTCAGCTGATAGAAGTTGGATTGATGGATAGAAGTTCGATTTATCGATAGAAAGCAACTGAAAGACGAACGCTAAAAAAACGTCTGAGGAGAGAGTTAGAGTGATAAAAGAGCTGAGGCTCGCGCCTGCGCTTCTGGGGCTGCATCTAGGGCCCCGAAACGAAATGGAGCTATAGCTAAACCTTAACGTGCACGATAAGTAATGCGGCCCTTGCTGAGGTCGTAAGGCGTCATTTCAACTTTTACTTTATCGCCTGTAAGAATACGGATGTAGTTTTTGCGCATTTTGCCGGAGATGTGAGCGGTAACTACGTGGCCATTTTCCAATTTTACTCGGAAGGTGGTATTAGGAAGGGTGTCAACTACTTCGCCGTCGAATTCAATATTGTCTTCTTTAGACATTCGGCTGGTTCCTCAAACTTTAAATGGTGGTGATTTCGCCTCAAAGCAGGCTGAAAATCGGGCGCGTAATTCTGCACTAAATGTGCCTAGCTTGAAAGCCTTGGGTAGACTTTTTTGTCTGATGGTTTCGTTAAGCGTGCTGCCGCAGGGGCCGGACTAAAAGCTTTAGTGTTCTGAGCGGTCTAAGCGCGGACTTCTAAGCGTGAAATCAGACCGGCTTATCGTACTATTTGATTAAGCCAGCACAGTTCTAGATTTGCGCCCAAATGTGCTCTGTTTGCCATGCTTTAATAGAGTTTCACTCCTCGCCGTAGCTAGCGGCTTTGAGCACCCCGCCGCGTTTAAAATCAACCTAGGGTAGTTCATGCAAAAATTATTGTTCACCACGGTTATTTTGGTTGCACTTATCGGCTGCAGCGGGGAGGCGCCGAGCGCTTCAGGTTCAAGCTCCAGTACAAGCTCTAGCGGCAAAGCCAGTAGTTCATCAAGCAGTAGCTCTTCAACAAGCAGTTCTTCGACAAGCAGCTCGTCAACCAGTAGTAGTTCATCTGGAGGCGCCGCTGCCGGCCTTCTAATACAGGAAGCCCAGCCAGGTTTTTGCAGTTATACAGGCGAAATCGGCAGCACACATAGCGGATATACGGGAACAGGCTATGTCGATGGCCTTAACCAGACCGGCGTCGCAGTTGAATGGGCGGTCAATGTTGCATTATCCGGCACTTATCAAATCAGCCTGCGCTACGCCAATGCGACAGAGGCAAGGCCCGCAGTGTTAAAAACGGCCTTCAATGAAATTACTTATTTTAATTTTGACAGCACAAGTGCTTGGACGCAGTGGCAAACGGAAACTCGCAGTATTTATTTAGAGGCGGGCAATAATCTTCTCAACCTTGATGCGCAAAGCGCTAGTGGGCTGGCTAATATTGACGCGGTAACTATTTTTGCTGCAGATAATTCAGGTGCAAAGCTCACTGCTGGTCAGTGCAGCACTGCACCTGTCAACAATCTTATTTTTCCTAACCATAATACAGTCAATGTAAATCCAGATACGCGTTTGCGCATTAATTTTGATGCCAAACCCAGTATTAAAACGGGCGACGTACAGATTTACGACACAACGACTAACAATCTTGTGGATACGATTAAAGTAACTCGCGATACGGATGTTTTAGGCTTCTCAGGACAAAGCGCTACGCGCACATTAAATGTTGTGCCGGCGCAAATTATCGGCAATTCGATTTTCGTAAGCCCTCACACTAACCGCTTGCAATACGGTAAAAAATATTCAGTTGTCATTGCTAATGGAGTATTTACCGGCATGCAAGGAGGACGTGCATTTGCAGGATTTAGCGCAGGCCAATGGCAATTTACCACTAAATCTTCAGGTCCAAGCGGCCCTACGGTAAGCGTAGATGACGATGGCCAAGCGGATTTTGGCTCAGTGCAAGGCGCGCTAAATTATGTGATGAAAAATATCGCTGCAAACGCCGCAGCAGTTGTAAATGTACGCAATGGTGTTTATCCGGAAGCCTTATATTTGCGCGATAAAAATAATATTCGCATAAACGGAGAAAGTCGCGATGGTACGGTGGTTCGATTTGATAATTACGAAGGATTAAATAGCGGCACGAATGGCCGGGCATTATTTTTAATTCAGGCTGCAGATTTAGTATCAGTGGAAAATATGACTATTTTTAATACCCATCAGCGCGCTTCGGCCTCTACTGGCAACCAGGCGGAAGCCCTTTATTTCGGCAGCGATACCGGGCGCTTTGTGGCAAAAAATGCCGCTTTTATAAGTGAACAAGATACATTGCAGTTAAGAGGTTACAGCTGGTTTTACAATTCTGTAATCGCGGGAAACGTGGATTTTATTTGGGGGTCAGCGCGGGTTGGCCTATTTGAAAATAGTGAAATTCGCTCGCTTGGGGATTCACAAGGAGGCGGCACGTCTACCAGCGGCGGTTATATTGTGCAGGCTCGAATTACCTCTAATGCTTATCCGGGATTCGTATTTTTAAATAGTAAATTAACCCGTGCGGCAGGGCCATTGGGTAATACTATTGCCAATGCAAAAACCTATTTGGCGCGCTCGGGTTATTCATCAGGCAGCAATAATTTTGATAGTTTTGCGTTTATTAATTGTGCGATGGATGCGCATATTGCACCGGTGGGTTGGTTCACCGAAACTGATAAAACACGCAACCCCCTTAAAGGCACGGCAACGTTTGGATTCAGAGAATTTGGTTCGGTTGATTTGGCAGGCAATAAACTAAATTTATCCGCTCGCGACGGAGCCTATTTATTAACCCAGAGCGAATACACGCAAAGCTATGCAAATCGGGCGTTGATTTTTGCAAGCTTTAATAATGGGCAGGGGTGGAATCCTCAGCCTTAAATTAAGCCCAATTAAGCTCTTAAAATCCGCACTCGTGTGCGGATTTTAAGAGCAGGCCTAAATTCACTACGCGATAAATATGCTGCGCATTAGCGGGCCAATAGCGCAATAACGACACCTACAAAACCTGCTACCAGTGCCAGCCAATCGCTAAACACGAAGACTCCGGCGAAGCGCCAAAACAATAATAAGAATGCAGTGGCGCATAGCACAGCGGCGGCAGCGCGCCAACGGGTTTTGCGCTCACTTCGCTCTAGCGCATTGGCGATCGTGTGAATATCAGGCGCCATTGAGGCGAGGGTTTTAGCTCCATGCAGCGCTTCCAAGCTCAATTGCGGCAGCGTCGGCAGCTGCTCTAACCAGTCCGGTGCTTGGCGTTGCAGCTCCTTCCACAGCGTTTTGGGATGGTAGCGCCGCTTCACCCAGCGCTCTAAAAACGGATGTGCTGTGGCCCATAAGTCTAATTCTGGATAGAGCTGGCGGCCTAGGCCTTCTATATTTAGTAGCGTTTTTTGCAGTAATACTAATTGCGGTTGAATTTCCATATTAAAACGCCGCGCTGTTTGAAACAGTGAAATAAGCGCTTGGCCGAAGGAAATATCTTTAAGTGGTTTAGCAAAAATAGGCTCGCATACTGAGCGAATAGCCGATTCAAATGCGGCAACTGAGGTATTTTTTGGCACCCAATTGGATAACACATGTAGCTCAGCAACTTGGCGATAATCGCGGCGGAACATCGCAAGCAGATTGCGCGCTAAATAATACTGATCCTCCCGCGTAAGGCTGCCCATAATGGCCATATCCAGAGCAATGTATTGCGGAGAATATGGGTTGGCTGTGCTGACATAGACATTGCCTGGATGCATGTCAGCGTGGAAAAAATTATGATCAAATACTTGAGTAAAAAATATTTCCACACCCAGTTCGGCTAGTGTTTTAAGGTTAATTCCCGCCGCCACTATGCCTTTAATATCGGTTACTTGCAGGCCCCAAATACGCTCCATTACCAATACATTCTGGCGGCAATAATCCCAATACATTTTGGGCACATACAGCTGGTTGGCTGGAGTGAAATTACGTTTTAATTGCGCAGCATTGGCCGCTTCACGCATTAAATCCAATTCATCCAAAATTGTGTTGCGGTATTCCTCCACAACTTCCACTGGGCGTAAGCGTTTGCCATCGGAATTTAATGCAGCGATCCAGCGCGCCAAAATAAGCATTAAACGTAGGTCGCTATGAATAGTCGTGTCGATGCCTGGACGTACGGCTTTAACAACCACCTGTTCGCCGCTCATTAAACGTGCGCAATGAACCTGAGCAATGGACGCGGAGGCTAGGGGCTCGTGAGAAAATTCACTAAATACTGCGTTTATCGGTTGGCCTAATGCCTGCTCCACTAGGGCGACAAATTGATCCCCGGGAAAAGGTGCGACGCGGTCTTGTAATTGATTGAGGCTAAGGCAGATGTCGGCGGGAATTAAATCTGGCCGAGTGGAAAGCAATTGGCCAAATTTTACAAAAATAGGCCCTAAATCCTCACAGGCTAAGCGCAATCTCTCACCGCGCTCGCGCTGAACACTGTCACGTTTAAAGCAGGCAAACAACAATTTCAGCCAGGGTTTTTGGTATTCAACTGGCAGAAGTGTAAGCAATTGATAGCGCGCAAATACTTTAAGAATCGTCAGCAGACGTGTAGAGCTTTCAAACATGAGGATTTTGGCTTAAGAGTTCTGTATCAAGGCGGGCGTTTAAGCGTTCGATACGGGCCGCAAGCCTTTCAACATTGCTGCGCAGTTCGTGGATATCAGCGGTAAAGGCGTCGATTTGAGGTTTGCTTGGCGTAAGCTGCAATTCGTGTTGCAGATAATCGCCAAAAAACGGCGGCATTTTGGTCAGTATGTGTTTTATCTGCGCGCCGACTTGTTGAATTTGATCTGTCAGAGCACCACTAAGCGGACCTAAGTGTTCACTCACAACACTGCCCAAGTCCAGATCAAGGTTTTTTAGCAGACCGATACAGCTGTTCAGTAATTGAATATCGCCGCTGTGGGTGACGCCGGTTTGGCTAAAGCTCACCGAATTTTTTAAGCTAAGCCCTAGAAAATCCTGCAGTCGGCCCGTTAATTGGCTATTAGCTTCGCAAGAATCAGTATCGAGCAGCACTATGGGATAATTTAAATGGATACACCAGCGCAGATTAATATCGGTAATTGACAGAGCAATACTTTTACCCGCAAGGTTTGTCAGCGCGCGTTGACTAGCAGCGTCAGCGCTTAATGCTAAATTAAGTGCGCTCTCCACTGCGGCGCGCAGGCCTGCGGCGATTAGTGAGCTGGTCACGCTTTAAATCCCTTGTGTAACGCCACTATGCCGCCAGTGAAATTATGCACATCACATTTATTGAAGCCTGCATTTAGCACCATGTTTTTTAACGTGGCTTGGTCCGGGTGCATGCGAATACTTTCAGCCAAGTAGCGATAGCTATCGGCATCGTTGGCGACGAGCTTGCCCATAAATGGCAACAAATGAAATGAATATTGATCGTAAGCTTTTGCCAATAAAGGATTTTGTGGTTTGGAAAATTCCAAAATTAACAATTTGCCGCCGGGCTTTAATACGCGGCACATGGATGCTAAGGCCAAATCCTTATCGGTCACATTGCGCAAGCCAAACGCAATCGTAATACAGTCGAAATAATTATCTGGGAAGGGCAGATGTTGAGCGTCCGCCTGCACGAACGAGAGATTATTAACCAGGCCTCGATCAATTAGTTTGTCTCTGCCGACTTCAAGCATAGAAGCATTTATATCGGCCAATACCACCTCGCCGGTGGGGCCAACTATGCGGGAGAACTGTGCGGTTAAGTCGCCGGTGCCGCCTGCGATATCAAGGATTTTTTGCCCTGCACGGGCACCTGCCGCTTCAATCGTCAGGCGCTTCCAGAGCCGGTGAATACCTAAGGACATGACGTCATTCATAACATCATATTTTGCCGCTACGGAGTGAAAAACACTGGCCACTTTTGCGGCTTTTTCGCCTGCTTTTACCGATTGGAATCCAAAGTGGGTGATCTCATCACGATCCATACAGGCCCCTTAAGTTAAAAGCGGCCATTCTAACTCTAAATGCCATTTTGGTTTCTATTCAGTTTTCTAGAGTTCTGACTGCGCGAGCGCAAAAGGAAAGATTGTGATGAAAGAGAGAGAAAAGCGTGGGGAGAAAAGAGAGATATAGGTTGCAGCGAATCTATTGACTCGCTGCCATCTTAGGACTAGATCAGCTTGCGGCGCTGGGCGACTAGTCCCAAAGCACCGAGGCCCAGCAA
Organism: Cellvibrionaceae bacterium; assembly: GCA_036520615.1. Taxonomy (GTDB): domain Bacteria; phylum Pseudomonadota; class Gammaproteobacteria; order Pseudomonadales; family Cellvibrionaceae; genus CAMCXE01. Next base: position 43,080 of record DATDJI010000098.1, on the reverse strand, counting down.
TAGTAGACTTGCAGGTTCAGGCACAGAAACACTAGGTGTTGAGTCATTAATTACAGCCACTAAATTATCCAAGCTAACGTTGCCTTCAATGTAATCACTACTATTGAACAGCGAGAAGCCGCCGATACCGGTAGCAGAGCTAACGGTAAAATTCTGATAGGTGCCGGGCAGAGTGGTCGCGCCGAGGGTAGGCGTTACTGTCTGGTTAGAAAGGCTATTGCCGAGAGCATCAAAAAATTTAATGTCCATATTGATGTAGCTAGCTAGATCCAAACTCAACGTACTAAGCGATGCTGCAAATACATCGTTAAATACGACAGTTAGATCCTTATCTTCGTTGACGCCATCGTTATCATCTAACCAAAGACCGTCCGGGTTATTGCCGCGCTCAGAAGCTGAGCCAAGCCCTTTTACTTCATAATAATTTTTAGTATTCGACTGCGTTCCAAACCAGTTCGATTGCCAGCCAGGTACATTGCTGAAATCTTCTGTTAAAACACTGGCAGAGGCGTGTGAGGTGAATGCAAGGGCAGCGATAAGAGCGGCTAGTTTTTTCATAAAATGGACTCTGTGACGTTCGGGGATGGTTCCTCTCAGCAATATGAACTCCAAGAAAATTTTTCGCAGTAAAAACAATTTGCTCAGCAATTTTTTCACCGCTGTATTCGGCCCGATGTTAAAGAGATCGACACTGAAATTATCTGTTTTTATCGGTGCCACAAAGATGGGAATACATTTTGCCCTAGCCCCATGAATGACGAATTTTCGTCAATAAGTTGTCGCTGGGGTTTTAAGGCTATGGCCGAATCAATTTTTACGCATTTAAGGGCTTTGCCTACAACCATGACGCGGGATTCTGCGCTCTCTGGATTTCGTGGGTTGTGGCACGGCAATCTGCCCGTACCGATTTTGCTGTTGATGTTGCTGGGCATGATGATTCTGCCCCTGCCACCGTTTTTATTAGATGCGTTCTTCTCATTCAATATTGCTTTGTCAATTGTTGTGTTGTTGGTGAGTATCTACAGCTTACGACCGTTAGATTTCGCAGTTTTCCCGACAATTTTGCTGGTCGCTACCCTGTTGCGCCTCGCGTTGAACGTGGCGTCAACTCGGGTGGTTTTATTAGAAGGGCACAAGGGCGGGGACGCGGCAGGTAAGGTGATAGAAGCGTTTGGAGAGGTGGTCATCGGTGGCAATTACGCGGTGGGAATGGTGGTGTTCATTATTTTGATGATCATTAATTTCGTTGTGGTCACCAAAGGTGCCGGGCGCATTTCCGAAGTAAGCGCTCGATTTACGTTAGATGCTATGCCTGGTAAGCAAATGGCCATAGACGCGGATTTAAACGCTGGGTTGATCGATCAAGATGAAGCGCGTAAACGCCGCATTGAGGTTGCCTCTGAGGCAGATTTTTACGGTTCGATGGATGGTGCCAGCAAGTTTGTGCGAGGAGATTCGATCGCCGGCATTTTAATTCTGTTCATCAATATCATCGGCGGGCTGATTGTCGGTTTGGTACAACATGATTTGGAATTCCAAGACGCTCTGCAAAAATATATTTTGTTGACAATCGGTGACGGCCTAGTCGCCCAAATTCCGTCATTATTATTAGCAACCGCCTCTGCAATTATCGTAACCCGTGTGAATACCACCCAGGATATGGGCTCCCAGGTATTCAGCCAGATGTTCGCCTCGCCAAAGGCTTTAGGGGTCTCGGCGATGATTCTATTTATTATGGGCTCAATTCCCGGCATGCCTCATGTGGCGTTTTTGGGTCTAGCGGTGATATGCGCGATTTTGGCTTATGTTATTTATTTCCGCAGCCAACAGGCCGAAATAGTCGAAGAGGGCCGCTCACCGGGGATGCCGCGCTCGACCCCGATGCCTGCTGGCGGTGGAGGCGCTGGGCCCGGCAGCGGGCTTACTGCTATCGAACACCGCGCGAGCAATAATCCTGAGACGGTGGAAGTGTCCTGGGACGATGTCACCGCCGTGGATATTTTGGGCTTGGAAGTGGGATATCGCCTTATACCCTTAGTGGATAAAAATCAGCGCGGCGAATTACTCGGACGAATCAAAGGTGTGCGCAAAAAAATGTCCCAGGATTTAGGCTTTCTGGTGCCGGCCGTGCATATTCGCGACAACCTGGAGCTGCTGCCCAGTGCCTATCGCATAACCCTCATGGGGGTGTCGTTAGGTGAGGGGGAAGTATTTCCGGATCGGCAAATGGCCATCAATCCAGGGCAAGTTTTCGGCCCACTGCCCGGTGTCAAAACGCAAGACCCAGCGTTTGGGTTAGAAGCCATATGGATTGATGAGCATTTAAAGGATCAAGCGCAAACCCTTGGATACACCGTCGTCGATGCCAGTACTGTCGTCGCAACGCATCTCAACCAAATTATTCAAAAACACACCCATGAATTGCTCGGTCATGAAGAGGTACAAAAATGGCTGGATTTGCTTGCGGAGAAATCACCAAAACTAGTTGAAGAATTGGTGCCAGGGACAATCAGCCTGAATGCTCTACTGAAGGTATTGCAAAGTTTGTTACGCGAGCAAGTTGCGATTCGCGACCGTCGCTCGATCGCCGAAGCTTTGGCGGCTTCGGGGGATAAAAGTCAAGATATCGCCACCCTCATGGGACATGCCCGCGTGGCGTTGGCCCGTCAAATCGTACAGAACATCGTGGGTAGCGACCTGTCGATCCCTTGTATAACACTTGAACCATCCCTGGAACACTTGTTGCTTCAGTCATATCAGCAGGCACAAAAAGCTGGCGCTGACGGCGGCTCCTTTATTGAACCGCGCCTTGCCGAGCGATTAAACAATTCGCTAGTCAAGGCCGCTCAAAAGCAGGAAGCCCAGGGTAAACCACAGGTATTACTGGTGGCCGCGCCCCTACGCGCAATGCTGGCCGGATTCGTCCGCTACAACCTGCCGGATATGCATGTACTGGCTTATAACGAAGTACCTGATAACAAACAAATCACCATAGAAGCGACCGTTGGCGCGGAAGCTAAGCCTAGTTAACACGGCTTGAGGAGATATGTAATGACTGTAAAACGTTTTGTAGCACCCGATATGCGCAGAGCTTTGGACTTGGTACGCCAAGAAATGGGCCCTGAGGCAATAATCCTTTCCAGTAAAAGGATCAAAGAGGGTGTGGAAATTCTCACCGCAGATCAATTAGATATCCCCACTCGCGGCTATGATTCCCGCAAACAGTTTGGCGAGCAATTTGACTCAGAGTTAGACAGGCCTTTTTTGTCGGATAGAGATTGGCAACCGGATACACGCTTGCCCGAAAAGCCTCAGCCTATTGCGCCTCCAGTTAATAACCAAGCGGAGCGAGCCGTAGCCTTAGCCAAAGAAATTGAAGCGGCAAGAGGCCGTATGTTGGCCGCCAAAAAATCTGCTCAAGCGGCTAATCGTCCAATCGGTGAAAGCCAGAGTTCGCATCGTAACGAGCCGGTTATACGCCGCGAGACTGCTGTCGATACTATTAGCTCAATTGAAACCCGCAGCCGTATTGAGCCGCGTCTATCAACTTCTGCCCGAATTGAAGAGGCTGCGCACCAGCACCGCAGCGCTCAATCGGACCCATTTGATTTTAATTTCGCCTTTGACGACATGGTCGCCGTAAAGCCTGCGCCTTTGCAGGATGACGCCCGCCCCGATGGACAACTGGCGAGTTTGGCGGCGCAAGTTGGCCAGCTACAGGAAAAATCTCCCGTAGCGCAACGAGTCGACGATACCCGGTTGCATGCATTGCAGGCAGAAATTGCCGATATGCGCAGTTTGCTGGAACGCCATTTGAAACACTGGCCTTCCTCTACCGAAGAGTTTACCAATAAGCCTGGCGCTGGCCACTATGCTCTCGGCCAGCAATTGCAGCGCTTAGGTTTGGGGGCAGAGCTGGTCGAGAGACTGTGCCAGCACTGTGCTAACCAACCGCGGTTAAACCTCGCCTGGCGCGAGGCCCTTAACGAGCTGGTGGCTCGGCTGCCCGTGCAAATTAGCGATCCTATCGACCAAGGTGGTGTATTTGCTTTTGTTGGCCCCACCGGTGTGGGCAAAACCACAACAATCGCCAAACTTGCCGCGCGTTATGTATTAGCCCACGGCCAAGGCAAAGTCGCCTTGGTTACCACCGATACCTACCGAGTCGGCGCACAGGATCAGCTGCGCTCATTAGGCCGAATTCTTAATGTACCGGTACGAATCATCGACCAAGAGCGAGCACTGCCAAGCGTACTGGCAAGCCTTAAAGCCTATCCACTGATTTTGATCGACACGGCAGGTTTCCGGCAGGGCGATCCATTACTGCGTGAGCAAGAAGCCATTCTCGCTTCCTGCCCAAGTGTGCAAAGGGTGTTAGTCATGGCCGGTAACAGTCAGGTACAAACGCTAAAAGCCAGTGCTCATGCGTTTAAATCCAGCCGTTTAGCGGGCTGTGTATTAACAAAAATAGATGAAACCGCGAGTCTGGGGGAGGCTATCAGTGTGGTGATTCAGCAATCTATACCGCTGTTGTACACCACATTCGGTCAGGAAATTCCTAAAGATATCGCAGTAGCCTCGGCACAGTCGCTGGTGGCGAAAGCGGTTAATTTGGCTAAACAAGAAAGTGCTAAAGAAAGTAGCGTGGGAATTTAGCTGCACAAGCTAGGCTGCATAAGCTTGGTTGAATATTCAGCGCATAAGAGCAAAGCATCTATACTCAAAAACAGCAACATCCACGTGGTTTGTTGGGTGAGCCTAAATAAAGGTTGTATTTTGCATGATGGCAAGTCGTCCCGTAAAAGTTGTCGCGGTCACAGGTGGTAAGGGTGGCGTGGGGAAAACCAATCTCTCAGTCAATTTAAGTATCGCGTTGGCGGAGATGCGCAGGCGCGTAGTGTTGCTCGATGCTGACCTAGGCCTTGCTAATGTAGATGTGCTGCTCGGCTTACAAGCGCGCTTTACGTTGGCGGATGTGCTAAGCGGAGAGCGGGATTTGCGCGAGGTGATGCTCAACGGACCCTGTGGCTTGAAGATTGTACCTGCGTCCTCCGGCTTGCAAAACATGGTGAAATTATCCGCCCAGGAACATGCTGCAATCGTGCATGCATTTAGCGAACTGTCTGATCAAATAGATGTGCTGGTTATTGATACCGCCGCAGGTATTTCCGACACAGTAACAAGCTTTGTATGCGCAGCTCAGGAGGTAATCATCGTCGTCTGTGACGAACCTTCGAGTATTACCGACGCCTACGCGCTGATGAAATTATTAAATACTGAGCACGGCGTAAATCGCTTTAAAGTAATCGCCAATATGACCCGTACTCTGCAAGAGGGCAGTGCGCTTTTTAATAAATTAAACGCCGTGTGTGAGCGATTTTTAGATGCTTCACTGCAGTATTTAGGGCCTGTGCCCTTTGATGAAAATGTCCGCAAAGCGGTCCAAAAGCGCAAAGCACTGTTGGAGTTTGCGCCCCGTTGTAAAGCCTCGCAAGCCATCAGATTTATTGCTCAACGTATTGATCAATGGCCGATACAAAACAGCGCGCGAGGGCATTTGGAGTTCTTTTTTGAACGGCTAGTCGCTTCCGCCAGCGGTGGCATGTGACGGCAGCAAGTCCCATCATGCGTTACACAGCGGTTAATCAGGAGCCAGGATTGGACATTGAAGCCTTTGCCCCGCTGGTAAAAAAAATCGCCTACCACTTGTTGGCTCGAATGCCTGCAAGCGTGCAACTCGATGATTTAATTCAAGCAGGAATGTTAGGCCTAATCGAAGCTGCGCAGAAGTACGATGATTCAAAAGGGGCGAGCTTTGAAACCTATGCGGGAATTCGCATTAAAGGCGCGATGGTAGATGAAATGCGCCGCGGTGACTGGGTGCCTCGCTCAGTGCACCGCAATGCCCGCAAAATAAGCCAAGCGCTAGTCCTCCTTGAGGCAAGACTGGGGCGAGAGGCTAGCGATGCCGAAGTTGCCCAGTATCTTGAGCTGTCCCTTGAGGAGTATCAAAACTTGTTAGCGGATACTCAAGGTGGTCGTCTATTTAGTTACAACGAAGATATAGATGATGAAGAGTCCTGCGCTTCTGGTGAAGATTCAAGTGCTCCGTTACAAGACCCAGCTAAATCAATCGCGCAGACACATTTACAAGCCTCTTTAGCCGCTGCCATTTCCGAATTACCCGAGCGCGAGCAGCTTGTGTTATCGCTCTACTACGAACAAGAGATGAATCTTAAGGAAATAGGCTTGGTGCTTGGGGTTTCGGAATCACGTGTCAGCCAAATTCATTCCCAAGCCGCTTTGCGCTTGAAAGGAAAATTGTCCGGTTGGGCCCGTTAATCCTTCCAAAGTAATTCTTTTTCCCCTCTACTTTCTTCGCGCCCACAACCGCTCGCTCTAATTAAAAACACACCAATATCTTTTTAGGTAGCTATGAATTTCTGGGCTTTCGATGAAGAAGGCTTGGGCTAATCTAGCAAAGCCTGTTCGCGCTTTCCTAGCAATGAGAAAATTGGTAACAAAGTATGGGCGTATGTTTTTTTTGCCTAGAAGTATTGCGCCGCCAAAAAAACGTTATTGGTCCTTTAGTTGGGATGATTACCATATTAAGAATAATTTTGCTGCATTTGCAAAATGTTTCTTTTCTACCCGTTTCTATCCGCCTATACTTTGCACAATTCGAATGTTAGAGGTGCTTATGAAACTTACAATTTTTAGTTCTTGGATTGTTCTGGCGGGACTGATGAGCGGTAATGCAATGGCGGCTCAGTCATTAAGTGAAGCTAAAAAAACCGTGGCTGATTATCAAATGTTGCGGGAGGCATGTTCTGATGCCACAGGTTCAAAACGCCTTGAGTGTATGGCTCGCCTCTCCTCAGCGAGTGATACCTACAGAGAAGCCAAGATTTTCGTAATGGCCAGCTCAGCCGGTCAGCAAAAAATAGCTAAGCTACCTTAGCTAAAAAAATTTGCTAATTGAAGCTGGAGTTTTAGTGGGAGGGCGGATGAATGTTATCCAGAATTCCCTACGCTCAGTTAAAGGTCCATGGCCTACATCGTTTAAATATTCAGAAGCTTTGAACTCTTAGAAATTACCTTGAATGCTAAGTAGCTTCCCTAGATAGACTCCCGCTTTTTTCCTGTACCCGCTGGCTGTGCCAATCGAAAAATACTCTTTAGACCCAAGAGCCTTTCCTCTTGAGACATTCTGATAGCTACCTAGCTGAATAAATGAAACCTTGTTAGCACAACTACACCGATGACTATTCATGCTCTGCTCACTGTGAATTTGCGGTTGCCAACGTCTCGCTGTACTCGCCGCCTGTGTATAAATCCTGTATTCTGCAGCCCCTTACGAGTCTGGCCTATGCCAGGCTGGATGCTTTATTTTCATATAGGTATTTCTCACCGTGTACGTTTACGACGAACATGACAGTAAAATTATTCACGAGCGAGTAGCGCAATTTCGCTTTCAAACCCAGCGATTTTTAGACGGTAAGTTGAAGCCCGAAGAATTTTTGCCGCTGCGGCTGCAAAATGGGCTTTACGTCCAGCGCCTGGCTCCCATGCTTCGCATTGCTGTGCCCTATGGCATGTTGAACGCAGCGCAACTGCGTAAGCTGGCGCATATATGCCGTCACTACGACAAAGGCTATTGCCACGCGACCACGCGCCAAAACATTCAATTAAATTGGCCGCAATTGGAAGAAGTTCCCGACATGCTCGCCGAGCTTGCTCAGGTGGAGATGCACGCGGTACAAACAAGCGGTAACTGTATTCGCAATGTCACATCTGATCAGTTTGCCGGCATTGCTCCGGATGAACTAGAAGATCCGCGCCCCTACTGCGAAATTATTCGTCAGTGGTCCACGTTCCATCCGGAATTCGCCTTTTTGCCGCGTAAATTTAAAATTGCGGTGACAGGTGCGGAAGAAGACCGAGCAGCTATCTTGTTCCACGATATTGGCCTGCGCCTGACCAAAAATACCGATGGCGACATCGGTTTTCAGGTGTATGTTGGTGGTGGCCTCGGTCGTACGCCGGTAATCGGCAGTTTAATTCGCGATTTTTTGCCAGAGAATGATTTGCTCACTTATTTAGAATCTATAGTGCGCATTTACAATTTACATGGCCGTCGAGATAACAAATATAAAGCGCGTATAAAAATCCTTGTAAGAGCCTTAGGTGTTGAGACTTTTAGAAAAATGGTTGAAGCCGAATGGGCGCATATCCGCGACAGCCAAACGCTATTAACCGATAAAGAAATTAAACGTGCAAAAAGTTTTTTTACCGAGCCGGAATACAAACTATTTAATGATATTGAGGCCTGGGCAGAAATAAACCGCCTACGCAGTCAAGAAACCACCTTTGCTCACTGGCTTGATCACAATACCCACGCACATAAAATCGCTGGTTATCGTGCTGTTACACTTTCTTTAAAGCCCACCGGCGTGGCGCCTGGAGATATTACTGACAGCCAATTAGATGCTATAGCTGATTTGGCTGAGCGATATTCTTTTAGTGAAGTCCGCGTAACCCATTACCAAAATGTCGTGTTAGCTGATGTGGAAGTGGAAAAACTCTACAATTTTTGGCTGGAATTAAAACAGCTGGGCTTTGCCACAGCGAATGTGGGAACTCTGACCGATATTATTTGTTGTCCTGGCGGTGATTACTGCTCACTTGCCAATGCTAAATCCATACCTATCGCAGAAGCTATTCAGCGTGAATTTGAAGATTTAGATTATGTTTATGATCTAGGCGATATTGATCTGAATATTTCCGGCTGTATGAATGCCTGCGGACATCACCATATCGGGCATATAGGTATATTAGGCGTTGATAAAAAAGGTGAGGAATTTTACCAAATTCAATTGGGCGGAAATTCCAAAAACCAGGCCGCCTTAGGCGAAGTGCTCGGCCCATCTTTTGGAGCCGCTGATGTGCCTAATATTATTCGCAAAATATTAGAAGTTTATTTAGCCGCTCGCAATGAAGGAGAAAGTTTCTTAGACACTTATAATCGAATTGGCCTTGTACCTTTTAAGGAGCAGATATATGTCAGAACTCATTAATCAGGGCTTCAAGCTGCTTAAACACGGCGAATTTATTCCCAATCCATGGATAATTGCAGAAGAGGGCGCCGCTGAAATTATTAGTGACTACACACTGGTACACGTAAACGACTGGCCGCAAGCTACACAGTCAGGAAAAATCTGTGGCGTCTGGCTTGCGGTTGATAACAATTTGGATCAATTGCCTAGCGTATTAAAAAACATTCCAGTAATTGCCATTAAATTCCCAGCTTTTATGGATGGACGAGGATTTTCCTTAGCGCGCCAATTGCGAGAGCAGAAAAATTATGACGGTGAGTTAAGAGCCATTGGTCAGTTTTTTCAGGATCAGGTTTTTATGATGAAGCGCTGTGGTTTTGATGCTTATCTAGTTCCTGAAGAAGCAGATTTAGACTCTTACAAAACGACCTTTGGATTGTTAACGGATTATTATCAAGCGGCTGTGGATGAGCCTAGGCCGTTGTTTCGTAGGCGCTAATAAATTTTATCGGAGATAATAATTTAATTATGTAATTCGGTCTTTTGCAAAAGTCAGACTATTGATCAAATTGTGCAATCGCCGGTCTCTTTTCCGAGAGCGATGAATAATAAATAATCACGAGTTTCTAACTCTGCGTAATTAAAAAGGCTCAGCCTCAATAGGATGTTGAGGCTGAGCCTTTTTATTTCTATGTTTAATCGAAAGACTATTTTTGCCAGCAGGTACCCGTAGTTTCATCGCCTCCCTTAAAAGCTTTTTTCGCTCCGGTGTTATCTATCGTAAAGCTCGTGCATGAACTGTCGCTAGACTGAGATTTAGTTGCAACAGGTGTTGCGGTTATTGTGTAAGTGGTAAACGGTGCGACACCGGTGCCTGAAATTGCCACCGTATAGTAACCGTCCTTAGAGTTAGCTCCGCCGATGTCAGCAACATTATTGGTATATTGATTTTTTGTGAAGAACCAACGCTCTTGTTGCGCCGCCATATCCAATAATTTTTCTTGCGCGTCTGCACGCCGTGTCTTCTGTACGTATTGGCTGTAATTAGGCATCGCAATAGCAGCCAATATGGCGACGATTAAAACCGTCACCATTACCTCAATTAAAGTAAAACCTGAATATTTATGCATAACTTAACCTATCGGCTGAAAGGTAGCTCGCGCCAGGATTGGCGTGAGCTACGTGCAGTTGCGGGCGCTATTTCACTTATATCAATACCGCCTAGCGAAGTACCAGTCGTTGTTTTGTTGCCAGGTGACGGATCAGAAGCCGCGCCATCGCCAATTTTACGAGACTTATCTAATTTTTCTATACTTGTACTGTTACGGATAGCCCTAGGAAGACCTGAGAAGAAGTCCAGCTGATATTGACTCGAGTATCCGTAGGGGCTGCAGGCATCGCCAGGTTCATATGTATTAAACACTAGGACGTTATTCACTAGTATGGTTGATGTGTAATTGCGCGAATTCACAGTTTCAAGATCGAAAAACCACCCACTGGCATCGCGGATTTTCGTTTCAAGATCTTTCCGATTCGCGATAGTACCGCCGCCAATCAAAGCTGCCTCGTTTTTTTGTACATTAATTCCTGTAAGGTTCACTAGGCTTGTCTTTGCAGTGCTCACCTTAATATCGCCAGCTGTATCAACAGGCTCTTTCACGGCGTAATAAGTATTTTGATTATTGTTGTATAGGTTGTCATCGTCGACAAAATAACGACCTGTACCGGCAAAAACCCAATATTTCCCCTTTTTGTCCACGACTGTAAACGGTGTGGCGGCGAACGCACGTTTGTCAGTACCTATATCGAGCACTTTTGCGGGTGTGGCGACAGTACCATCAACATTGACCTTCGTACGATACAACTGCCCACTCGGTGCTACAGGCGTTCCTTCTACAGTGCCGAAATATATGTAATCGTCTTTATAATCACCGTCCCAGTCACGGGAATTAATACCGCCGACCCAACCTTGCGTAGAACCGATCGCTGTACCCGCTGAATTCACCCAAGACATTTTTCCTACGGACAAATCAAATAAATATAATTTTGGAATTAAATTACTAGTGAAATCTTTGGGATCTGTTACGCCAGTGGCAACTGCCAAATACCAATTGTTAGTTGTAAATTTGCCGTCAGTATCGCGTTCGCGAAATTTAACAATGTCTGGATTTACTGTGGTAAAGCTCGCATCTGGCAGAGGAATTTCTGCGATTAACGTCGGAGGCTTTTCTGGATTGGTCACATCCATGAGGATAATGGCCGAACGTAGATTGTGCTCCGATGTTCCATCACCATCAGCATCAATAGGGTAGGCTTTGCCGCCCGTACGCATAGTAACAACCAATAGCGTACCCCAACCACCGGGATGGTCGGTATCCTTCTCGTCAAAAATATTCACATCATAAAACTTAACGCGGCCATCCACATAATAATTGTGGTGGTAATCTTTTTCGGCTAGCCATTTCACATGAGGTAATAAATTAAATGGTATATAGCCCCAGAGTTCGTCGCCAGCTGTATAGGGGCCGGCTGTATTTACTGCAAACGCGTGTAACATACCGTCGTTGGCGCCGACATAAGCCACATTCCTTCGGTTTTTATAGTGTTCACGAAATGCATTATAGGTTTCATCTCCGTAATCACGGTCATAACCTGCTTTGGGTGCGCCTACGATCAAAGGCGAAGAATTAATAATATCGCCTAATAACCAAGGTTCTTTGGTATCCGTCTCGCCGTCTTTTTTATCGCTGTAGTTGGCAATAAAATCTAACCTGCGACTGCGGTAATTATTATTTTCCTGCCCGCGAATATAATTTACCAAATCGGTTTCGGTGCCCGCAGTGGTGTCTAGCCAACGTGCTCGTTTTGTCGTATCGGTTGCTGGAAAACCTTCTGTGGTGTCAAAAGGAACATGAGTAGTAGTGGAGTCCGCTAAAGTGATAAGACCGTCATTATTTGCATCCAAGGCTGTAAAAATATAACGCCCTTTTATTCGGTCATCGGTATAGGTTACCTGAGTTGTGTAATCTGTAATTTTTGCGAGATTTTTTTCTGCACTCCAGATTGGGCTGCTGAAGTCAAGAGCGCTAATGGGGTTTTCATTCGCATAGGTGACCGGTGTGCCTTTGTCATCTAATTCTGTTTTAAAGGTAATGGTTTTCCCATAGCTATCTAAGAGGTTGCCAGCAGCATCCCTTCCGTATGCAGCGAGTGAGCCCAGCCAACTAACAGGCTTTTCACTGCTGCTAAGGTCAAGTTCTAAATCTGGACGAAATAAAGCTGAAATACTTAAGCCCGTGCCATCGTCTAGGGTGTTAACCGAACCTATGGCCGCGTAGGTGAATACCGCAGGGCTAGCAGGCTGGAGTAAATCTTTAATATCTTTCGTAAGTGTTACTGGATTTACAACTTCCAGATAATTGTCTGGTATGCCGTCGGGCTTGTTTTCACGAGTTTTACTATCGCGAACATCATATTCAGATTTATCCATAGGCATTTGGTCAAAAACATCCTTTCCTGATGTATCTTTTTGGGCTTTATCTTTAAAACCACCCCATTTGGCTGCATAAAAAAGCGGTGATTCAAGTACTTTATTAGTCGACGGCCCAGGTGTATAGATTGATTCGGCTGAGGTATTACTGTGAATATCTATAAACCCGTTAGGCCCTTCATTTGCGGTCAGGCCAGAAATTGTATAGCCCAGTTCCACGTCGTCCCCTGTGGATTCACTTAACACTTTGTTGGTAACTTTGAGCTTTGATCCGTCAAAACTATATCTAATTACTTGAGTGGCATCCTGGTCAAAATCTGAACCCTGTTGAGAGTCCTCCCAAATAATTAAATAGGTACCAGATGTTTTATCACGTTCGAGAATTTTAAAATCAACTATTGCGCAAGTCCCCATACCTACAGAGTTAATTTTGGATTTGTTTAAGCACGATGGCAGTATAACTACGTCGTCACCGTCAACATTGTTGGTATTTATTCCTATCTTTGCTTCACCCATCGCCAATGACACAGCTAAGGTTTTGATGCTTGAGTCGTAACCATTAGGATTAATTTTGGGAGTAATATGGGCTTTGTAAGCCATTCCGGCCATTAGGTAGCCCCCTGCTAATGACGGCGCATCAGGACATGTACCTGTTACATCGGTTAGATTCTTAATTGTCCCGGGTTTACATACTGAAGAGGTATCGTCAACTTTAACGGGTATGAAATATTGGCCCTTTAAATCTTGACTGCCAATTATATTTGTATTTTTTTCAATTTCTGCTGTGGTCAGGCTTCCAAAATCTGTTATGTCGTTCTTGTCCCAGGACGTGGTACTACCATTTATGGCTAGGACGTTTAGATTTGAGCATTTCTTTAAACTGCTCTTATCTGTTGGCGATTTAGCCAAAGGATTATCCGTCCACTCCAAACTCGTCATTGCTCGTTTAGCGACGGAATTGGTGAAAAAATTTTCATCAAGAGGCCTGCTGTGAGCAGTTTTTCCGGCCAGGTAGTTGTATGCGTCCAGAAGAATTTCGGACAACGGATTGCCCCAACTGACACAAGACCCATTGCCAAAACTAGCAAGCTTTCCCCAAGGAAAACTATTGGCAGCGGCACCACAGTTATCACCATCCCAGCCAACGTATGAACTTTTTTGACTATTGGGGGTGCTTGTATTGGCAGGTGAATCTGGATTCTTGTAGTAGCCCCAATTCACTATGCGTAAATTATCTAAAAACGCGATAATCCCTCCATCGTCCTTAGCTGTCGACTTGATGTAATTGAACTCACCGTCTTTATCTATTTCATTGCTGATTGGTCCAACATGCCGACGCAGTGTGCCGCCAGTTATGTTACTTTTAAAACTACCGCTAATTAAACCCCATTGAACTTGAGCTATTTTAGGGTCAGTACTTTGCAACAGGCCGGTGGGTTTGTACTTGGAACCATAAAGTGTGCAGATGGAAGAAGATGGTAACTCTCTTGGAATGGTTGAAGGACAGGCTATGACACGAGCTTGTAGGTCTACCAGCTTTTGAGTGTAGTTCTTTTTTGAATAATCGGGTTCGTACTTGGCGACGTATTTACCGCCCTCTTTATTAGTATTAACCGACGGACTATCGTGGAAAAAATAATAACCAGGTTGACTGGCCACCGTAGGGAACAAATCTTCCATTAGTTTATTATACGCCTGGGATATATCACCCGAATTTAACTTTGCACTATTGGCAGGATCGGACAACTCGTTTGTTATATTGCTCGTACCGCCATTCAGTTCAAGGCTTTCCCAATATTTACACTGTATGCGTTCTCCCGCAGCCCAGAGAGAAAAGTTACCTCGTGCAACACGAATTAATGGCCTATTTTCGGTGTTTTGTGATAATAAAAAATCATTAGTCAGCCCTAAAGTGCCTTCACTGACGGCTCCCTCTGCAGTAGTGCTGTTATAAGTTGTATTACACAGCGTAATGCCTTTCTGAACCATACTACATTTCTGCGTGTTTTTACTTGTCGAAGGGCAAGACAGGTCGTCACTAGGGGGGTAAGGGGTTAGTTGAGGTAGGTCAGCTTTGTCATAATATTTTGCAAAACTATGGGCGTCGCCTGGTATGTGGCTGCGTTCAAGCAGTACTCCGTCGATATTCGAGGGCTGAGGGTTTACACGTTTACCGCCATAAAATGTTTGCCGCAGTATATCTATGCGGGTCATGCTGGCCCAGTTCAAAAAATTACCACTCCAATATTTGGTTCCATTTTTGTTGCAATACCAAGCAGTACGCTGCTCGCTTCCGACAGTTATAGTTTCGGAATAAACTTCAGTTTTCGGTTCAAGCCATCCATTTACTGAATTATATTCATAGCAAAGCTTATTATCAAAATAGCCAACGTATTCAATGGTTGGTTTGAAAGTAGTTTCAACGTCACCGCCATCAAGATCTTCGTAATCACTGTAGGCCTTAAAAAATAATTGATGATCTTTTGGCATCGTGAGCATCACTACTGGCGGGGCGTTATTTTGTAAAAGCCCAGGTGGTAATTGACTAGAATCCGATGAAGAAATAGCGGCAGTAGCTGGCACGCTTAATATAGCGAGCGAATAAAATAGAGGCGTAATTAGGTATTTCATTTTATATACCTTGTTATTCTGCTAAACGAAAAGTGGTTTGCACTACTATGTGGGAGCGTTTGGCATCACCCTCAGCTACGGCAGTGAGACGGAATAGAGGCGCTAATTGTGCGTTCAATGCTTCAATAGAATTGGATGCACTATTTTCTTCGCTGCTAGCGCGAGCGCTATTGTTAGAAATATTAGGCTTTTCTACGAAGCATAAAAACTCAACAAGAATTTTAACTGGTGATTCCTTATCGTCTTGTTTTGCTAGTATCCCTGTAGTCTGTGAAATTGCATTGTCGTTGTGAATTTCACTCACTGGATCAAGGGGGGTCCTATTTGCAAGGGAGCAACTCGCTTTGCCCTGACCATTTATATATGTACCTTGAAAACAAAAGCCTTTTTTTTGCGCTGCTGAATTGGCGCAGTCTACAAAGCATTTGCTTTTATCAGCAACTCTGTCATTGCAGTCATTAGATAAGTATGCAAGCTGCGGCGGAGTATCTTCTAACGTCTTTTCGTAAAGTGCTAAGGCCGCTTCAGCTGCTTGAAAAGCTGTTGCGCGGTCTTTAGTACTGGCCACGAGTTTTAATTCCAGCGATGAATTTTGCATGGCTGCAACACCAATCAAAGTGACAACCGCCAGTATTACTAGGCTTACAACAAGGGCTGCGCCCTGCTGAAGGTTAATTAGTTTCATGATGACGTATCCAAATTTCTAAGACTAATCGTGGACGCAACCTTTTTACGTAAAAAGCCACCGTCATCACCTACAGCAGCATTTACAGGTAGGTTAGAGCGCAGGGTTAGTTCAATATGTATCGCAATTACTCTGCTCCATTGAGCTGCTGTAACCTCACTTGCCTTAATAAATTTGTCCTCGTCAACAGTGCCATTTCGATCTTCGTCTAATCCATAGGTAATTTGCATATCTTCAACGCCCTGAGCAATTTCTTCCGTGCTGTACGTAGGTACGCCTTTTTCCATTCGCAAATATTCTCGCTTAAGAGCCGGCATGGTTTCATTTATTGCAGCATTGGATTTGCCTATAAAATAGGTGTTAACTACATATGGAAATATTTTTGACCCAGGACTTAAAGACTTCACTTTATTTGTTTTGCCACCTGAGCTGCAATCGAATTCCTCAATGGAAATGAGTCCACCATCGCCGCAGTTTTTATTAGTGTATTTTATTTCTGTGCTTGCTTCAGAAGAAGCCGCTTCTTCATCTTCTGCAGCATTCGCAAGTAGAAGAGCAATATTTTGGCAATTGGCGTCAACTATCATCAACGGGGTTCCAGCGGAATATTCAGCAGTCTGCCATGTGGTGATGGTTTTTGAAGCGGGATTGTGTGATCGAAGTGTCGCTTCGTTCTCGTTGGCTACGGTGCGCAGAGTTATGGAGTCGGGCAACGCATTGGCGGGAAGGAAAGTCAATTTGTCATCTTTAAAATCTGCCTTGGATGTTGATTCCTTCCCTGAAACTGGCTTGGTATTAAAATCGAAAGCGCCCTCGATTGAGGCAGCGACATCGCTATTAACGACATTAACTATATTGGGCTCGTTGCGGGCACAACCCTTATAACCCGCCGCGCGAAAGTCCTTAGCGATGATATCCATTGCATATCGAGTATTATCTTGAATAAATGCCGTCTCCTGGTTATCCATGAAACTACGTTTACTATTAAGTACTACTTGAATAACTCCGGCTAAAACCAAAACGCCGATAAGCATGGCCACCATTAATTCAATAAGAGAAAAACCACGTGAAAATTTAGAGTAATAAAATTTAATAATCATATGTTATAGCCAGGTATTAAATTCTATATTTTTGCTTTTTGCTGCACTTTCACCTGCAGCACTCTCAGCAAATATAAGCGTAATTATCTTAACGCCGGCAGTGTTTGGAGAAATATTAGCAGATCCGTTGGGCAACAATTTAGCCACATTTTCTTTCCATTGCGTTTCGGCGCCAGCCGCATCAGATGCAGTTTTAAGGCGTTCATTTAAGTCAGTGGCCAATATGATAGCCTGAGAGTAGGAATAAGAATTTTGGTTGTGCTGTATGGATTTAGTTTGCATGGCTAGGGTGCCAAGCAGACCTATAGCTAACACAAATAGCGAAACCATTGTTTCGAGTAGAGAGGAGCCGTTTTGCACGCGTAAATTATTATTAGTTTTTATTAGCATAAAATTTTAGTCACAGTTGATTGCAATTACAGTTTTTCCGGTGCCTGTATCAAAGGCGATTTCAGTGGCTTTCATAACTCGGCCTGAGCGCTCTATCGTTATGCCGCGAGTAAACGTCGTTTCTTTGCCTGGCGAGCAAAATGTGGCATAGGCACGAACATCGTTGCGTACAAAACCTTGACTAGTAAAGCTAAGAGAATTGATGGCTGTATTGGCTTCATTTTGAAATTTAATTGGGTAGGTATTGGCGCTCTGGAACCGTAGCAAAATTTCATCCGCAGGAACCGTTCCATTTGCAGCATCTATGGCGGCATTAGCGTTGCTATCAACAAACACAATCCATCCCGCCTTCCATTGGTCTGCAACACAGGCGGTGCCATTGTTGCTACCACATATGGTTATAAAAGTATTGCGTGAAGCGGCTTCTGAACGTGCAGCAGTGATGGCGGCGGCAAAACGAGTTTGTAAATTCTCCACTGCATTACGTGTGATAAAGCTTTTGAATGAGGGTACGGCTACGGCGAGTAAAATACCTGCGATGGTAATAGTGACCATCATTTCTATCAGTGTAAAACCTGCTGTGTACACCCTGTGTTTCATCTTGGTTGGCCTTTAATAAATTGCATCTATCTAAATTAGCTCGCACCCTTTAGTTACCTTAGAGCAAGGGCCTAAGCACAGTCATCTTACCTTGGATAGGCGGCCTGGTGGTGTGACCAATGGCATACGGACAGGGTACGGGCTTTATCTAAAGCATTTTACTCAGAAATATACAATATTTTATTGTGCGTTTGATCACGAAATGCGCGCTTAAGGATTGGTGCGGTATTAACTAATTAACCCTGCTCGTCATTACCTGGACAAGATGTTTTTAAAAGTGCATCGGATGTTGTAGCTTATTGTGTATTTTGTACGAATAATCCGCAGAGTTATTTAATTTTTCGGCAAAATTATGCAGCGCGTAATTGCTTTATCTGGGTCACTAACAAACGTAAACGGCGCAGTCCCAGCTAAGTAATTTTTTCAAAAAATGCGAATTTTACACGCGTCAAATGAGCAGTTTTTTTGAAAAATTTAACGATAGCAGAGTAAGGCGTTTTTCAGAAATTCTAGAACCATTGCAAAACTCTGTATGCCGTGAGCGACCAAATTTGTCCGTCCTTAATCTAAATAATCCAAATGCGACTGCAGCCATTTTTCCATTTGAATTTTGGAAATGTTCTTGCGCTTAGCAAGCGATATTATTTGATCTTCAGCAAGCTTGCCAACACCAAAATATTTTGCCTGTGGGTGAGAAAAATACCAGCCGGATACCGCGGCAGTTGGAAACATTGCGAAATGTTCTGTAAGAGTAACGCCGGTATTTTCTGCGGCGTTAAGCAAAGCAAATAGCGTTTGTTTTTCGGTGTGATCCGGGCACGCCGGGTAGCCCGGGGCAGGGCGGATGCCTTGATATTGCTCTTTTATTAAAGCGTCGTTGGCGAGGCTTTCATTCGGTGCGTAAGCCCAAAATTCTCGACGCACGCGTTGATGTAAATGCTCTGCAAATGCTTCAGCTAAGCGGTCTGCCAGGGCTTTAATCATAATTGCATTGTAATCGTCGCCTTTGCGTTCGAACTCGCCGGCTATTTCATCAACTCCCAGGCCTGCCGTTACAACAAAACCGCCGATATAGTCCTGTTTGCCTGAATCATGTGGAGCAATAAAATCCGCTAGGCTAAATAGAGTGTTATCTGCGGTATTTTTTTCTTGTTGTTGACGAATGTGATGAAGCGTCGCTAATTCCGTTCCGGCTGTATCGGTTAAGTCTATATCGTCGTTGTTGCTCGTTGCCGGCCAAAATCCGATAACCGCATTTGCTTGCAGCCATTTATTGGCAAGAATTTTATTTAGGCATTCTTGGGCATCTTCGTAAAGATTGGTTGCGGCTTCACCTACCACCGAGTCCGTTAAAATATCCGGGAATTTTCCAGCCAGTTCCCAGCTTAAAAAAAACGGTGTCCAGTCAATATAATCGATCAGTTGATCAAGGGGATAATTCTCTAACTTGCGCACGCCTAAAAAGGAAGGTTTTGGCGGAATGTAATTTTCCCAATCAGGGCAGAATTTGCGGGTTAATGCTTGCTCATAAGGTATAAGTTTTACAGTATTTTGCCGATTAGCTCGGCGCACACGCACTTTTTCATACTCGTCTTTCACGCCTGCAATAAATGCGGGGCGTAGTTCGTCGGATAGTAATTGGCTGGCGACGCCGACTGCGCGGGAGGCATCTGCAACATATACAACTTGGTTTAAAAAAAACTGCGGATCTATTTTAACCGCGGTATGGGCCTTAGATGTGGTGGCGCCGCCGATCATCAAAGGTTTATTAATGCCTTGCAATTGCATTTCTTTAGCGACTGTAACCATTTCATCCAGTGAAGGGGTTATTAATCCTGAGAGGCCGATAATATCGCAATTTTCATTCACTGCCGTCTGCAATATTTTTTCGCATGAGACCATAACGCCTAAATCGATCACCTCGAAATTATTACATTGAAGTACCACGCCGACGATATTTTTGCCTATGTCATGGACGTCGCCTTTCACCGTAGCCATTAAAATTCGGCCATTGGGGCGGGATTTTTCGTCTTTTTCTTGTTCAATAAAAGGCTGTAAATAAGCGACCGCCTGTTTCATTACGCGGGCCGATTTAACGACTTGAGGGAGGAACATTTTGCCTTCGCCAAATAAGTCACCCACTATATTCATACCGTCCATTAATGGCCCTTCGATTACATCTAATGGACGTTTGGCAATAACGCGAGCTGCTTCGGTATCCTCTTCAATATGCGCGGTGATACCCTTTACCAGCGAATGCGCCAGCCGTTGATCGATCGGTAAATGCCGCCAGGCCAAGTCTTCTTTTTGTTTTTTAGCCTCACCACCGCCTGATTTATATTGCTCAGCTATCTCCAGCAGGGCGTCAGTTGCTTGTGAGTTGCGATTTAATACTATGTCGATTACTTTGTTGCGTAATATCTGAGGCAAGTCATCATAAATTGCTAACTGTCCGGCATTAACGATTCCCATCGTCATGCCCGCTTTAATGGCGTGGTATAAAAACACCGAGTGAATGGCTTCGCGTACTGGATCATTGCCGCGAAAAGAGAACGACACATTGCTCACACCGCCAGAAATTCCAGCGTGCGGTAAGTTTTTGCGAATCCATGCAGTAGCTTCAATAAAATCTACTGCGTAATTATTGTGCTCATCAATTCCAGTGGCAACAGCAAAAATATTCGGGTCAAAAATAATATCTTCTGGCGGGAAATTAATTTTTTGCGTTAATAAATCATAGCTGCGTTGGCAGATTTCCATTTTGCGCGCTTTAGTATCAGCCTGCCCAGTTTCGTCAAAGGCCATTACGATGACCGCTGCACCATAATAAGCGCAGAGCGTGGCTTTTTCTAAAAACTCAGCTTCGCCTTCTTTAAGTGAAATGGAGTTTACGACGGGTTTGCCTTGGATACACTTTAGCCCCGCTTCAATTACATGCCATTTAGAGGAATCCACCATAATCGGCACGCGAGCAATATCAGGCTCGCCAGCAATTAAATTTAAAAAATGAACCATGGCTTTCTCGGCATCAAGCATGCCTTCATCCATGTTTATATCGATAATTTGTGCGCCGTTTTCCACTTGTTCGAGGGCAACGCTTAAGGCTTCGGTATAGTTTTCTTCAATGATTAAACGTTTAAATTTTGCCGATCCGGTAACGTTGCAGCGCTCACCCACGTTTACAAATAGGGAATTGGCAAAAATATTAAACGGTTCTAGGCCGGATAATCGGCAGGCAGGCGCAATATCTGGACGTTTTCGCGGCGTGAGAGGAGCTACTGTTTCGGCAATTGCAGCAATGTGCGCAGGAGTGGTGCCGCAGCAGCCACCGATAATATTTACAAAACCACTCTGGGCGAATTCTTTAATAATTCCAGCCATTTCTTCAGGCGTTTGGTCATATTCACCAAATTCATTGGGCAGGCCAGCGTTTGGGTGGGCGGAGACATAGCAGTTGGCAATACGTGATAATTCTTTTACATAGGGCCTTAATTCTCCAGCACCTAATGCACAGTTTAACCCTATGGAAATAGGCTTAGCGTGTTGCAACGAATTGTAAAAAGCTTCGGTAGTTTGACCGGAGAGTGTTCGGCCCGATGCGTCGGTTATTGTACCGGAAATCATTATCGGTAATTCGTAACCTTTGCGTTCGTAGACTTTTTTAACGGCAAATATTGCGGCTTTAGCGTTCAGCGTATCGAATATGGTTTCAATCATAATGATATCTGCCCCGCCTTCAATTAATCCCTCCGTTGCTTCCGTGTAATTTTCCACTAATTCGTCGAACGTGACATTACGTGCGCTCGGATCATTAACGTCCGGCGATATTGAACAGGTGCGCGAGGTTGGGCCTAAAACTCCGGCCACAAAGCGTGGTTTGTCCGGAGTAAGTGCGGTGTATTTATCGCAGGCTTGGCGAGCTAATTGTGCAGCGGCTACATTAAGCTCCTTTGCCAAAGCCTGCATATCGTAGTCAGCCTGGCTGACTTGAGTACTGTTAAACGTATTGGTTTCAAGAATATCCGCACCTGCGGCTAAATAGGCTTCTTGTATTTCACGGATGATTTGAGGCTGGGTCAGGCAGAGTAGGTCGTTGTTGCCAGCAACATCAGTATGAAAATCGCGAAAGCGTTCGCCGCGATAGTCAGCCTCTTTTAATTTATAGCTCTGAATCATCGTACCCATGGCGCCATCGAGGATCAGAATACGAGTACCAAGTTGGTTGTAAAGGCTTTGAGTGCGGGCGTTGTGGGGCATGACTAACCTATATCAAAATTTTTTGATTTAGGTGTATTGTATCAGATAGATTCTGCCGACGGTTTCAACTCAAGATCGATTCGGCTAGAATACTTGACTGTTTTTATCGGGTATAAGTTTGGGGTGAGCCGCATGAGTGAGTTAAGTCAGAGTGATTTGAGTGTTTCCATCAGCGACAGCGCGCAAGAGTATCTAGCTGGGCTGCTCTCCAAGCAGGATTGTGAAGGCATTGCTATTCGTATGTTTGTTTCTTCACCGGGCACACCCCAGGCAGAGACCTGCATAGCGTATTGTCGCCCGGGTGAAGAGAAAGAAGGCGACGTGAAATTGCAATTGAATGGCTTGGTGGCTTGGTTTGAAGGGCGCAGCTTGCCCTTTCTTGTTGATGCCAAGGTAGATTACTCCCCCGATCGTATGGGTGGCCAGCTGACGATCCGCGCTCCCAATTCTAAAATGCCAAAAATATCCGACGATAGCCCTATTGAGGATAAAATTAATTACATTTTATTTAATGAAATTAACCCAGGGCTTGCCTCACATAATGGCAATGTGTCTTTGGTGGAAGTTACGGCAGATAAATACGCGGTGTTAAAATTTGGCGGTGGTTGCCAGGGCTGTAGTGCCGTAGACATAACTTTAAGAGAAGGTGTGGAAAAAACGTTGATTACTAAAGTCCCCGAGTTGGCAGGGGTGAAGGATTCGACGGATCATACGGATACGTCTAAAGCTTATTATTAATTGGCCGTCGTGTTTTACGCACAAGGATAAAGTGCGAGTTATCGCTAAAATTTAAGCCCATATAAATTAAATCACTAAAAATTCCTTGCCACTTAATTGCCATTTTGCATAATCCCTCTTCGTAAGAATTAAGATTTTTATACAGGCGAGTTGCCGTATTATTTTCTGGCATAACTGTGCGTTCAATTTTTTGCATGCCTGACTGCTTTGCTGAGTTAAGCGTTTGAGCAAGCAGTTTTTGCCTACGCCATTGTGTTGGAAGGCGGTAAAACGCCCATCACCAAAAAACACTCTATGTCTGATGCGGCGTAAAGTATGGCCTTCGATTTCACAAACCCGACAATGTCGTTTTCACTTATAGCAATACAAAAATGAGATGTGGCAGCAGATTCAAATCGCAAAAGAATTTCTGCTTGCTCAGCCGCGATTGTAACTCGCTCTTTAGGATCAAATAACAGAATCAAGTACGAGCAAAAAATGTAAGCCCTCGCCGTGTCGAGTTCTGTTGCTGGTCTAACAGTAAAATTAGTTTTTGCATTAAGGCTACGTATTTGGACGATGCTTAATGAAGTACGGATTTACTTACTGGAAAGGAATTAGCCATTTGCTCCAGTTCTTGTTCGAGCGTTTCCTCTAGTTGATCATCGTCATCGTTTGCTTCGCCCCAAGACGGTTCGCGTAGATCTTGTACAGCTTGTATGCCAGCTTCAATCATAGCTTTGGCAATTAACGGGCGAATACTGCCGAGAAAATGCCGAGATTCTTCGGAAAATCGAATACTGACTAAGGGCTCAGATTCTGCATCGGGCCTGCGCAGGGCGATGTCGCCATTGGCCAGCTCAACTATTTCTAAAATTTCAGTATCGGTATCTTTCATAACATTTAATTTAAATCAGAATTCGATTTTATTTTGCCTTTGCATCTGAATAAGAGCATTTAAGGCGGTTAGTAATTGATGTAGTAGTTCAAGCTGCGTATTGGTGTCAGCGTTTAGTGGGTTTTCGGGTGTTTGGCTGCTGATAATGATCGGGCCGTTTTTTGTCGAATCGATTGCGCCGGTGTCATTAAGCACGGGACTGAATAATTCGTTTTTACCGATAAATAAGCTGCTAGAGGAGAGATCTTTCCAGTAGTGCCAAGGGTTTTGATGTTGAATTAATTCAGCTAAATGCTCAAAGTCGCTGCTAATTTTTTCTTGCTGCTGTAATTGTTGCTGAAAAAAACTTAGTGCTAAATTTAATTCGCCCGGGTTCAATTTCCATTTAAGCCCGTGGCGTTCGGCGATTTCAGCTAAGTAGGCATGCATTAAAAGGTGCATTTGCAGTTTGCACGCCTGCAACTGGCAACGTTTGAGAAACCCTTCGTTTAACCGTGCGGCATCCAAGTGCGACTGGCTGAATGCCAGCTGTTGGTTCACTAATCGAACCGAATCGCTCATGTTATTTTGCCTTTAGGTTTATCGTTAGGATTTTGCCTTACCTGTGCTTTGTTGCCATTTCCCATTTTCATACACCGCGCGCCAACCGGAGGGTTTGCCGTCTATTTCGGTTTGTAAATAATGCTCTTTGCTTTTGCGGCTAAATCGCACAATGGCAGGTAGGCCATTGGGATCGCGAGTTGGGCCGCTCCATAGAAATTCATATTTTTCGTCAATTTTATCCTTATACGGCAGAATCTCTTCGAGCAAGGGCGCACGGGTTTCGCGGTTTTTTGGAAATCCACTGGCAGCTAAAAATAACCCTGCAGCACCGTCGCGCAGAACATAATAGTCATTTACCTTTTCGCAGCGTAGATCCGGTAGGGCGATGGCGTCCATTTTCGGTGGTGCCGCTTCACCATTGCGTAATAATTTACGGGTGTTTTTACAGGCTTCGTTAGTGCAACCAAAATATTTACCAAAACGGCCCGTTTTGAGTTGCATATCTGCACCGCATTTGTCGCACTCAATTAGAGGGCCGTCATAGCCTTTTAATTTAAAATTACCTTTTTCTACTTCATACCCAGGGCAGTCCGGGTTGTTGCCGCAGATATGTAATTTGCGGGTTTCATCTAGCAAATAAGAATCCATCGTGGCATTACATAGTTTGCAGCGTTTTTTTGCACGCAATTGTGCTAATTCTACTTCTTCATCTTCGGTATTAATGGCCTCTTCGCCTGGGGCCAGATTCATTGTGGTTTTGCAGCGCTCTTTCGGTGGCAGCGCATAACCTGAGCAACCTAAAAACACGCCAGTGGCGCCGGTGCGAATTTGCATATTGCGGCCGCAGGTCGTACAGGGAATATTGGTTTCCGTGGGGTCATTGCCACGCATGCCAAATTCTTCGCCGGAGGCTTTGGTTAATTTATTCGAAAAACCTTTGTAAAATTCATTGAGAACAGTAATCCAATCTTTTTTACCTTCCGCAACCACGTCCAGATTTTGTTCCATATTGGCTGTAAAGCTGTAATCCATTAGGTCTTCAAAGCTTTCATGCAGGCGTTCGGTAACTATATCGCCCATCTTATTGGCGTAAAAACGGCGATTTTGTACATGTACATAACCGCGATCTTGAATGGTAGAAATAATGGAAGCGTAGGTGGAAGGGCGGCCGATACCGCGTTTTTCCAATTCTTTAACGAGACTTGCTTCGGTGTAGCGTGCTGTGGGTTTGGTGAAGTGTTGATTGCCTTGCACGGATTTAAGGGTTAACGGCTGCCCGACTTTCATATCCGGCAATACACCTTCATCATCTTTTTTAGCTACAGCAGGTAGCACTTTCAAATAACCATCAAATTTTACCACGCGGCCTTTGGCGCGCAGCTGATAACCCTGAGCTTCTGCGACCACGCTGGTGCTGGTGAATTGCGCTGGTGGCATTTGGCAGGCCACGAACTGTTGCCAGATGAGCGCATACAGGCGCTCGGCATCGCGCTCCATGTCGGGCATTTGGCTGGGCAATCGAGTCACTTCCGAGGGCCGTATGGCTTCATGCGCCTCTTGGGCGCCTTCCTTGCTGGAGTACACCAAAGGTTTTTCCGGCAGATAAGCTGCTCCAAATGTGCTTTCTATATAGCTCCGACAGTTGTCGACAGCTTCGGCACTTAGGTTGGTGGAGTCGGTACGCATATAGGTGATATAGCCTGCTTCATATAAGCGCTGGGCCATCATCATGGTTTTCTTCACACCGAACCCCAGGCGTGTGCTGGCTGCTTGTTGCAGGGTTGAAGTAATAAAGGGTGCAGAAGGTTTAGAGGATGTAGGTTTGTCTTCGCGGGCGATTACTGCAAGGGTGCTTTGCTTTACCGCGTGAACAGCTTTTTCCGCTTCGGCTTTTGTCTTGGGCTCGAAACTTGCGCCTTGGTATTTCACTACGCTGAAATTCACCAAGTCTTGTTTCGCTGTTGCGAGTTCTGCCGTGACATCCCAGTATTCTTCTGGAATAAATGCCCGTATTTCTTTTTCTCGTTCGGTAATTAACCGCACAGCCACTGATTGAACGCGACCAGCGGATAGACCACGGGCAATTTTCTCCCAGAGCAGAGGTGAGAGCATGTAGCCGACTATACGGTCGAGAAACCGCCGGGCCTGTTGTGCATTGACGCGGTTCATATCCAACCGGCCAGGGTTTTTAAAAGCTTCTTGAATGGCCGATTTAGTGATTTCGTTAAAGACTACGCGACGGTAACGGCTTTCATCGCCCCCAATTGCTTCGCGCAGGTGCCATGCAATGGCTTCTCCCTCGCGATCCAAGTCCGTTGCCAGATAGATTTGATCGGCGTCAGCGGCGAGTTTGCGCAGTTCCTCAATGACCTTTTCTTTACCCGGGAGGATTTCATAGTGCGCTTGCCAGTTGTTATCTGGATCCACACCCATGCGTTTAATCAGTTGTTCGCGGCCCTTTTTAGCTTTATAGCTGACCTTATCTTCCGCTGACATTTTGCGAGTTTGGGCAGCCTGGGCGGCACGCGCTTTTGGGTCCACCGCTTCTCCTGAGCCGCTGGTAGGTAGATCGCGGATGTGACCGATACTCGATTTCACGACAAACTGGCTGCCGAGGTATTTGTTAATCGTTTTGGCTTTAGCGGGAGACTCTACGATAACCAGTGATTTACCCATGGTTTACGGCTCACTTATCATTCAATTAGGGCAGGGGCAAGCCCGGGTGGAGCGCCGCCTTGCAGGAGGTGCGCATATATAAGTCCTAGGTTGCATAAGGTCAAGGATTAGTTCGCAGGCTGGCAGATCCTAATGCTCCAGTTTTTACACCTAACTGAGTCAGACTAGACGAAAAAAACCACTGCATGGTTATTTGTTGTTTAACTTTCACTGATAGTAAGCGGTGCCTTTTTAAGCGGAGACCTAAATGGCGAAGGGTGCCCTAGTACAGATGCTTTTGCTAAGGGGTTACGTAAGTGGGTGAGAGTAGCTTGGTACAAATCCCAGCTATATAAATGAAGCATGATTAGAGGCGAGCAGTGTTGCCACGCAAGCGGCTGTATTAGGTTTTCGCGTTGATTAAGAGCCCGCTAAGTGCCCCAACAAAGTTGCAAAAAATGCTAACCAACCCACCCCTGCAGCAACGCGCCAGAACTTTAACGGGTCGCGCTCTAGTAATGGCCGTTCACGCTGGGTGAGCAAATTAGGATTAGGCCGTTTCAAGTCCTGCAGCCATTCGCTCAGGCTTTCGTAACGCCGTTCAGGATTGATATGCAGGGC
This sequence comes from Cellvibrionaceae bacterium, assembly GCA_036520615.1. Lineage (GTDB taxonomy): Bacteria > Pseudomonadota > Gammaproteobacteria > Pseudomonadales > Cellvibrionaceae > CAMCXE01. Next base: position 15,437 of record DATDJI010000098.1, on the reverse strand, counting down.
TTTTTCCAGTGTTTTATCGAGCCAAAAAGGTATTAATGGGTTAAGCGAACAGGCGGATACATAGGTTAATTTTTGCAGGGATTTATAGTCCATTGCACTGCTATAAGCGCTGCCAAAGGGTAATTTTTTAGTGAGCATTTCATATAACAGCACCCCAAGAGAGAACAAATCCGAGCGTTCACCGGCATGGCGGCCTAAACGGTATTCCGGTGCTGAATAATCTAAAGTACCTAAAATCGTGTCGCGCTCGAACGTGGCGCCTGCCTCTTGAATTCCGGCCACCCAACAAGAACCGAAATCGACGATTGTTGCGCCGCGCTTGCCGATGATAACGTTGTCGGGTTTAAGGTCTTGATGCAGCGTGTCCTTGCGATGGAATGCGCGTAACCCCTTAATTAATTGATCTACCAATTCAATAGCGTCGGGAATGGCAAACGGCGCACGCTCTTTTATTAATTGGGTTAGGGAAGGGCCTTGAATATATTCAGTAAGATAATAGAGGCATGAGCGTGGGCTAGGTGGTTCCACTACGCGCACTACATGGGCGTTATGAATGCGCGCTCCGATCCAGCTTTCCAGCACAAATCGCTCGATGTACACCGGGTCGTCTTCGTAATTTACCGAGGGTGTTTTCATGACCAGAGGATTCCCCTCCGCTGTGTGCACTAGGTACACCTGGCTGCGCTCTGATTCATGCAGAATTTTCTTGATGGTCAGGCCATCAAGAATGTGTCCCACCTGTAAAAAAGGCGGAAAAGGTAACCGTGATAACACGGTTACAGCATCGGCTTGCGATGCTGTACCGCGCGCTTCTATGCGGCAAATTTGAATGCTTAAATTGTCCTGACTATTATTGGCCAAAGCTAGTTCGCAGAGCCCTTGCGCCACAGAATCAAAATCGTCATAGGCATCTTTTATACACTGCGCAATCAGCTGTGCCTTGACGTAATCATGTACGCCATCAGTTGTGAGTACAAAAATATCACCGATTTCTAATTCATAAGAACTCATATCGACTTCTAAAACCGGATCTGCACCTAATGCACGCGTTAAATAGGTGGTTTTGTCGTCGACTTTCTGAGCATGATCGCGAGTAAGTTGTTCTAATGTATCGTCGCGCAAACGGTAAATGCGACTGTCACCGACGTGAAAACAAAAGGCCTTATCACCTTTCAGCACCAAACAAGAAAATGTGGTCAGATGACCTTCTTGTTTTAACGAATTTTGACTTTTGCCAAATAAATATCGATTTAAACTTTGGATGACCTGGACAGCTGATTGCTGCGTGCGCCAGGTATCGGGTGTAGCGTAATAGTCCGACAAGAACCCGGCCACAGCAGCCTGACTGGCTTCTTTGCCTGCCAGGCTGCTGCTGACGCCGTCTGCTATTGCAAGAGCAATTCCCTTTGTGGCTAAGGCAGTACTCTCGGGGATGCGTGCACCCAAGGTGTCCTGATTTTCGCTTTTTCGGCCTGCATCAGAATATTGGGCAAGACGCACCATTAACGTGGATTTTAAATGTTCCATGTGGGCCTCAAGCGAGTGCAGGGTAGGAATGTGGATTAAAAGTCGAGTTCCGGGTGAACCGCATCGGAGAGAATACGCCGCCAGGCGGCGACATTAGCGGGGCCATGTTGACGTAACAGCGTGTTGCGAATCAGCCGGCCGGGCCAGGATTTACCTTTGTTAGCAAGTTCTACTAATCGGTTGGATTCTTCTACAATCCAATGCACGCGAGGATAACGTTGTTCATGGTACATCTGCAGTGCGTCATCGACGGGAAAGCGCGTAATTAAATCGGCCAACAAATTGGCATCTTCAAGTGCCATGCCTACGCCCTGCTGCAGTGTAGGTGGACAGCCATGTAATGCATCACCCATAAATACCGTGCGACCTTCAAAGCAGCGGGTAACATTAACGCTTTCAAGCGTACCCACCATATATTTTGTATCAGCTGACAACGAGTCCAATATGCTTGCTACTGGGTCAGCATAATGTTTGAACAGCGTTTGCAATGTGGGTGTGGCCGGTAATTGTCGCCATTGGTTAAGAGGGTCGGCAATCTGTGCATAACAATAACTTTGCGTGGATCCCATCGGATAAACCATAAATGCATCGTCGTTGCCTAAATAATAAGTGGGATGAGCATCGCGCTCAGGGTGCTCGGCAATAAAACGCCAATTCGTAACGCCTAAACTTTTTGGTTTGGAATTTTTCAGTGTTAGCTGGCGGGTGGTGGAGTGGGTGCCATCAGCGGCAACAACCAAATCGAAAAATTCGTGCCGAGAACTGTGGTTAATGTGCACCCATAAACCGCCTTCGGTTTCGCTAAGTTTTGTCACCTGGCTGCTAAAACAGACGGCATTGGCCATTCCATACTGCAATAATTCCATCAAACGCTGGCGGGGCAGCGCGACAAATTCAGCAGTATTAAGCGGCGGCTCACCTAGGGAGGCGGTAGTAATAGTCGTACCGTTACTTTTGGCAAATTCAATAAGATTAACGGTATGAGAGGCATTCATCAGGCGGTCGTAAAGACCGAGGCGGCGCATTTGTAGAACTGCGTTAGCCGGTAAACAAATACCCGCACCACCGGTTGGAAAGTGCGAATCGCGCTCAATAATTGTGACTTTGACATTGGTGTTGGTAAGCCTGCGCGCGAGCGCCAAGCCGGCTATACCTGCACCTACAATCAAAATTTTTATCATTGCGCCAACGAGATCTTATTCTAATGGCCGGAATAATAACGGATTTTTGCTGGCAGCTGCCAGATTTTTAGGTGTTTTATATGCTGGCGTGTATATATCTGGAGGTTTTTGACGGCTGGCAGCTACTGGCTGGAACTGTCCGCAATTGTTCGTTGATCTGAAACGTTCGGACCTCTCGCAATTCGGTTGGAAGTGTAAAACATACGTTGATAAGGTATTTCTTGATTTTGCTAATAAAGTTGCTGAATAAAAAATTAATTGGCGTATTGTGAAAATTATTTAGTAGTTTTAGCTCGCTCTGAATATCCGACTAAATTACTGTTTATAATGCCTAGAAACGCGGCCTTTGGTTTCATCGGGCTCATCCCTTAATAGGCAATTAATATAAATATATAATCACCAATTTAAATTTTCTTTAATAAGTGGCAGCAGTTCCTCGGCAATTTGTTGGTGAGTTTTGGCATCGGGATGATCGTTGCACGGACTATTGGGGTATTTTTTTGACGGAATGTATCTAACATTGTTATCTGAACCCGTTTCCACAATCGAAGTTAGATATGAAGTCAGTAAATTTTTTCTATCGCCAGAAATCAGTGGGCCTTCGGTTAATAGAATGATTGCATCGGGATACAAAGTACGCAATTTAAATAAAAGACTGTTGTAGTTAGTTATAAATAAATCTGCATTATTCAGATTATCGTTGTTGCCAAGCGCGACAACTATACCCTGGGGGATGAATTGGCGATGATCCCAGTAAATAGGTCCGCTGGGCGTCGTTAGTGTGTAATCAATAAAATGCTCTGCATCTTGCGGAATTGAAACAACGCTGCCATTTAAAATACCTCTTCCGCTGCGGCAGATTAGTTGGCTTTCAGCATTTAAATCGTGCGCAATTAGAGTTCCGTGCGCCACTCGCCCGTTGTGGCTGGCTTGACTTATGACACAGTTATCACCGGGTTCTGCTACCGCTCCGCACGTAACCGAAGCGCCTATAAACATAAGCTTACGGTTAGGCTTTGGCACGTTGATTAGCGACTTTTCTGTTTCCAATTGAATTAATCTGGCTGCAGCAGCGTCGCCTTCTCCGCGAGTGTATATTTCTACTAGGTGAGGATCATTCGTGTTGCCCCCAAGATTAATTTTAATCGTGTCTGGGTTTTGGTTGAGACTGTAACTCTTATAAGCTACTTGCCCATCCACAAGCACATCGATGAATGCTTGTTCGAATTCAGCGCTTACGATGAGCTGGGCACTCGCGCCCGCAACCTTAAAACGTGCATTACTTGCCGCGGAAGATAGTGTGGTGCTGTGATCTTCATTTGCAATGTAACGACCTTCGATTGAAATGTTCGATGAATCAAAGAAGTAATTTATTGAGGGCGCTTGTGTTTCTGAGTCATGGACCGTTTTATTACTTTTGCATGCGCCTAGCAGACAAACAAAACTCAAAATCGAGATTATTATTTTTTTATTTTTCATTGAAGGACTAGCTGTTTATAGGAGGTGATTTCATGAATAAGAGCGTCCGTATATGCCTCTCGGGCACTTGATGTGGGATGATTTGGGCCAAAACACATTTTTGTAGGATCAGTTGTAATAGCCTGATCTAGACCCAATACGGTCAAACCATTTTTTTTAAGGATGTCATTTATATGAATCAAGTAGTTTTGAAATAAACCTAGGTGTTCGGAGGCAACGTATACCGGCGGGATTCTAATTAGAATATCATCGGCATCTAGAGATTTTCTGCTGAGCTCAATCGTTTGTATAAATTTTGCTACGCGTTCCTGGTCAATATTATTTATGTCAGCAAAAGCTGGTTCAAAAAATGGTATTTCTGTGTCGCAAGATATCATTGTTAAATCGCCATATTCGTTAACATATAAGGATTTTTTTTTGAAGATTTGGGCGATTGTTCTAATTAAAGGTGTCGCTATAAGAGGGTGTTTGTCGAATTGGTTGGGTTCCCTGCCTGGCAGCATTTCAAACGGCGCATTCTTTCCCAGATACCACGCGTTCATACTTGAATAAATTATTTTTTTTGCAGTTGAGTGAGTTTTTTTTAGCCATTCTTGATAGTTCAAGACGCCGGCCCCCTCTGCTGCGCTGATGGCAAAGTTGTAAGTGTTCAATGAAGTCTTTTCAGTGATTTGTTGCGACGATATTCCTAAGAGGGCGTTCGATCCACCTACCACAGCGTAGTCGAAGGAAATTTTACCCTTTTTTAAATTTATTTTATCCAAAGATGCACTCAATAATTTGTCGTTTATCTTTTGAAGTGATAATGAGCCTTGAAATAAAATATAAAATACAAAGATAATGGAAAACATCACCTTTAGTGTGTATTCACTTTTAAGCATATTTTCACCTCGCCCCATATACAGCATTAGCTAAATCCCCGCCGGAAAATAATATTACTGTCAATAATAAAAAGGTTGAAACAACAGGAAATCTTAATGTTTTGTATCTTTTGTTCGGGTTGCCTGTGAGTGCTTGCAATGGTTCAAGTATTAATATGACCACTGCAATCGCAATTCGCGCTAAGTCAAGCTTTTCTAATGCAGTAATTATATTAGCCGCTTCAGCGACGCCAGCGTGACTCCAATGAAGTAGATTGGTTAGTTTAGTAAACAATATTTGATGATCCACCTCAGAAAAAATAACGCGGCCAACGGTAACCGAGCTGATCAGCAGCACATATTGAAATACCTTCGGTGTATTTTTTAAAAATAACCACCGTGATAAACACCACATACTTGCCTGGAAAGCACCCCAGAGGACAAAATTTATTGTCGTGCCGTGCCATATAGCGGATGCCATAAATGTGGCACAGACGCCGATCCAAGTTCCCCATCTCTTCTTAAATGGATTGAAAAACAGACTGCGTAATACATTGCTAAGAGAGGCGTGCCAACGCTGCCAGTATTCCACGACGCTTGTGGCGCTAAACGGCTGCCTGAAATTCAGCGGGGCATTCAGACCTAGCAGTCGCATCAATGCCATTGCCGATAAACTATAGCCTGCAAAATTAAAATAGACATAAAATTCAAACGATAAACCAAATAACAGGGTATCTACGGGATGGCTGGAGGTTTTTAGCGCCAGAAGCTTTTGAAACCCAGGTGCGGCGACAAATAGGAAAAATGCTCCGACGATGGCATAGCGATGATATACGTGGAAACGCCGCTTAAATACCGCCCAACTTTTAACTTGCGCAATGCGGATATTGGTGGGAATTGGACCGCTAATCATATAGATAGGGTTTAGGCACACGGTAAAAAAACGCAGGGGATGCATAGCCACCTGGCGTGTTTGTGTCATTAGCAAAAGGGCAAGAAAAGGCGTCAAAAATGTACTGCCAAATAGCCAGTGGTTGCTCGTGCCGCCGTCAAAACCGGTAAGTGGAGCAATTGCACCGGTAAGCGTAAGTGTAGGAGCTACCAAAAATAAAGCATAGGCCAATGCTTTATTGTACTGAGGTGTGAAACGCGCACATAACCAAGCTAAAAGACACAGTAAGCCTGCAGGTAAAATATATAAAAGAGCTGTGTTCAATTGAGTCTTCTTAATATTCAGATTTAAAATGAAGCGATAAATCACTGCGATCGTTATGCAACAATTGCCAGTGCTTGTTGCAGGAAAAATCCATGTTTTTTGGGCGATTAAAAAATCTCTTTAATTCCACTGAGATTAATCAATTTAAAATCCCACCTAACAGCTAGAACCAACAAGCTCCATTTTATTGTGGCCCTCCTATTTAATAATTGCTCAGCAATTATTAAACAATTAATTCAGTCTTATTTAATTCTCTCTGATCGAAAGCTCGTCTCAATTAATCGGCATATCAGCAGTTCGATTAACATTTTAAACGGTCTTGGTGAGAATGCATAGGCAACAGGCTATTTGAATTCAATACGATGAGTGCATTGTGTCAATTAAGTGCACCGAAACAGCGATTTGTGCTTGCAGATTTCTGCAAAGTCTGCAAGCACTTGAGCGAGGGTTGATATGTTTCAAAACGATGAGGGCGCATAATTGTGGTCTTCTGGGCGCAATGCAGTTTCTAGTGTTATCTCTTTATAAAATTGAAAAACAAAGCAGGTTAGCGAGTATGAGGTTCTACAGCCAGCGTGGAGACCAAATCATCTAACCAGGCGTTAATTAATACAAGATGTTTTTCACCGCCTATTTCGTTCCAGTAAACACCGACACCTGCCGCAGTAGATTCTATGCCGATAATTTGTTCAGGGAGGATTTCGAGTTGGGCTTTGAGGGTTTGGCTAATACGCTCGTCGGGGGCAGGGGTTTGAAAGTCCCATTGTCCTTTTAGGTGTACTTCATGGGCAAAGTTTTTATGTATTAATGCCCAGGTAACTATCTTTGGGGTGTTTATAAAGCTAGGCCAGGGCATCAAATAGAACATCCATTGGCCTGCATCGCTAATACCTGGATGGCGGTGTGCTTGTACAACTAATCCAATTTGCATGGCTTTTTGTCGAAGAGCGGCGATTTTTTGCAGGCCTCGGCTTGGTTGGAGCATTAATAATGGGCCTAGCACCATTACTAGGGTGAGTCCAATAACGAGTGCAATTACCATAATTTAAAACTTCGGTTGCGCAATGGATGCCTGTTGTAGATCAATTGGCTTATACCTTACTGATGCTGATAAAAGTGGCGCTAGTAGAGTAATGCCCTTTAAAGCTGTAGCGTAAAATGACGTAAGTTTGCCACCGTAAAGCGCTAAATAGCCAGGCATTTCGCTGTTAACTATTAATTGGGTTTCACGTTTGGCGTGGTTAATAGCGATCGAATCCGCAGCACTTTGAGGTAGGACACGGACTCCGCAAAAAGTACGCAAAATATCCTTAGCTAAGATAGGTGTATTGGCGAAATAATGATTATAACTTGTTAGCAGATAGCGGGTTTCTCTCTCGGTTATGGCGGCGGTGCTTGGGTTGTCAATTGAGGTTTCCGTGGTGCCGATAAGCTGTTGTCCTTGCCAAGGTAATACAAAAAACGGCCGGCCATCAATTGGCGACTCCAAATAAAAGCAGCCGGTTAAAGGCGGGCGGTTGATGACAATATGGCTGCCTTGCACCCATTGAATCTCTAAACGCGGTAATTGCTGATTGAGCGCTGCGACTTCGTTTACCCAGGGCCCTGCTGCGTTAATGACACACCGGCTGCGTATTTGCTCGTTATTACTTAAATTGACTTGATAGCTTTGTACGGCCGAGGACGTCTTAATGCGCTCTATTGCCGTTGGCTGCGTATTTAACATTAATTCGCAGCCGAATTGTTGCGCTGCAGACACCACTCGTTGAGTCAGGATTGCGTCGTTGGTTTGGCAATCCCAATATCGCCACAGGCCCGTTAACTCAGTTTGTCGTATAGGGAAGTCTTCCCAATGTGCACGGCTTATGTGGTTAAAGTGCTTGCCGCCTAATAATTGATAAATACCTAGGCCCAGCGCAACAGCGGCATTGGTGCGTCGGCTGGATTTATAAATCGGAATATAAAAGGGTTGTAGCGTTACTAGGTCGGGGGCCGCTGCAAGAAGGCGGGCGCGCTCCTTGAGGCACTCTCGGACTAAATGAATCTGGCCAGATTCTAAATACCGCAAGCCGCCGTGGATTAATTTGGAGCTATTACTGGAAGTGGCTGACCCGACGCTTGCGGATTTTTCCACCAACAAACAGTTAAGCCCCATTGCTGCAGCTACGTAACTGAAACCACCGCCGTGAATGCCAGCACCGATAATAACTAGGTCAAAGCTGCGCAAAATGAGTTTTTAAACCTGCTACATCCCAGGTTTCTATGTAGGTAATGCCTTGGTTTATCGCAGTCTGAGCGATAGTTGCGTCGGTAATATCATAAACAAACCACTGCCAAGGGCCAGGCCAAGGGCCGGTGGATGGCAGCCGTGTGTAATCAATAATTAGCACTTCGGGATTTAATTGTTCAGCGGCAGCAAGGCTGGTTGCCTGCATCGATTCCAACACCCAGCCGATTTTAAAACCTTGCAGTCTTGCGAGATACAAAATTTCTAAATCAAAAGAGATAATCGTGCAATGGGATTTAATCGGTGTTAATGAAAAACCGATGCTTTGGATTGCTTTTTCTCGGCTCTGGCGTTGAAAAATTTCACTTTTAATTTCGGCAAAAGCTTGTATTTCCGGCCATTTTTTTAATTCGTTCACCAAAGTGGTGAGGCTTACGATCGGTTCGGGCAAAAAGATTTGCCCTAAGCGCGCAGGCTCGTGAGCGCTGATGCGCTCTAACAGCGAGTACGTGTAATCGGCGAGATCGCCTGTAATTCCCGTGGTGCGCAACAGCGTATCGTCGTGGAAGATAATAGGGATATTGTCTTTGCTGATTTGAATGTCGAATTCTACTGCGTCGGCGCCCTCAGCGATGGCTGCGAGAATTCCTGACAAAGTATTTTCCGGATAATGCGCAGGGTAGCCGCGATGGCCAACTAAATAATAGCGTTTACATGTACATGTGGATGCGCTCATATATTTCCTAATGTTTTGGTAGGCTTAAGCGAAGTACCTTAAATTGTCCATTGGCGCTTATTTTTTCGCAACGATAAAAAAAGTCAGCTGCTTTGCGCTCAAGCGGAATAAATTGATTTACTACAAAATAAGCAACGCCATGCGGATTTAAGCGCCTTGCAGCGGCAGATAAAAATTTTGTTGTTAATTGATTTTCAACACTAAAACCTTGGTGAAATGGCGGGTTGCACAGTACTAAATCAAAGTCCTCATCGATGCCTTCTGCACAATCGGCAAGGATAACCTTGGCGGAAATATCCCAGGCTCGGCAATTGCGTTCGCAGGCGGTTAAGGCTGTACTGTTATTGTCGGTGCAGGTGCGCAGGCCTAGAGGCAAATGGCCCGAGGCAAGGGTTAGAAACCCGTAACCACAGCCTAAATCTAAACAAGAATTAACGGTAGATAATTCTTCATTTAATAGAGTATCGACTAATAATTGGCTGCCTTGATCTATTTTATTCCAGCCGTATATGCCAGGTTTGGAGACTATAGGCTTTTCCTGCAGAGTTAACACCGGGCGATACTCTGCGTAGTTTTCACAAGGTAATAATTCAGAATTATTCTCTGAGCTTTGCGTTAATGTGATTGCGTAAAACTCAGCTATTTTCTGCGCTTTTTGGTTGCTGTTAAATAGTGTTGCGGCTTTGTCTGCGTAGGTTTTAATACCCTCTTGTTTGTGGCCAGCTAAATAAAGGCGGCCGCCTGGAGGTAAATGTAGGCGCGCTTGGTTAATTAAGTGATGTACCCAGGGCTTTTCTTTGGCGATGCGAATAACACAGTTGGTAAAGAGAGTTTCATCCCTAGGCCAGATTGCGTCATTAATAACAACCGGTATTTTAAGTGCGCAGGCGCGCTGATAACTGTCCACGCGCTGAGTAACGAGCAATAACCGATCTTTATAAGCTGCAAGCAGAGGTAAATAATCGGTGCAGCTCTCTTCCGCAAACCAAACCGTATGCCCGTTTGCGCATGTTAGTTGTTGAATTAGATAGGCATAAGCGCCGTCATTCATAATGATTATTCATTGGGGCTAATTATTAGTACGAGTTTACACCGCGCTTGATTATAGAAGCTGTGCGAGTTCATTGAGATTTATCTTTTGCGGGTTGTTAGCCAGTTGATTAATTTCATTAGCGGTAAGGGAGCGAAATTGCCCCTCGGCTAGATTCATTAACGGCACTCCGCCGATTGCTATACGGTGCAGTTTTATCACGTGGTTGCTGACCGCTGCCATCATACGTTTAACCTGATGGTATTTACCTTCATATATTGCCAATAAATAATTAATATCATCCAGCGCGAATAGGTCAGCGGGCATGCAGGGCTTTTTTTCTCCCTGTAGCTCTATACCTTGGCTTAGTTGATCCCGTGCGTCTGGGGATAAAGATTGGCTTAATTGCATTCGATAAATTTTTTGGCAGTGTTTTTTCGGCGCTGTGACCTGGTGGTTCCATTGGCCGTCAGTGGTAATCAACACCATGCCAGTGGTATCTACATCCAAACGCCCGGCAATTTGCAGGTTGTCCGGTGCTACCTGATTGCTGAGCAAGTCGATAACCGTTGGGTATTGTCCATCCCGGTTGGCGCATACCACGCCTTGCGGTTTATGCAGCATCCAATATCCCTCTGTAGGCATTAGTACCAATTCGCCATCGAGCCATACCTGTGATTGCTCGGCTAAGGCCTGGGCCGCTTTAGTGCAGGGCACTCCGTCCACCGTTATTCGTTTATGCCGCAACCAGATATGCACCTGACTGCGGCTTGCGCCGGTAGCGTGGCTTAAAAATTTATCCAGCCGCATTTAGCTGAGGCTTTTTTCGGCAGCAGCAACCGTTTGATAAATCAATGTGTTTATCGTCATCGGGCCTACGCCACCAGGGACTGGCGTGATCGCGGCCGCCCGTGCCGCTAGCGGCGCAATTTCAATATCACCAACACCACCTGGGTGATATCCGGCATCCACCACTACTGCACCGTCTTTTATCCAGGCGGCTTGGATAAATTCCGGTTTGCCTACGGCGCCTACAACTATATCCGCTTGGGCTACATGCCAAGCCAGATTCTGTGTGCGTGAATGGCAAATGGTTACGGTGGCGTTAGCGGCCAATAACATCATCGCCATAGGTTTGCCTAAAATTGCGCTGCGGCCTACAACCACCGCGTGTTTGCCACTGATGGGAACCTCATAGGCGTCCAGCAACCGCATAATGCCTTTGGGTGTGGCGCTGCCGAACGCTTCTTCATCCATGGCCATGCGGCCAAAACCAAGACAAGTAACTCCGTCGACGTCTTTTTCCAGTGCGATTGCGTCAAAACAGGCGCGCTCGTCAATCTGCGCGGGTACAGGGTGCTGTAACAAAATGCCTTGTACGCGGTTGTCGTTATTGAGCTCGTGAATTTGCTTGAGTAATTCAGCAGTAGTTGTTGTGGAGGGTAATTCTATTTGCAGCGAATCCATGCCGATGCGGCGACAGGCGTTACCCTTCATTTTTACGTACGTGGCAGAAGCCGGGTCATCGCCTACTAAAATCGTAGCCAATATGGGCGTAACGCCGGATTTGGCTTTGATCGCGGCGACACGCTGCGTCAATTCAGCCTCAGTTTTTTGCGCGAGGCTTTTGCCATCGAGGATTAATGCAGTCATACAAGGCTCCAGAGAAAATGCCGCGCATTTTCACACAGGCGCCATTCCTGCTCAATCATTAGATCAAATGCGGCTTCTCGCGCTGTAGATAAAGCAGGCTGCAAGTGTTTATTTGCTACTGTGGGGGTTTTTATTTTGCACATTAGTAGGTCTGAATTGCTAAGGATTCACGAATTGACTAATGGGTGCGGTGATGGATGAGGGAGTGTTCGCAGATAAAGTGTTAGAGGTGTGCGGTGCTGAATAAGGCTTGTGTTAAGAATGAACGATGTGCCTACCAAATCCGACCATAGGGTAATGCGTTTAATTTGTGGGTGGTGATAAAACGCGGGAAATTGTTGAAAATATTTTAATTGTTCTTCGTCGAGCCCGGCAGTTTCATATCGGTGATATTCAATGATATTGTAATTTATTCCAAAGAGCATTTAACTAATGCGGTCCTTTAATAGCAGGAGTGGCTAAGGCTAAAAATTTATTTAGATGTTTTTAAAATGCAGCATTCATTGAGAATTAAAACGGAATTTTGGCAAATCTTGCGCGCTAATTGAAAGGTTTGGTGATCCAATTATTGCTAAAGCTGCCTGTCTAAGGAAGTCGGTAACTCTAAGGTATTTTGCTTGACTTGGTTTTCGGCAATTGTTTCTGCGCCTGCGTATCCGAATATAAAAAAGCGCGGCGATCGAAAATTTCAGATGGTCATAAAATATTGACGATGATGTAATTGGTGAATAGTGCAGAGGTAGTATCAGCTACGTTTTTGCAAGGACGTCACAATATTTTTGCGGCATGGTCGCTGCAGGATATTTATATAAGGTAGATGTTCCGAAGAGCCAAATAGGTCCAGAAAGAATATGACTTGCGGCACAATTTTTTATTGGCGGATGGGTTAGCGTGTGTGCCAACGTTTTTGTATTACTTAACGCTCAACACCTAAATTAGGAAGGCACCTATGAAAAACATAAAGTGGAATCAACCATTTGGTTGGCTCGTAGCAACTCTTGCGTCTATTGCGCTAACCGGCTGTGGCGGTGGTCCAGCATCTTCTAGTTCTTCAAGCAGCTCATCTTCTAGTTCGAGCAGCTCCTCATCCTCCAGTTCCAGCTCGTCCTCTTCTAATAGTTCTTCAACATCTAGCAGTAGCTCAAGCTCTTCTTCCAGTAGTTCAAGCTCCTCCAGCGGGACCGCTCTTCCTTTGATTGTTGCTATCGACTCCGGTAGCTCCGCAAGTACGACCCTCAACGGCGTGGAGTATCAGGCGGATAAATATTCCAACGGTGGCACAACCAGCAGTACAACAGACGCAGTTAGTGGCGGCGCATTGTATTCAACCGAGCGCTACGGTGCATTCACATATGAAATCCCCGTCACTGCTCAGGGCCGTTATACGGTCGTATTACAGTTTGCTGAAATTTATCAAACCAAAGCAGCTGCGCGCAGTTTTAATGTTGCCATTGAAGGTAATACCGTTATCAGTAATTTGGATCTTTTTGCCAAGGTAGGACATGACGTAGGTTACACGGCGACTTTCGATGATATTCCAGTTGTTGACGGTAAGGTGACCATCGAGCTAATCAATGGCGTGGATAACGCAACTATCGCAGGGTTTGCAATTTATTCTCGCGACGGGAAATTGGATACAACCGTTGTTACAACACCCGCAGCAAATTTGTCTAAATATTCGGTTTATAAAAAGTACGCCGATAAAGCTACGCTTACTTCAAACCACGCGACTGGCCATGTAGGCGATGTTTTCTTCACTCACTGGAAAGACGGCGGTTCGGCCTCGTTAACGTTAGATCCTACCGGCGTATTCAGTGTTACTTGGCAGGGTGGTGGCTACAACTATGTCGGTGGTCCGGGCTGGCATTTTGGCGATAAAAATCGGGTGGTAGGTTACCGCTTAGATAAAGACAGCGGCGCGAGCTATATCTCTTTGTACGGATGGGGCTACGACAAGAGCCTCCCCACATCAAATACCGCGCGCCTGGTGGAGTACTACATATTGCAAAGATGGACTTATGATCCCAGCTCTGGTGCAACCTTCGGCAAGAAATTCACCAGCAATGGCGTTGAATATTCAACTTACCGCTCAACGCGCAACCAACAACCTTCTATTAATGGTACATCTACGTTCTACCAATATTGGAGCAAACCGTCTTCGCAGCAACCGCTCGGCAAGGATAACAAAATCATTTTTGCTGACCACGTGAAAGCATGGGCGGATTCTGGTTGGACGCTTCCTGATATGAATAACACCAATGCAAGTGATGATCCTACTTACCAGGTGATCGCAATTGAAGTATTCAACCCCGGCAGTAACGGCAGTGCGTCCGGCCGTGTATGGGATGCGACCTCTCAATAAGCGAAACCAAATAAATTAAACTCGAAGATTGAGGAATTAACGGTTATCGGGTTGGAAACAGCCTTGCCGAACACGGCTATAATTGTTGGAAATTAAAAGCGCGCACGTTAATGCGCGCTTTTTTTTGGCTTACTTAAATTTTCGAGTGTTAATTGAAATTTTAAATTTACTGTTCTCAGCGCCTAGGTGTTTAAATTGAAATTAAATGGGGCAGGTGGACATGATACACACGTCCTTGTGTGCTAAAACCTACTGGCAAATTCCACCACTTACATTTGCAGCCGCCGATTGGCCAGCAGTTTTGACGCCGTTAAAACCGAAGGTAATTTCTTGATCGGGCCAAATGGTTTCATTCCACGATAAAAAGCTTGCGGTATAAGTAGGTGCGTTACCTAAAATCCGCGCGCCCCAAATTTGGCTAATGCTGCCGCCACCCAATAGGGTTAACTTTAATTGCCAGCCAGTTATAGGTTGGTTGGTTTTATTTTTAACTATTACCGCAGCGTTAAAACCTGTACCCCAATCGGAATAGACTACATATTTACAGCTGGCAGGCGCCGGTGTTGTAGGTGTAGTGGTGGCTTCAGTTATTGAAACTACGCGTGCAGTACCCGTTTTTGAATAGGCCGTTTGCAGCGCGTTATTTAAAAAATTATCGCTGACTTCATAGGTATAATTTTTGTTGCTCAATGCAGTTTTTACACCTGCTGTGGAGTGTGCAACTGTACCGGCAATTAATTGTGGGCTGGAAATTTGCCGTGTTTTTGACCAAGTGATTAATTGGCTGCCTGTTGGTGGTACGTAGCGGCCGAATAGGGCATCTGTAAGGCTGAAGAATTCGGTGCCGCTATTTAATAAATTGGATTCAAATTTAAAGACGTCTCGGCTTGTAAGTGTGTCAAACCGAGCGGCATCACTTGTTGAAGGAATTTCACTGCTGGAGAGAATCGTAAATGAACTCGCCAGCTCAGCACCTTCCACTGTGTTTAGGCTTGCAGGCGCAGGGGTTCCTGAACCTTCAGCAATAAATGTTTCATTGCCTACTTTAAAAGTTACATCCCAGGTTTCAGTGGTAGTGGCCAAATTAAATTGCGCTGCATTTGGGCTGAAAAAAGTGTCATCCCAGGTGATTTCGTATTTAATTTTTAATGTCGTAGGTGTAAGTG
>DATDJI010000097.1:0-31229 GCA_036520615.1 Cellvibrionaceae bacterium | reverse complement strand
AATTGTTATACGCACAGCGTATGACTAAAACTTTGTTGGCGTTTGCTTCGAACGCGTCTCAAGCTTTACAGCTTGCGGCTCGCGCTCAGCATATCGAGCGCTGGACAAGCCTGCGCAGTAATTATCCAGAAGGACGTACAGGCTATAAACAGTGGCGCTCGGAATTGATGCTGTATCATGCCCGGCGCGCTGGGGAGTTAATGACAATTGCTGGTGCTGAAGCCAGCGAAATCGCGCGCGTACAATATCTCATTCAGAAGCGCTCAATGAGCCGCGATGCGGAAACGCAGTGTCTAGAGGATGTTATTTGCTTGGTATTTATCGAGTATCACCTAGCAGATTTTGCCGCTAAATCGGGTTACGACGAAGCCAAATTAATCGATATTATTCAAAAAACCTGGGTGAAGATGTCGCCTGAAGGGCAGGCAGCAGCATTGCAATTGCCCTTAGCTTCTGATGTCGCTGCAGTAATCGGTAAGGCTTTGGCGCCAAATTAATAATCTCGGCAAACACATCGTATCTATAGTTGTGTGGAAGTTATGCAGAGATTATTTCTTTTTGATGTCGGCTGGCGGTTGAGCGGGTTGGGATAAATTGGCCCAACTACTCAATGCATTAAGTTTAAATCGCAGCCCTCGATACTGAACGATAATGCCGTCCGAAGCGACTCTCTCTATCACCATTCCAGGCGTAATTTCCTGCCCTGCACGCAGTGTTTTTTTATTAATTACAACGGCGCCGCCAGCTTTTTCAGAATATAGATGATTCACATAATTAATAGACGGCACAGCATTTTGTGAATTTTCCGGCAGTTCATGTAAAAAAGGAATTTGTTTGTACAAGGCGAGCGTGTCTTTAATGGCTTCTTGGATTTGCGTTTGCAGTTTTGCCTGATTGGCAGGCCGGTCAGGGACTTCTTTTTTTGTCTGCTCCCAGAGCTGTTTTATTTTTTCTTCATTTAGATCTTCGGCATCTTGCATGCTGTCGGTAGTCTTAGCCGGTGCCTTGGTAACTTTGCGTACGGTTGCAGGCAATAACTCTTCTTCACCCTCGCTGTTATTTTCATCATCCAAGGCCTGTGCTTGCGCTTCTAATTCATCGAGTAACCGGCTGCGCGATTTTTTACTGCGAGTCGGTGTTGGCGTCTCTTCGTACATGGAGTTGTATTCAGGTAAGGGTGCCGTCGTATTGGCGTCTTGATAGATATCGTGTACATCGCCTGTATCAACGGGTACTTCGGGCGGTGTAATGGTCTGAACAGGGGGAGCACTTGTGGGGGCGGGCGCAGATGTCGGGGCGTTTGCACTGGGACCATTATTTGCTGAGTCCGAACGTGTAGCTGGCACCATTGATTGACGCACTAAAAGCGCTATCAACAAAAATAAAATTAGCGTCAACAGAGCAATGATCGCATACACGCCCCAGTGGCGTTTGGCAGCTGAAGGCGGCGCAATACGCCCATGCACCGTTTGAAGATCTGGAATCTTAGGTTGGTTATCGCGTTCGCGATCTGCTTTGTTGAGTGCTTCGAGTATGAGCGACATAGTTAATTAGGTGCCGGGGTGGCAGGTAAAAGAGGCTTATCAATTTTTAGCGAGTCGTTGAGTTTTAACAATGTCGGCAGAGTGATTAAGCCGTCGTCGGTAATCCCATGTGCTTGCTGAAACATTTTTATGCGCCGCTGTAACGGTGGGTTAAACACCCCGGTGGTTAGCGGTGCTGTTTGTTTATCAATACTGGCAAAGCGTTGCGCAACCCAGGCGACAATAGGCGCTTTGGAGCCCAAACCGGCTGGCCCGTCAAAGCCTTCGGGTTTGCGCCAGATAAACACAAATTCCCCCGTCCATAAGCCGCCAAGAGTATCCAATGCGATACGTCTATGCTGGCCGTTGACCAATAATTCGGCGTCAAACCCGTCGATGCCGATTATTGCTATGTACCCGGCTTGGCGCGTTTTAGTTGTAAGACTCAATACAGCAGGACGGTTAAAGCGTTTGAAGTCGTCCCAGGTAGCGGCCTTTTGCGTCTCACAATGCAAGCCCTCTTTATTTACCACCCAACAGGGATACATGGCGTTATTTTTATCGACGCCAATATAGCCGAGTAAGTCCGCCAGCGCCTGATTTTGCGTCGGCTGCCAAAATACTTCGCCGCTTGCTATAGGAGGCGAAAGAGAGGTACTGGGTGTGGCCGCAGTAGTGGCCTTAGTGGCGGAACTGACAGGTGTAGCATTCTGAGCCTGAGCGTTAGCGGCCGCTGCTTTAGGCGATTCGGTGGGCTGTGTAACTGGAGTAGATTCGGTAGGCGAGGTTGCATCGGCGGGCTTTGTCGTGGGTGCGAGTAGCAGCCAAATCAGTAGGCCCGCGATTAAGAGTCCGAGCGCAATAGCCGCGAGGTAAAAATAGGTTTGATAGTTCGGCGCATTAGCTCGGGGGCGCTCGCCCATCACCTCGAGGGTAGCCTGTCGGTAAATATTATGGTCAATTTGCGTGATTTCTTGAGTGTAAGCACCTAGGAGCATTCGGTCGCAGAGAATATTTATTAAGCGCGGAATGCCGCCACTGATCGCATGCACTTTTTTAATAATTGGTTCTGGAAAGGGTTGCCGACCCGGCGGCATGCCAGCGATTTGCAACCGGTGCTTGATATAGGCACCGGTCTCGTCCTGGCTTAAAGGCCGCAGGTGATAGCGTGCCGTAATTCGTTGGGAGAGTTGCCGTAAAGCTGGTTTGGCTAGTAATTCATTTAGCTCAGGCTGGCCGACCAAAATAATTTGCAGTAGCTTTTGGGTATTGCTTTCAAGGTTCGTGAGCAACCGAATTTGCTCAAGTGTCGAGACCCGCAGCAACTGTGCTTCGTCAATCAAAACGATTGTGTTGCGGCCTTTGCTGTGGTTATTCAGTAGAAATTCGTAGAGCTTATCGGTGAGTATTTTTAGGCTGGTTTCGTCGGGTAGGTAGTCGACACCCAGCTCATCGCAGATACTGCATAACAGATCCCGTGCGCTAGCCGCCGGGTTCATAATCATGGCCACGTCGGCCTGTTTGGGAAGCTGCTCTAACAAACAGCGGATAATTGTGGTTTTACCTGTGCCTACTTCGCCGGTGAGCATGACAAAGCCGCCGCTATTGACGCCATATAATAGGTGCGCCAGAGCTTCCCGATGTTGGGCGCTCATATAGAGATAGCGAGGGTTAACGGCGATGGAAAACGCCTGTTCTTCAATGCCGAAATAACTATGGTACATAACGTATGTTTACGACCTTGCTTCTTATTTTATTCTAGGGAACCTCGAAAAATTACCTAGGCTATCGCGGTGATTTCATCGCGGCATGGCTTTTTTCAGAGGTTTCTAGGCAAGTTAACCTAGGGCGTTGTGTAAGCCAAGGCTTGGATGTGGGAATCCAAGTAATTAGTGAGTATAAGCGCCGCCGGACAGGAAGCGCAAAATCTGGCGTGTTTATTAGAAGTGTTTATGGGGAAAGATAACAAGTAAGTGGAGAGCTAACTGCGCATTAACGTTGATTCAGTAATTCTTGGCAGCAGCTGGACACGCTGCTCAATCATCTCTTCATAAGTACGCAATGTTTTCGCATCTGCCAATTCCGGGCGATTGCGCATGCGGGTGAGGTGCTGCCGTAACGTAGTAATTTCGCGCTCAAGTTGGCGAATAGCGACCGGGTCCAAGCGGCGTTGCGTATGAGTGGAGGCTGAGAGAGAGTCGCCCATTTTAATGCCGTTACCTGATTATGAATAATAATATTAGTGCTTAAGTATTAGTTACTTTAGCGGAATTTTCATCCTAACGTAAGATGGGCACCCGGATTTTTTGATGTACTGCACGCCATTCGTCTAGATTTTTTCACTGACGGGCTTTTTAAGCCACATGGGTAATCCAGCCGCCACCCAAATTACTTCGTCACATATATTCGCAAGGTCCTGATGCAGCCGACCTGCTTCATCCACAAAACGCCTGCCTAATGCCGTTGGTGCAATCAAACCCAGACCAACTTCGTTACTGACAAGTACCAATGGCGAGCGAAGTTTAGTCACGACGGTTAGCAATTTAGTTCGCTCCAGTAGATACCGCTCATCATCTTCCGAACATAAAAGATTCGACAGCCAGAGGGTTAGGCAATCGACCAGGATTAGCGGCTGCGATGAATTTTGATCGCATTCATATAAAGCATTCGCCAGGTGAATTGGCTCTTCAATAACTTGCCAGTGGCGTGGACGCAGCGAGCGGTGGTGTTCTATGCGTTGCGTCATCTCCGCATCAAGCCCTTGGGCGGTGGCAATAAATACAACGTTTGGCGCAGCTTCAGCGCGAATTTGGGCTAAGCGGCTCTTGCCCGAACGCGCACCACCTAGGTAGAGACATTTGTGCATGAGGCACCTGTTAAATGGATAGCGAGGAACAGCCTTTTTAATTTCTAGGATTATACTGGCGCTTTTGGGCAGAATTATGACTCCTCTATCAGGCCCTTTAATATTTTTAACCTTAATGCTCGCGCTCGCGTCGGCTATGGCATGGGCGTTAGGAGCCGGAAGCATCGCACTCAATTGGGGTGAGATCTGGCAAGGGCTGTGGGAGCCTGAGTCATCGACCGGTTTGCTAATCTGGCAGTTGCGCATTCCTAGGTTATTGGCGGCCGCCTGTTGCGGTGGGCTTTTAGCTTTGGCCGGTGCCCTTATGCAATTACTCCTGCGCAACCCATTGGCAGACCCAGCCATTTTAGGCGTATCCGCCGGGGCGTCGTTTGTTGCGCTCACTGCCTTGGCTTTGGGTTTGAGCACCGCAGGTCTGGCCTATTACAGTTTTGCTGGAGCTTTCGGGGCTATTGTGTTGGTTCTGTTGCTGGCTGATGTGAGGCGAGGCTGGGATGTGCAGCGTGTTTTGCTCACAGGCGTTGTAGTAGCGGCAGGTTTTGGCGCCGGCATTAGTTTTTGGTTAACGCTTAGCTCAGATCTGCGCCTGCATTCAATGTTGTTTTGGTTAATGGGGGACTTAAGTGACGCAAGCCTGCCCGTCGTACCCGCCGCAGGTTTGGCTTTTGCTCTGATCTGCGCCTGCTTGTTAGCCGGCAGCTGCAACTTACTGTTGCGTGGAGAGCTCGCGGCGCGTGCGCTTGGTGTGCAGGTTAAACCACTGCGCTGGTTTTTATTTTTAGCAGCGTGCTTTTGCACGGCTCTAGCCGTGAGCATAGGGGGAAATTTGGGTTTTATTGGCCTTGTGGCACCGCATAGTTTGCGTTTATTTGGTGTATGGGATCACCGTATTTTGTTACCGGCAAGCTGCTTACTTGGGGCAGTTTTGTTAGTGATCGCGGACACTACGGCTCGATTGCTTCTCGCTCCAGTACAAATTCCTGTGGGGGTGTTAACAGCCGCCTTTGGTGTGCCCCTGTTGCTGTATTTACTCCGCCAGCGTGCTTACGGCGGTGGCAATGCTTAAGCTTATTAACGTTAATCTCTCCCGTGGCGGTAAATCTTTAGTTAACAACCTGCACTGGCACATTGCACCGCAGGAGGTGTGGGGCTTACTGGGTGCCAATGGTGCTGGAAAAAGCAGCTTGTTATTGGCCATGGCCGGGCTTTTGGGGCAAATCCACGGCCAGATTCATTTGCATGGTCGCAACATTAAGGATTATCCAGCCCGCGATTTGGCGCGCTCGATCGCTTATCTCGCCCAGGAACAACAGGCCGATTTTCCCATTCGAGTGCGCGATTGGGCCATGTTAAGTCGTTACCCGCACCAAGGTTTGTGGGGTCGCACTAGCGCGCAGGACCAAATACGGGTCGATCACGTACTAGCGCAAACGCAATTGAGTGCCTATGCCGCCCGCTGGATGAGCGAACTTAGTGGGGGTGAGCGCCAGCGTTTAGCCTTGGCGGGTGTATTAATTCAACAGGCGCCCTGGATGTTATTGGACGAGCCTACAAACCACTTAGATATTCATTATCAAATGCAGTTATTGCCGCAGCTGATAGCCGCGAGCCGGGAGTGCGGCGGCGCATTAATAATGAGTTTGCACGATGTAAACCTAGCAGCGCAATTTTGTACGCACTGTTTACTAATTTTAGGAGAAGGGGTTTATTTGGCTGGGCCGGTAGCTGAGATATTAACCGCTGAACATATTAGCCGTTTATATAAGCATCCAGTGGCCGCTTGGCAGTCGCCAAATGGCTTGGTATTTTTGCCAGAGCGAAGCTGAGGACAGTGCGACGTGTTGTAGGCTAAGTGCAGACAAAATTTCACAAATTAAATGATAGTTGCCTACGGCCTATCTAATAAATTGATTTGCATGATCGCCGTTATGCATCTAGGCTTTAACACTATTTGAGTGCTTTCGGTCTGCAGGGCCAAATTTCTACCAATAATTATTTTATTTGGCAGTGCAATTCTTCGGGCACCTTTTTTCCTCAATTTAATTTACGCCAATTTTTTCGGTTCGGTATCCTCTGTGTGGGCCAACTTTTAATAGTCAATATGTGTTTGTTACCCATGGTCTGTCGACTATTGATTACTGCTTAAAATTAAATCCCGCGTTCATACGAATTTGAAAAAGTCGATAAGGATGAAATATGGTCATGAAGCAGCAGCTTTATTGCTCACTATTTACCGCATTGCGCCCTTACCGAATGGCTTTGGTATGGGGCGGATTTTTAATGACGCCACAGCTCGCCTATGCCGCTATAGATTATTTCGAATTAGACCCGGAACAATTATTAGGTGCTCAAGTATTGAGTGTGTCTAAACATCTTGAGTCGGTCGCCGAAGCACCTGCCGCTATTTACGTGGTAACCGATGAAGACATTCAACGCTCGGGGGTCACAACAGTTCCTGATGCACTGCGCATGGTGCCTGGAGTGGATGTTGCACGTAACGACTCTAATACGTGGGCTGTAAGTATTCGCGGTTTTAATAGTTCTTTAGCGAATAAATTATTAGTCATGATTGACGGTCGCACTATTTATAATCCGGTTTTTGGTGGCGCTTTTTGGGAGGCGCACGATTTATTTTTGGCGGATATCGAGCGCATAGAAGTAATACGTGGCCCCGGTGGTGCGTTGTGGGGTGCAAATGCTGTAAATGGCGTTATTAACATTATTACCAAATCGGCAGATGCAACGCAGGGTAATTTAATTAGCGGCCTGGCAGGGAACGAAGAGCTAGGCACTGTTACCGCGCGGCACGGCGGCAAATTAGCAGACGACGCTTATTATCGCGTGTATAGCAAGGCTTTTAAGCGAGATGCCTCACAGGCTTTGGATGGCCGCGAAGCCTACGATGGCTGGAACGGATTGCGCAGCGGTTTTAGAATTGATTGGCCTCATGCAGTTACCGTGCAGGGGGATATTTATCGCAATCACACTCAGCAGCGTCGCGCCAATTATGCGTTGGTCGAGCCCTATGCGCCGATCGATAATCAATTAATCGAATATTCTGGCGCTAATATTTTAGGCCGCTGGACGCAACAGTATCCTGATCGCGCGCAACTTAATGTACAGGCGTATATCGACTGGACGCAGCGCGATGAACCCATTAATTTTTTGGACCGCCGAACCACATACGATTTAGAAGCGCAGTATGATTTAGCGCCTTTAGGCATGCAGCATTGGACGCTCGGAGCGGGATTGCGCTATTTAACAGACGAAAAAATTAGCCAGTCTATGAATGCCTCGTTTGCACCCGAGGCGCGGCAGGATGCTATTTATCAAGCGTTTGCTCAGGACAAAATTA
This sequence comes from Cellvibrionaceae bacterium, assembly GCA_036520615.1. Taxonomy (GTDB): domain Bacteria; phylum Pseudomonadota; class Gammaproteobacteria; order Pseudomonadales; family Cellvibrionaceae; genus CAMCXE01. The sequence continues at coordinate 23,485 of DATDJI010000097.1, read as the reverse complement.
CGCTGGTAGAGGATACGGCTTATTTAACACTCGGTGCTAAAGCTGAACATACAGAATTATCCAGATTGGATATACAGCCTAATGCTCGCGTACAAGTGCATATTGATGACAATAAATCACTTTGGCTTGCCGCTTCGCGAGCGGTACGCACACCCACGCCATTTGAGACGGATCTGACAACCACTTTAGATTCCGTGCAGGGAGCGAGATTTGCTTTGGTGCCCAATGAGAATTTTGCGGCGGAGGAACTTACCGCTTATGAATTGGGATACCGTCAGCAAATTTCCGCCACTCTTTTTACAGACATCACGACATTTTATAATGATTATAAAAAATTACAGTCATTTAGAATTGGCTCGGGTACGGTGATTAATAATGGTGTTGATCCTATCCATGCATTTATTCCAGTTCGTTTTACCAACGAAGCAACCGGTATTTCCAAGGGTTTTGAGGCGGTGTTGGGTTGGTCGCCACATGCGGATGTTAAATTTACCGCAAGCTTTACGCATTTTGAATTAGACCTGCGCACTGTCGATCTTTTGCAAGAATCACTTGAAGGCGCAAATCCAGTTGACCAACTAGCTGTGCGTATGTTTTGGAATATCACATCTGACTGGACTTTTGATACATCAGCTTATTATGTCGATGCCTTGCCTTTTGGCGATATTGATAGCTACGTTCGCGTCGATGTAAATTTTGGCGGACGTATAAATAAAGATCTGCGCTTTAATATTATCGCGCAGAATTTATTCGACCCCGCTCATCAAGAGCTTAAACAATCACATGATGAAAATAGCTCCGAGGTACAGCGCAGTGTGTTGGCGAAGTTAACCTGGATGTTTTAAATTGTCGTTTTAATTGCAGGTGCGGCCTTTGAATATCTTATAAATTTTTGCTGCGTTATGAAAACTTTAACCTCACTCTTAATGTTGATTTCTCTTAGGATAATTTCCCAGGTCGCGTGCGAGTTAAACGCGTATTGGCCGTACCTACACTGTAGTAAAACCCCACGTATCTTAATGGGAGAAATTTAGCGCCTAACCCAAAAATGCATTTTGTCGCAAAATCCTTTTTCATGGCGATAGGCGGGATTAATTAGTCTATATCGCTTCGTACAAAGTTGACCGGTGCATTTAACGGGGCTATATAGTTAAATCCTGTCCGTAAAATGCCTGCGATGAATCAAGAGTCTTTGTACAGCTATAAGCTTCATTTAGCTCTATTGTTGGCGTTTGTTATAGCGTTAACAGCGGTGATTATCGAGCGTGCGAGCCATATTCCAGAACGGCAGGCACATCAGGGCCGAGTGGTTAATAAAATGCAGAATGCGGTAACCTACTTAACCGCGCTGACAGCAGATGTTGCCGATGCAGAGACCGGTCAACGCGGTTATCTGTTGACGGGTGATGAACGTTATTTGCAGCCATATAACGTCGCGCTTGAGCAAATCAGCGCGAATGAGCAAATACTACGGGAATTATTCAGCGCTGATACGCATCAGCAACAGCAGTTGTCTGCCTTATCAGATCGCATTGCCAACAAGCTGGCAGAATTAAAACAAACGATTGATTTTAAAAAGCAGCTGAATTCTGACGAAGCGTTAAAAATCGTTCTCTCTGGCCACGGTCAGTATGAAATGGAGGCAATTCGCAAGCAAATTCGTGACATGCAAGGCACTGTACAATCGTCTTTAAAAGCGGAAACTGAAGCCTGGCATCAATTAGCGGTGGATTCGCGGCGCACATTTATGACCGGCAGTGCGCTGATAGGCCTGTTAATTATGATTATCTCAACGCTACTGTATCGACAAATAGAGCGTAAAAAGCGCCAGGGCGCCGTGCATGAAGCGGAAACTATGCGCCTTGCCAATATTGTAAGTATTCAGCACGAGCTCTCAGCACTGCATCTTGATCTTGACCAGGCTATGCGCATTATCACGCAGCGCACAGAAGAATTAACGGCCGCCAAAGGATCAATTGTTGAAATTCTTGAAGATAATGAGATGGTTTATATGGCGGCCAGCGGGCTAGGCGCCCCTCACGTTGGCTTGCGTCTTCCAGCGGGCACTAGTTTGTCCGGCCTCTGTGTTGCCCAGAATAAAGTGCTCAAGTGTGACGATTCAGAAAACGACCCGCGGGTTAATCGTGAAGCCTGTCGAAAAGTTGGCCTGCGCTCAATGGTAGTTGTGCCACTGCATCGCGCGGATAAAACCGTAGGTGTGCTGAAGGTTATGTCGCCGGTAGTTGCGGCCTTTGATCAGGGCGATCTGCAGACACTAGAGCTAATGGCCGCAGTACTCTCGTCGGTTATTAGTGATGCTCAGGCAGCCCAACTTATTCAACTGGCTAACGAGGATATGAGGAAGGCTAATGAGACACTGAAAATTCAACAGAAGGAATTAACATTTGCTAATGCGCAGTTGAAAATATTGGCCACGATTGATGGCTTAACGGGATTAAAAAATCGGCGCGTATTTTCTGAAAATATCGAGGCGGAAATGCGCCGCCATAAACGCTATAAAACTCCCGTTTCTCTTATTTTGCTCGATGTAGACTCTTTTAAATCGTTCAATGATCTATTCGGCCACCCCGCTGGCGATAGCACTTTAATTACAGTGGCCAAATTAATTGAAAGCGTAACTCGCGAAACCGACTGTGTTGCTCGCTATGGCGGGGAGGAGTTTGCAGTTTTATTGCCTGAAACCAGGCTTAAGGAAGCTCTTCAGACGGCTGAGCGTATTCGAATTGCTATTGCCAATGCCCATTGGCCACATAGAAACATTACCGTGAGTCTAGGTGTTAATACGGCTGCAGATGATAATGCTGATGTTAAAGAGTTTATTGAGGCGACAGATAAAGCCCTTTATAAATCCAAGCAGAACGGGCGAAATCAGGTGACTATGGCGCATGAGTTGCTGTTAACTCTACAAAAATAACGCCGCTTATGCGTGTTTAAATACCGCAATTCAGGCGCCGATAATGTGTACACTTTTCGGGGTTGCCTGCCAATTGAAAGACGAAAATCTCAACTTATCTATAACGAGCAAGGCTTGTGAAATTAGCCTTCTAAATCTGCTCTAACGATAAGTGAAGCTGGACCCTGAGGCTCTCTATAGAACATCCAGTTCGGTTAATTCATCCTTATTAGCCAGCTCTGCTGACTGTGTCCTATCGCCGCCCATGGTAATTAGATAAATTCCTGGGTACATGTTGTAGTGCTAACGCCTGCAGGATACTCGGTGTGGCGCTACTTGAGGGCCGAATGTTTCGAAAACCTAAATTCTGAACGATTCCGTGGGCTTGATTCTATTGGTTTAACTCGTATGATGACGCGACCTTTGAGATTGTTAGGTGCGTTTTTCTCCGGGCATTAGCTTTTGTAAGCAGTACCAGTATTTATCCCTTATATTAAATCTGCGCTGCGGCGTGTGAGTGAAATTATGTCTTACGTTTTAAGCAAAAAACTGTCATTAAAATTTTTCGTGAATAATTACATCGAACTCAAAAAATCAACAGCGCCTATTTTCAAATCTGGACATCTTCTAACATGCGTGTTTACGGCATTGCTCTGCACTATACCTTCTGTAACCTTTGCGGCTAATGAAAATAAAGTGCCCTGGACGTTGGATAATCAAAAAAACCAAAACATTAAATTATTAATGCCTGCGTTTAGCGGCAGTTTTGAAAATCGCAGTTTGGTGCTTATTTTCAGCCCGGTAAAATACACAAAACAAAAAGTAGAGTTTTCCGTAGGTGTTACCGCAGCCTGTTCGCGCAGCCTGCAATTAGCTAAAAGTTACCAGGTAACTACCTATCCCGCAGCGGAAAACGGCGGGCGCTTTAAATTAGCGCTGCCGAAACATCTGGCGCGCTGTTTTAAAATTGACCCAAAGGGCGAAATTAGCGTGGCTTTGACGTTTCGCTCGCAGCCTACTGAAGAATTAGTTTCGCTGCGAGGTTCTGCGTTTATTGAATAATAAATTGTTATCGGGGTTCCTTATTGCCCTTCCAGCCAAGTAATACATCGCCTTCTTTATTTGGCATTTGAAAGCTCGTGTAGCCCGCCACTTGCCGCACAGTGTCGAGTACGTCTGTATGGTTAATGCTGCGATCGGTGGCGTTCTGGTCGCCTTGAACTTTGGCGGTGGCGGCGCGAGCCGTGCGCCAGTCTAATGAGCGGCCAGTAACCAAGCCCGCATTATTGTTTTTGCCGCTGGCCAAAAACATCGGGATGCGATAGTGATTGTGATAGTTGCCATGGGCCAGATCTGACACAGCGACCAGAATTGTATTGTCTAGTAGTGAGCCTGTGCCTTCAGGTGTATTGGCCAGTTTTTGAATAAATTTAGCCACCTGCGTCATCCACCAGATTTTCGATTTTGTATGCGTAGCGGCGTCGGAGTGAGACGCATCGTGATCGCCGAGCAGAGAACCTGGCACTTTCACTGGGGACACCGAAACACCGTAGCTAAATGCAATCGTGCGCGTGATACCGCAGGCTAAGGCTGATACAGCGATGTCCTGCTGAAGGCCAGAAGCTAGGTCCAGCACCTCTGTCAGGGAAAGCGCTTCATCGGTATCTAGCCCAGAAACCTTAGGCGCTTGGCTGATATCGGGCCGCGTACAGCTGTTGAGTGCGGTGCCGTCGGTCGTGCGAAAGCGCGCTTCTAATACTGATAGGGCCTCGGCGTGTTGATCCATGCGGGATCTTTCCAGGCTTCCAAGGCTGCTACGCAGGCGATTTAAATCATTATTAGCGATGCTAAGCATCTGCTTTTCAAAACCCGTCCCGGTGCCTGAGCCGCCGAATAAACGCGGATACATAATGCGCGGATCGCATACCGAATCCAGCGTAGTGCCGCTGTCGTGGCTGATGCGTTTAGTATCGTCATTCCCCCAAAATGTGGCGACACCCATCTGCACTGAGGGCACACTAATACCGTTGCTGGCACGGTTGGCCCAGTCTTCTTTGCCCATGAGCACGTCGATCGATGAGTATTTGTCGTCTCGCGTCATACGCCCAGTCAAACATTTAAACGAGCCGCCCTCGTGGGTGTAGTCAGGGCCTGCGTAGCCAATGCCATCAATAAAAACCAGTTTGTCATAGAGGCTTTGCAGCGGCGCTGTCATAGCCGGCAGGGTGCTGCTACCTGCTTTCGGAAAGAAAATATCTGGCACGCAGCCGTTGGGGTGAAACAAAAAAATTGTCCGAATGGGTGCTTGAGTGCTGGCCGCCAGCGCATTGCGAGCCAGCAGGCAGGCGAGGGGATTAGCGGCGGTAAGTGAACCTGCGGCAATAGCTTGGATAAGCGAGCGTCGTTTCATAAATAGTTCTTCCTAGGCTATTGGCGCTGAGTAAAGGATTGCGAAGCTACTATTTCAATCCACAAATCACGTAGGGAATGAATAGAAGGGTTCCAGCGGTTAACTGTGTTGGTTAACGTGCAGGCATCAGGCTCGTTTACGCCGCTCATTAAGCGGGTAAATTGTTCTGCAGCGCAGGCCGACGTAGCTTGGTAACCATCGGTAGCTAAAATGCGCGCAAGCTCGGGTAGATTTTTAAAGGCGTGGCTGTCGGTGTCGCTCAAATGGTTTAAGCCGGTAATACGGCCAGAGGCATCAACCGCTTTGCCGTTAGTTTCCACCGCGCGGTATTGGCCAACAGCCGTAAAGTTTTCGAATGCAAAGCCTATTTCGTCGATGTATTGATGGCACGAGGCACAGGTGGGATTATCCGTGTGGCGGGCAAAGCGCTCGCGCGTAGGGAGGTTCGGGTTAAATGATGCGACTAACCCCACATTGGGCGGCGGCGAGCCCAATTGCTGGCACAACAAGCGCGTGCGCACGAATAATCCGCGTTGAATTGGGTGAGTTTCAAAAAATTTGGCGTTACGTGTCAGCAAAGCACCGTTAAACAAAATACCACCGGGCCTTGTGCTGAGCGCGACGCGGTGAAAATTCGTATTCGTCGATACGGGCAGGCCGTAATAGGCCTCAAGCGTCGGGTTCACAAAGGTGAAATTGGTCGAAATAAAATCCGCCATCGTGTAACCGGCTTGCAGTAGAACTTCCTGGAGGAACAAATTCAACTCAGTATCCATGTGGCTTGCGATTCCATAATTAAAATCCGGGAACAAAGCAGCATCCCGCGCGACACTGGTGACCGACTCAACGCGCAACCATTCGCGGCCAAAATGGGCAAATTGTTGTTGGGCTTTGGTACTTTTGAGCATTCCATCAACTGTCTGTTTTAACTGATCTTTACTGGCTAATTGGTTAGTAGCGGCTTTATCGAGCAGAGCGTCATCGGGCATTGAGCCCCAAAAGGTATACGAGAGCAGGCTTGCCACTTCAAATGGTGTCAATTGACCATTTTGTCCAAGCTCCGTCCGGTATAAAAAACTCGGCGAGATTAAAATAGTTTGCACGACGTAGCGCGCTCCGGCGTCGCGGGTGGCGCCAAGATTAAACAACGCTACGTAATCGGCCTTTTCCTCAGCGGTAAGGGGGCGGCGGAAAGCCCTGCGGCCGAACTGCTCAACAAAACACTCGCCGGCGCCAGTGGTAGGGCAGCCACTTAAATAGCGGGACATGGACACTGTTTTAGCGACGTTTTCCGCAGCGCTCCAAAATCCATCCATGCGGCCGATAGTGATCGAGTTGGCGACGACATTATTATCAAAGCCATGTACTTCCGTATCCGTTCCTACATTACCGGCAAAGTTATTTGCGTCTGTGCGGGCGAATAAATCATTAATCGTATTGATGTATTCAAACTTCGTTAGCAGACGCAAGCGGCGTGGCAGCGCAGTTTCAGTCGTTGTGCATGCTGCCTGCATTGGCCGCAGCGACCATAAATAGGTGCCAACAGCTTGGGCGCATTCACCGCTGCAGGTACCCGGTGCGTTGGCGGGCATAGAAGTGGCTATTTTGCTGATCAATGTGGCTTGGGAATAATTGTTAAACGCAATAGGTTGGCTGGGTTTTTGGCCGTCGGCGCCGTGGCAGCCGCTGCAGCCCTCGGTCTCATAAAGGGCCGCGCCACTGAGAGCAGCCCCTGAAGATGAGCTGCTGCTGGACGAGCTTGAAGTTGATGAATTTGAGCTTGAAGAGCTGGAACTACTGGTTGAACTGCCCGCACCTGGAGTACTGGGCGATGAGCCACTACCACAGGCCGCCAAGCTCAGGCTTAAAATCAGCGTCAGCAGCCCCGGCAAGAACCTTTGACTGGGCGGGGTGGCGGGCGGGGTGGCGCGCGTGTGTGAGGTCTTCATGTGCAATAGGCCTTAGCGGGTAAAGCGGTGGATGTTGAGCGCTGGTTTGAGCGGAGTTCTGCTGGGGGCTTTTTGCAGCCGCTAGAAAAAGACCAGCCCGCTTGGCAATAGCCGCTTGCATGAGAATCAGCAAGCTGAAAAAGCACCCTGTTAAAACTAATTGGTGTTGAATGATCAAGAGGCTCATTCTGCTTAAGCCCAGTTTAAGCGGTGTCGGGCAAAGCGCGTGGTGTCAATTTGAATATTTGCTGACTTAATTAGCATTTTTGCCTTCCCTTACGCTAACCGGCCGCCAAAATAGACGACGCAATCCCAATTGCGTCTGGACGCGAGGATATTGTGCGGCCGCGAGCAGGATTCAATGCAACCGGGATCTGCTTGTGTGTCCACACGATTGCTCGTTCTTCACTAGACATGCTTGACAGCCTCCTGGGTCGAGCAAAGATCTCCAAAGGCTATAGCGGTGCGCCCACATTCTTTAATGGCCTACTAATAAAGCGGCCCATTCTTTAGAGCGCGCCCGTACCAGCGCAGTGTCACGGTTAAATCGCCTGGATCAACTCCTGTACGCTGGACAACTCTGTCTTAGCAGAGGGCTTCGCTTTTGTCCCAATACCTGTGTCTATGTGCTTTCCAAGCCTTACGTCCTGATGGCTTACGTTTTTAAAACCCGGCTGCAATTGGTGCAGCATCAGTGACGGGCGACTCACTTGCGCGTACCGCCTCCGGCGCATTCTATGAGTGTCTAAATAAAATCGGTATATTTGCATGGGTGCATAACGCCCGTGCAAAAAGATTAATTAAACGAAATATGTGAGCGAAATGATGAATAAAAAGCAATTCTTTTTGATGGCCCTAGTGCTAGCTGCAACCTCAGCGTGCAATGCAGAAAAGCTGACGTTCGAAATGCCCGTGGAGAAAGTTATGGAATTAAAAGGCTTTGTTTTAAAGGGTATTTCTTTGTCCGGCACGGTTAAATTAGGTTGTATATCCAACGATAATCAATTTAGTGTTAAACGCAATGGCAAGGTGATTCACACCAATCAAATACGTGTATTAGAAGTTGCAGACCTTAGATTGGATCAGACATTTACTGGAGAAGTCTACACGGGTGAGCGCATCACTCTGTACATCCCGGACGGTAAAAAAGACGATATCGTACCCGGAGATGTGGTCATTAGTACTGCTTCAGCCTGCTCTAACGGCCCGGTTAGAAAGTAAATTCATAATTTTTTGTAGGTTATGTATTTAGTCGAAAAAGAGGTGAAACAAACCGGCGTGCAACCGGTTTCATAGTGATGAATTTAATCGCAATTCCTCGAATAACAGTTATTTCATCGAATAATCTTCATTTCTTCGAGTAATAGTCATTTATTATTTATAGTGGTTGAATTTTTAATTCTAATTAGAGACGTATTACATAAAATCAAATTGTCAGACCGGAACCAATTCACAGCGAATATTACGTGCTCTGCGTTAAGCTGGCTGGGAATCAAATAGGTAAGGGCTGACGCTTCACGTAGTTGTTAAGACCATATAAGGCAGTTTTTTTAAGCTTTAGCTGGTTGATCATCCGCGTATGCGAAAAAACCGTTTGAATTGCGGAGAATAATAATTTTAAGCAGCGATATAAATTTTTGATAATAACCTTCTGCAATTCTCCAAATTGTTAACTCTTATTTATAAATGCCGGAAATAACTGTGATTAAACAGAATCTTAAGAAAACCCTAGGCGCTTGCGCCGGTGCTCTTGCACTGTGATTGTCAGCGGTTGTGCACAAGCGAAAACCAACGCGGTTGGTACACACAAAGGTTGTATCCAAGAAACTGTAGTTAAAACCCGGCCAAATTGACCGATCCATATGAAACAGGGGTTCCTATGAATTTTCAAAGTGTAAAAAAATTGCTTACTAAGGGGAAAAGCCTTGCGGCTCTTGCTGGGGTAGCTTCTTTAATGAGCTTTTCCGCTGCGAACGCTTGTACTGGCGTACTTAACAACTCAAACAACGCTGTCGGTACTTACAACGGCTTCTATTATTCGTTTTGGAAGCAGGAGAATGCCAATAAGGTGAGTGTTACCTGTGGAGACGCTGGCTACTATAAGGTCGACTGGAGCAACGTATTCAACTGGGTTGGTGGCATGGGCTGGAAGCCAGGTTCAGCAAGAATCGTTAATTACCGCGGCTCATTCAACAGTGGCCGCAACCGCAGTTCGTCAAACTCTTATCTTGCGCTGTACGGGTGGACTCGGCCTCCAGTAGAAGTTGAGTATTACGTAGTTGAAAGTTACGGTTCCTACAATCCCGCAAGTTGCGGCGGTAGCGGTGGTGTTGCGGGCGGTGGCGGTGGCGGTGATGGCCAAAAAGGATCCGTCACGATCGGCGGAGTGCTTTACAACTTGACGCAGTGCACACGAACGAACCAGCCATCTATTTCTGGAACTTCCACGTTCAAGCAGTTTTTCAGCGTACGCGCTACCCCCCTACCCTGGGGCGCCGTCCAAGGCTCCATCGATGCGGGTGCCCATTTCAAAGCTTGGGCTGATGCCGGTATGAAACTAGGCACCGATTTCGACTACATGGTGCTTGCCACTGAGGGTTACGATGGTAATAGAGGTTCCGCTGGTAACGCCGAGCTGACGATTACTACCGGTACTCCAACAAGTTCATCCAGTTCAAGCAGTTCCTCTGGCGGTACCAACAGCTGTGGTACCGTGGGTGGTGTACCTGTGTGCTGCAACATCAGCGCAGATCCAGATGGCGATGGTATGGGTATGGAAAACAGTAAGGTATGTACTGTCACTGATAAGACCGTTGGATACACCCCGCCAAACCCAGCTGACGTTCTGGCAGCAATTAACGTAGGTGGTACTGGCGCTGCGGTGCAGGTCGGCAATATTTACTTTGCACCTAACCGCTACATGACCGGCGGTACACCGAATACCACCACTTCAGATATTACCGGTGGTAATGATTTGTTCAAAAGCGAACTGTACGGTGACTCCTCGGCTTCTATTCCCGCTAGCAACGGGCGCTACTCTGTTGAGTTAGGCTTCGTAGAGATGTACCACACAACCGCCAATGCGCGTTCATTCAACGTGGCTATTGAAGGCCAGAGCGTGCTGACCAATGTGGATGTTTTCGCAGAGGTTGGTGCCAACACTGCATTGAAAAAGACGTTTGACGCTAACGTAACCGATGGAAAACTGGATATTGTGCTTACCACTAACACTGATAACGCCACCCTGAGTTCCATCTTGGTACGTAAATCCACTAGCAGCTCGTCGTCTAGCTCTAGCTCCAGCTCTTCAAGTTCATCCACTGGCCGTCCTTCAAGTTCTTCATCTAGTAGTTCAAGCTCAAGCTCTTCATCATCAAGCTCCTCTAGCTCATCTTCTTCGAGCTCTAGCAGTTCAGGTGGCGATACTGGTGTAGTTGGTGGCGCCATTAATGCAAACGTATTAATGCTGATGTTGCTTGGTTTGATTGGCTTTAAGCGCCGTATCCGCATCCAGGGTTAATTGATTTGGCTAACTAAAACCTAGCTGCGCTTATTCCGGCGGCTAGGTTTTTTAAATTAAGGTTTCGGCGTCTTGCGTCGCAACTTTTTTTATTGGGCTCCTGAAAGGAAAATAATTGATCGGTAATAGGCAATTTCAGCGGGTGAACGTGCAAAGGTGAAGTGAGTTTACCTTTGGTGTGATCTAGTGCAATTCAATTAATGGTGCTCCGATTAATATTGCAGACGAAAAATTCTGCCCGCATAACAATTAACAATTTTGAAAGCTGGAGATTACTATGAAAATTACAAACATTAAAAAAGCTCTACATATAGGCAAAATTGCCATTGGTGCTTTGGTGCTGGGTTTGACTGTAGGTGCGCAAGCGGAAGAGGGTACTCACAACGGGTTCTTCTACTCAATGTGGAAAGACAACGGCAATGCTAGCTGGCAGTTGCTTGAGGGCGGCCGCTATACTCTGACTTGGGATCGCTCCACTAACAACGTAGTGGGCGGTAAAGGCTGGAACCCAGGTACTAGCAACCGAGTTATCAGCTACAAAGGCACCTACGGTGACGGCGGTTTTTCCGGACAAAACTCCTATCTTGCCCTATACGGATGGACACGCAATCCATTGGTTGAATATTACGTAATTGAAAGCTGGGGTTCTTACAACCCCTCAACATGTTCTGGCGGCACCAGTTATGGCAGCTATCAAAGTGATGGCGCTACCTACGACATGCGCAAATGTGTGCGTACCAACCAGCCTTCTATCGATGGTACCAGAACATTTGACCAGTACTTCAGCGTGCGTAACCCGAAGAAAGGTTTTGGTCAAATCAGCGGTACCATCACCTTTGCTAACCACGCCAACGCATGGAAAAACAAAGGCTTGAACCTGGGCAACCACTACTACCAAATCATGGCCTCTGAGGGTTACCAAAGCCAAGGTAAATCCGACATTACTGTGAGCCAAGGCGTAACCTCCTCATCGAGCTCTTCTTCAAGCTCAAGCTCAAGCTCCAGTTCAAGCAGCGGTCGAACCTCAAGCTCAAGCTCTTCCTCCTCTAGCAGCTCAAGCTCATCTTCATCCAGTAGCTCAAGCTCGTCTTCATCTAGTTCTTCATCTTCTTCCTCTAGCTCGTCTTCTTCTAGCAGCTCAGGCGGTGATGGTGGCGAAGTAGCTGGTGCTTTAGATGCTTCTTCTCTGTTGTTATTGCTGGCAGGTTTGGTTGGCTTTAAGCGTCGTTCGCGCGTTGCTCGCTAATCTTCTGTTACCCAAAAAGGCCGCCTATTAAGGCGGCTTTTTTTTGCCTGTTTATTTATTCAAATCGGCTAATACTCTTTGATCAATAGACAGTGCTCGCTAAGGCTCCCGCTTTACACTCTGTGGCAGATAATTTCCTTCGCTTAAGGCTTACATCCGATTTTGTAGTGCGTTTTTGAATATTTAAATGAGCGCTAAATCTGCATTGGCTAAAATGCTTTTACGAGTACACGCGATTAAATAAAAATCCTAAGCGGCGACCACATAACGCCCTTAAAATTTATATAGCAGTCTGGCACTGCTTAAGTTTTTAGATGGATGTTGGGTTTAAGTCGTTTCTTTAGGAATTTAATCCCATTGCACGCCCGATGATGATACTTGGGGACTCTAAAGGACACGAATTGTCTAAATAGGGTATGGTTTATTCTTTTAAGCGCATAGGCGTTTCTGCATTAAATAATCTAATACGCCATATTCCCACTAAAAGTGAGTATTCCTTTGATGATTAATCCTACGCGCATGACCAATCGTAACTATTTACTCTGCTGTAGACTGCTTTTCTAATCTCCATAAAAAACCCCACATGTGACCATGTGGGGTTTCTGGTTGCCTAATTAAAAAGCCTTAAATTAAAGCCCTTTAAGTGCCTCTTGCACGCCTAAAAATGCAGGTTTAGCTTGTAGAGTGTCGTTAAATAATAACGGCCAGTCGGGTAAGCTGCCGTTAGCGTAATACCAGCTATCTGGGTCTGCGACGCCCCACAAGGTAATACCGCCGCGCTGAGCTGCAGGCACTACATCCAAATAGGCTTGCACAATGGATTTATAACGAGCTTTTTGCAAAGCTAAACCGTCACAACTTATCGCGCAATCGTCACGGTTAACATAATCGTTAGCGGTATTGCCGTCGTAGGAATTATTAATTCGCACGTCCATTTCAGATATGCGAATTTTTAATTTGGGGCTCAACGCCACAATTTTTGCCATGGACTCACGGATATTATCAACGGACGGCCAGTCGTTTAACACGTGCATCTGGAAACCTACACCGCCGATGGGTACATTGTTATCCAATAGGCGCTGGACCAGGTTCACCAGGGCCGTGGTTTTATCGCCATTGGCCTCAGTATTAAAGTCGTTGTAGTAAAGGATTGCGTTAGGGTCGGCGGCGTGGGCGCGGGTAAATGCGTCATCTATGTACGTAGGGCCGTTATAGGCTTGATAAAAGACGGATTGGCGATAGCCGTCGGCTGAACCTAGGCCGCCATCATCAGCTGAATCGTACAGAGCTTCGTTGACCACATCCCAGCTCACGACTTTACCTGCGAAGTGGGCGGCTACTGTATCGATATGAAGGTTGAAATCGTCTTTGAATGTGGCGTTATCAATTTTCGCCCAGCTGGGTAATTGATAGCTTGGATGCCAGACGAGGGCGTGGCCATGCACCTTCAGGCCTGCAGAAGTTGCCCAGTTAATTAAGTTATCGGCATTGGTAAAAGAGAAATTGCTACCTGAGTACATGTAGCTCATCTTCATAATATTTTCAGCCACAACTTCATTGAAGTTGGCTTTCACAATATCCTGGCGAGGAACGCTGGTAAGGATATTGGCATTGCCGCTGGAAGCAACCGCAACACCAATGGGGAAGGTTGCATTGGCAGCCAGGCCATTGCCGGTTTCAATTACCGGTGGTGGCGGAGGTGTCACTACGCCTACAACCGCAAAGTTATCTATATAAAAGCTTACGGTCGCGGCAGCATCGTCGGTCTCGAAAATAAATGTTTCAAATGGCGTTGTGCCATCGGGGGTGTAGGAACCTTTTAATTCGACCCACTCATCAGCAGTGACAGTAGCGGTGGCCACTTGAGCGTATTCCAAGTAGGTTTCGCTGTCGGTATCGTCTTGACGCTTGCCGGTAATTTTAATGACCGATGGCACTTCTCCTGCCGCAAGCTTCACCCAGGCGGATACTTGATAAGTGTTGCCAGCAGTTAAATCACCGAGGCTAAAACCTACACCCTGCCATGAGGCCGTGCGGCCAGAAACTAATAGACTTGCTTCACCTGCATATTTTTCAGTTGTGGTACGGCCGATGATTGCGCTGCCGCGAGCAGCCCAATGGCTGGTGTCTGCTTCGATGTCGCCATTGACGGCTACATTCTTAGCGCCGCCACTTGATGAGCCAGAACTCGAAGAGCTGGAGCTGGAGGAGCTGCCGGAGGAAGACGCTTCCCCTAAGACGACAAAGTCATCCACGTAAAAGCTGACGTTAACACCGCCTTGATTGGATTCGAAAAGAAACGCCTCAAATGGTGTTGTGCCATCGGGTGTGTACGTGCCTTCAACCAGCGTCCACTCATCGGCGGAAACAGTGGCGCTGACAACGGTTGCGTATTCAAGGTAAGTTTCGTTATCGGCGTCATCCTTGCGCTTGCCGGTGATTTTCACCACTTCGGCTGGCTCACCTGGGGCGAGCTTGAGCCAGGCGGATATTTGATAGGTTTTGCCAACAATTAAATTGTTAAGCGGATAGGTGGCGCCCTGCCAGAAATCACCGCGATTCGAAACCAAAAGGCTGGCATCACCGCTATGTTTATCGGCGAGGCTGCGCTCGATACTCGCGCCCCGCGCGGCCCAGCCTGTAGTGCCGGTTTCAACCGCACCGTTAGCGGCCAGGTTGGTAATGCCACCAGATGAAGAGCTGCTGGAGCTAGATGAGCTGCTGGGTACAACTTCACCGGCAACAGAAAAGTTATCGACAATAAAGCTTACATTTGCTGCACCCTGATTAGTTTCAAGAAGAAACACTTCAAACGGTGTCGCGCCGTCTGGAGTATAGGTGCCTTTGATTAGGGTCCAGCCGTCAGCGGTTACAGTTGCGCTGGCTACGGGGACATATTCTAAGTACGTATCGGTGTCGGCATCGTCTTGACGCTTGCCAGTAATCTTAATTACTTCAGCCGGTTCGCCAGGTGCCAATTTAACCCAAGCGGCTACCTCATACACATTGCCTGCAGTGAGCTGGCCAACGTTAAAAGTAGCGCCTTGCCAAAAATCTGCGCGGTTGGAAACTAACAAACTTGCGCTACCAGCATAAAAATCAGAGGTAACGCGTTCAATAGTCGCGCCACGTGCAGCCCAATTTGTGGTGCCATTTTCAACATCGCCATTAATGGCAAAATTATTGGCCGGAATAACATAACCACTAGAGGAGCTGCTAGAGCTGGAAGACGAGCTGCTACTGGAGCTGGAAGAACTGCTTGAACTAGATGAGCTTGAGGAAGAGCTGCTGGGTTTGTATACGTTGAATTTATCCGGTGAAAATAAATCAACACCGCCACAGGCGACCAGGCCACAGGAAACCGCAACAGCGGAACCTAATTTACCCAGAGCCTGTACAAATTTATGTGTGGTAGGGGGAAACATTTTATAACTCCTATTTATTATTGGGGCACCAAAACGAGCCTAATAGTAGGTGGGCATGTTATACCAAACGAGCCTTGGGCCCTAGCTGCAAATAATGAATTTGAGGCGCGGCTCCTAATAATTAACCGATGTCGAACGCGCATTCTTTCGCATAAATCCGGCGGCTAGATTATAAATATAAAATACCCAGGTAACCTGGGGTTCTGGTCGTAAACGACATTAGGTATATGGCTGAGAATAATTCCCCTTTTTCGAATAATGCTCGGGGGCGAGGCTGGAGGATAAAGACGCGCGGTTTTAAAGCGTTATTTAGGTGAGCTGCGGCAAGCGGCACCAAGATAAGCCACTAGTGCTCTTTGATGTCTTAAAAATAAGAATAAACCAACGGCCAGCCTTATATAAAAGGCTGTTGCAGATATAACTTAAGAAGCTCTGATTAATAAGTATCTTCAAAAATTTACCAGTAAGTGCTGCAGCTCCTTTGCTAATTTCCTGCCCGTGACGGCTTTTAAAGCGCCGATTAAATTTCTTCCTGCCATAGAATTTATGGCCGCAGCCGTAATTTTTATTCCGCTGATTG
Organism: Cellvibrionaceae bacterium; assembly: GCA_036520615.1. Taxonomy (GTDB): domain Bacteria; phylum Pseudomonadota; class Gammaproteobacteria; order Pseudomonadales; family Cellvibrionaceae; genus CAMCXE01. Next base: position 7,441 of record DATDJI010000097.1, on the reverse strand, counting down.
GTCAATTATTGTCAAAGCATTTATTGCTTGAATTTTAACTGGCCAGGGCCGAAAAATAAGAAATAAAAATCAGCGTTTTGAATATTTAAGAAAGTAAGGTATTTACTAATTATTGCACTTTTTTTTCTGATTAAGTTTAACCCATTGATTAATGGTGACTTGATTTGTCTAATTTTGTAATTGCAAAGCGCCAATTAAATTTAAGTATTGCCGATATCGCCATTGGTCGGTGCATTTATAAACGCTCCCACACCTGAATAGCTTGTTTGCGCACAATCCCCCAGCGATAGCCCCCCAGCGCACCACTTTGCTGAATAACTCTATGGCAAGGAATAAGAAACGCCACCGGGTTTGCACCCACGGCCGTGCCCACGGCTCGAGATGCTTTGGGTGTGCCTAGCTGTGCGGCTAATTCCCCATAGCTGACGGCCGTACCTACAGGTATCCGCAACAATGCGCGCCAAACGGCTAATTGAAAATTCGTGCCCGCCACCTGCAGATGGATCTTGGTGTCCGCGGGATTTGTACGTGAGAACATACGTTGTGCAAAATTATCTGCCACCTCTGCATCTTCAATAAATTGTGCCAGCGGCCACTGCTTATTCAGTAAGGCAAGTTCCGCGCTGGCATCTCCATCATCGACGAACGTTGCACGGCAAATGCCGCGTTGTGTTTGCCCGACAAATAAGGGCCCGAATGGACTTTGTTGTACACCATAACGAATGATTAGCGGCCCGGTTTGAGACTTGTACTCGCCCGGCGTCATTGCTTCCAATTGCACAAAATGATCATGTAAACGCGAAGCACTACTAAGGCCTAAGAAATTAGCTGTGTCGAGTAAGGAGTACTGCTGGTTAAGCAGGTTTTTACCCAGCTCAAGTGTTAATACCTGTAAAAAACGTTTTGGAGATGTGCCTGCCCAACGGGTAAACAAACGCTGAAAATGAAACGGGCTTAAATGTACATGCTGTGCAATTTCATCGAGCGTGGGTTGCATCATTACATGCGCTTGAATGTAGGCAATGGCGGCGGCAATACGATCGTAATCAGTCATAGGTATTCGTTTCATTACAATAAGAATGTAAGCCGCTTTGGATTGATGTCTGCGGTAAGTCTAAAAAGGTTAGGGCGCTACTCTGGTGTCAGTTGAATTTCACCGAGGTATTCAAATTAAACGTGTATTTAGTTTTACGAAAATGACCAAAGCTATTGTGTCATTTTAGCTCCAATAAGCGACCCGAATCTTGCGGATTTTGGCGGTAATGTATACATCTATCGCTAAAGGCCTGGACACCACTTCAAGTGAACCTGCTGTAGATAATAAGCGAAGTCCACAAATTGTTTGTTGAAGGAAGCAAAAACCTACGAATAAAATAAAGGCTTTGGCACCAACAAGGACGGTGTAATTATAGTTGCGGAGGTTTCATTTAAAGTCCGCTCAATGTATCAAAAAGGTTTATCAAAAAGGTTATTTGGGGTGAATATGAAATTTAAATTATTAAACTATTGGACTGCAGCGGCTTTGCTACATATCTCCGCATGTGCAGCAGCGCTACCTATAACGGGCTCGTATAAATACGAATCGGATGCGGGTGCAACGGTTGCACAGGAAGCTACGTCAGTGACTTATTCTCTTGATGTTAGCACTGATAAATGCACGCTCGTGGCATCAGGGTTTCAAACTGATGAAAAAATTCGCTGCGTTGCTGTTGAGCAAGCAGGTAGCACATTGATTCAATTTGTTTCTTACGATAATGGTTCAACATTAAATGCTTATGGCGTTGAGGTATATAAAAAGAATGGAACACTTTTTTCGCTGCAAAATAAAGGAAAAGTCCTTGCAACTACATGGAAGCTAATGATGCCCGACGGTGTTAGAAAGCCTACCGGAGTTTATTTTAAAGCGGCTTCTTAGCGCTTTTTTACTCCTCATGCAGTTAAAAGCCGGGTAGGGTCGCCCGGCTTATCCTACCGCTCCTAGCACCTTACCCCCAACTCAGTATGTTATTCTGGCGGCTCACTTTACGTATCTAATTGAGAAACCCTTGACTAATAACGATATCCTCCGCCGCCTACGCTTTATCTTTTCCCTTAGCGATTCCGACATGATGCGCACTTTCGCGCAAGCAGAGCTAGTTGCGAGCCGTGAAGACGTTAGCGCCTGGCTGAAAACCGATGACAAGCCTGATTTTGTGGAGTTAACCGATCATCAATTAGCGAGTTTTTTAAACGGTTTTATTATTGAAAAGCGCGGCCGAAAAGAAGGAGCCCAGCCTGAGGCCGAAACTCGTTTAAATAACAATATAATTTTTAGAAAACTAAAAATCGCACTGGATTTTAAAGAAGAGAATATTCTAGAGGCGATGGAACTTGCGGGATTTGCGATAAGCAAGCATGAATTGAGCGCATTTTTCCGCAGGCCCACCCATCACAATTACCGTGAATGCCGAACCCAAGTATTGCGCAATTTTTTGAAAGGCTTACAAATTAAAATGTGCGGCACTGCGGAGGCCGAACCGCAAGGCTGATAATTATCCTGTAATTATCGATAATTAAAAATATAAGGCCACCCGCGCGGACAAAACCCTCTCACCATTTTCGCTTACGATACATTTTGTAAGCGGTTTCTTAAGTTTTAATCAGCATAAAATGCTTAAACACCTCATTTTGGCTGATAAAGCCACATATTAGCTCCTCACCATAACGTTTTGAATGTAATTCTCTTGGCAGGTTCGCTATGCCGGATTTTATGTTGAAAACGTTTTCAAATGGCATATTAGAGTAAATAAGCAGCATTCCCTGTTGTGTATCTGCAGTTTTGCCAATGCTCATCCGAGATTTTGCCAATAAAAATGCCCAATAGATCGCATTTGTGTCAACTGGGCGCCTGCCTATTTGTATGCTCACAGGTTTCTCACATTTAGTCGTTATAGTTCAAAACCAGGTTATGGAAGAAGCTAAAAATCATTTGGTTGGTTGCGTTAAGGGATTTTGCCCTTCCCGCAGACATGTGGAAATTAACAATAATTCAGACTCAAAACAGGTGCCTATTTATGGGTTTTTTATCTCACTCAATCGTTCCCAAAAGCCTCGTGCTCGGCACAGCTTCTTTATTACTCGCATCAATTATTAGCGGGTGCGGCGGAACCGTAGACACAGGTTCGTCCTCTTCCTCCAGCAGCAGTTCGTCATCCAGTTCGTCAAGCTCAAGCTCCTCATCCGGCAGTACAAGCTCTTCATCAAGTTCCAGCTCCTCATCAAGTTCATCGAGCAGCTCAAGTTCTTCTTCAAGTAGTTCAAGCAGCTCAAGTAGTTCATCTGGCAATTTGATCGGCACTCGCCCCACCACCGGGGCAAAGACCATAACCGTAGGCGGCAAATCTCGCAGCTATAACCTCTATGTGCCTAGCTCCTACCCCACGAATAAGCGTGTGCCTTTGGTGTTGCGTTTCCACGGGTTAGGCGGTAGCGGTAGCTCAGAAGTCAACTCTACAGGCTACAAAGGCATCGCCGACCAAGAAGGCCTTATCCTCGTTGCGGCCACTGGCGCCTCAGGCCCATCAGGCAACGCGTGGAATGTGGGCCCATGCTGTACTAGCGACAAGAGCGTAGACGATGTTGCCTTTGCTAAAGCTATTGTTGAAGACGTTAAAAAAGTCGCGAACATTGATATCTCGCGAGTTTACGCCACCGGCTTTTCAATGGGCGGCGGTATGACCCATTACCTTGCCTGCCATGCATCCGACGTATTCGCAGCTTTTGCACCCGAAGCATTCGACTTACTTAAGGAAAATGTTGACCAGTGCAAACCCTCTCGTGCAGTGCCAATTCTCAGCCAGCGTGCATCTAACGATAACTTGGTTAAATACGCAGGCGGACAAGATTGTTTGACCGGCACCTGTATTAACTTCCTCGGTGCGGTAGGAACTAACGATGTGTGGAAAAACAAAAATGGTTGCACAAACACAACCAAAACCGACGGCCAATGTGTAATCAATACACAATGTACAAACGGTGTTGAAACCGGCCTGTGCACCAACACCCTTGGCCACGCACCTGCCAGTGCCACAATTGGCTGGAACTTCTTGAAGAAATTTACCTTGCCCTAGATTTTTTAATAAGCCTTGTGCGCTGATTAGCCGAGCCTAAACTAATTATTCATGGACGATGACTGATGGCACTTTTGGGGCAATTATTTAACGATAATTGCCTCTTTTTTCGTCTGCAAATCCTTAACGTCCTCACCCTATTAAATTTCTTTGAGCCTGTAGTATTGATAGTGCTAACGCATTTTTGTCGTTTCTTCTCGCCGGACATGCAACTCAATGATTTGCTCACGCTACTCAGCCGAGTGAAAATATCCACGTAATTAATCAATCAACTGCCGAGCCTTGCAGCGCAGCGGCATTTTATTTTTATCAATATCAAGATTGAAGTCGCTTGATTTTATCGCGGTGTCAGTGCCTATTTTGATTGCCTCCAATGCCTGTGTTGGTATTCGCCAACATCGTTTTGGTGGTAGCCGCTGCCATCATATATACTTCGCCGATTAGTAAAAATTTGTGTGCGCCGCATCGCATTAAAAGCGTTATTTCCAGCACGATTTTCAGTTTGACCACGCAGGCTCGTCCCCTGGTAATTAGGTTAGCGCAGATCAAAACTGCCTCGAATCAACACGTGTGCCTACGGCAGTCCAATTTTCGGTATCTGCAATTTCGCACTTACTCTATTGGCGCTGTCGCGAATAGGCGCTGCGCATTTATATATACAATGAAAATATTATCGCAAGAGCACTATACCCATGAAAGTGATTGATAATTTATTAGATAAAGAGACCTTTTTTGAATTAAAAAATTTTGTTATGTCTACCGAGGTGCCCTGGCGCTTTGCCGCAGGTTCAGTTTATGAAGACGATGGCGACGTACAATTTTTTAGTCCTTTGTACATGGCACCAAATAAATACGAACATTTTGACCAGATATGTATGCCGATTATGCAGAGGTTAGACGGCTTTTTAACGTTGTTCCGAGCCAAAATGAATATGTCGCTACGCAAAGATGCAAGTACAAAAAAAGGCATGCATGTCGATGTTGAGGATGCGAAGCAATATTATAAGGTCATGAAAACCTCAATATTTTATCTTAATACCACCGATGGGCCCACCTATTTTGAAAATGGCAATAAAGTCGATTGCGTTGAGAATAGACTGGTGACATTTCATATGGGCACAAAACATTGTGGCTCCTATGCCACTAATGCCGATAGAAGAATTGTTTTGAATTTAAATTGGTTTTAATTCGGGCTGTCGTGAGTCCAGCAAAAATCTTTTTACTCAGTGTCATTGTCGGGCGAACTAAGGAAATATAGGGAATTAAATCGTGTAGATTTAGCCCTTGGGTATCGGATTTCCTAAATTCTTTTATTGCGTATTTATTTGTTCATAACCTGTCTGGTTTAATGCCTTATCGCCTTGAGGTGGCGCTCATCCTTTAGCCCACCTTTTTGATTAGTACGGAATGATCGGTTGGCCAGGTATAAGCCACTGCGTTTGCGCTGTATTAAGGGGTTCGAATGCAAACGATTTCACAGTCTGGATAAAGAATTCCAACCACCTCTTCAGAGCACTTTTATTTCTCTGCTGCTTCTGTATCTTATGTGCCATATGGTTCTGTGCACTATAAGCTAAAGAGAAAATAATAATGCCTAAGTTTTTGCGTGTAGCCCTTGCGGCTGCACTATTGTCAGCCTGTTCGGGTGATCCGGCGAATGGAACCTCTAGTTCCTCGTCGAGTTCTTCCACCAGTTCTTCTGGAAAAGCTAGCTCTTCAAGCTCCAGTAGTTCTTCATCCGGTAAAACGAGTTCTTCAAGCTCTAGCAGCTCGTCTGGTTCCAACAGTTCCTCCGGCAAAACCTCATCAAGCTCAAGCTCGTCAAGTTCATCTGATGGTGATAGCGCGCGCGGGTTAGGCCTTTTCAACACGCAATGTAAAAACTGCCACACAGGTTCGAGCGCGGTCGGGGTTGCCCGTTATGCCGCCATCGGCCAGTTGGTTTCAGTCATTGATAGCACTATGCCCAAGGGCAATCCGGATGCCTGTAATACTCAGTGCGCCCAGGATATAGGTGCTTATTTGTGGACGTTGCGCACTAGTTCTTCTAGCTCTTCAAGTAGTTCGTCTAGCAGCTCAAGCACTGGAGGAAGCACCTCCTCCAGCAGCGGTTCTATAGCGGGCCAGGTATGTTCGGACCGCATTATTTACGGTGCGCGCCAATTAAAATTACTTACCCGCGATGAATACCAAAAATCCGTGCAGGATTTATTTGGTGTGAGCGAGGATTTGCGCAGTGATATTCCCGCCGATGCGAAAGTGCACGGCTTTTTTAATAATATGCAGTCATCAGTGACGGAAACTCACGCGGACGCTTATTTATTTGTAGCGGAAAAAGTTGCTAATTATTCCGCCAGTCAAAACTTTAGAGGCATGCCTAATTGCACAGGCTTAACTGAAGCTGCTTGTGCAGCGAAATTTGCTGATGAATTTGCACCGAAAGTATTTCGCCGCCCGTTAACCGCAATTGAGCGCGCCGCAATCGTGAAGATTTTTGATGCGAAATATTCTGGTGGCGATATTAAAGTTGCGCAGTCTTTAGGTATTCAAGCGTTGTTAACCTCACCTGGATTTTTATATCGCTCCGAATTAGGCGAGCCTGTGATGCGCCACGGGGCAGATGGGAATCAATACGTAGCTGGGACACCTTTAGAAACAGCTGCCGCAGTGGACTTTCCCGGCAAGGTGTACGGCGAAGCTCAGGCGGATGGCAGCTGGATGATCCGTATGCGCGACGGCCAGACGCCTTATATAGAAAAACATATGAAGTTTTATCCCGCAGGCACTTTGATTCAAGTGACATTGCGCGGCCAAGCTGCGGGTGATGTAGCGCCCAAATTGGAAGTGCGTACGGGTGGCACGACGCAAATTATCGAAGATATTAATTTCAACGAATATCGCACGCTTAAATATTACGTAACTAAATTGGATAACACACAAGCTCTGCGTTTTGAATTGCGCAATGGCGGGGCAGTGGCCGGTGTGGATCGCGTCGTATATATCAAATCCGTTTCCGTCTCGCCAGCGACCCTAATGCCAGGAGCTGCAGATAAAGACGCCTATAAATTAACGCCGTACGAGCTGGCGAGTTTTTTAAGTTATACCTACACGGGCAGCACGCCGGATGACACCTTATTGGCCGCCGCTAAAGCGGGCCAGTTGGAGAGCGAAAGCCAAATAAATGCTCAGGTTGCGCGATTATTAGCAACACCCCGCGCGCAAAAACAATTGGGGGATTTTGTCGCCCAGTGGTTGCGCACCGATGAGGTATTAACAGTCACTAAAGACCCGGCCAAATACCCTGAGCTCACCGCAGAACTTCGCGCCGCTAT
>DATDJI010000096.1:0-10326 GCA_036520615.1 Cellvibrionaceae bacterium | reverse complement strand
CGTTACACAATCATTCGGTCGAGCAGGCAGGCTTTGTGGTTCTAAAATCCCCTGATGTGCCATCTATTTTGGTAGAAACTGGATTTATTTCTAACCCGCAGGAAGCCGCAGCGCTCAACTCCCCTGCTTACCGGCAGAAGATTGCGCAGGCCATTTATCGGGGCGTGCATAGCTACTTTGCCATGCAGGGCCCGGAGCTGGCGCAGCCGTCTCAGCCAACGAGTGCTGAGTCGCGCGGATCGCAGTCAGCTGATACGCGAGCGCCAGTGCCAGCAGTGCGGCCGGATACACCAAAAATAGATCCTCGCGCCGAAAGCCGTGGGCGGCCCGAGGCGGTCACTATTAAGCCTGTTACCAGCGCTGTTTCTGGCAAATCGCCGGGGGCGCCTGGCCCTGTGGCGGCAGCATCCACTGGCAAGCCGCAGAGCCACCGCGTAATTAAAGGCGATACATTGGAAAAAATTGCTAGGCACTATGGTGTAACGCAAAAGGCGATTATTCAGGCCAACGGCATGCCCAACGGCGTAGTAAAACTCGGTCAAACCCTGATTATTCCGGTGCCCTAATATGGCTAGTATCCGACTCCTATCACAGCGTCTTGCCAACCAAATTGCCGCCGGTGAAGTTGTTGAACGCCCAGCCTCGGTGGTTAAAGAGCTGCTGGAAAATAGCCTCGATGCAGGCAGCACTCAGCTTGATGTGGAAATCGAGGGCGGCGGTATACGGCTGTTGCGCGTGCGCGACAATGGCTGTGGTATAGCCAAAGAAGAGCTTGCACTGGCCCTATCGCGTCACGCTACGAGCAAGATTTATGAACTCGATGATTTAGAAGCTGTGGCGACCCTGGGCTTTCGCGGTGAGGCGCTGGCCAGTATTAGCTCTGTCGCGCGTTTGGTGCTCACCAGCAACAATGGTGCAAGCGACAGTGCCTGGGCGGTGCAAGCCGAAGGCCGAGACATGGCTGCTGAGCTGACACCTGCAGCGCACCCGAAAGGCACCTGCGTTGAAGTGCGCGATTTATTTTTTAACACGCCGGCCCGTCGCAAATTTATGCGCACTGAAGCCACCGAGTTTAGCCGCATCGACGATGTGATTAAGCGTCTAGCTATGAGCCGTTTTAATGTTGCTTTTAGCCTAAAAAATAACGGCAAACTCGTGCATCAATGGCGCGAGGCGGCAAGCCAAGCAGAGCAAGAGCGCAGGGTAGGGCAGATCTGCGGGCCTGCATTTATGGTCAACACGCTGTATGTGGATATGTCCGCCGCTGGATTGCGTTTGTGGGGGTGGGTAGCTCTACCGACATTTTCCCGCAGTCAGGCGGATCTGCAGCACTTTTATGTCAATGGCCGCACGATTAAAGACAAACTTGTCGGCCACGCTATTCGCCAGGCCTACCAAGACGTGTTATTTCACGGCCGCCATCCGGCATTTGTGTTGTTTTTGGAGCTGGATCCGCTCTCGGTGGACGTGAACGTTCACCCGACAAAACACGAAGTGCGCTTTCGCGATAGCCGCCTTGTGCATGACTTTGTATTTCGCTCGTTGCATAAAGCGCTTGCCGATGTGAGGCCGCAGGCGGGCGGTGCGCCTTTAAAATCGGTAATGGAGCAGCCGACTCAAGAGCAGGAATCTTTACCGTTGCACGCGGCTGCCCGCTTGGACGCCTATCCTGAACCGGCCAATGCGCATTTTGGGCAAAGCCCTGCCGCTTCTTATTTGTACGGCAACTCGTCTCGTCCTCAAGTGGCTGAAGAGTTTCGCCTTTATAAGGACTTTATCGCACCGACGCCAGGTGCAGCCGCAGCGGCGCAAATCAGCCCGGTTGGCGATGAAATCCCTCCTTTGGGCTTTGCTCTAGCGCAATTAAAGGGAATTTATATCTTGGCGGAAAACAGCCAGGGTTTGGTGCTAGTGGATATGCACGCGGCACATGAGCGCATTACTTATGAGCGCTTAAAACTGCAGCATCAGCAGTTGGGCATAGCGGCGGCACCACTGCTTGTGCCGGTCTCCATTGCCGTTAGCGAAAAGGAGGCGACTTGTGCTGAAGAGAGCGCCGAATTGCTCGTAAAATTAGGCTTTAGCCTGCAGCGAGCAGGGCCTGAAACACTACTGGTTCGCCAGGTTCCGATCCTGTTACAAAAAGCTGACCCAACTCAGTTAATCCGCGATCTACTAGCGGATTTGCTCACTTACGGGCGCTCCCGGCGAATTGAAGAGGCGATGAATCAGGTGCTCTCGACGATGGCTTGCCACGGCAGCGTGCGCGCCTCCCGCAGGTTGTCGCTGCCGGAAATGAACGCTCTGTTGCGCGATATGGAAGCCACCGAGCGTTCAGGCCAGTGCAACCACGGCCGTCCGACCTGGACACAAATGAGCTTAAGCCAGCTGGATGCCATGTTCTTGCGAGGTCAGTAATGCCCAGCCAGCCTTTAGTTGTAGCGCTGATGGGACCAACGGCAGCGGGTAAAACCGACCTTGCCCTGGCGCTTGCTCATGAGCTGGGGGGCGAGATTATTAGTGTTGATTCGGCGCTGGTTTATCGTGGCATGGATCTGGGCACTGCCAAGCCTTCAAAAGCCGAGCAGGCTCAAGTGCCTCATCACCTAATTGATATTTGCGACCCGGCCACGGCCTACAGTGCTGCCGATTTCTGCCGGGATGCTCGCGCCGCAATCGAGGAGATTGTCACGCGTGACCGGGTGCCGATATTGGTGGGCGGCACAATGTTGTATTTCAAAGCGCTGCTAGAAGGCTTGTCCGCAATGCCAGCTTCCACCGCCGAGGTCCGCGCGCAGGTTGAAGCTGAAGCTTGTGTAATCGGCTGGCCCGCTCTACATGCGCAATTGGCGCTGGTTGATCCTATAAGTGCCGCGCGCCTGCATCCCAATCATTCCGCGCGTATTGGCCGGGCCTTAGAAGTGTATCGGATGTCTGGTGTCCCCATGAGCCAGTGGCAGGCGACTAATAGTGGTGGACTGTTGGATCAGTATCGCTGGTGCCAGCTAGCAATTGCCCCAAAGGAGCGCAGTTTGCTGCATCGGCGTATAGAAGCGCGCTTTGATGCGATGTTGGCAGGCGGATTAATCGAAGAGGTAATGCAGCTGAAGGCTCGAGCGGATTTACATTTAGGCTTGCCTTCAATGAGGGCCGTAGGCTATCGGCAAGTCTGGCAGTATCTAGCCTGCGAGTGTGATTACCCACAAATGCGCGAAGCGGGCATTGCTGCCACGCGCCAATTGGCAAAACGTCAATTCACATGGTTGAAAGGCTGGCACGATTTGCGCTGGGTCTATACTCAAGCGGATAACGGCTCAATCGTACCTCGCGAGGAAATTTTGATTAAAACCTTGCAACATCTAGCACTGCCACCAATATAATGACGGCGCTTGTGAACCGTATCGATTCGGTCTTGTCACCCCAGTGGTGTTTCAAGTGATGTATTCTCGGCGACGGTGGGCCAACCCCGCTCAAGCTTAACTTTTTCCTTCTTCCTACAAGGAGACTCCCATGTCAAAAGGGCACAGTCTACAAGACCCTTACCTCAACGTGCTGCGCAAAGAGCGTATCCCCGTATCCATCTACTTGGTCAACGGCATTAAGTTGCAAGGCCAGGTTGAATCCTTTGACCAGTTTGTGGTGTTGCTGAAAAACACTGTTAGTCAAATGGTCTACAAACACGCGATATCCACCGTTGTACCTTCGCGCCCCGTCCGTGTACCTATGGTGACCGATCTTTCTGATGATGAAGAAGAGACCGGCGCTTAAGCGAGAGTAATCTTGTTTTTTGATAGACCCGCATCCGGCGAGCTTGCGGTTTTAGTCCATATCGACTTTAACCGTGATGACGAGCCAAATGATCCGCGCGAATTTGAAGAACTAGCGTTGTCTGCAGGCGGTGACCCGGTGGCTTTTATCACCGGTACCCGGGACGTGCCTAGCGCTAAATTTTTCGTCGGCACCGGAAAACTCGCTGAAATCAAAGCTCAAGTGCAGGAGCATGGCGCACAGCTGGTGGTATTCAACCATAGCCTGTCGCCATCGCAGGAGCGCAATTTGGAGCGCGAGCTTAATTGCCGAGTTATTGATCGTACGGGCTTGATTCTCGACATCTTTGCTCAGCGCGCGCGCACCCATGAAGGTAAGCTGCAAGTTGAATTGGCGCAGTTGCACCACATGTCTACGCGTCTTGTTCGCGGTTGGACCCACCTTGAGCGCCAGGGCGGCGGTATCGGCCTGCGCGGTCCCGGTGAAACCCAGCTGGAGACTGACCGTCGCCTGTTGCGCGGTCGCATAACGATGCTGGAAAAACGTCTAGAAAAAGTGCGCAAGCAGCGCGAGCAAGGGCGAAGGTCTCGCATGCGTGCGGACATTCCCACAGTTTCGCTCGTCGGCTATACAAACGCGGGCAAATCCACACTGTTTAACAGTATTACCAAGGCAGGCGTTTACGCTGAAAATCAGCTATTTGCTACCCTTGACCCCACAATGCGTCGTGTGGAGATTCCCGGTTTGGGTAAAGTGATATTGGCGGATACCGTGGGTTTTATGAGTCATTTGCCCCATAAACTTGTCGATGCATTTCGCGCAACGCTTGAGGAGGCGGCCAGTGCAGATCTGCTTTTGCATGTGATAGATGCGGCTGATCCTGAGCGGAACCGCAATATCGAGCAAGTGGAAAAGGTGTTAGAAGAGATTCACGCCTTCGATATCCCCAGGTTGAATCTGTACAACAAGATTGATTTACTGCAGGAGCTTGACCCTCGTGTAGATGTAGACGAAGCCGAGGCGCCCCTGGCCGTGTGGCTTTCGGCTCAGGCAGGCACTGGCATTGATTTATTAACTCAAGCGATTGCTCAAAAGCTTGGCCGACAGATGTGCAAAGGCTCAGTATTATTGTCTCCTTCTCAAGGCAGTCTGCGCGCCAAGTTACACAGCGCCCAGGCGGTAGAGGACGAGGGCTTTAATGAAGATGGCAGTATTAGGCTCAGCCTATGTTTGCCACAGCTAGATTTAAACCGTATTCTCGCCGCCGAATTACTGACACCAGAACAACTTGAATGGATCCCCACCCAGCCCTAACTGCCCCTCTATCCATTAATTACATTGGGAGTTTAACCATGGCCTGGAATGAACCGGGTAAAAACGATAACGACCCTTGGGGTAACAATTCCCGAGGTAAAAACGATGGCCCACCGGATTTTGACGAATTATTACGTCGTGCTACCAATAAACTCACGGGCTTATTTGGTGGCGGTGGCGGGGGAAATAACAACTCAGAGCCATCAAGCCTGACACCCTTTATCGCGCTTGCCTGCGTTTTGGCCGTACTAGTTTGGGTGGGCAGCGGGTTTCGCGTCGTAAACGAACAGGAGCGCGCGGTAGTGCTACGTCTGGGTTCCTATCTTGAGACCGTCGGCCCTGGGTTTCGATGGAACCCACCGTTGATCGACCGGGTGTTAACTGAGAACGTTACGCGAGTGCGCTTATTTACAACCGATGAGCAAATGCTGACGAAAGATTTAAACATCGTCGACATTAAGCTCTCCGTGCAGTATCGAATTCAGGACGCGCGCAGTTTTATTCTAAATGTCGATCAGCCGGAAAAAACCCTTGAGCAAGCCACCAGCAGTGCGCTTCGCCATGTTGTGGGTACCACGTTAATGCACAATGTTCTAACCGAAGGGCGGGCTCAGCTGGCTGTGGATGTTGAGCATCGCTTGCAAACGTACCTTGGTAATTACACTACCGGTATCGATGTAGAAAAGGTCAATATCGAAGATTCAAACCCCCCCAAAGAAGTACAGACGGCGTTTGATGATGTGATCCGCGCACGCGAGGACGAAGAGCGTTTTAAAAATGTCGCGCAGACTTATTCCAATGACGTTATTCCTAGCGCTGGTGGCGCAGCTAAACGCATGGTGGAAGAGGCTATGGCGTACAGCTCAAAAGTTATTTCAGAGGCAGAGGGCGAGGCAAAACGCTTTGAATTATTGCTCGCGGAATATACAAAGGCACCGGAAGTAACCCGCAAACGCCTTTATATTGATGCGCTAGAGGAGGTTATGAGTAAAACTACCAAAGTTATCGTGGACGTCGACAAGGGTAACAATATGATGTATCTACCATTGGATAAACTCATTGATGCAGCGCCTAAACCCCAGGCGTCAGGCCGGCCCGGCATGAGCGCTTCGGATCTTGAGACCATAACCAATCAGGTGCTTGAGCGATTCAATCGAGAGGTTAATACATCTCGTCGAGGGGGGCGCTAATGACTAGCTCAACGATGGTTAGAATACTGATTGCGGCCATAGTTTTTATTGCAGGAATTAACTCAGTTTTTATCGTCAGTGAAACTGAGCGCGCCGTTGTATTGCGTTTGGGTAAGGTGCGCATTGGCAACGTTGAAAAAGGGCTACATTTCAAATGGCCCATAGCCGATCAGGTGCGCAAATTTGATGGCCGTATTCTTACAATGGAAACCAGCGCCCAACGGTTCTTGACTTCGGAAAAGAAAAGCATTCAGGTAGATTCCTTCGCCAAATGGCAAATCAACGATGTAGCCAAGTATTACACTGCGACCAACGGCGAATCTGAACGCGCACGACGCATCCTCGCGCAGCGTATCAATGAAAGTCTGCGCAACCAATTTGCCTCGCGGACTCTTCAAGAGGTTGTAAGCAGCGAGCGAGAAGAGCTGATGGAAGCGATTGCCAAAGGGCTTAATTCCCTGCCAGAAGCTACGTCGCTGGGTGTGACTATCGTGGACGTGCGCGTCAAACGAATTGATCTGCCCAATGAGGTTAGCGAGCCGGTTTATAGTCGTATGCGCACAGAGCGAGAGCGCGAGGCAAAAGAACACCGCTCGGTGGGTGAAGCTGAAGCTGTCGTAATTCGCGCCGAAGCAGATCGTAAACGCACGGAGCTGTTAGCGGATGCCTACCGTCAATCCGAATTTATTCGTGGTGATGCCGATGCTAAAGCTTCGGAAATTTACGCCAGCGCTTTTAATAAAAATCCCGAATTTTATGCTTTTGTGCGCAGCCTGCATGCTTACAAAAGCAGCTTCGCGGACAAATCTGATCTCTTAGTGCTCGACTCTAATAGTGAGTTTTTCCGCTATTTAAAAGAGGTCAAAGGCAAAAACTAACAAAACCTGTTTCAAAAACTTTAAAGAGTAGTGGATAGCTACATTGGAGTTTTTGGGTTAAAACATTTTCGCAGTGGTTAAAGCCTGTTAGAATGACGCAACCGAGCACACCGCTCGGTTTTTTTATGTCGGAACATTATTGGAACTTTTGTTGGAGCTTTGTCGGAACCTCTCGCGTCGGGGTAGCTATGTGGCAATTGGTATTAAAAGCTATTGCGTTGGTGCTTATTATTGAAGGTGTGACACCTTTTCTCTATCCGACCAAGTGGCGTCAACTAGTGCAACAACTCTCAATGATCGATAACAACACGCTTCGGCTCATCGGCTTTGCCAGTATGGTGTTAGGAGTAGGTTTACTTTACCTCATCAAAGATTTTACCTAATCAAAGAAATACCATCATGAGCCGAATTGAAAATTGGATGCTGCCCGACGGCGTGGAAGAGATACTTCCCGAAGAGGCTGGGCGCATTGAAAATTTGCGCCGCCATCTGCTCGATTTATTTGCACGCTGGGGTTTTGATTTAGTCATCCCGCCTATGATGGAATTTTCTGACGCCTTGATGGTGGGATTAGGGCAAGACCTTGAAGGGCTGACGTATAAAGTAGTCGACCAAGTCTCCGGCGGCACGATGGCTATTCGGTCCGACATGACACCGCAAGCTGCCCGTATGGACGCCCATAGCCTTAAGCGCGACGGCGTTAATCGCCTGTGTTATTCCGGCCACGTATTGTTTACAAAAGCAAAAAGTCCGCTGTGTAGCCGCAGTCCTCTGCAGGTCGGTGCAGAGTTGTTCGGAGAGTCTTCCCTCGATGCCGATAGAGAAATAATTAGCCTTTTAATTGAGGCCATACAATCTGCCGAACTGCCCCACTGGAGTTTGGATCTGGGCCACGTGGGTATCTTTCGTGCGCTGGCCGAAGCCTGTTCTCTAAGTGCAGAGCAAGAGCGTCAGCTGTTTGAATTGCTTCAAGCTAAAGCTATGGCCGATATACAAACCTGGGTCAGCGATTCCATTGCCGATGCCCGTCAAGCAGCTTGGCTGTTAGCGCTACCTAGATTGGCTGGCGGTGCCAGTGTGTTGGAAAAAGCCAAACACCTATTTGTCGATGCCCCAGCGGCTGTAAAAAATGCATTAAGTGAGCTGCAGCAAGTTGCCGAGCAGTTGAGGGAACGCTATCCCGATGTTCCTTTATATCTAGATTTAAGCGAGTTGCGCGGGTATCACTATCACACCGGTATTGTTTTCGCCGCCTTCGCTCCTGGTTTAGGGCGAGAGATTGCTTCTGGCGGTCGCTACGATCACATAGGTGAAGCTTTCGGCCGCGCACGCCCAGCGACTGGGTTTACCGTTGATCTTATCGCCTTAAAACGCCTGGGTGTTGCAAGTGATCAAGCGCCGTTGGGAGTGTTCGTACCATTTGAAGTCGTGAGAGGACACTGGGCCGAGATCCAGTCTTTGCGCGCTGCAGGTGAGCGAGTTGTCTGTGCTACCGCAAGTTTTCCTCATTATCTATCCCATCTCGCGTGTGACCGCCAGCTTGTTAAAGTCGACGGTACGCTTGCGGTGCAACCTATTAATTAACGTTAGAAAAGAGTTTTTCACATGGGTAAGAACGTCGTCATTTTGGGCACCCAATGGGGTGATGAAGGCAAGGGCAAGATCGTTGACCTGCTCACCGAGCAAGTTAAATATGTTGCTCGATTTCAAGGTGGCCATAACGCTGGCCATACCCTGGTGATAGAAGGCAAAAAAACTGTTCTACACCTAATTCCTTCCGGGATTTTGCACGAAGGGGTGACCTGCCTCATAGGCAATGGTGTCGTACTAAGTCCAGAAGCGTTAATGAAAGAAATAGGGGAGCTTGAAGCGCAAGGTGTACCTGTTCGCCAACGGCTGCGTCTCTCGCCTGCCTGCCCGTTGATACTTCCTTATCATGTGGCGTTGGATTTAGCTCGCGAGCTTGCTCGCGGCAATGACAAAATTGGCACGACCGGGCGCGGTATTGGTCCGGCTTACGAGGATAAGGTGGCTCGCCGAGGATTGCGCTTGGGTGATCTGCTTGATCCGCGCTCCTTCGCGCAAAAATTACGCGAAATAATCGACTATCACAATTTTGCGCTTACTCAATATTATCGGGTTGAAGCTGTCGACTATGACACTGTGTTAGCACAGGCGTTGGCTCTAGGCGATCAAATTAAACCGATGATTAGCGATATCACTGAGATGCTGCACCGTGCGCGCGAAGCTGGCGAAAATATAATGTTTGAAGGCGCTCAAGGTAGTCTTCTTGATATAGACCACGGTACTTATCCGTTTGTAACTTCTTCTAATACGACTGCAGGCGGTACGGCAACTGGCTCAGGTTTTGGCCCGCTTTATTTAGATTACGTGTTGGGTATTACCAAGGCCTATACCACTCGCGTGGGTTCTGGTCCGTTTCCCACGGAGCTCTCCTGCGACATCGGCGAATATTTAGGTAAAAAAGGCCATGAATTTGGCGCAACTACCGGACGTAAGCGTCGCACCGGTTGGTTCGATGCTGTAGCACTGCGTCACGCCGTGCGTATAAATAGTGTCAGCGGCATATGTCTGACCAAACTAGATGTACTTGATGGTTTGGATGAGGTAAAAATCTGTATAGGTTACCGGGACGCGCAAGGTAATCCAGTGGGTATACCATTTGATGCAGATGGCTGGAATTCTGTATTGCCTGTATATGAAACCTTACCGGGATGGCAGGATTCAACCGTTGGCGCAACTGAGCTTGATCAGTTGCCTATTAATGCGCGTAATTACATTAAGCGTATAGAGCTATTGGTCGGCGCTTCGGTAGATATTGTCTCAACAGGACCGGACCGAGTTGAGACTATTATTCTGCGTCATCCATTCACAGAATAATTATTTTTCCAATTCACCAGAAAAAGGTTGCACAAGGTTTTGCGATACGTATAATGCGCGACCTCAGTTGAGCAAACACAAACAGCTCAGCAAAAAACTTGTAAATCCAAGCGGTTACAAGCTCTTTAACAAATTGATCAAGCAAAGCGTGTGGGCGCTTGTGTCCTGAGATGATAGAGAATATCGGATACAAGTTGCTCGACAAAATATTAAAGACTGTTGAGGTTGGATTTATTCAATTTTGATAGTTGGTCCAGAAACAAAGTATCTGAGCA
>DATDJI010000095.1:0-17595 GCA_036520615.1 Cellvibrionaceae bacterium | reverse complement strand
ATATTTTTCTCAATGGCCTTATGCACAATGGCATCTCGATCAAGCCCCTTGCCATCATCAGTAATTTCGATGACCACATTACCGCTTTGGTGATAAGCATTAAGCATAATATGCCCCTGCTCACTTTTACCCTTAGCCAGGCGCTCGGCAGGAGATTCAATACCGTGGTCAACCGCATTGCGCACCAAATGCACCAGCGGGTCACCGATTTTTTCCATTACAGTTTTATCCAGCTCAGTATTTTCTCCATTAAGCTCAATATGAATATTTTTGCCGAGACTCTGGCCCAAATCGCGCACCATTCTGGGAAAGCGGCTGAAAACAAAGCTTATCGGTAACATGCGAATACGCATGACGCTTTCTTGCAATTCACGGGTATTCTGCGCAAGCTGGCTTAAGCCTTCCATTAATTTAGGTGCGGCGGCTAAGTCTAACTCGCTGCCCAACTGCCCAAGCATCGACTGCGTAATAACTAATTCGCCCACCATATTAATTAAGCTATCAATTTTATCGATACCGACGCGAATTGATGAGGTTTCGGTACTGGCGGCTTTTTTTGGTACATCTGCCACTGCAGCAGAAACCTGCACTGCAGATTGCACAGTAAAAGGCACTACATTATTCGCTACAGTATTTATCACTTCATTTTGCGTAACGTCGTTAATGCCACGTGCAGTTATTTCTGCATCTAAAGATTCTTCGTTACTGGCAGTAATAGTTAATTCGCAATCGCCAGACACCCAATCAAAAACCTCCATAATAGCGGCGTAACTTACGTCACCCAATATTTTTATATCCCAACTGATATACAGCAGTTGGCTGTCATATAGATGAAATGAAGGCATTGGCTGTTCAATAACTGGAGTTATTTCACAATGGCCCAATTCCTGTAGTGCTCTGAATAAACGCACTGGATCGTTACCGGTATGCAATAACTCAGGTTTTGGCTTAAACAGAATATTCCAACCGGCCGAACTAACATTTTCCGCTGGACAAATGGTAGCAGCGGATTTTTCAATGCTAATTTTCGCATGATCATCCACCCAACTAAATACTTCGACTATTTGCTCTTCAGTGCAAGATGAAGTCAGCGAAATTCGCCAAGCTAAATAACAGTTCTCAGGCAGGATATTATTAATTGGCGGAATTTTATTTAGAATTGGCTCAACGACTAGGGTGCCTAATCGGCCTAGTTCGCGCAGAATATTAACTGGGCAGTTTCCACTGGCAAACAATCCTATGTGCGGGGCAAATTCGATAATCCAACTATTAAATACCTCAGCATTATCGGATGCGAGCGAACGTGGCGATTTTTTCTTCGCGGTTTTTTCTGTAGTTACCGAAGCTGCTGGTTTTAGGTAAAATTCAGTGGCTGCTTCTTCAACGACCGAAATATCCAAAAGGGCTTCAAACTGCGCCTTTAAATCTAGCGCTGATTGCGTGTAGGAATTTTGCTCCAACTGTAATAGGGCGAGCATTTCACGCAGTGCATCGACAGATTTTAATAATAGATTAACGCTTTCGGCATCCAGGCTGCGTTTACCGCCGCGCACCTGGTCAAGCAGCGTTTCCAACACGTGGGTAAACCCTACTATGGCACTAAAACCAAACGTAGCGCCGCCGCCTTTAATTGAATGCGCGGCACGGAAAATTGCATTAATGATTTCACTATCAATGGCATTAATATCCAATGCCATTAAAGCCGCTTCCATGCTATCAAGGCCCTCAAAACTCTCCTCAATGAACACTTGTCGAAATTGACTCAGATCAATTGCCATAGAGCCTTCTTTGCTGTCCTGTTAATTCAAGTACGATTGCTACAGTACTTTTCCAATTGTCGCTAAGAGCTGATCCGGATTAAACGGTTTAACAATCCAACCGGTCGCACCTGCGGCCTTACCTTCCGATTTTTTATCCATACCCGATTCAGTGGTGAGCATTAAAATAGGTGTGAATTTAAATTCTGGCAGCGCGCGCAATTCTTTAATTAAGGCAATCCCGTCCATATTTGGCATATTGATATCGGAAATAACTAAATCAAACTTATTCTGATTTTTAGCAGCTTTAAGTGCTTCTACTCCATCAGAGGCCTCCGTGACTTCATGCCCGGCGCCCTTAAGTGTAAATGTCACCATTTGGCGCATCGATGCTGAATCGTCAACGGCAAGAATTCTAGCCATGAAATACTCCTGATAATTAATGAATACCGAGCTGTTCGGACATACCCAATATATGCGCTGCAGAGCGAAGCTTTTCCGAAGGATTATCCCAAGTGAGCGCAATTTGCCGTTCGCGCGCTGCTAGCACCAATGCATATAACATTTGAATTCCCGCTGTGTCAGCGCGTGTGACGCCCGCTGCGTGCAAAATAATGTGATCGTTTTTTTTGTCGTCAACCAGTGTTTCCAGCTGTTCATGGATGGCCTGTACATAGCCTACGGTGAGCTGATCGGGTAATTCAAAATCCAGTGAATGTGCCATATTGCCTCCTCAAAATTTAAAGCCTGCTGCAAACTGCTTAACCCCGAGGGGCTATTCAGTGTAAGGATAGCTGCTGATTAAAACTCTGCATTGAGCGCTCATATACAGTGCACAGACGTTTATAAAAAATTGGAATTTTTATTGCGCGTATTATCGCTGGCAATAATAGCGGGTGCTTGCGATGGTTGCTGCATTTACAAAAATGCAGCTGGGCGACAAGTGCGTTTTCGTACTGATGGATGCAGAAGAGAAAATTAATAAACATTGATTTATAGCAAAGCTTACTCAAGTTTTCGGCATTTTTCGCGAAACCCGCAAGCTGTAGAAGCGCATAAAAACTATTTAGCGGTTAAAGAATTATTATTCGCCGATAATTTTCGACTGTGTGCTTGCGCGCTCCATTCATCTAGGCGTTTTTCTTCTTTTTTACTCAACGCCATAAATTCGTCTTTTTTAAGGCGTTCAATTAATTGCGCAATAGCCTGCTGTTTTAAATAAGCTTTTTGCCAAATTTTTTGTTTTTGCGTAAGGATCTGTCGGTATTTACCGATAACCTGTTGTTGTTGCGTGCGCGCCTGGGAGAGCTGTTGTAAAAAACTGCGTTGCCGTACCAAGGCCTGGGCAGTATTGGCCGGATGCTGGCTAAAGTTTTCCGTGTAGTCGCTGTAGTACTGCTCTAAATCTTTGAGCTTTTGTTCTTCCTGTTGAATATGGTCGCGCACTGCGTCCAATTGGCTGGCAGCTTCTTTGAGCTGTTTGTCGGCTAGGTGCAATACCGGCTGTAAGCGTTCAGCGCGTCCCATAAGCAATCAACCCTTTATTTGCGGCCAGGTGGCGGAGCATCTAATAGATGTTGTAAATTCAATTGGCTTTCGGGCAGGGGTGCCGCCTGCGTGATTGACTGGCTGACAAACGCTAATAGATGTGGGTGGCGCTCGATGGCGCGATCAATTTGCTGATCGCTGCCGGGCACATAAGCACCTATCGTGATGAGATCCTTATTCGAGCGATAACGAGCCATTAGCTGTTTGCATTCCTGTACGCGGCGTAAATATTGCGGCGGCACTATGTTGGGCATAACGCGGCTGATCGAAGCTTCCACATCAATAGCCGGGTAAATGCCTTCTTCGGCCAGCGCGCGCGATAACACTATGTGGCCATCGAGAATGGCGCGGGCTGAGTCGGCAATCGGATCCTGCAGATCGTCGCCTTCAGTAAGCACGGTGTAAAACGCTGTGACCGAGCCGCAACCTGCCTGACCATTGCCTGCGCGCTCAACCAAGTCAGGAATTTTGGCGAACACGGAAGGCGGATAACCTTTAGTGGCTGGCGGCTCGCCGATGGCCAGGGCAATTTCCCGCTGCGCCTGCGCATATCGTGTTAGAGAATCCATCAGCAGCAAAACATTTAAGCCCTGATCGCGAAAATACTCGGCAACCCGCGTAGATAATTCCGCCGCACGCAGCCGCATTAATGGTGCGTCGTCTGCTGGCGAGGCGACAACCACCGCCCGAGCTAGGCCTTCCTCGCCGAGGATATGATCGATGAATTCCTTCACCTCGCGGCCGCGTTCGCCGATCAAACCTACGACGACTACATCGGCTTCGGTGAATTTGGTCATCATGCCCATCAACACACTTTTACCCACACCAGACCCCGCAAACAAGCCGATACGCTGGCCGCGCCCGACAGTCAACAAAGCGTTAATAGCGCGGATACCTACGTCCAACGGCTGACTAATGGGATCGCGATGCAGAGGATTAATGGCGGATGGATGCACACTTAGCTGGTCGTTAGCAATTAGCGGACCCTTACTGTCAATCGGTTGACCCATCCCGTTAATAATACGGCCCAAGCAGCTCATCCCCATGGGAACGACCGCTGTCTGCCCGCTAGGGCGGACTTTTAAGCCCGGCTGCAGGCCTTCAACTTTTTGCACTGGCATGAGATAAGTTTTGTCATCGGCAAAGCCTACAACCTCCGCATCCAACAACCGGCCTTTGGGTAGCAACACCTGACAGTGGCTGCCCACGCTGACGTTTAAACCCAGCGCTTCAAGCGTAAGTCCCACGAGCCGAGTCAACGTGCCCATGGCCAGTGGCGGCGCATCTAATTCACTAGTATGAAAGTATGGCGCAAGGCTAATTGCCGAAGGCGTGTTCACACATCAGCCTTGTCGGCTAACTCGCTAACAGCTGCCTGGGGAGCGTTCTGAATCGGCAGCTGCTCAGTGTCCTCAAACGGCACCCGTGCACTTAGCTCCTGCTGAGTTTCATCAGGTGCGTAGTTTTTAAGTTCCGGAGCCAATTCAGGCTTAGGCTGTGTGTCTTCTAACCAATGACGTAGGCGCTCGCCAGCATCGAATTCCACCTGTGAAGGCCCAGCCTCAATTCGATACGCACCCATGCTTAAAGAAGCATCGGCGCTCACGGCTAAATTTTGTAACTGCGGCGGTTGGTGCTCGGTTCACAGTTCAACTACGGCGGTGGGTAAAAATAACGTTGCGTCGTTGCGGCCAGAGGGCAGCTGCGCCAATGCCTCTTGTACCCACCCCCAATAGGCGGCGGGATTTTGGCTCAGTTCCTCATGCAACAATTGCTGCGCCAAGAGCACACTTAAATTTAACAGCTCGTTGGTTAAGCGGTGCCGCTGCTCAGCCACAGGATTTAATAGCGTCTCGCAGGTATTGGCCAAATGCTCGGCGTGTGCTTTCAAATGCGCGCTCCATTCGGCTAAGGCTTGCGTTTTGCCCTGCTCAATCCCCTGCCGCTCGCCAGTTACCAAGCCCTTTTCTAATCCTTCTTCATAACCCTGGTTGAACCCTTCGCGGCTGGCCTCGTCGGTAATCTGCGCAAGCTGGTCTGCCGTCATGGGCCCGAGGCTCACCTGCTCGGCAGAAATTTCTTCCACAGTTTCATGATCCTGCTTGGGCATGCCCGCCATCAAAGCTTTTTTAGCTTCGCGCTCAGCACTGGCCAATACTTGGCCGTTTACCTTAGGCACAGCCCAATTGCGAAATTTCTCTACGTCTTCAAAGGGAATTCGACCGGGTAACTTAGACATACCGTAACACCTCTGCGAACAGGCCAATCGCACGCTCACTTAGACGTGATAGCGAGTACACAAACGCAGTTCGGACAGGCTGGTTCGTCATAGCTATACCATTGTCTCACCGGAGCCACCGAGGTTGATCTCACCTGCGTCCGCCATGCGGCGGGCCACGGTGAGAATTTCTTTTTGGGCCCCCTCCACTTCGGAGATTTTGACTGGGCCCTTGGTTTCCAAATCGTCGCGCATAAGTTCGGCGGCGCGTTTGGACATATTTTTGAATATTTTCTCCCGCAAGTCTTCGTCGGCGCCCTTAAGTGCAAGAATCAGCACCTCAGAGGAAACCTCTCGCAATAGCGCTTGAATTCCACGATCGTCGACATCCTTGAGGTTGTCGAACACAAACATAAGATCGGCGATTTGTGTACCCAAGTCCTCATCAATCTCCTTAATAGCGTTCATCAGCTCGCCTTCAATTGAGCTGTCCAAGTTGTTCATAATCTCCGCTGCAGTTTTGTAGCCGCCCATTTGTTTAGTCTGCGAGCCTGCGGCGCCGGAGAATTGTTTTTCCAGAATATTGTTCAGTTCTTGCAGCGCGCTCGGTTGTACCGAATCCAGCGCTGCCACGCGCATCATCACATCCAAGCGCACTTTTTCTGGGAAGTAGGTAAGAATCTCAGCCGACTGATCAGCCTCCAAATAAGCCAACACGATGGCCTGAATTTGCGGGTGCTCGTTACGAATAATGTCCGCCACCGAGCGCGCCTCCATCCACTTCAACGTATCCAAGCCCGTGGTATTGCCACCAAGTAAAATGCGGTCGATCAAACCATTGGCTTTGTCCTCGCCTAAGGCCGTGACCAACATGTTGCGAATATAGCTATCCGAACCTAGCCCCAAGCCTGTTTGTGTACGCACTTCAGCCATAAAGTTGGACAACACCACTTCAACCTCATACTGCTGGACGTCCTTAAGCTGCGTCATGGCCGTGCCCAAACGCTGCACTTCCTTAGGGCCCATGTGTTTGAGGATTTCCGCCGCCGTCACCTCACCCACCGACATCAATAAAATTGCCGCCTGTTCTGTGCGGGACAGCTTGCTAGGAGGCCTGCCCTCAGCAACTTCAGCGGGAACAGGAGGTGCATTTTTACTCATTTTCGTTAATCCAACGCTTAATCACTTGAGCCACACGGCCCGGATCTTCCGCCACCAATGCTTTAACCGCATTAAGTTGCTGTTCGTAGCTCTGCTCAGGACTTGGCAGAGCTAGGGAATCGCCACCGGTGAGGGTCACGGTTTCGTCGGAAAGTGAATCAAACCCATCGACACCAGCAGCTCTGAGCGCTTCGAGTTCTTTAGCTTCCTCTTCAGCCCTCGATTGCAAACCGGACGAAGCAAGGCTTTTGAGCACGGGGCGCAGCAGTCCCACAATTAATACTAGGATGATAAAGATGCCCGCGCCTTGTTTACCGATAGATTTAAACCAGTCGGCCTGCCACCAAGGCTGAGCAAAGGTTTCGGTGCCGTCCGGATCTAAAAACGCCTCGTTCATAACGTTGACGCTGTCGCCCCGCGCCGCCGAATAGCCGACGGCATCGCGCACCAGTGCCGCTAAACGCTCCAGTTCCGCCTCGCTCCAACGCATTTTGGCTTTTTGCCCGGTGGCAGGGTCGGTAACCAATTTGTCGTTTACCACCACCGCAAGGCTAATGCGTTTGAGCTTGCCTTTTTCATGCTTGGTAAAACTTACCGTGCGGTCCAATTCAAAATTACGCGTGGCCTGCGTGCGCGAATTGGACTGCTCAGTAGCGGTGGTAGCCTTAGCATCAGCTGGAGCCTTGGCAACTTCCGGTGCGGAGGCAGAGGCGGCTGGCTGGTTAGTCAGCGCGCCGGGAATTCCGCCGTCAGCACCCGGGCCTTTTTTAACTTCTTCACTGGTTTGCTCACTGCGCAGTGCGGGCAGATCAGGGTTAAATGACTCCTGAGCCTGTTCAATCTCACTGAAATCCAAATCAGCACTCACCTCAGTTTTAAAATTGTCATCGCCAATAATTGGACTGAGCAGGCGACGTACACGCAGTACTAAATCGGTTTCCACCTTGTGTGTGTAATCAAGATGCTGAGAGGCCGCCGTCAATTTGGTGTCTTCCACCCCCAACGACAATAACGAACCTTTTTGATCGACCACCGTGACATTCTCAGGCTTTAACTCCGAAACACTAGAGGCAATGAGATTCGCAATTCCGCGTACCTGGTTCGGATCGATGCCGCGGCCTGGGAACAATTCTAAAAATACCGACGCAGATGGCACATGGTTATCGCGTACAAATACGGATGCTTTAGGAATAGCCAAATGCACGCGTGCGGACTTTACCGAGGTAACGCTTGCAATCGTGCGCGCAAGTTCACCTTCCAGGCTGCGGCGATAGCGAGCACCCTCCATAAACTGGCTGGTACCTAAGGGTTGTTCTTTATCCAGCAGCTCAAACCCAGCCGTATTGTTGTTATTCGAAATACCGGCTTCTGCAAGCTTTAAACGGGCCTTGTGCACGTCCTTAGCACCTACCAACAGAGCGCCTGAGTTTTCATCGATTTTGAAACGAATTTCGTTGGAGTCGAGAATTTCTGTCACCTCCTTGGAATCCAGATGCTCAAGGGAGCCATATAACGGGCGATAGTCCTCACCCTGCGTCCAAAGTACCACGGCAAATCCTATAGCCACGGACGCCGCCAAGCCCACCATCAAGCCAGCCTGACGCAATAGATTAAGGTTGTTAAAACCCTGGATTAAATAATTGCCGGAGCGCGGTTCAGATCCGGCGGCAGTTTCACTAGCAGCCACAACTCACCTCACTTATACCGGCATATTCATAACGTCTTTATATGCATCAACCAGCTTATTGCGCACCTGCGTCATAGCACTAAACGCGACGGAAGCCTTCTGGGATGCAATCATGACTTCGGAGATATCCACACTCCGGTCGCCGCGCACATACGCCTGCGACAAATTGCTGGATACATTTTGAATTTCATTCACTTTGTTCACCGCCTGGCTCATAACATCGCCAAACGCAACTCCAGCAGGCCCGGTTGCAGGGGCAAGTTTTCCGTCTACGGGCGGCAATCCACCAAACGCTTGCGTCTGGCTTTTAAGCGTGCGCATTTCTAACAGCAATCGGTTGATATCTACTCGGTCGACCATAAGCACTCCAGCGACGACAATTATTTGTCGTTTCCGCCTATTTTTTGAATTAATACTGGAGGAGCATTTTTCAGGCCAACAACCCATACCTTAGTTTGGGTTTTAGTGTCGACAACCTAACCAATCGATGAGGCGCATTAATTCGCCGAGTTTGTCTAATGGAGGTTTTTTTTGGCTCAGCAGAACCAACGAGCAAACCCGCATATTGCCTAGCAAGTTAGTCAAAGGCTCGCTGATATTTGCCATTACTAGCCTGCCAAGAAGGGCGCTAACCAAAGGATTTAGTGCGCATGCTAAGTGTCGAGAAATCTAACACGCTTAGTAATCGCGGATCGAACACCGTCCGCAACAAACTGTTTTTAAATTGATTTTTCAATATGGACCGGTTACTGCTATGATGACGCCACGCAAACTCTTCTTAAGGAATCTAACTATGCGCTACTTATCTGCTTTGTCCCCTGTTCTTGTCGTAGCCAGCTTTTTTTTAGCCTCCATAGGCCAAGCAGCTCCACTGCAATCATTGCCAGCCGTTGTTTCCTCGGTCTCCTTGCCGGAACTGCCCGCCCCTTTTGAGACCGTGCAACTTGAGGGCAATGAGTTTTCCCAGGTCCAATTGGTATTACCTGCGGTAAGCCAAGGCCGCGGCCCGGTAAATCCACCCAATAAACCGCGCTTTCAGGTTCCCGAACCGAATGGTCTATTTTTATTAAGCCTGGGTGTATTTAGCATGGGCTTATTGCGCCTGCGCACTAAAAACCAAACAGCTTAATTTTCTACAGCCCGAAAGGGCTCAGTTAGGCAAGGATGCCTTGACGTTCAAGACGTCATAAATCCCCTCCCATACTTCCACAAAATCCCGCCACAAGCAGACAATCACAACAAGGAACTTTGCATTAGCTTTCGTATGCTTTTCTTAAAAACTCAGGCTTAAAGAAGCGCGTTTTAGGTTTGGATAAAACCGCAGCTCTAGAATTAATGCGCGTAAAAATCTAAATATGTGAGGGTTTAAGCGGCTGAAATGTAAGGACTGAAGGCACAAATACGTTACAGAGCATCGTGCAGCGGGATAAATTCAGCGGAGCGGCGCCTGAAGCGCGCAAGGAAGGGCAACAAAAAAGGCTGCATAACACAGCCTTTTAGTACGTAGGATATTAAATGTCGAAATCATATTCGCGCAGCTCGCGGCGCAGCCGGATTTCTTCCAATTTATCCTCAAGCCGTCGGCGGGAGTCCGTATCTACCTTGGGCGTATCTTTATCAACATTCACTTCTTCGTAACCCTGACCACTAACTTCAGTGGCATGATCAAGAACGTCAAGACTCATAAATAAGCTCCTGTAGCGAAATTAATAAATAAGTCGCACCACTTGCTCCATGGGCTCAGGTGCACCTTTGTCCGCGCGAGTATGCCTAAACGATAAAAAAAAACAAATAATTTTTATTGCTTAAATTGGCCTATTTTAAGAAGCGAACATGAGGGTGTCGGGGCCCACTCCAACCGAGTAAACTGACGCCTTTTCGACATCTCTATGCAAGCAACTTCAAACCAACCAATGCCCCCTCGCAGCGCCCCATTGTGGCGGCGCTTTGCTGCACTGGGTTACGACAGCCTCATCCTGATGGCTTTAAGTATGGGATATGGCGCGTTAATTACCAGTGTCAAAGTAGCCTTCGGCACACCAGGAAATGACTATCGTCCGATGCTGCAAAGCCCACTGTATTTCATCGGTTGGATGTCAGTTTTAATCGGGTTTTTTCTCTACAGCTGGTGTCGCTCCGGACAGACGATAGGCATGCGTTCATGGCGAATTCAACTCATTTCCCAAGTTCCAAACGCTAAAATGGTGAGCATAAAACAAGCGCTTCTGCGCTGTTTATTTGGCTCATTAGGATTGTTGTGTATTGGTGCAGGTTATTGGTATCGTTTATTCAACCGCGAGGGCCACACCTGGCAAGATGTAATGACTCAGACAAGCGTTGTATTAATTCCCAAACTTAAATGATTTTCGATCTGTAGATCTAACGGCCTCTAAGTTTAGCTAATCCTTTCACACCGAATAAGACCAACGTGCCGGCCGTTATACCGGTGAGGCAATCAAGTAGGCTCGATGCCAATAGTTGCCAAACGCCCGCGCCAGGCAGATTCGCGAGTGCCGCTTCAGCGGCAACCACAACATGGTGAATCGGCGCTAAATTGTGGCTCAAAATACCACCGCCCACTAAAAACATCGCCCATGTACCAGCTATGGCTAAAAATTTCATTAATTTAGGTGCAGCGGCTAACAGCAAGGTGCCAATTCGATACCGGGCGCTGGTTTTTGACGGGCTCTTTTGCATTAAATGCAAGCCCATATCGTCGAGCTTTACAATTAAGGCGACGAACCCATAAACACCGACTGTCATAACCAAAGCAATTAGCGTAACTACCATTAATTGCTGTACAAACGGGCTTAAAGCCACGGTGCCGAGTGTAATTACAATAATTTCCGCGGATAAAACAAAGTCAGTGCGAACGGCACCTTTAATTTTTTGCCGCTCAAAAGCCACCATATCTACCGCCGGGTCGCTCAGCGCGGCTTTAAGTTTGACCACGTGCTCATCCTGCGCATGACCTATTCTGCTGTGCAGGAATTTTTCCACACCTTCAAAACATAAATAGGCGCCGCCAAGCATCA
Source organism: Cellvibrionaceae bacterium (assembly GCA_036520615.1). Classification (GTDB taxonomy): domain Bacteria; phylum Pseudomonadota; class Gammaproteobacteria; order Pseudomonadales; family Cellvibrionaceae; genus CAMCXE01. The sequence continues at coordinate 6,189 of DATDJI010000095.1, read as the reverse complement.
ATAAAGGACTAACTAAGAAATCGGCAAACGCACTTATGAGCAGCGCGGCGGGAACCAGTATGGCTTTATTGACAAAAGAGCCCTTGGCCACCGCCCAAACTACCGGCAACTCTCGATCAGCACGTATGCCGGACACCTGCTCGGCATTAAGGGCAAGGTCATCCCCTAGTACCCCTGCGGTTTTTTTGGCAGCCACTTTGGTCATCAACGCAACATCGTCAAGGACGCTGGCTATATCATCAATCAACATAAATAGACTTGAGCCGGCCATAATTCCTCCAATTATTTAGACGGGCAGTGTACTGAGTTTCATAGGCCCATAGCTAATACCAGCATTGATCAGTAGCGACCTGTTGAACGCAAAAAATTAATAGGCGAAAAAAAACCCGGCGAACCGGGTTTTTTAGATGAGCAACAAATTACTGCAGAGAAATAACGTAATTTAACAGGCTTGCCAATTGTTCAAGCTTCGCGTTACCAATTTGCTTGCCGATTTCATCGTATTGATTGTGTAACGTTGGCAATACTTTATTGTGCAGCCGCTTGCCCTTAGCGGTTAAAGAGATATTTAATTCTCGTTGATCGGCGGCGGAGACTTTACGGTTAAGTATGCCGTCTTCTTCTAAACGATTGAGAATGCGTGAAAGGCTAGGGCCTAAGATCGCACTCTTACGGGCGAGCTCTTGGGCGTTTAACTCACCGCTTTCAAATGTTGAACGAATGACTCGCCATTGCTGCTCGGTCAAATCGTGGGTAGCAAGGGTATTGCGCATGGTGTTGACCGCATATTCGCGGGCTTTTTGTAATAAAATTGGGAGCTCTTCAACAGTAGTATTCATCATAGCGGTTACATCTTCGGGATTGATAAATAGGGGTTTCCAGTAAATTCCATGGTCAGGGTCGTAAGACCACGGAACCGCGGCGAATTGCCGGGTTACAGGAGCACTTCATCGCTACCATCTGACTACTGTTCACATATTAACCAAAGAATGATTTGTGCGCCACTCCCAAATAGCTTTTTTTTAGAACATTTGTGCGGCGTTATCTATTTTGTGAACTAATAAACTTATTAACCACTCTGGCCGATCCTTAACAGGCGTCCCACCCTAAGCGAGCGTCAAACCGCCGACGCTCTGCTCGTAGAGCAATTCATTGCACACATTAACGTCAAGCCTCGCACACTGCATGACCACGTCCATAAAACAGACCCCGTCTGGCGCCTTGTCAGACAACCGACAGAGATCTTAAAATGGGAAAGCGGCGGGGGGAGACTCCGGGATAACTCAGGCAGTCTTAAATAGGCTTTTTGATGTCTGCACGAACACTATTTGGTAGGTTTCTCAAGTTAAGAATGGGCAAATCCCTATGCCCTTAAAGATTAGAGAGCAATTCCTTTACACCTGCCACATGGCGCCTGCTGACGACCGGCCGGTAATGGGTGTCTTTAAGTTGCAGCTCATATTGGCCGCCGGATATGCGCTCAAGCTTTTCAATCAAATGAATAGCCACCAAACAATTGCGATGAATACGAATAAATCGGCCGGCAAATTCATCTTCCAAATCTTTAAGGGTATCGTCGATGAGTGTTTCCATACCCTTGTGACGAACCGTCACGTATTTTTGATCGGCAACAAAACTGCTGATATCGTCAATAAGTATCAGCTCCACACCGCGACGGGTTTTAGCGGCGATGTGTTTGCGCGCAGCCTCCCTCGGGGCGGCTTCAGATTCGGGCAGCTCAAGGCGTTGGAGCTTATTAAGTCTGCGCGCTTTTTCAAGCGCATTTCTCAATGCATCTTTTTGAAGGGGTTTGAGTAAATAGCCAACAGCGAGAGTGCTAAACGCTTCCAATGCATATTCGTCATAGGCGGTGCAAAAAATAATCGCCGGAGGCTCTTCCATCTCAGCAATTTTCCGCGCAGCTTCCAGGCCATCTTCACCAGGCATGCGAATATCTAATAACACTATATCTGGGTCTAAATCTGCGATCGCGGCCAGAGCCGCTTGGCCGTTGCCCGCCTCGCCTACTACCTCATAATCATCTAAGGATTCAATCATACGCATAGCCCGTTGACGGGCTAAAAGTTCATCGTCTACAACCAACACATGCATAGGTTGGATCACTCATTGGAATTGTTAGGACACTAAGCTAGCCCTGCACGGGGGGTTCCGGGGGCATCTGTAGAGTTTAGGTGGTTTCCGCAATTTTGGCCGGAAACTGGACGCACAAAAGATAGCGTCCTTGATCAATTTGTGTCTGCCATCCTGTTTTACCTTCAAAATAAGCACTTAAGCGGCGATGAATATTTTCCAGCGCCAAGCCATTACCCTTGGTATTGAGGGTGGATGGGTCCGGCAGAGGGTTACTCACTTCCAGCCAACACTGATCAGCGACTAAACGCGCGCTGACTTTCACCTCGCCGCCCTCTCGCAGCGGCTGAATGCCGTGATAAATGGCGTTTTCAATGAGTGGCTGCAATAACAAGCTGGGTATTTTTACATCCAGTACAGCGGGGTCTATCTCCCACACCATACTTAAGCGCTCACCAATCCGGGTTTGCTCAATGCGCACAAAGCGGCGGCACAGATCCAATTCCTTCGATAAAGGCACCAATCCCGGTTCGCTTAAGCTTGCCCTAAACAGATCCGATAAATCCTCTACCATTGCCTCAGCTCGCTCCGGGTCTATGGTTATCAAGCTTGCGATGGAGTTCATGCTATTAAATAGAAAGTGCGGGCGGATGCGCGATTGCAGTGCCTGAATACGTGCGCGCAGCTCAGCTTTGGTTTGCTCCTGCAATTGCTGCTGCACGTAAAAGTATCGTAGCGCCACACCTGCAATAACCATAGTAATTAGGATTTGCGTGCCGAGACTCGGCCAGAGCGACGACCAGCTTTCAGCTTGCATACGTAACGCGGCCAAGCCGATAGACGTCGAAATGGTCAATATCCAAACATACGCCAATAGCGTGGATTGCCAAGGTTTCAGCTTGCGAAACCAGGGCGCTAGTCGGCACAGACCAGCGGCGCTTACTAGCACCACCCACTGCACCATTAGACTCATAAGCCCGAATGCGGCCAAGTCAAAATCCTTAATGCCCTGATCGGCAAGCACCAAGGCTAAAGCTAATAATTCGCCGAGTATAACCAGACGAAATACCGCCTCCAACGCGCACAAATTCGGCAAAAAATCGCCCTGCACTGCAGCCTGAATAGACGAGCGGGTGACGATGGACACTAGATTTACTCCTCAACAATCACAGCAATTGACTTAACAGGTTAGCTTAAAAGGCCTGTTAATTCCGTGCCAGCTCGCCGTAAACACTAGCTGCCAAGCACAGATTGGGTACTGGGGTTTAACGGCAAAGTAGCGGATAATAGACACTTTTGCGTCCACTGCCGATCCTAGGAATTTTATGAGCGATTCATCTCAACCCACTAGCACCCTTTGGGGTGGCCGATTTAGCGAAGCAACCGACGCGTTTGTGCAGCGTTTTACCGCTTCGGTAACCTTTGATAAACGCATGTACCGACAAGACATTCAAGGCTCGATTGCCCATGCCAGCATGCTTGCCGCCGTGGGCGTGCTAACAGAAGCCGAGCGCGACACAATTATTAAAGGCCTTACCGATATTCAAGCTGAAATTGAAGCCGGCATGTTTACTTGGTCTATTGCGCTTGAAGATGTACACATGAACATCGAATCGGAATTAACCGCTCGCATCGGAATTACCGGCAAAAAATTACACACCGGCCGCTCGCGCAATGATCAAGTAGCCACGGATATTCGTCTCTATCTGCGCGATGAAATTGATGTAATCGCCAAAGAAATCACCCGCCTGCAACAGGGCATTCTGCAATTAGCTGAAGCCAATACCGACACGATTATGCCGGGTTTTACGCATTTGCAAACCGCTCAGCCGGTAACCTTCGGCCACCATTTAATGGCCTGGTATGAAATGCTCAGCCGCGATTATGGTCGTCTACTCGGCTGCCGCAGGCGCTTAAATCAGAGCCCGCTCGGCGCTGCGGCTTTAGCAGGTACGACCTACCCGATTGATCGCGAACAAACTTCAACGTTGCTGGGTTTTAATCACCCAACGCGCAATTCTTTAGATTCCGTAAGTGATCGCGATTTCGCTATTGAATTTGCAAGCTTTGCGGCAATTTTAATGACGCATTTATCCCGTGCCAGCGAAGAACTCATTCTCTGGACATCAGCGCAATTTAATTTTATTAACTTGCCCGATCGCTTCTGCACCGGCTCTTCGATTATGCCGCAGAAAAAAAACCCGGATGTACCAGAGCTGGTGCGCGGCAAAACCGGTCGGGTAAATGGCCATTTAATTTCACTGCTTACGTTGATGAAAAGCCAGCCGCTGGCCTACAACAAAGACAACCAAGAAGATAAAGAACCGATATTTGATACGGTAGATACAGTGCGCGACTGCTTGCGCGCTTTCGCTGATATGATTCCGGCTATAGAACCGCGCAAAGCTGTAATGCGCGAAGCGGCCCAACGCGGTTTTGCTACCGCTACCGATTTAGCCGATTATTTGGTGCGCAAAGGTATCGCCTTTCGTGATGCGCATGAAATTGTCGGCAAGGCTGTAGGCTATGGTGTGCAGACACAAAAAGATTTAGCAGAAATGTCTCTAGCGGAATTGCGTGAATTCTCTAGTGAGATTAACGACGACGTGTTTGCAGTATTAACGCTGGAGGGCTCGGTAGCTGCGCGCGATCATATTGGTGGCACAGCGCCCAATCAGGTACGTTTTGCTATTGAGCAGGCGAAAGCTGAGTTAGCTAGCCGGTAGTTATTTACCCTCTAGGTTTTGGAATTTTCGAGGCGTAATTAGTGCTGGACATTCAGGCCTAGGGGTTACTTTTCATCAATAGTATTTATTAGTTTTCGTTGAGAAATAGAATTGTTGGCGGATCTACGCTGTACAAATCTATTTCAGCAAAAACTTCCATCGATAATGCATTGGGGAAAATATGCTGTATAAAAATACGCGCAGTTAGAGGCCACAAAAGCTCCCATGGCGCCTCTGAAAAACTATCTCACTTGCTATAGCGTCGTTAAATTTACCTTGGCGGCCGCTTTAAAAAACTACTCATTTACTAAGTGTCACCTTAGCAACTGCTCTTGCGTTGCTCTGCATTCATGCAATCGTCCGCATTTCTTGAAAATTTGCCTTGCTGGCGCTGCGCCGCCTACGTTTTTTGGAGATTCTCTGTACATTTATTAATCGTCAGGATTACTAAATGCTGCGTCTCGCAACCGTTAAATACTGTATCTCTCAATTGAACCCTAACTAATTGGCGATAAGTTGGACGGCTATAATTAAGAGTTAGTGAGTTGCGATTTTATAGCCCTGAATAAGTCTATTAAAAAATATTAAAATGAAATGTATTTACCGCCGCAAGATGTCTCACCATCGGAGTTTGGATTTCCACCGCAATTACAATCCAAATTTTTTGTGTGTCCTAAGCCTTAGCAGACGCTTTTTTGAGCACTTTTTAAAAACCTTTCTAGCAAACATCCTCCTACTAAGTACCTGCCTTTTAGCCTTCGCGATTTTGCTTTAAAAGTTCGAGGCGCTGCCAACTCACGACGCTCTTTACGTGTTGATTGAGACATTACAGCTTCAAGTGTGAACCACACCATTCACCAGAATTGGATTAGAGCCAAGAAATGTGAATGCCATTTTTTTGCAGTAATTCACACTCCTTTCGCTGGACCCGTAGCATAAATGATAGCCAACTGTACTTCTCCATAATTGCTACATATTTATCTAATACGGTTGGGTATGAAAGAGCAAAATCCGGTGATTAATCAGTCGTTAAATGCATACGCATAAATACCTGTCGCCGTAAAAATTAATTCGATAAACAGTATTTACTCGAGAAAGCTAGTATGAGAAAAACCCCCTGGCTAAATGCTATAGAACAAGTTGCTATCGCAATTTGCATACCCTTATTACTATCAGCTTGCGGAGGACAGGATAATGGAAATTTCTCTTCATCTAGTTCTAGCTCTAGTTCTACTAGAGCTCATCTCAAAAATGCCTAAATAATATTTTAATAAATCCCAGCTGCACAAAGCCGAGAAAATTTCTGAGCTTATATTCATAGCGAACCGTTATGCGGCGGTAGTTTTGCAGCCATGCGAATACGCGTTCTATT
>DATDJI010000094.1:0-5372 GCA_036520615.1 Cellvibrionaceae bacterium | reverse complement strand
TGGTATTGATATTCACATAGTGACTATTCCGCCGGTGGGCCCTGTGCCCATTCCGCACCCGCATATAAGCCTGGTGTTGGACCCGATGGATTATATTCCTATTATCGGCGGCACCGTAATTGTCGGTGGTGTGTTGCGCGGCACGGCGGGCACATCCGGTAAAGTTATTCCGCATATTCCTATGGGCGGCCCATTTGTAAAACCGCCATTAAATGAAGACGAAATTTTTATGGGCAGCGCCACGGTTTTAGCCGATGGCTCGCCGTTAAGTTTCACCGCATTACCGGTACTAAGCTGCCAAGACATCGGCATGATTTCACCTATTCGGTTAAAAAAACCGAAAAAAACTTATGGCATGGTTTTGCCTACCAGTTTAGTTATGGGTATTCCGGCCGGTTTACCGGTTTTAGTTGGCGGGCCACCGACGATCGACATGATGTCCATGGCGATGAAAGTGGGTTTTGCCGCGCTCGGTAAAGCTTTAAAAAAATTGCGCGCCTTACAAAAGGGCAGCGCACGTTTTAAAAAACTTTCGGATGCTGTACATAATCGCGCTAAAAAAATTATGGATAAATTAGGCGTACCGCCTAATATTCGTAATAAAGTTCATAGCGCAATTTGTACTGTTACCGGCCACCCGGTAGATGTAGCATCCGGAAAATTATTTACTGATGCAGTTGATTTTACTCTTCCAGGGCCTATTCCATTAAAATGGCAGCGTATCTGGTTTAGTACATCGGTTTATCAAGGCCCATTAGGCCATGGTTGGCACCATAGTTATGATTTAGCTTTAATGGAGGAAAATGGCGCAGTCGCTATTCGTTTAGCCGATGGCAGGCCGGTGGCTTTTCCGAGTTTATTAAACCATGAAGTTAGTTTTAATCGCGATGAACGCCTTTGGCTTAGCCGCGATGAACAAGGCTACGTGCTGACTACCGCAGAAGGCCTAATTTATTATTTTAATTTGGCCGCACGCCGAGATTATCGTCTCACAAGCTTAGGGCATAAATCTGTACAAGAGCGTATTCAATTTTTCTACGATGCAGATAACCGATTAAACCGTATTATTGACTGCGGCGGGCGTATTGTTTATTTGGAATACAATCGATTTAATCAGTTGGAGAAAATATTTCTACCACAGCCACAGCAGCCTGATGAGACATATTGCGCCGTGCAATACCATTACCAGAATAATAATTTAGTGAGGGTGCATGACGCTTTTGAGCAGCCCTGGTGTTACACCTATAACAACAATATTTTAATTCAAGAAACTTATCGCAATGGCGTTAGTTTCTATTTCCGCTTTGATCAGTACACGCCTGAAGGTCGCTGTATCGAAACCTGGGGAGATGATGGTATTTATTACCGCAGCATCACTTATGATGTGGCCAACGGTATTACCTATGTCAAGGACTCCTTAGGGCATATTTACGAATATCACCACAACCTCGTAGTGCCGCATAAAATAATTGACCCGCTTAAGAACATTACGTTGATCAGCTACAACGCTCACTCACAGATCTTTTGTGAAACTGATGCACTGGGTTATAAAAAACTTTTTGAATACGACGATTTCGGCAATACGCTGCAGATCACAAACGCTGATGGCAGTATCTCCAGCCGCACTTATGATGCTCGCCAAAACTTAATAATTATTGAGGATGTAGTCGGGGGAAAATGGCTGTTTAACTATAATGAATTTAATCAGCTTATTAATGAGGTTGACCCGCTCGGTAATTGCACCCAATACACGTATAACGGCTCACGGCTTAATGCTGTAAGGGATGCGGCGGGTAATCAGTTCTTTTTTAATTACGATCACTATTTAAATTTGATCTCGATTAGGGATTTACGCGGTGTAGAAGTGCAGTGGCAATACGATGCACAGGGTAATGTGCTCGTGGCTACTGACCCGAGAGGTAATCAGCGACAATTTACACACGATATATTAGGCCGATTGGTGCACATTAATGAGCCTGATGGCAATGTGCGCAACCTTAATTATGATGCATTAAATAATGTAACCTTGCTGCGTGACCGTTATTATGACGTTGAATTAAAATATCAAGGCTTAGGCCGCGTGGCTGCCCGCAGCCAGGGCGGTGTAGAAGTTAAATTCCATTATGATACCGAAGAGCAATTAGTTGCCATCGCCAACGAACACGGCAATGTTTATCAATTTGAAATAGACGCCACCGGTGAAATTAGCGCTGAGCGTGGATTTGACGGATTAATGCGCCGCTACGTGCGCGATGCTATCGGGCGTGTACATAAAATATTGCGGCCGGAGCAGCGATTTTCGATTTACAGTTATGATGCTATGGACCGTGTGGTGGAAATCCGCCATCACAGCGGTGAGCACGAACGTTTTAGTTATCGAGCAGATAGTGCATTAATGGCGGCCAGCAATGCTGCCTGCAGCCTTGAGTTTGAGCGCGATATATTTGGGAATGTACTGAAAGAAATTCGCGATGGACAATATTGGGTTGCCTCGCAATTTAATAGCTTAGGTTATCGTACCGCAGTACAGTCTTCACAAGGTTTTGCGCAAACCATTGATCGCGATAAACAAGGCAATATTAAAGCCGTGCACATCGGTGATGCAGCGCAATTCACGACCGATTTTGCTCGCAATGAATGGGGCCAGGAATTACAGCGAACAATGCCCGGCGGCATTAAAAGCCGTTGGCAGCGCGATAAATTAGGCCGTCCCACTGAGCATGTGATTATTGGCGGCCATACGACGCACAGTCGAAAAACCTATCTGTGGGGACTGGATGACAGGTTGTTAAAAATAGTTGATTCGCTAAAGCGGGATACACAACTTCAACATGATATTTTCGGTAATTTAATTGCTGCGCAATATAATGACCAGCCGATTGATTTACGTTTGCCGGATGCCGTAGGTAATTTATTTAAAACCCATTCACGCCAAGATCGCGAATATGGCCCAGCTGGGCAGTTGTTATCTAAGCAGGATAAAAACGGCATTACCCGTTATCAATATGATGCTGAGGGTAATTTAATCGCCAAGCAACAACCGGACGGAAAACTCTGGCGTTATAGTTGGAATGCGGCGGGTTTTTTACACCAGGTCATGCGCCCAGACGACACATTAGTTACTTTTGAATACGATGGATTAGGGCGCCGTATCAGTAAGATGCACAATGGTAAAATTACACGCTGGATATGGGATGGCAATAATCCGCTACATGAATGGGTAGAGCGAATTAAAAATTCATTGGTTATTAATATCCCTGCCCATCAGTCAGAACAATCGGCAGAACAGCAAAAAGCCGTTGTATTGCAACCTATTCAAGCGCAGGCACCACCGCATATTCCTGAAGGCAGTTATCAAGCACCAGCTACATGGGTTTTTGACCCTGAATCTTTTGCACCCATGGGCAAAATAGTAGGTGATGCCTATTACCCTATTGTTACCGATTATTTGGGTGTGCCGGCAGCGATGTTCGACCCGGACGGACAAAAAATCTGGTCTGCGGATATTACGGTTTGGGGTGATTTAAATAATCTAAAAGGTGATCGACAAACATGCCCATTCCGTTGGCCTGGGCAATATGAAGACGAAGAAACCGGGCTTTATTATAATCGCTTTCGTTACTATGACCCGGATGCTGGTGGATATGTGAGTCAAGATCCCATTCGGCTAAATAGTGACAATGCTAATTTTTATGCGTATGTGTCAGACCCATATAGCTGGATCGACCCACTCGGACTTGCTAAAGCAAAATGTGAAGTAATTGTAAGGCGAACTAACGCGGATGAAGCCGCTGCAATGGTCAGACGTGGAGGGTTGGTGCAAAAACCCAATAGCAGAAGTGCGAAATGGGTTTCAGAGGGCAGAGGCCAGGATACACTCAAGAAAAAAGGCCATGAAAAACTTGTCACAATGGAAGTAAAACCCGGGACGATTGCATGGCTGAAAAGTAAAGGAATTAATTTTGATGATGTTGCCGGAGAAGCAAGTGCTCCCGGTAGAGTTCTTATAAAAGATAACGAGCCGGGCGCGCTCGGCATAGGTAATGATTTGCTAGAAGAGTTTAACAGTCGAGTCACTAGGGTTACATCAACATGAATGGTAGCGGCAAACAAATACTGCTAAAAATATTAACTGGTCTGTCAACTCAACTGACTGCAGACGCTGAACTAGAAAGTGCTACAGATAAGCTACGCGCCGGTCTTCTTTTGCACGGTTCCACGTCAGATGAAAATTATCAGTGCGTAAAAAATTTGCAATGGGCAAATTCTTACGATGAAGACCAGGTTATTTGGCGTCAAGGCATAGCCACCACAGATGGACAGGTCTTTATATCGGATTTAGTAGAAAGCCTAATGGACGTGCCCAATCTTCACGATAGCATGCTTGCAGAACATCCTAATCTGACAAAAGAAGGCCTGGAGGCTGGTTTACAGGCTGTTTGGCTTATAGTTTCTGCAGTGCAGATGTATTCCCAGTTGCTGGAAGTTGAAATTGCAGACGCTAATATTGATGTTGAAAAAAGAGTTGCGGTAATGATGAAGCATTTTAATCATCACATTAATATTGACAGATAATATGTATTCAGGCCTTTTTTCGGCATCCTTTTATCGAGGTTTAAAGTGAAGAAGGTTTATTTCGTGCATCAGGACCAACGTGCCGTCTCTAGGTAAAACGATGGGGTGGAGTTTTAGGTAATTCCAGAGCTTTGCGATAAGAAAATTTATTTTTATTGCAGTGAGTATGCGGTTTTTTGGGCGAGTCTTGAGGGTGTGGGGAGTTTTGAAAAGATATTTAATTTCAAGCCGAAAAAAGAAATTCGTCCGGCATCGTTAAGTGAGCTATGTGTGCAAATGACCTATGTGGCTATGTCAGCACAATAAAGGAGTATCAAATTGAGACCGGTAAATTAAAGGGAATCACTTATATTCACCTTGCCAATTAAGAGATAAAAGCTGGGATTCATGCATGAGATGGTTTTTAATTCGGCGAGGAGCCACCCGAGCCGGGCCAGTGAGTTGCAAGAACGGTAGCGACAAACAACTACTTCTAAAAATTTTACTATTAGCTTATTACTGGATCTGAATTACAAAACACCTCCCGTAAATTGTGCGCAGGTGTCTTTGTTGCGCATAATGCGCTACAGATATTCGCCTTTGATAACGGCGCTGAGTGGCTAAAAAAATATTGAGGGTATAGCCGCATGATGCCGATCATTAAACATTTTGACCCCGTCATTGGTATTGATATTCACATAGTGACTATTCCGCCGGTGGGCCCTGTGCCCATTCCGCACCCGCATATAAGCCTGGTGTTGGACCCGATGGATTATATTCCTATTATCGGCGGCACCGTAATTGTCGGTGGTGTGTTG
>DATDJI010000093.1:0-12273 GCA_036520615.1 Cellvibrionaceae bacterium | reverse complement strand
TTTATGTTTAATGATGGGATTGGTAGTCTGTAGCATGAGAGTTACCTTTTGGTTTTGTTTAGGATTCGACACCCATATTCAAAACCGGTAACTCTCTTCTTTCAAGTCGAAGTGTCAGATTAGGTCGCGACTAGTACAAATAAGTTTATTTGGTAGACCTTATACACCCACTCTCAACAAACCAAACACTTAAATTCGCCATTTGGGTGTTTGGTTATCGTGAGATACCCGTCAAAATCCGCTTTTACACTGAATCTCTCACCTCATTGGACGCTGCAACGGCATCGACCTTGTAGTTTCTAGGATTTACCGAAAGAATTTATCCTGCAGCTGGCGTTCCTCTGTTGCCAAAAACCGCGGCGGCGTGTCTCGATGTAAGCTAAATGCCCGCTTGCTACATACGGGCCTGCAAACACATTCACTTAACCCACCTACGCATGGTTTAATGCGCACACTTTCACTTAGCGCCCTGACATAAAAACCTATGAGCACTCTTTCCGCCCCTGCGGCCGATGAAACCCTGCTATTAAAAGACTTCACTGAAAAGGCTTACCTGGATTACTCCATGTACGTCATCCTCGATCGCGCCCTGCCGCATATAGGCGATGGTTTAAAACCGGTGCAGCGGCGCATCGTCTACGCCATGAGCGAATTAGGTTTAAAAGCCAGCGCTAAATTTAAAAAATCCGCCCGTACCGTTGGTGATGTAATAGGTAAGTTTCACCCCCATGGAGACTCTGCCGCTTATGAAGCCATGGTGCTAATGGCGCAGTCGTTTTCGTTTCGCTACCCGTTGGTAGACGGTCAAGGAAACTGGGGCTCGCCGGACGATCCCAAATCTTTTGCCGCCATGCGTTACACCGAGTCGCGGCTGACAGCATTTTCCGATCTGTTGCTCAGCGAATTAGGGCAGGGAACAGTTAACTGGCAGCCAAATTTTGACGCCACTTTAGAAGAGCCCACGGTTTTACCTAGCCGTGTGCCCGCACTTTTATTAAATGGTACAACTGGAATTGCCGTGGGTATGGCCACGGATATTCCTCCACATAACCTGCGCGAAGTCGTAAGCGCATGCGTGCATCTGCTCGATAACCCCAGTGCCACTACGCTGGATTTGTGCCAGCATGTTTTGGGGCCAGATATGCCTACGCGGGCAGAAATCACCACGGCTCGGGCCGACATTCTTAAAATGTACGAGACCGGCCGCGGCAGTATAAAAATGCGCGCGCTCTGGAATAAAGAAGACGGCGATATTGTTATTACCGAATTGCCGCATCAGGTGAGCGGGGCAAAAATTATTGAGCAAATTGCCCAACAAATGCAGCAGAAAAAACTGCCGATGGTGGCGGATTTACGTGATGAATCCGATCACGAAAACCCAACGCGGCTAGTGATTATTCCGCGTTCCAATCGCATTGAATTAGATGCGTTAATGAACCATCTATTTGCCACGACGGATTTAGAGCGCAGTTACCGCATCAATATGAATTACATCGGCCTGGATCGCCGCCCTTGTGTGAAAAGCCTCAAAGGCATGCTTACCGAGTGGTTAGTGTTTCGCACGGATACCGTGCGCCGCCGCTTGCAACACCGTTTAGATTGGGTCGATCGCCGCCTGCATTTATTGGACGGATTATTAATTGCGTTTTTAAATTTGGATGAAGTCATTCATATCGTCCGCACGGAGGATCACCCCAAAGACGTATTAATGCAGCGCTTTGCGTTGAGCGAAGAGCAGGCGAATTACATTCTCGACACGCGCTTGCGCCAATTGGCGCGATTAGAGGAAATGAAAATTCGCGGTGAGCAAGCCGAATTAGCAAAAGAAAAAGCGGATTTAGAAGCCACTCTCGGCTCAGAGAAGAAACTCAAATCATTAATTCGCAAAGAATTAGTTCAAGCAGCCAAAGAATTTGGCGACGAGCGCCGCTCACCGATTGTGGAGCGCGCAGAGGCGCAAGCCTTTAGCGAAAACGAAATTATGCCCAGTGAACCGGTCACCGTGGTGTTATCGGATAAGGGTTGGATTCGCGCCGCTAAAGGCCACGATATTGATCCAGCCGCGCTGAGTTATAAAGCGGGCGACAGTTTTAAATTCGCAGCACTGGGCAAAAGCCAACAAAACGCGCTGTTACTCGATTCCACCGGGCGTAGTTATGCATTGCCCGCCAATAGCCTGCCCAGCGCCAGAAGCCAAGGCGAGCCCTTAACCGGTAAGCTCAATCCGCCATCTGGCGCAGAGTTTTGCGGACTATTAATGGGCGATGACAATCAGCCAGTGTTATTGGCCAGTGATGCGGGCTATGGATTTATCGCCACGTTCGGCGATTTGTACAGTAAAAACCGCGCCGGTAAAACCCTGCTGACACTGCCGGAAGGCGCAAAAGTAATAGAACCAATTCCGCTGCAAAATCCCATTGATGGAACTTATTTGGTTGCCGTAACGAACGAAGGCCGGATGCTGGTTTTCCCTGTCAATGATTTACCGGTGTTACCCAAAGGTAAAGGCAATAAAATTATTGGTATCCCTTCGGATCGCTTGATAAAGCGCGAAGAATTTTTGGCCGGGCTTGCGGTAATTAATCAGCAAACGAGTGTGAAAATATACAGCGGCAAACGTCATTTGACGTTGAATCTTAAAGATATGGAACACTATATGGGCGAGCGCGGGCGCAAAGGCAACAAATTACCGCGCGGTTTCCAGTTGGTAGATAGGGTGGAAACTATTTAGTGCGTTAGTGCAATCGGTATTGGTTAGACTTTTATCGGTTTGTTAAATTAACGACGCAATAGCAAGTGAGGTGCTTTTTTAGAGAATCCTTAAATTTTTAATTGCTTATACACATAAGGATTATCAGCAGGGCAGCCGAAGCGGTTTTTAATTATTTAAACAGTCTGGCGACGATTAAACGCTGTCAAATAAATTGTTGGTGGCTTCGTGAAGTTACCAACAGTTTTAACTGTCTATTTAATCTTTCATAATTATCCCGATTTTTTAACACTCCTGTAATTAATTGAACACATCCAACCATGTGTCTATTCAACAGGTTTTTGTTGGTCCGCCGCTGATCGCATTCCCTGCAATATTTTTTGGATTGCACCCATATCTATTTGTTTATTCTCACCACTAGAGGGGATTTTCTGTTCCGATGTTGAGTTTTCTAGTGTTTTTTGTTTCGGTGATTTAGGCTCTGAGGGTGAAGATGCCGGCGAGCCCTGCACGAGATTTTGATTGGGATCCATGTTGATTAACTTAGCATTCTGGCCGTCAGGGGCCTGATCCGAATAATGGACACCTCCGTTAGCGTCCGTCCACTTAAACGCTTTTGGCGCTGAGTTTTTCGAAACTCCAGGAATGCTCGGCAAGCGAGGCAAATCCAGTGTGGGCAGCGTAGGTTTAGGGATATTTACAGGAGTACTGCGATAGTGGTGCCAGAGTTCCTGTAGCGGTATGCGGCCAGTGGTGAAATAAATAAAATAGTTACCAACCCCTGCGATCAAAACAAGAAAGACAAGCAATTTAAATAAATACCGCCACATATCTAAAGCTCCGTGAGCATTGTCAAGGAATTTTTGTTAATCCCGCGTCCCAAACTTTGTTAAGGTTGTTAGAGCTTGCGGCATTGTCAAATTCCTACATTTAAAAATCGTGTAGACATTAAGAAGGCTATTAAAAGCGTCCCATTTAAAATGTAGAAGCTTCCTATGCGTATTCATCAAAGTATAACCCCATCTTGCGCGCACAAGGTGCGCATTTTCGCGGCGCTGTAGCAAGAGCCGGTTATTTACGTGGGTGCTTACTAAACCCTTGTTACCGCAAGTTTAGGCAGGATCGCTGGACTGCAAGCCATCAGTGTTAGCGCCTCAGAAACTCCAAATACCATTAATGTCCCTGGTATCGCTATTGTGTGTGCACTTGCATATTTAGCCTTGCGCACTTCTACCATTAATCCGGCTGCACTTAATCCTGAGCTTTCAGCATGGTATGGTTCGAACTCAGAGCAGCCTTGGTTTGCATCGACCCAGCCACACGTCGCTTAAGGCGGTCGGCCGCATGTGTTGTTAGGTTTTGCGAGTATATTGCTGACGTTATTGAACCTGTGCATATTTATTAAGCCTGCTCCTAGTTCATATTTATAACTATTTTCCGACATTTATTTAGGTATCTTCATGTTTGAATCTCTATCGTTGCTACAACCCGATCCAATTTTGGGCTTAATGACGCTTTATGCTCAAGATCCCAATCCCCAAAAAGTGGATTTAGGTGTAGGGGTTTATAAAACCGAGGAAGGACTTACACCTGTATTGCAAGCGATAAAATTAGCGGAAGCGGCGTTAATTGCCGAGCAAAATACCAAAGTGTATGTGGGGCCCGGCGGTAATGAAGCCTTTTTACAGTCGATGCGCCAAATGGTATTTGGCAGTAATTTAGCAACAATTAGCGAACGCCTCGCTTGGGCGCAAACCCCTGGCGGGTGCGGGGCATTGCGTGTGGCCGCGGAGGTTATTAAAAAGGCTCGCCCCACTGCCTGTATTTGGGTGAGCGATCCCACATGGGGTAACCACATTCCGCTGTTAGGTAACGCTGGATTAGAGATAAAAACCTATCCCTATTACGACGCTACCACTCAAAGTATCAGTGAGGCTGCGATGTTCGAATGTTTATCGCAGGTGCCAGCGGGCGACTTGGTATTAGTGCACGGTTGTTGTCATAACCCCACTGGCGTCGATCTAACTCAGCAGCAATGGCGCACCGTCGGTGCTTTGGCCGTGCAGCAGGGTTTTATTCCTTTCGTTGACATGGCCTATCAAGGATTTGGTTATGGGCTTGAGGAGGACGTGCGTGGATTGCAGAGCTTGTTAAGTAATGTGCCGGAATTAGTTTTAGCGCTCTCCTGCTCGAAAAATTTTGGTCTCTATCGCGAGCGCGTAGGCGCGATTGCGGTGCTCGCTGTTAATGCTCCAACGGCACAGGCGATTAATAGCCATATGATGGCAATTGTGCGGGGAATTTATTCTATGCCGCCAGACCACGGTGCAGCCTTAGTTGCAGCAGTTTGGCAAAATACGCATTGGCAAAATATCTGGCGTGATGAGTTAAATGAAATGCGCCAGCGCATCGCACAGTTGCGTCAGGATTTTGTCGCTGGTATGAATGAGCGAGGTGCCGACGGCCGGTTTGATTTTATTCTGTCGCAGTTTGGTATGTTTTCATTTCTCGGTTTGAATGCAAAGCAGGTACAGGAATTGATGACCCGCTACAGTATTTACCTTTTAGGCAACTCCAGAGCTAGCATTGCCGGGCTTAATCGCGCTAATCTTAACTACGTGTGTGATGCAATAATAAAAGTCGTTTAATACTTCAAATAAAGTGTAAGTTAGTGACAACTTTAGAGAAGTTACTTTAATCATCATACTCACTGCCAAGAAGTGCAGCTGCATTTTTTAGTCTTCGTAACATAACCTATATGTTGACTGGCGAATGTGTGCAATAGCACCTGTACTTTAGGCGTGTCACTGTTTCTTTAGGTGCAGTTTAATGGCGTCGAGTCTGCAAAAGATGTATGTAAGCGATCTGCGCGTTGGCATGTATGTAGCCAAACTGGATCGCGATTGGCTAGAAACGCCTTTTATATTGCAGGGCTTCATGTTGGAGTCCCAGGAGGATGTGGACATAGTTGCTGAATACTGCAGCTTTGTGTATGTCGACACCGTTTATAAAGCCTTGATCAAGGCCTCCGCGACCTCTAAAGGCAAGGGCCCAATTCAATACAAAAATACCACCCGCATTGATGAAGAGCATCGCAAAATTGTCGGTGCCTTCTGTCAAGCGCGCACGTTGACTAAATCCTTATTAGATGACATCCGCTTGGGCGGTGCTATTAATACCGATCATGCTAAACAAATGGTCAGCGACTGTGTGCAATCGGTAATTCGCCACCCAGATGCATTGATGTGGATGGCGAAAATTCGCAGTGAAAGTGAATACACAGCCGAACACTGTTTAAATGTGTGTATTTTAGCGGTGGCGTTTGGGCGCGTTTTAGGAATGGCGGAAGAAGAACTGCACAAATTAGGTATGTGTGGTTTATTGCACGATGTGGGAAAAATGAAAGTTCCGCCGGACATCCTAAATAAACCTGCCTCTTTGACCGTGGGCGAAATGCGCTCGATGATGGCGCACACGATTCATGGGCGCAATTTATTATTGAGCACCGACGGTATTTATAACGGTGTTATCGACGTGGCCTACAGCCATCATGAGCGCGTTGATGGCAAAGGCTATCCGCGTAAATTAGCCGGCGCAAGTATTTCCTTATTTTCTAAAATCATTGCTATTGTGGATGCTTATGATGCAATGACGGCGGATCGCTGTTATCAATCTGCAAAAACTTCCACCGAAGCCTTAAAAATAATTTACCAGGATCGCGGCTCTCATTTTGACGAGCGTTTGGCGCTTAAATTTTTGCAAACGGTGGGGCTGTATCCGCCGGGCAGTATTGTGGAATTGCATTCTGGGCAGGTGGCAATTGTGGTCGAAACCAACCATAAGTTGCGTCATCTGCCGAAGGTCTTAGTCGTTCGCGACCAAAATAAAAAGCCAATTGAAAAAGAAATGTTTATGGATTTATCTCTTGTGGAGGAGGGTAAATTGCCACGGGAATATTTAATTAAACAGGTATGGAAGGATAGAAGTTTTGGTATTTCCCTGCGCAAATATATTGAACAGGGATTGGTATTGAATCGCTAAAAATATTTCAAGTTATTAAATGTAAGTTTTTAGTTGATGGCTTCAGCTGATAATTGCAGATATATTTTAAATATAATCAGGTGGCATTAACCGAGGCATCGTTTAGTAATTGCGTATGTTGTTCTGCTGCTAAGCGCGGACCGTATTGGCTTACCACTAATCCCGCTGCCCGGTTGGCGAATTCAGCCGCTGCGCTATAACGCAAGCCTTGCCCCAATCCATGCAGAAATGCCCCTGCAAACATGTCACCTGCACCGTTTGAATCGACGGCCTGCACTGGTTGGCTCGGAATTAATTGCAGAACTTGGCCATCGTATACCCACGCGCCCTTTGCTCCGCAGGTTACCGCAAAGGTTTTAGCTTTGAGCTTAAGCGCTTCAAAAGCAGCTTCCAGGTTGGTTGTGCGGGTGAAGTTAATAGCTTCAGCTTCATTGCAAAATAAAATATCAACGCCATTGCCAATCATTTGAGTCAGGCCCTCGTGAAAATAAGTCACTATTGCTGGATCAGATAAGCTAAAAGCTGTGCGCACACCAAACTCTTCAGCCTGTTGACGCAATCTGATCGCTGCGGGGCGCCCTGTATCAGATGTCACTAAATAGCCTTCAATATAGGCGAAGTGTGCAGCGGCTAAGGCTGCATCATCGATATCGTCAACGCTCAGTGTCGAGCTAACACCTAAAAATGTATTCATCGTGCGCTCCGCATCAGGCGTAATGAGCACCAGGCATTTGCCGGTAATACCCGCATTTGCGCGCGATAGACTTGGGTAGGCCACGCCTGCACGGCTTAAATCGCTAAGGTAGAAATCCCCATTGTCATCATTAGCGACTTTACAGCTGTAGAAACAGCGTGAGCCAAAATAGGCTGCGGCAATAATTGAATTGGCTGCCGACCCACCGCTGGCTCGTCGGGCCTTAACCAGATGACCGTCCAATAATTGCATTAATTCATTCTGGCGAGCCTCGTCCACTAATGTCATTACACCTTTTTCGATGTTAAATTCGCCCAAATGGCAATCTTCAACGCTGATCTCGGTATCGACTAAGGCTGCGCCCAATCCATAAATATCATAGGTTTTCATAAAGTGAACCATGTGTGTGCCGGCGGCAATTATCGGCAATTCTTTGGGGTTAGCATAGTAAATAGCATCGTCACCGCGTTTTTAATTTGTGCCGCTTGAATGCTTATTTATGACTGTGGAGAACGCAGAGCCGATAGCCGATAGACTATGCTAGAGTGCTTATCGGCTTAGCCTGCCGCAGAGAGCGGCAGTGCATAACTTAATATGCGCTATACCCCGGATTTTTATAGCGAGCGCAACTATACTTTAGGCGGCCCCAGGAGCAGTGTTTGGCACTGAGTAAATCCTGGCGGTTGCGGTCCGCACGTCTGGTGCGGATCTTTAAAAATAAATGAGGCGGTATGTCCAGATTAATTCGCGACGATAAAAATCCCAAAGGCACAGAATCTGCGCTGCCAGAGGTGCAGTTACCTCTTAATCGTGAAACTGTCATCGCACACTTAAAGCGCTGCCAACAGGTGGTCAACGAGTGCGCCCGGCAAGCCTTTAGTCGCTATGCGGAGCGATTGGATGAAGCATTTAATATCGCTATTGATAATGCTCGCTCGAACCAAGAAGTGGCTGAAATGGCTGGCGTGCAGCGCCTTGTACGCAAAAACCGTCTTGAATTAGAACGCTACTTCACCGGTTACATTGCTGAAGGTTTTGTCAAATTTAAAAATAAAGAATTGCGTACCGATTTAAGCTCAGCCAGTCGCACGCCCGAATTGAGTTTAGTGGACAATGAAGATCTTGATGAAATGATTGTATTAACCTCAATCATTTCGAAAATGGATTCTTATTTTGCCGAACCAATATGGGCTTTAAATCAGCGCTTTGCCATTTTAAATGGCGGTGAACAGGTAACAGAAGCGGGTAATCCTTCTGCACCTATTCAGCTGTGTGAATCATTGCGCCGGGCATTGCGTTTAATTCCATTAACATCAAAAGCCAAAACAATTTGTTATCGCACTTATGAAGAGCATTTAACTGGATTTGTAGGCTCTGTCGTCGATGAGCTCAACGCTTATTTTAAACGTGCAGGCATTTTACCGAATTTAAAATATATGCCACCCGCCAGTAGCCGCGGCGCGATAAATATCGGTAATACGGAATTTTCCCCGCAGGATTTAGCCTTTATGCAATCGCTGGGATCGACGGAAAATCAAACTGAGTTGCTGCACGCCATTCGTGGTTTACAAGCAACATTAGGCACAGCGCAACCCTTACCTGAAGGGGTGGCTATGCTAAGCACTGAGCAATTAGTGAATGTTTTACAAAATATTCAGTTGGCGAACACTTTGCCGACTTTAGCTGATGGGCAGAATTTAGCGCCTGTAAATATTGCTCAGAGCACACAACAACTAGCAGAACAGGTCAAAGAGCAGGGCGGTGATGTTTCTCGTGTTGATATGCACACGATTGATTTGGTGGGAATGGTATTTGAGTACATGCTCAGTGATGAAAATCTACCCGATTCGGTCAAAGCGCTGCTTAGTTATATGCACACACCATTTTTAAAGCTGGCGTTTAGCGACCCTGGTTTTTTTGAGCGCCCTGAACACCCGGCGCGCGTATTGTTAAATAGCCTTGCAGAAGCGGGTGCTCGCTTTGTAGGTAATGACGGCGCAGTTCAATACGATATGTATCAAAAAATTAAGGACGTGGTTGATCGAGTAATTAAGGATTTTAATAATGATGTAAATGTCATTGCCGAATTATTTATAGAATTTAATAGTTATACGAAAAATATTATTCGCCGCCAGGAATTAATGGAGCGGCGCGCAACAGAGCGCGTGCAAGGCGAAGAGCGCTTGCGTGAAGTTAAAATTCGCGTTAATGAGGAAGTGTTAACGCGCACTACTCAACGAGAATTACCATCGGCGATATTGTTGTTTTTATTGCAACCCTGGTCAGATTTTTTATCATTTGTAATGTTGCGCCACAATGAAGATTCTGAAGAATGGGAGAAAGCCCTAGGCTTGGTTGATGAATTGCTGTGGATTATTGAACCTAAATTCCAGGCCGATGATGTTGAACAGCAAATGCAAATGTTAATCCCTATGCTCGGCTTTATACGCGAAGGGTTTAATACCATTGGTTATGATCATGACAAAGGCGAAAAACTTATTGAGGCAATGACCTCATTAGTTGAGCTTGCCCAGCAGAACAAAAAAGCTGAACCTGCCCCTGCTCCCATGCGCGATCAATTAGAAAAAATTGCCGCGGAAAAAGCCGGGCAAAAGCCGCCTGTTTTTGTGGATTTATCTGAAGAGGAAGCTAAGGTTGTCGATAATTTAAAATTAATCGAATTTGGTACTTGGTTTGAATTTGAAGGCGGTAAGCGTTTAAAAGTTGCTTGGTATAACGCTCGCACCTCGCATTATATGCTGGTTGACCAAATGGGTAAAAAAGTTGCAATGAAGTCTGGATTGGAATTAGCACGCGATATGATTTCAAACCAAGCTAAAATTATTTCAGGCAGCTCAAAACCCTTCTTTGAGCGCGCATTAGAAAACATTCGTATTAAATTGGCCGAGCAACAGGCCCAATAACCACAACCGGGGATTTCAACATGGATCAAGACAAACGTACGCGTCAACGCTTAACAGTTAACCATGATGTTTTTGTTCGCGACCGTTCGGACGGTGAATTACTGGGAAAAATCGCCAATATTCATTTAGAGGGATTTATGTTGATAGGCTCAAAAGCTCTGCGTGAGGACGCGCTGTTTCCGGTCTTGTTAGAAGCAGAAGGCTTAACGGTTGCTGCTAATGCCGAATGTCTTTGGACGTCGGAGACAGGCTCTGGGGATCAGAGTTGGGCTGGATTTGGATTTTTGGATCTAGATGCGGAGGAAGAGCGCAAATTAGGCGAGTTGGTGCGCCGTTTTGAAACCTAATGGCACTGCCTTTAATTTATTTTAAATGTGTTTGCACCGAAAAGTATGATGGATTCAGGCGCGCTCCGGCGTGCCAAATTGACCCATTTAATGGCCTTTAAAGCTAGGTGCTTTTTCGATGCTTTAGTTTGTTTATTCTTTAAACAGTCTTTTGGTGGCCATAGGGGAAGACAGCCGATATCAAAAAAGACAACGTGGCGGGTGTCTCGCAAAATATCGAAATTAGTCAGCAATTGATGAACGGTTTCTCCCGATTTTTAATTTAACCTTTCCGCTTTTTCTTGCCGTTAGTTTTTTGTCAAAAATGGCCTTCTAAACGTTTTGGCAAGTATTCTAATGCTCGGCCTACCGCGTGCGAAAACGAATATGCACTAATGCTGCGGCTCGCTTAAAATACCTAAAGTTAATGTGTCCGTTATCTGGGCTATTTTCGCGCGGTGACAAGGGCCGGTTGCGCAGTTGGTAAGACCAAAATTGAACGATGATAGAGGAATAACGGTATAATTCGTCCGCGCTTAGAAGCGACTGTACTTTGATAAATCTAATTAACGCGGCAACTGCGCCTGCGTCTTATTTTGGGTTGTAGTCGCTTCTGTTTAGGCTGCCATAATTAGGCGCAACCCTAGTGCTATTCGCGTGGCGGTATCTGCTTTTTAGAATATTTACCAATTCGGTTTTGACAAATTTTATAGCGCTTTTTTTCTCCAAAATCTTATGCGTGGCATCTTTTTATGTCTTTAGCCCCTAAAACCTGTCATCTACACAATCAAACCCATTGCGGTGATTGTCGTCTTAATGCTCTGTGTCTTCCTCTGAGCTTGCAGATTGATGATGTATGCAAACTCGATGACATAGTTCAGCGGGGGCGCCCTTTGCAAAAGGCAGACGGAGTTTATCGTGCCGGGGAGGAATTTCATGCGATCTTTGCGGTACGCTCTGGGGCGATTAAAACGCTTAGCCACAGTGCTGAAGGTGATGAACAGGTAACTGGCTTTTATTTGCCTGGCGAGATTATCGGTTTAGATGGTCTGGCCAACGGGCAATACACGAATACGGCTATTGCCCTAGAAACCAGTGCAGTCTGTGAAATTCCGTTTAATAGATTAGAGGAATTAAGTATTCAGTTACCTAATTTGCAGCGGCGTTTTTTGCAGATTATGAGCCGCGAGCTAGCGAGCGATCAGCAACTAATTACACTGTTGAGTAAAAAAGCGGCCGAAGAGCGTATTGCGGCTTTTTTGGTGAGTATTTCCCGCCGCAATCAAGGGCGCGGTTTAGTGGGTAATGAATTTTATTTACCTATGTCGCGCTCGGATATTGGTAACTTTCTCGGTTTAACCATCGAAACTGTAAGCCGAGTATTTAGTCGGTTGCATAAAACGGGCATTATTCAGCTGGATAAAAAACACATTATTATTTTAAATATGGCCGCTTTGCAGGATGCAACCGCTGCCGAAAAATTTTAATTAAGCTGGCCTAATATAATGAATCCTGACGTATTTTCCCGCTGTTTAGCACTGTTTGATGAAGCTAATGAACAAGACCCTAATTGCGAAT
>DATDJI010000092.1:0-81650 GCA_036520615.1 Cellvibrionaceae bacterium | reverse complement strand
TACGCTATATGTGTTGGTGAGGGAAGTTTGTGGCACAAACAACCGTCCGAAACACAACCTAGTAAAGCGAATGCGTCAAAAAATGAATTCTCGGCGGGTGCTGTTGGCCGAACGGGCCATTTTATACACAAGCTGCAGCCTTCGCCCAGTGTTCATGTATACTGCGCGCCTTTTTAAGGCTGCCTTTTGTTATTGGCTGCCGGATGACTTAAATTGAGGTGACTGTGATCGCGTTTGAATTTGCACTGGAAAATTGGCCGTTTATTGCGGCGCTGGCGGCTTTGGTTGTGGCTTATTTTGCTGTTAACTCCGTTGCAGGTGGTAAAAGTATTTCAGTCCACGAAGTTACCCGGCTGGTGAACCAGGGCGAGGCATTGCTATTGGATATTCGAGAGGCTAATGAATTTAAAGCCGGGCATATCACCGGTGCAGTGAATATCCCGTTTGGTGCTGTTAACACGCGTGTCAGCGAGTTAGAAAAATTCCGCGCTAAACGCATAATCCTCGTGGATAAACTCGGTCAACATGCCAGTGACGTAGCTAAACAGTTAAAAGTGCAGGGATTTGATGTAGTGCGCTTAGGTGGTGGTATGAGTGAGTGGACGCATCAATCTCTGCCAGTCGTAAAAAAATAGACGATTTATTGAAGGAGACTTATGAGTATTAAAGTCTACACCCGCCGTAGTTGCAGCTATTGTATGGCGGCTAAGCAGCTGTTGCGCAGCAAAGGCGCCCCCTTCGAGGAAATAAGCCTGGATAATGACCCACAATTATTGCAGGAGATTATGGCTAAAGCTGGCCAGCGCACTGTGCCGCAAATATGGATCGGCAGCCAACACGTAGGCGGGTTTACCGACATGCTTGCTCTTGATCGCGCCGGTACTTTGGACGCGCTTTTAGCTAATCCGCCTGCTTGAAGATTCAATGTGTGCCCCAACAAGGGCGTTTTATATTCTCTAACCTGACTTAAGGCCCAACCATGACCGACGAAATCAACAACGTTGAAAGCAACACTGAAGAGACGAGTGCACCGCAATTTGCCTTGCAGCGTATTTATATAAAAGACGTTTCGTTTGAAACGCCTATGGGCGTTGAAGCCTTTCGCCATCAATGGCAGCCTAAAGTCGGTCAAGAATTAGGGACTGCGGCGAATAAAATTGACGAAGAACTTTATGAAGTGATTTTAAAAATTACTGTAAATGTTCAGTTAGGCGAAAAAACTGCGTTTTTGGTTGAAGTGCAGCAGGCCGGTTTGTTTATGGTGGCGAATATTGAAGGCCCTCAGTTAGCGCATTTACTTAACACCGCTTGCCCGCAAATTCTCTTCCCCTATGCGCGTGAAGCCATCGACAATCTGTGCCTTAAAGGCAGCTTTCCAGCACTTGCTTTACCGCCGGTTAATTTTGATATGTTGTTTGCGCGCGCTATTGCTCAAGCGCAAGCTGAAGCAGAAGGCGCAGTTCAAGACGCTTAGATATTTTTGCCGGCCTATTGAACATTTATTGATTTAATGCGCCGATACCCTCTTTTAAAAACCTGCAGTAGCGGGTTTTTTATTAGTAGTTTTTTAATCTCGCAATAGTCTTAAATATCTTGGCTTTACACCAAGGTGTTTAATACCCCACCCTGTTACCAGCTTGAGCCAGCCATGAGTGAAGCATCTCAGGCGCCGTATTTAACGCGCCGCACCTTTGCCATTATCAGTCACCCGGATGCCGGTAAAACCACGATCACGGAAAAACTGTTGCTGTTTGGCAATGCCATTCAAATTGCAGGCTCCGTAAAGGGCAAAAGAGGACCGCACGCTAAATCCGATTGGATGACGATGGAGCAGGAGCGCGGTATATCAGTAACCTCCTCAGTAATGCAATTTCCCTACGCTGGGCGGATTGTTAATTTATTGGATACTCCTGGCCACGAAGATTTCTCCGAAGATACCTATCGCACATTAACGGCGGTGGATTCGGTGTTAATGATAATCGACGGCGCGAAAGGTGTTGAAGATCGCACGATTAAATTAATGGAAGTGTGTCGCCTACGTGATACGCCTATTTTATCGTTTATTAATAAAATGGATCGCGAAAGCCGCGACCCGATTGAAGTACTTGATGAAATTGAAACCGTATTAAAAATTGCTGCTGCGCCAATTAACTGGCCAATTGGCATGGGTAAAGAATTTAAAGGTGTCTATAACCTTTATACCGATACGTTTCATTTATATACCCAAGGGCAGGGCCACACGATCCCGGAAGATATTCAAATTAAGGGTATTAATAGCCCTGAGGCACGCAAGCTGTTAGGCGCTTACGTTGATGATGTGCAGGCGGAATTAGAGTTGGTGCGCGGGGCCACGCATAAATTTAATTTAGAACAGTATTTAGCCGGTAAATTGACCCCAGTATTTTTTGGTACTGCCTTGGGTAATTTTGGTGTTCGCGAGATGCTCAATGGCTTTGTGGAATGGGCTCCTCCACCGCAAAGTCGCGCCGCAGATGTTCGCATCGTCCAACCTGGAGAGCCTGCATTTTCCGGTTTTGTATTTAAAATTCAGGCGAATATGGACCCTAAGCATCGCGATCGAATTGCCTTTATGCGTGTGGTGTCCGGCAGCTATACACAGGGCATGAAAATGCAACATGTGCGTTTGAAAAAAGAAGTGCGCATCAGTGATGCGGTGACTTTTTTAGCCGGCGATCGCAATACAGTTGAAGAAGCTATCGCCGGGGATATTATTGGTTTGCACAACCACGGCACGATCCAAATTGGTGACGCTTTTACCGAAGGCGAGGCATTAAAATATACAGGTATTCCTCATTTTGCACCGGAAATGTTCCGCCGCATTCGTTTAAAAGATCCGCTTAAGGCAAAGCAATTACAAAAAGGGCTGCAACAATTATCTGAAGAAGGCTCAACCCAAGTATTTTTTCCGATGCACAATAACGATGTTGTCGTCGGTGCTGTGGGTGTATTGCAATTTGAAGTAGTAGCTTATCGGTTAAAAGACGAATACAAAGTTGAGGCCGTTTACGAACCCGTAAATGTGACTACTGCTCGTTGGGTCGACTGTGCGGACCCTAAGAAATTGGAAGAATTTAAACGCAAATGTGCGGATAACCTGGCGGTGGACGGCGGAGGCCATCTGACCTATTTAGCTCCGACACGCGTGAACCTATCGCTGTCACAAGAGCGGCACCCGGAAGTTGTGTTTCGATCTACCCGCGAACATTAATAAATTTTTGGCATTAAATTTATGGTATTCAGGGCCGATTCGGTACGCAGGCAGTTTTAATTTTTTACGAAAACTATTATCGAAATTTTTAAATAACAGGCCATATTTTTATGCAACGAAAATTACGTTGGGGAATTTTAAGCACTGCTAAAATTGCTCGCACTAAGGTTATTCCTGCACTATTAAATAGCGCCACAAATGAAATAGTGGCCATTGGCTCGCGCTCACTTGGAACCGCGCAGGCCTGTGCACACGAATTTTCTATTGCAGCGGTTTATGGCTCCTACCAGGAATTGCTTGATGATCCTAACGTGGAGGCTATTTATAATCCGCTGCCGAATGATTTGCATATTCCATGGAGTATCGCCGCATTAAAAGCTGGTAAACATGTGTTATGTGAAAAACCCCTCGGCTTAAATACCGCTGATGCGCAACAACTGCTGGAGGTGAGCCTGCAATACCCCAATTTGTGCGCCATGGAAGCCTTTATGTATCGCTTTCATCCTCAGTGGCAAGCGGTGAAAAACTGGCTAGCTGAAGGCGTAATTGGCGATGTGAGAGCGGTGCAAACCTATTTCACTTATAACAATCACGAGCCTGCCAATATTAGAAACAATCCTGCCGCAGGCGGCGGAGCCTTAATGGACATAGGCTGTTACGGAATTTCCGTAGCTCGTTGGGTGTTAAACTCTGAACCTGTGCGCGTAGTTGCGCAGTTGGATATTCACGCTGATTATCAGGTAGATCAATTAGCGCTGCTTAATTTGGAATTTAATTCTGGCGCTATGGCGAGTGTTTTATGCGGCACAAAAATGGAATCGGGGCAGGGTGTTTATATCTCCGGCACTCTCGGCTCTATTACTATTGAACG
Source organism: Cellvibrionaceae bacterium (assembly GCA_036520615.1). Lineage (GTDB taxonomy): Bacteria > Pseudomonadota > Gammaproteobacteria > Pseudomonadales > Cellvibrionaceae > CAMCXE01. The sequence continues at coordinate 77,550 of DATDJI010000092.1, read as the reverse complement.
GCCTTTTTATTCTGTAGGTGATGAGCCCAACCGCGTGCAACTACGCCAGGACGGTGAAATAACTCTGCATGAATTCCCTGCCATAGATCAATACCAGTATATGGTAGAAGCGTTTGCGCAAAGCTGTGCGCAGGCAATACAGGTGCCTACGCCGCTTAACGATGCTCTGGCCAATATGCAGGTGATTGATGCGGCTTTCAGCAGCGCAAGTAGCGGACAATGGCAGTTGGTTAATGCGCTCTAAGCACTTAAAAATGGCTATGCCGCTTTAGGCACATAATGCCGCTTGGAGTTTTTATCTGTTTATATCTGTACAGTTTTTAAGATAAATACCTTGATAAGTAAATACGCCACGGATGGCTCAACGACTATTCTTTAAAAGCGCGCTAAAATTACAGGCGGCGCTTAACCATTCACGCAACTTTTCTGCGCCCTCTATTCTTGTCAATTCTCCAGTAGCGGATCCCATTTTGTACTTTTTATCAACGATTTTTAGGCGGGCGCCCCATGTATTGGCGCGATTGTTAGTGCTTATGCTGACAAGCCTTTCAGCGAATGCCGCGCAAACGCCTTTTGAGCATTTACCCGCACCACAAAATGCCGGGCGAGCAGCAGCGGAAATATTAACCAAGCGCACGCGTATTGATATTGATGAACATTTAAAAGCCACGTCCTCCGCCTATGCGGCGATCTATTTGCATACGGACGAAGCGGTCCGGGACTATAGCCAGATCAGTATTGGCTTTAATAGCTTTTATGAAGCGGTGAATCTGGAATTTGCTCGTGTAAAAACCTTAGACGGTAGTGTAGTAACCCTTTCACCTGATGCGGTACAGGTACAAAGCCCCGCCGATGAAAACTTTTATCAAGACAGCCGTCAATTAACTTTTTCGCTACCCAATTTGCGCCCTGGCGTCACAATTGAATTTCAATACACGCGGAGGGAAATTAAAAAAATAATTCCAAATGCGTGGTTTGATAGTTTTTGGTTTAACTGGTGGGAGGAGAGGGCGGGTGGGCAGGGCATGCGTGTAGACCCGGTTATTGAAGCTAGTCTCGATATATTTGCACCTACAAACATGACTTTATATTCAAAGTCTAGCGATGCTCTTCACGCGCAGTTCTGGCAAAAAGATCGGGGCGGTATTACTCAGCGGCATTGGCAGCAAAATCAATTGCCGGAAATTATTTTGCAAACTGGCATGCCACGCAGTGTGCATGTGTTTCCGACGTTACAGGTAACCACAGTTGCCAACTGGAATTCTGTAGCGCTTTGGGCCGATGGTCTATTTGCACCACATTTACTAACTGATGCAAATATCGTTGCGATTGCTCAGGGTTTGCAAAAAAATGCAAAAACACCTGCAGATAAATTAAAAAATTTATTTGCTTTTATGCAGGGTAAAATTCGCTATGTGTTTGCGCACGTTGGTCGCGGCGGCTATGAGCCCCATAATACAACCGAAATTGCTAAAAATGCCTATGGAGATTGTAAAGACCAAAGTGTTTTAGCCGTCATGCTTGCGCGCACTATGGGGTTGGTGGCGTACCCTGCGCTCGTGGCTACTCGCAGCCAAGGCCTTGCACAATTGGATACTCCTGCGGTTAATTTTGATCACATGATTGTGTATTTTCCCAAACAAAATGGCCTTGATGAGACCTGGATGGATACCACTGCTCAGAGCAGTTATTTTCCAGGCTTTAGCACAGGAGTAGAAGGGCAACCAGCGTTAATTGTTAAAGCGGATACCCAAGCGCTAGTAACCCTTCCCTCACGCAAACCCGCTGATCATCGTGTTCAGTTGGCCATGCAATTTAAAACACCGACGCAAGAAGCAGTAATTGCAGACTTCACATTAAATTTGCAGGGGATATTTGAAGAGAGCTTGCGTGCAACTTGGTTATACGTGCCGGAAAAACAAAAAGCCCTCAGCGACATGCTGGGTAATCTTTATAATTCGGGTCAGCTACAAAATCTGGTCGTTGTAAATGCAGATAATCCCTTCGCGCCGCTGCAAATTTCCGGCGAATTTATATTTAAAAATGCCTGGCAAGGTGAGGGTAAACCGCTTACTTATTCGTTCGGCGTAAGCCAGCTATTAAATGTTTTTAGCGATTTTATTCGCATGCATAAACCTCTTGAACGTAAACAACCGATTGAAAACGACCCAGGCTATACGTTATCCGCACAATTATTATTTGCCTCACCTGCGGGAAACTATAAGCCGCTGATACAAACTCGCGGCGGTAATTACACTAATCGCTGGTTTACCCTTACGCAATCTGCTGTCGAAAATAAAAACTCGGTGCAGGTTAAATTGGATTGGATTTTAAATAAGCAGAATATTAGCCTGCTCGATTACCCAAAATACTATGCCGCCGTGCAGTCTGTTTTGGATGGTGCATTTTGGCAGATAGGTTTTATACCGAATCAGAGCAGCAGTACGCCGGTTACGGCTGCATCGAGCAAAGAAGCGCAAAGCCTAGAGAGCGTACATCGACTTTTAGATACAGGTAATTTTTCCGAAGCGCTTAATGAGGCGCAAAAAATCACGCATAAATTTCCAACCTCCGGTGAAGCCTTTTACCTTTTAGGCTTAGCACAGGGATATGCCGATCAGGGGGAAGCGGCACAACAATCGTTTTCCAAAGCGCGTGAATTAGGTTATACACCGTGAGTATAAATAGAGGCGATATTTTGCAGCCTTTTTATTGTGTACTTGTGTGTGTAGTGTGTTTTTTAACTGCCTGCGCCGCGCCGCGCCAGTTAACACTTTCTGCTTCCGCTGTTGCAGTTATTGCGCCGAATGTGGATGAATTAAGCTTGCCGTGGCGTGAGGCCGAGGGCGGGAGTGCTCAAAACTGGCAGGAGAAACAGCAGCAAAATTTAACCTTGTTGACGGATGACCCGAACCACCCCGAGGCTCACGCGCAACTGGCCGATATTTATTTTAAGCAATATATTCTTGAGCAAAACTCGGCATTTAAGCTTTGGGCGCTTTATCACTCGCAAAAAGCTTTAAAAGCTAAACCGCATGATATGGTGATTTTGGCCTCTCATTATCGTTTGATGTATACGCAAATTCGGCTGGAAGGAGATATTGGTGAATTAGCGCGTCTGCAAAAATTTTATGCAGTATTGCCAGAGGCTGCGCGTACGAGTTTTTTTCCACCCAGTCTGGCTTTTTATTTGTATCAACTAGATCAAAATAAAAATAACCGGCAGACTATTTCTTATGCACAGCTTAAATCCATTTTGCAGCAAGCATTACATGAGCAACCTCGCAATGCTTTAATTCATGTGCAATTAAGTCGATTTTTTTTTGATGCCCAGCAGATAGATGTGGCATTTGGTATTTTGCAGCAAGCGCATCATCTAGAGCCGGAAAACCCACAAGTGTTATTGGCTCTGGCCGAAGCTTATCGTATCCGCGCTCAGCGGGCAGAATGCGTTTATGATCACCTTGAGGATTTAAAACGTTCGACGCAGTTTTATAAACAGTTATTAAGCCAGCAGAGTGGTGAACCGCAGATTCATTGGGGCCTAATGGTTAATTATGCGCATCTGGGACTTGCTCCTTTAAGTATCCGTGAAGGTGAGCAGGCGATGAATCGGCAAAATACAGGATTAAACAAATGGTCCTGGGCGACTTTTTTAACTTACCAGAACCAAACAAAACGCGCGGAAGAAATATTTTTAACAGCTCAGGCTGAATTGCCAAAAATTCCTACTCGGGCACTCGTCGAGCATTATATATTGTTAGGGCAATGGCAAAAAGCTGCGCAGGCTTTCACCGATTATATTGGCGCGAGCGAGCAGCCTGGTGTTATGGATTTGCTGTTGGCCAGTATGATACAGGTTGAAAGCCAGGATAAAACTATCAGTGTACCTACACTTTGGCGGACGCAAAAAAAAGCAGTTTATTTTAATTCCTTTGATGAAGCCTTGGCCAAATTTTGGCGTAGCGAAATAGACGAGCAGACATTTGCAACCTTTATAAAGTCCTCCTGCCAACAAGCGGAATTCGAATTTTACGTCGGTTATTTAAATTTGTTGAATAATCGAATTGCAAAAGCCAAGGTTTCGTTCGAAACAGCTAGATCACATCAGCAACCTATGAATTTTGAAGTGCAAATGGCTGCTAAATTTTTGCAAGGCCTTCTTAATCACCGTGTGTCGAATAAATGACGCAGCTATATAGGCTTTAATATCTGTGCTCCTTGTTGTCAATTTTCTACTCGCTTGTAGGTTAAGAGCGCTGCTTGGCAGTTATCCTGCACTAGTCCGGTTGCGGCACCGGCTGCTGCGAATGCCGACCTGGTCGCAAAGCAGACTTTTATACACCACTAAAGTGTGATTTCTCTGCTAGATTTTATTGGTAATTGGAATATCATCGAACCAACTACCTCGGAGACTTCGTCATGTCCTGCATCCGCCGCCTTTTTGTTGCCAGCTTATGTGCTTTGTGCTTACCCGGAGTAAGTTGGGCTGATGAAAATCAATCTGTGCCTGAATTGACGTCGCCTTCTAATCGCGATTGGTTATTGGCACGCTATGATGTTAATGGTGATCAGGTTATCTCGACAGAAGAGATAAGCCAAAAGCGCGATAAGGTTTTTGCCAAAATGGATTTTAATCATGATGGCAATGTAAGCATGGAAGAATTTACGCAAATCGACTTATTAAAACGCCAACCAATAATTACCGCGCGTTTCAGTAAATTAGATTTTGACCGAGATGGTACTGTTTCTCAAGACGAATACCGCAATTATTTAGGCTCTTTCAAACAGTTTGATCACGACGGCGACGGACACATTACCAGCGCTGAAATAGACTCGACTCGCGCAGTTGAACCCGCTCAATCCTCCGGTAAAACACATTGTTTGCTCTGGGTGTGTGTGCGTTCCAGTATTAAGGATTAAACAGATTTAGACTGGTAAATTGCCTATATAAAATCCATTTTGCTGCGATTTAAATAACTAAACTGTTGGCGGTTATTTGCTAATCTTTAAAAAACGGCAATAGCACAGCTGATAATTTTACTAGCAGCAGAAAAATCGTTCATATCGGCGTATGCCAGTTTTCAGAGAATTACTTTCCTTCGACACTCCTTTTCTTTTGTATAAACGACTGGTTTAATCTAGCCGAAGTGCGGCTATCAAGCCTGTACATCGGCGTTAACAGTAATATCTGCTTCTAGTTCTTCAAACAGGCTTTTAAATTGGCCGGTAAGTTTGTGATTGCGAGCAAAATAAATCAGCGGTTTGCAGGCGTAGTGGGATTCTTTCATTTTAATCGAGCTATTTAAATAGGTCGCTAATACGGGTAAGGCTTCAGCTTTTAGCTGTTCGATTAATGCATTGGGTAGACGAGCTTGCGGCGTGTAATTATTAATGACAATGCCTTCAATAATCAGTTGAGGATTGTGATCCTGTTTTAAATCTACTAGGTTTTCCAATAACTGGTTTAACCCCTGTTTGGAAAAGCTATCGCAATCGTAAGGAATTAACACTCGGTCTGCGGCAATTAACGCTGTTTTACTGAAAAAATTAAAGTTTGGCGGCGTGTCTATATAAATTCGATCATAGTGTTGGCTTAGTTCATCCAATATTTCCCGTAGTTTATAGATTTTATAGCGGGATTCTAATTCCACGGCCAGCTGCGCAAGTAGAGGGCTTGAGCTGAGTAAATCGAGATTTTTAAACGGTGTTTCGCGCACAAAATTTAAGGCGGGTTCGGCGCTAGCAAACCAGGTGGATGCACTTTGTCGGAGTAATTGAGCGATATTTGCATCTGGGCTTGGAATATTAGCTGCGTGTATATCCAGCCCTAAATAATAACTACTATTGCCCTGCACATCTAAATCCACTACCAGTGTACGCAGGCCTTGATCAGCGCTAATGGCTGCTAAATTACAGGTAATGCTCGATTTACCAACACCCCCTTTTTGATTAAATACTACGCGTCTCATAGTTATTCTCGCTGTGTGGGTTAAGAAATATTGATTATTTTATTTTGATTGAATTGGTATATTGGCAGCTGAGCGCCAGCGTTTTAATAACAATGCATTGCTCACCACGCTTACACTGCTAAAAGCCATGGCGGCTCCGGCAAGCATAGGGTTTAAAAAACCAAATGCCGCAAGTGGAATGCCGATAAGATTGTAAATAAATGCCCAAAATAAATTTTGCTGAATCTTACGATAGGTGCGGCGGGAAATATCAATCGCATCGGCAACTAGCGCTGGGTTACTACGCATAAGTGTGATACCCGCCGTATGCATGGCTATATCCGCCCCGGTTGCCATCGCAATGCCTACATCGGCAGCTGCTAGCGCAGGTGCATCATTAATTCCATCACCAACCATAGCCACTACTTGGCCAGCGGACTTAAGTTCGTTCACTATGCGCGCTTTATCGCCGGGCAATACATTGGCAATTACTTTTTGAATCCCGACAAGACTTCCTACGTGATCTGCGCTGCCTTGATTATCGCCAGTCAGCAGCAGCGTTATGATCCCTAAATTGTGTAAGTGCTGCACAGCTAAAGGCGCTTCCGGTTTAATCTGATCGCCAAACCCTAACAGCCCCAACAACTGATTGGGTGTCGCAAGTTCTGCCAGCCAAGAAACAGTATTGCCTTGAGATTCCAACTGGGCCGCCTGGCTACGCAAGACTGTAATATCCACGTTTAACTCTTCCATCAGCCGCGTATTGCCCAATTGCAAAATGCGGCCATTCACCTCTCCAGAAATCCCGCGTCCGGGCAGTGCTTTGCATTGGCTGGCGTGAGGTATGACTAAAGCCGCGTCATTAGCTGCGCTGAGCACTGCATTTGCCAATGGGTGGTTGCTTGCGGTTTGAAGGCTCGCCGCCAAAGCTAAAAATGGCTCGTTATTAAGGGCGGGAATTTGTGCTGTAAGGCTTGGAGTGCCAAGGGTTAATGTGCCTGTCTTGTCGAATACAACGGCGGTGGTCCGATAAGCAACTTCTAATACTTCTGCATTTTGAATCAAAATCCCCTGTTGCGCGGCGACTCCAGTGCCGGCAATTATCGCCGTAGGGGTAGCCAGCCCAAGGGCGCAAGGGCAGGCGATAACGAGCACGGCTACAGCATTAATTATTGCCTGTTGAACATCAGCGTTATAGAACCACCAGCCGACAAAAGTGCAGGCGGCGAGTGCTATAACCACAGGCACGAACACCGCGCTTACTCTATCCACCAAGCGTTGAATTGGCGCCTTAGCCGCTTGTGCGCTTTCGACTAAACGAATAATTCGCGCCAGAGCTGTTTCGCTGCCCACCGCCTGGGTCTGGATGACAATCAGCCCGTCGATATTTATTGTGCCGCTGGAGACTTTTGCACCCACATCTTTGGCAATAGGCAGGCTCTCGCCAGTGAGCATTGATTCATCTATATGGGTCTGGCCTTCTAGCACTATGCCATCCACAGGCACTCGCTCACCGGGTTTTACCACTACCAAATCAGCAGGTTTTACCGATGCGATGGGCAGCTGACGCTCTTGGCCGTGTTCACGCACCCAGGCCATAACGGGCTGTAGGCGTTGCAAAGCATTTATAGCCGATGCCGTCTGGCGTTTGGCCCTCCGCTCAAGCCATTTCCCGAGCATAACCAGCGTAATGACCACTGCCGAGGCTTCGAAGTAATAGTGTGTCGCGTGCTCAGCGCCGCTGGCTATTAATTGATAAATACTCAAGCCAAAGCCTGCACTTGTGCCCAACGCCACGAGCAAATCCATATTGCCTGTGCCTGCGCGCAGAGCTCCCCAAGCGGCTTTATAAAATTTGCGGCCAAACCAGAATTGTACGGGAAGCGCCAACAGCAATTGCGCGAGTCCAGGCAGCTGGATATGAACGCCGATAAATCCTGCCAACATCGGTAACATCAAGGGCACGGTAAGTGCCATGGCGAACAACACGGAGCGCAATTCGGGATCAAGGCCAACCGGCATGGCGGGACTTGGTATTTGTACAGCTTCGGGCAACACTGCTTTGTAGCCTGCAGCTTCCACGGCGCGAATAAGAAATTGTGGGTCTGTTCCCGCTAGCGTTTGAATGGATGCGCTATCGCGTGCAAGATTAACGCGTGCCGATACAACGCCCTTCACGGCCAACAGCGCTTTTTCAACCCTACCAGCACAGGAGGCGCAGGACATTCCACTGATGATTAGTGTGATGTCATGCACTGCCAACTGAAAACCCGCTTGTTTAATTGCTGCTTGTACGTCAACCAAGGCAACAGGCGCGACGCTAACTAAACAAGCGCTATCGCGGGCTACATTGACGCTTACATTCTGCACGCCCGGTACTGTTTTGAGGGCTTTCTCCACGCGACTCGCACAGGAGGCGCACGTCATACCCTCTATTGCAATATCAGTAGTTACAGGCACATACGGGGTGTTTAACGCGTTCATAGAGACCTTCATCAGGCGAGCTTAGCCGTGAAGTATTGCAGTATGGAATTAGTAGCCTTGTGCGGCAATGCAAAAATCCGCCTAGCGTTCTCTCGACTGCCTCGCTAGCGGCCGAACAACTTTTTACAGGTGAGTTTTTAGTCGCTCCACCGCATACTTGCTGGACGCTTGAGCGCAGGTCGGCAAATGTTCTGCCAGCAGTTAGTGCTTGCGACTTCAATTTTTCAGATCTGATCTAGACTAAAGGTTATAACTCCTGACCCCATGGTGTGGGATTGTGTCACAGCCGAACCGATCTGTTCGCGTACCGAGATAAGATGCTTGCCGATGTCAGCGAACACGCGTCACTTTCTAGTAGTGCTTTTACTTGTTCTGCAGGTAATGTGCGCCCGAGCGCAGGCTGCTCAGTATCGTTTTGAACGGTTAATGACCAGCGATACACAATCTGTAGCGGCGACTAATGCTATTTACCAAGACCATCAGGGTTTTATGTGGTTTGCCGGTAGTAATGGGCTGGCACGATATGACGGCACTGGGTTTGAAATTTTCCAGCATGATCCGAAAAACCCTAAAAGCCTTAGCGCCAATTTTATTTGGGACGTATTGGAAGACGAAGATAACCTTTGGGTCGCCACCCACCAAGGGTTAAACCAATTTGATCGCGCCTCGCAAACTTTTACTCGCTATTTAAATGACCCAGCGGTATCCGGCAGTCTCATTCACAACGATATTTCACGTTTATATGTCGATAGTAAAAATCATTTGTGGGTAGGCACGCGCGCAGGTCTCGATGAATTTTTACCTGCCACCCGCTCGTTTACCCATCACAGCCTGCCCACGCCGCAGGTGCAAGAAAGCACCAAAGGCATTATTACCGCACTGTACGAAGACACTAAAAAACGCCTTTGGGTAGGTGTACAAGGTGCAGGTGTTTACACGCGCGCAGCAAATCAAACTGAATTTGAAGCATTTAAAACATCCGCTGCTTTGCCATTTGATCTTGCCACGGCAACTGTGCGCGATGTTAAACAGGATAAAGAAGGCCTGTTATGGTTAGCCACGGATAATGGCTTATTAAAAATTGACGAACATAAAAATACTGCCGTCTGGTATCGCCACGAAGACAATAATCCGCACAGCCTTGGGGATAATCGTCTTTGGAAAATAATGCTCGATAAAGAACAAAATCTGTGGATCTCTAGCGATCACGGCGGTGTTGCCGTGTATATCCGCAGTGCAGATCGGTTTGATCGCTACGAGCATGACCCGTACAACGCAGATTCGGTTAATTCAAATCAGGTGCGGCAAATTTATCAAGATCGATTGGGCGATTATTGGGTTGGATTATTCCCCGTGGGCGTCGACTACATTAATGCTGAGGTGGCGAATTTCAGCATTTTTCGTCATCAACCGGATCAGCCTAATGGCCTGCCTAATGATGCATTGCTGAGTATGTATCCCGCCGCTGGCAATAGTGTTTGGATTGGCTCAGAGGCGGGATTAACACTTTTTGATACAGTAAAAAAAGAATTTACTAACTTTACTCACGACGCAAATAATCCAAAAAGCCTCAGCGCTAATGCAGTAATTTCCATGACAAAAGATGTTTATGGCAATTATTGGTTTGGCACCTGGTCGGGTGGGCTAAACCGCTTTAACGAAAAAGAAAAAACGTTTGAACGGTTCATGCCTCAGACGGATAACTCCAACTCAATTAGCTCCAGTTATATTTGGGGTTTAATGGGGGATAAAGACGGTAATCTTTGGATCGGCACTGAAGCCGGTAGCCTAGATAAATACAACATTTCCACCGGTAAATTTACTCATTATGTGCCGAACGAGGCCGACCCTCGCGCGCTGAGCGGGCATTATATTCGTGCAATAGTGCAAGATAGCGACGGTGATATTTGGGTGGGCACATTAAACGGCCTGAATAAATTTAACCCACAGGATGAAAGTTTTACCCGTTATCAACACAACGACAATAATCCCAACAGCCTGCCGCATAATTCCGTGGGTTTTATATTTGAAGATTCCCGCCATAATTTATGGGTAGCCACTGAAAATGGTGCAGCTTTGTTTGATAAAAAAGCTGGTACATTTACTCATTATTCAGTAGAGCAGGGCCTGGCACACGAATCGGTTACAGCTATTACTGAAGATGCAGAAGGCGATATTTGGTTTACTACAATGAACGGCCTGAGCCGTTTTAACCCCAAAACACAAAAATTCCGCACCTTCTCCAAAGCGAACGGGCTCGCCGGCAATATCATGAGCAAACCTGTTATTTATGCTGCTCCTGGTAACTCTTTGTTAGTAGGTTCCACCCAAGGCTTGGCCGTGTTTAACCCCGCGACCTTGCTGGAAAATACCTTAGTGCCACCGGTATTTTTAACTGACTTTAAGATTTTTAATAAAAGTGTGCCTATTTCCCAAGATAGCGATGTGCTAAGTCGTCATATTCATGGCGCTAATAAAATAAATTTAAATTATCACCAAACGATGTTTTCCCTGGATTTTTCTGCGTTGAATTTCCGCAATTCAAATGACAACCAGTATCGTTTTAAAATGGAAGGGTTTGATCAGGATTGGATTGATGCCGGTAAGTTGCGCAGCGCCACCTATACGAATTTAAACCCAGGTGAATATCGCTTTTTGGTTATGGGTTCAAACAATAACGGGGTGTGGAATCAGCTGGGGGCATCGGTGGATATTCGCGTTTCGCCACCGCCTTGGCGTACTCTCTACGCCTACTGTTTTTACGCCCTCGTGGTCATGGGTATTATTTATATTTTCGTGCGTTCACAGCGCTTGAAAGTACAGTTTGAGCAGGAAAAGGTTCTGCAATTACAAACCATCAATAAATTAAAAGATGAATTTTTAGCTAATACCTCCCACGAACTGCGCACACCACTTAACGGCATCATCGGTATTGCAGAGGCGCTGGTGGATGATAATGCAGAGGAACTGGGCCCACGGGTATTATCACAATTGCAAATGATTGCTCAAAGCGGTCGGCGCCTGTCGAATTTGGTTAATGATATTTTAGATTTCTCTCGTATGCGCCATAAAGGTTTTGATTTGCGCCTGCGCTCCATTAACGCAGTTAATTTGGCGAACTCTGTTGTCAGTATGACGCTACCTCTAGCGCGTAAAAAGAATTTACAAGTATTTTGTGAGCTGAACGAAAATCTGCCCCGCGTTGCCGCTGATGAAGAGCGCTTAGAGCAAGTACTTTATAATTTAATCGGTAATGCGATTAAATTCACACTGCAAGGGCATGTGCGCATTTCTGCCTATGAGGAAAATAACAGCGTTTATATTACTGTTGCGGATACAGGCATTGGTATTCCAGAGTCAGAATTGGTCAATATTTTTGATTCATTCTCGCAAGTTAAAGGCGATGCTACGCGTGAATTTGAGGGCACAGGGCTTGGGCTTGCAGTTACTAAAAATTTAGTTGAATTACACGGCGGCACGCTAACGGTAAAATCCACGTTAGGTAAGGGTTCTGAATTTACATTTAATTTACCTATTGCCCAGAGCGATCTTGAGCAGGATGAATACCGCCCCAATGACACTCGTTTGCGCTCAGTGATCGAAGCTTCTGCTCCAGTAGTACCCATGGAGATAGAAGCTAGTGTTGAGGAGTCCAAAGAAAATGCATTTAAGCCGCATATTTTAATCGTTGACGACGACACAATTAACCGCCAGGTATTAATTAGTCAGTTGGGCGCAACTTTGTATCGCTTCACTGAAGCCATCAATGGTGAAGATGCTATTAATGCGGTGATGCAGGATTTTTCTATTGACCTTGTTCTGCTCGATGTCATGATGCCGAAAATGACCGGTTATGACACCGCACAGCGCATCCGCAAAATTCGCCAACGCCAAGACTTACCGATTATTTTTATTACAGCTAAACATTTTGCAACCGATTTATTAACTGGCTTCGGCGTAGGCGGTAATGACTTTCTCACTAAGCCGGTTTCCAAACCTGAGCTTTTGTCGCGTACGAAGACACATTTAGATTTATCTCGCATCACGCGCAACCTTGAGAAAATTGTTGAGGAGCGGACGAATACAATTAAGGAGGCAAATCGCGCTTTAGAAACAATCAATAACATTGTAAATCTGATTAACCAACAAACTACGATAGATGGTTTGGTGGATATAATGCTGCAGGAATCTATTAGTTTATTGGATACAACAGATCTTGGTGCATTCTGGTTGTTGGATGAAACGTTGAATGAATTTAAATTAATTTCCGTTCACAATCGCAATGATTCAATCTGTGAAATAAGAGGCGATATCGATGCTATTGCTGTAGCGCGGTGTTGCGCGGCGACGGATCTTTTCGTTCTGCAGAAAAACGACTATCCAATTTTTATGGCACATTCAGGCGTGATTGACGCAGCCTTAGTGGTTGCCATCCGTATTGAAGGGCGCTTGACGGCATTATTAGCGCTGGTAAATCAAAGCGGTTCGGGGCAATTTGATCCCAAAATGTTGCAGGCACTCGGGCGTTTACAAATTCATGCGGTTTCAGCGGTATCTAAAGCGCGCATGCTTGAAGTGCTAAAAATGCAAAATACCCGCTTGGAGCAAACCAGTTTTACCGATCAATTAACCGGCTTGAGTAACCGACGCCACCTGATTAAAAACATTGATAGTGATTTAGTACTCTGTACACGTAAATATGAATCAGCCAAAAACACGGGCCAAAAGCCAGTAAATTCCGACATGATTTTCATGATTATAGATATTGATCATTTTAAAATGGTCAATGATACCTACGGGCATAATGCAGGCGACACACTTTTGCGACAGTTTTCGGGTCTGTTGAAATCCGTTTTCCGTGAAACGGATTATATAGTGCGCTGGGGCGGTGAAGAGTTTATGGTGGTTGTGCGCTTCTGCGAACGCGATGATGCAGCCGTACTTGCTGAGCGTTTCAGGGCTTTGGTTGAGCAAACGCCTTTTGAAATTGGCAATGATTTAATTTTACATAAAACTTGTTCAATAGGATTTTCCTGTTTTCCTTTCTATCCCAATCTGGAAGAAAGCATTACTTGGGAGCAGGTGGCTGATATAGCGGATAAAGCGCTGTATGCAGCGAAAAAAACCACCCGAAACGCATGGGTTGGTGTGTGGGCAAGGCAAGTTCCACCTAATCAATTGCCTTACGCGCATCTTATTGCCTGTCCTGAATTGTTTGAGGAAGTTGAGGGTATTTGTGTGCAAACTTCCATAGACGAGGACCAGCCTTTAATTTGGAATGAACTCAGCGCAAAAATAATGTAGTAATTTACTATCTCTTAAATTTATTGGGCGCTGGCTATACACTAATCCAGCTTCTAATTTATCACGTTTATCCATTCCGATAATTGCTAATTTAGATAATTGTAATTATCAGATTAGAACTATATCTGCTCTTTAAACCTGTCGATAACTAAGGATTTTTTAAAAACCGCGAAAAAATCTTAAAGAGCAGCTTCTAAAAGCCCCGCAGCGCCGAGCTTATTAGCATATTTATTCGGCCTAAAATTTATTTAGCGTAGGCGAGGGCAGAGCTTGCGAGCTTTTGCTGTTTAAAATATGTCTTCGACGCACTATTAAATACGTAGCCAAACATCAAAATGAGACCTGTTCGAGAGGTGTTCTAGGATGCAATCGGCAACGCTGTGTAACGCCGCTTGTTGCGTGAATACAAATTAAACTAGACTCCACCGTGATTTTCTCTTATGGCTTGTTTCTGCGCGACCACGGCGGCAGCGGGCTTTATGCAGAACGATGATGAGTAATGGATGCTAATTGTCAAACAAATCGCTGAGCATCGCAGTTGCAGATCTCGGGTATTTCCAATATTAAAAGTCATTATTTGGAATTAAATATGAAAAGTTTAAATAAACTCAATACCCTTCTGATTGCAGTCAGCCTCGCGCTGAGCGGCTGCGGCGGTACAGATCCAGGTAGCAGTTCTAGCTCGTCAAGTTCAAGCAGTTCATCAAGCTCCAGTAGTTCCTCAAGTTCAACTAGCTCTTCCAGCTCTGGCCGTACTTCAAGTTCTAGTTCATCCAGCTCGTCAAGTTCCAGCAGTTCAAGTTCCTCATCCAGTTCTGGCAACATTAACACCGGTGTTATTTATAAAGGTGTTTCACTAGCGGGTGCGGAATTCGGTGATAAAAAATTCCCTGGAATTTATGAGAAAGATTATATTTATCCGCCTCAAACTGAGGTGGATTATTTTAAAAGCAAAAAAATGAATACAGTACGCTTACCCTTTTTCTGGGAGCGTTTGCAGCCGACATTAAATCAAGCATTTGATACAGCAGAATTTGCTCGTTTGGATTTATTCGTTACTGAAACTACGTCTAAAGGTGTATACGTAGTCATAGATCCACATAATTATGCTCGTTATCGAGGTAATTTAATTGGTTCAAGCCAGGTGCCTGTGAGCGCATTTGCGAATTTTTGGTCGCGCCTTGCCACAGCCTATAAAAATAACAACCACGTTATTTTCGGTTTAATGAATGAACCCAATACAATGCGGACCGAAGACTGGTTAACAGCTGCTAACGCTGGATCTAAGGCGGTTCGTGATGCTGGTGCTACTAATCTTATTTTAGTTCCCGGTAACGCCTGGACCGGCGCGCATTCTTGGGCGGCTAATAGTTACGGCACACCCAATGCGACGGTTATGGTGAATTTTGTTGACCCGGGTAATAATTTCGCTTTTGAATTTCATCAGTATTTTGACACTGACTATTCTGGCACTAAAGCCGAATGCGCCTCCGCTGATGGTGATAAACATTTGACCCAAGTAACTCAATGGTTGAGCTCGCATAACTACCGAGGGTTTTTAGGTGAATTTGGCGGTGGTAATAATGCTACCTGTAAAGCCACGATTGGACGTGTATTACAATATATGGAAAATAACAAACAATGGATTGGTTGGACGTGGTGGGCGGCAGGCCCTTGGTGGGGGAGTTATTTTCTCTCCATCGAACAGCCTGCAGGAGGTGGCGATGCACCACAAATGGAATGGCTTACACCTTTTCTAAAATAACGCTTTTAGCTTGATGGCCTACGGCCATCAAGCTCCTCTCACGGCTTGTCAATTTCAACAATAAGCCTGCGTTTTAAATTAAATCATTTGGTGAAACATTGCCTGTGATGATTATTTCGTGCAATAAATCCAGCGCCCCATCAATAATACGGGCTGCCTCAGGATTTTCTTGCATATGTTTAAATTGCGCCTCACCTATATAGATGCCATCCGATGCAATAAATGTAAATTTCGCGCGCCCATAACTCGGAAACGCAAGTCGTGAATCATCACAGGGCTCAAGATTGTTAATAATTTTTTGCGAGTCGCTTAAGAAGCTCTGAATAATTAATTCCATCGGAGGCGTTGGCGACTCCACCACTGCTAAACGGCCTTTCGCGCTAATGTACCGTATACGACGGTCGTCATAAACAGTGAGCAGTTCTAAGCCGTCTGCAAGGCCAACTTCAACGATGGATGCAAGGAGAATTTTCTTTGGTACAGGAATTTTTTTTTGCCGCAATTGGGAAAATGCAAGTATGCGTATGCGCGTATCCTCGTCTCCACTCATAGCAAGGGTTTGCAAAATTTCGTCGCTGACGTCTTCATTAAGTAATTGCGCCAAAATGCCTGTGGGGCGATATTCACTATGTAATAACCTATCGTTATCACAAAACTGTAAGTTGTAGATGGTATCGAGGCGCGAGTCTTTATAAGGGGTAAAGTAAAGTCGAGATTCCATAGTCCGTCACCGGGTAGCCTTTGGTTGAGTATAGGCAAAACCTGGTTGTGAGTCAGGCCTGAAAATGCAATGTTTGAGAAAACTTTTATTTCAAAACCCTGGTGGTCTAATGACATTCCTGCCTATATGGAGGCGTCTAAAGTCCGTAGAGCAAGCGTTTATCTGAATTCCAGTATTCGCTTAAATTGCGCATGCTTTAACCACCGTAAGCAAAGCAATTACAGGGATTAGCAGGAAAGTGTAAATAAATTATATATCGGCGTGGATTTCGGATTATTTCTGCTTCTGTTTTGCAGCCCAGGCGCAGTGCTTGGCAATTAAAGCGTCGGCCTGTAATTTTGCAAGTGTGTTAAATTGCTCTGCAAGTGTCACCTCGTCATATAGCGCATGAATGCCGCGATGACACACACGGCATACTTTTATAGTCTGCGCTAAGACTTCTTTACTATAATTTTTTGAAAGCGCTTGCGCCTATGTAACATGCGCGGTATTAGGTGATGTTCGGTTAAAGGTAGCTCGCGGCCACAGAGCTCGCAGCCGAGCATTAGCCGAGGCTGCGCAGTGAGCGCAAGAATAAACCTAAGCCACCAACTGCAAGCACAAATATCACAATCAGTTCAAAGGCTGACATGGAACGCAAAGTAAATTGTAGAGAACTTATAACGCCGACAATTAATGCGCTTAGCGAACCTATGGCAAGTAACCAGCCGATAAAGTTAGTGCCGCTATAAAAAATAATGCCTATGCCGATGATAAATGGGATGAAAACCATACCCGAAGTAAGGCCCGCGCTACGGCTGCCTATAGGTAGTTGAAATAAAACTGATCCTAAGCCAAATGATGAATAAACACTGATCGCATTAAAAAGCAGGTAAAAACCTGCACACATCATCGCAAAGCCTAAAAAAAATTGACCCACTCCGCCTGAAGTTCCGCCGGCACCTCGCATAGCTAATCTCCTAATCGTAATCCGGCAAATCGTCTTTTTGCCGGCTTTGAACAATCCAACGCCCAAAATAAACCCCACACTCAAATAGCCCCCACAAAGGAAATGCCATCATAAGTTGCGAGGCCACATCGGGCGGAGTTAAAAACATTGCCACTACAAAACACCCAACTATAACGTAGGGGCGTTTAGCAATTAGCGCCTCGGCAGTTGTTATGCCTGTCACCAATAAAATAACTACAGCGACGGGAATTTCAAAAGCGGCACCGAATGCCAGGGAAACCTTAATAATAAAATCCAAAACCATTGTAATGTCTGGGTTTACCGAGACGTTTGCAGGAGCAAACAGCATAAAAAACTTAAAAGCACCGGGAATAATGACAAAATTCGCAAAAGCGGCGCCGATATAAAATAACAGCACACTGGAGATAAATAGCGGTATGGCGAGACGCTTTTCATGTCGGTAGAGCGCTGGGGCGATAAAAGCCCAAACCTGATAAATAATATGTGGCATGGTGATAAATAATGAGATGTAAAACGTCAATTTGAGCGGTGCGACGAATGAAGCCGTAACATCCGTCGCAATTAACGACCCCTCATTAAACTCGCGCAGTAAAGCGGTAAGTGGGCCGGTAATAAATGCATAGATATCGTTAGAAAAATAAACCATGCACAAAAATAAACCTACGGTTACGTAAATGCAGCGCAGTAGGCGGTCACGAAGTTCTTTAAGGTGGCTTACGAGCGGCTGAGATTCCTGCTCCTCATTAAAGTGATCATTCATGTTCGGGTTTCGTTTTAAGAGCAGGTTCTTCAGTGTGGTGAAAGTTGGTGTCAGCAGAGGGTTTGGTTTCTGATATATCGACTTCAGAATGATCTGTAGTGGCAACTTCAGAGGCGGCTATTGCGGCTTCTGCTGGTTCTGATCCCTTTGATTCTCCGGCTGACTCGATAGATGGCGCATGGTCATCATGGTCATGTAATGTGGCTTGCGTGCCGTGTTCAAGCGCATGCAATTCTGCTTGGATGGTATTTTGGTAATTTAATAAATCCTGCTCTAATACCGCTCTTGAAGCTTTGAGTTTTTCTAAAGATGCCATAATGTGTTCATTATGTAATTCGCGTCTAATTTCATCAGCACCAATATGCTTTTCAAATTCCGAGCGCGATTCAGCCAGAATACGTTTCATGCGGCCAATCCAAAGCGCGCAGGTTTTAATAGCGTCGGGTAAGCGTTCAGGGCCGATAACCACGAGGGCTACTACCCCAATTACGAGCAACTCAAAAAAACTGACATCAAACATAATGAGCTAGTTATTTCTGTTCGGTTTTAGAAGATTCGCTGGCTTTATTAAAATCCGCTTGTTGCGCTGCTTTATCCTCGGCGACTTTTTTTGCCGCTTCGTTCTCAACAGTGTCATCCTCTTTTTTATCACCATCGCCTAATGCGCTTTTAAATCCCTTAATGGCGCCACCTAGATCAGAGCCCAGGTTTTTCAATTTCTTGGTTCCGAATAATAACAATACAATAACTAGTACAACCAAAAGATGACCAATGCTAAAAGCACCTGAAAACATAAAAACCTCGTTATAAATTAAATTATGAGTTGGCTAGCGGGAGTTTTTTTCGTCAATGCCTGAGACGTTAAATCTACGAGCAAGCTCGATTAATACATGTTCCGCTGATAAATTCAAATGAGACAGCATCACTAAAGAGTGAAACCACAAATCCGCAGTTTCGTAAATAAGTGCGTGAGTATCGCCTGTGCGTTCGCTATCTTTTGCAGCAATTATCGTCTCTGTGCATTCCTCGCCGAGTTTTTGCAATATTTTATTTAAACCTTTGTAATGCAATTGCGCGACGTACGAACTCTCAGGATCGGCTGATAGTTTGCGTTCTGCCAAAACCTGTGAGAGCTGGTGAAGCGTGTCATTCATCGATATATCTCATTAGGATCTTTAAGTACAGGGGCTTGAATCTGCCAACTGCCATCTACCAGTTCGCGGTAAAAACAAGATTGGCGCCCGGTATGGCAGGCTATACCACCTTTTTGCTCGACCTGTAATGTAAGGACATCGGCGTCGCAATCAAGTTGTATAGAGTGCACAACTTGTTCGTGGCCCGACGTTTCGCCTTTAGGCCATAGAGCCTGACGAGACCGAGACCAGTACACAGCCTTAGAGGTTTCCACTGTTGCTTGCAACGATTCCTTACTCATCCATGCCATCATAAGAATCTTGCCGGTTTGGAAATCCTGCGCAATCGCAGGCACCAGTCCGTCTGTGGTCCATTGAATTTCGCTAAGGTAATCAGGCATATCGAAAAGACCGGGTAAAAGAGCGTTAGTCTAGCGGATGCCTGTGGATGTGGCTACCGCCTAGGGGCGGTTTGAGAAGAGATCTAGCTCTTAAGAATTCTCGGAATGTGTTGCTGTACCGAAAATGTACGTGCAATATTTATGTTTAAGCAAGCTTAGAGGATCCATATAAGGTCTCCTAACGCTTTATAAAACAAAATAAGGTTAAGAATTGCGGCTTTTTCCGCAGACGGGACACGCAAAGTGCAGCGTTTTATTTGCGTTAACCATTCCACCGTTCAATTTTTGATGCTTGATTGTGAACACTTTACTTCGGGCATTTTAAATAAGGTGTCCGTTATTGTACTTTGCTCGCTGCTACCGTTAGGAGCTTCTACAAAACACTTGTGCTTTAGTGATGTTTGATTTTTCAAAAAACTGCTCGTTTTACTGTTCGCAAGTCGCAAGTCGCAAGTCGCAAGTCGCTTTTGCGCTGCTTACAAACTGCATGCGGTAATCAGTATTTTTTAAATTGCTTAATTTTGTGCCGCCGGCATCTTTCCGCTAAATATTAAATTTATCCATTTGTTGTTTTAGCTCGGAGCTTTCGTGTTTTAGCTGATCACTATTGGCACTTACCACTCGGGCGTTTTCTGCAACACGCTCAGACAAAGTGTGAATTGCTGCAATATTCTTACTGACTTCATTGGCAACAGAGCTTTGCTCGCCCGACGCTGTAGCAATTTGGTGATTCATGTTATTGATCGTATCGATGTTGGTGCGAATTCGTTCGAGTGATTCGCCTACCTTTGTAGAAGTTTCGATTGTTTCCTGCACAGATGACATACTGGTATTCATGGATTGATGCGCTTCATCAGCCGCCCGTTGAAGCTGAACGATAATCGAGCCAATTTCCTCTGTTGAGGTTTGTGTTTTTTGCGCTAATGAACGCACTTCATCTGCTACCACCGCAAACCCACGTCCTTGCTCACCTGCACGTGCCGCTTCAATTGCAGCGTTTAGTGCTAATAAATTAGTTTGTTCTGCTATTGAGCGAATAACTTCCATTACTGAGCCGATATTTTCGGAATTCTCTTTGAGAACGGAAATTTTACGCGCAGTTGCTTGAATTTGATCAGTTAAGCGGTTGCCAGTGTCGCGCGAAGATTTAACAACTTGAGAACCTTGTTCTGCAAAACGTGCGGTTTCTTTTGTGTGGTCGGCAGTCGCACCTGCATGGCGAGCAACTTCAGTTGCCGAGTGAGTTAATTCTTGTAACGCAGCAGCAACTAATTCAATTTCTTTGAGCTGCTGCCCGGTTGAATGCACGGTATTTTCAGTTGCGCCGCTCATTATGCGCACGTTGTTGTTTACTTTCTGAGTTACCTGCGTAACATTTTTAATAATGTTGCCAATCTGTTCCATTACGCGGTTAAAATTATTGGACAAAACTGCTACTTCATCTCCGCTAGAGGTTGGCAGTCTGCGAGTTAAGTCACCACCGCCTGCGGCAATTGCATCAAGTGATTCGCTTATTTTGGTGATCGGTGAAACAATTAAACTGCGCGACAAAACAAAAACAGTGGCAAGACTTGCCAATAAAAGACTGACAACCACAATGGTGCTTGAGCGCAATTGGTTAACTAATAAATTATCTAGCTCTTGTGTAGAAAAGGTTACGTCGTAGCGACCTATAACTTCTTTTTCACGAATAATTTCCACTCCGCTGCGACCTACTTTTGTAGAAAAATCAGCATTGCCAGATTTTACAGCGGTGGCCAGGCTCTTACCGCGGTGATCAAACATTTTTACTTCTGTAACCAAGGCTGTATTTACAAGTGAATTACTAATGGCCTGGATTTGATCCAAATCATATGCAAACACTGCTTCTAATACGGAGGAGTTGATTAATGCTATTTGCGCAGCGATAGTCGTCTCAAACTTTTCTTGTTGTTGTTTTTCATTGACCTTGTAGTTCACAAACAACACGATCGAGGCCACTACAATCATGATGAATGTTAGGGCTATCATTAATTTGGTGGAGAGCGAACGGCGCATCATGTGAATTGTTCCTATATCAAATCAGCTAAATTTTTATTGTGTTTTAAATTTTTAACCCTAAGCAATCTGAGCTTTACCGACGTTTCCATTAAATAAATACATCAGAAAGCGTTTTTCCTGGCTTATGTAACCTGCAATAGCGCGAGTATGTTCAGTCGCTATTTCTGCTCTCACTGCGGTGTGCTCGTTCTGCGCGTGCGAAAATGGCAAAAGGCTTAGACAACTAATAACAAGAGCAGAAGCGTAATGTCCGACTGGGCGTCTTCTATCTGTCACAATGCTATGTGCTCTGGCCATCCACTTTTCTCCGCAAGAAGGCTGGTACATGCAACGGGAAATTACACGTTGCTCCTTAAAGTTAGCACAGGGTTGCCGCTTGTAAACTAATACGCAGGTTTGGTTATTTTTTAAACGATTGACTTTTAAGCAAGTGGATCACGTTCTGGCATGAAACCTGATGACTATGAACCGTTCACTACAGTTTTTCGATGTTGGTGTGCTGCTAAAGACGCCTAGCGTACTTAGATCATAGATGTTGTCGCACTTGGAAAGAGTTGTGCATAGGGGTTTGGATGGTTGCGATTTAAACTTAGCCTCTACCACCGATAAAGGCAGAGTGCTCCTACCCAACTGTAATGACCTTATGTTTATTTGCTAATTTTGGAACGCGTAAAAAGTCCCTAGACAGTTAACTATGGGCACATTCCACTATGAAAAGGTGTTACTCATAACGGTATTAAACCGCTACACAATGTGTTTTGTAACGAATTGAGTAGCTTTGATTATTGTATTGTGAAAGCTTAGAAAAGTGATTTGGGTACTTCGAAACCTTAGAAAAAATCCCGTAAAACAGCCCAATAGGTGATGGTAATTCTCTATGACGATTAACTGGCAAGGCTATAAACCTGCAGATTTTTACGACGAGTTAATAGAAAAACCGGGCAAGCCGCGACAGTCGGCACAACATTTAGTCTCTTATCTGCAGTCGTTGGGTGATGAGGAGATCGAACGACGTCGAGAAGCTGCCGAAGCGACTGTGCGCGAGATGGGAGTTACATTTACCGTCTATACCGATGAGGGCAATATTGATCGGGCTTGGCCGTTCGACATTATTCCTCGCACTATTTCAAAGAAGCAGTGGGACGTTACCGCTGAGGGACTGAAACAACGTCTGCAAGCACTTAATTTGTTTATTAATGATCTCTATCACGATCAAAAAATCGTGCGTGACGGCGTATTGCCACGCTATATCTTAGATCAGTCCAAAAATTTTAGGCCCGAGTGTGTCGGCATAATGCCTCGTTATGGGGTTTGGGCAAATATATGTGGCACTGATTTGGTGCGAGACCAGGACGGCGAATTTTATGTCCTTGAAGATAATTTGCGCGTTCCGTCAGGCGTTGCTTACATGCTTGAAAACCGTGCCATTACTAAGCGAGTTTTGCCGGATTTATTTGAGCAGGCTGAAATAGCACCTATTCACGATTATCCGTCGCGTCTATTCGATATGCTTGTTTCACTCTCGCCTCGGGAGATAGAGCAGCCTGTTGTAGTGGTATTAACACCGGGTATTTTTAATTCTGCATATTTTGAGCATGCATTTTTAGCACAACAGATGGGGGCCGAATTAGTTGAGGGCAGTGATTTAGTGGTGCAATCAGATGATTGTGTCTATATGAAAACTGTTTCCGGGCTTGAACGAGTAGACGTCATTTATCGACGAATTGACGATTTATTTATAGACCCAGAAGCATTTTATCCAGATTCAATATTGGGCGTGCCAGGCCTCATGCGCGCGTGGCGAAAAGGCAATGTAGGGCTGGCGAATGCACCTGGGGCAGGGGTAGCCGATGACAAAGTCATCTATGCATTTGTGCCGCAGATTATTAAATATTATTTAGATCAAGACCCCATTGTTCCCAATGTTGAAACGTTTTTATGTGTTAATCCAAAAGAGCTTGAATATGTGCTTGCTAATTTGGAAAAGCTTGTTGTCAAGCCCGCCAACGAGTCGGGCGGCTACGGTATGATTGTAGGGCCGCATTCAACTAAAAAAGAGCGAGTTGAATTTGCTGAACGTATTAAAGCAGATCCAAGAAATTATATTGCTCAGCCCACACTTGCACTGTCCACGGCACCTACATTAGTCGGAAATAACAGCCTTGAACCTCGCCACCTGGATTTGCGGCCTTTTATTTTGCAGGGTGCTTCAACCTATGTAACTACCGGTGGGCTTACGCGCGTAGCTATGAAAAAAGGCTCGCTGGTAGTGAACTCGTCGCAAGGCGGCGGAAGCAAAGACACTTGGGTTGTGGATACCGGAGTTTAAATTATGTTGTCAAAAGTAGCTGAGAGAATTTATTGGACAGCTCGTTATATCGAGCGAGTAGAAAACACTGCCCGTATGTTAGGCGTTTACGCAAATTTATTATTGGATTTACCAAAGGGAGTGAATTTAGGTTGGTTTAATTTAATTGAACTCAATAGCGCACAGACTCAATTCGACAAACTTTATAAAACTTCAGATGAGCGCAATGTTGTTAAATTTATTCTCGGCGATGAAGACAATCCAAGTTCTATGGTGTCGTCGCTGCGTATGCTGCGCGAAAATGTACGTACATCACGAGATGTAGTGCCGGGTGAAACATGGGAACTTGTCAATGCATTATCGATGTTTGTGCAGGAAAATCTTTCTCAAGCATTAAAGCGCGGCCAGCGCCATGCTTTTTTAAAAGGCGTTATTCGCGGTTGCCAGCAAATTAACGGATTGTTGTATGGCACTATGAGCCACGATCAAGCCTGGGATTTTTTACGTCTCGGGCGCAATTTGGAGCGCGCCGATATGACAACGCGTATTTTGGATATTGGTGTCGCTACTTGGATGCACGCACAACAAAACGACGGTGCGTCTTACGCTAAACAAATTATCTGGGGGAATGTGTTACGCTCGGTAGGTGCTGAGCAAAGTTATCGCAGAAGCCTCAGGTCTGCAGTGGATGCAGCCGATGTCGCTTGTTATTTATTAGAAGACGAACAATATCCTCGAACTATTTCCCACTGCTTACATGCGATGGATGATTCCGCCTGCAAACTACCCTTGGCAGAGCCCGTAGTTTTAGCCTTAGCTGAATTGCAAGCGACAATGTTTGAAAACGTTGATTATGACGTTTTGGACGATTCATTTCGTGAATATTTAAACACCATGCAATTAGAACTTGCCAAGCTTCATTCTTCGATTGCCGATACTTGGTTTAATTAAACAGGCCTCTTGTTCTCAACGCTATTGTCACTAATACACGGCTGTACTTTAAGCCTAATACATACTCTGTTGCCGACGGATAAATAAATGCAGCAGTCTGCCGTAAATATTGCGCTAGGAATAAATGCCACTGTGATGTCACGAGTGGTCAGCCTTTTCTTTTGATTGGACGTAATTATGACGATTCGAGTTGCTATAAATCATCAAACTCACTACGAATTTGATCGGGAGGTCGGTGTTTCGCCTCACACCGTGCGTTTGCGACCAGCCCCCCATTGTCGTACCCCCATCCACGCTTACAGTTTAAAAATTCAGCCGGAAGAGCATTTTATTAATTGGCAGCAGGATGCATTTGGCAATTTTTTAGCACGTTTAGTGTTCCCGGAAAAAACTAAACGCTTTTGGGTCGATGTGGAAGTTATTGCCGATATGACGGTAATTAATCCATTTGATTTTTTCTTGGAAGAGTACGCTGAGCATTATCCATTTAAATATGATGAGCAAACTCACAAAGAGCTTTTGCCTTATCTGGAATGTTTAGAATGTAGCGATAAATTCAAAGCCGTACTGCTCTCACTACCAAAAACCAAAATGCGCACGATTGATTATTTGGTGGCGGTTAATCAAAAAGTGCAATCTTCAGTTGAATATACCGTTCGCCTTGAACCTGGTGTGCAAACGCCGGATGAAACGCTGGATAAAGCACTGGGTTCCTGTCGCGATTCAGCTTGGTTATTAGTGCAGTTGTTGCGGCACGAAGGTTTGGCGGCGCGCTTTGCATCTGGTTATTTGGTGCAATTAAAAGCTGATATCGCAAGCCTTGATGGCCCTTCCGGGCCTGAGGCCGATTTCACGGATCTGCATGCATGGTGTGAAGTATTCATACCTGGAGCCGGCTGGGTCGGCATGGATCCGACGTCCGGTTTATTTGCCAGCGAAGGGCATATTCCGCTGGCCTGTACACCCGATCCCGTTTCGGCAGCGCCAATACACGGCTTTACCGATAAATGTGAGGTGGATTTTAGCTATTCAAATGTCGTTACGCGCATTCACGAAGATCCGCGCGTCACCAAACCCTATTCAGAATCCCAATGGGATGCGGTAATGGCGCTAGGTGAACAGGTAGACGAGCTGATTGTCGCCCAGGATGTGCGCCTGACGATGGGAGGCGAGCCGACGTTTGTTTCTACCGACGATATGGAATCTGCCCAATGGAATACCGATGCCTTAGGTGATCAAAAGTTAACGCTGGCCAAGGATCTGTTGTTGAAGCTGCGCGATAGTTTTGCACCTAAAGGGTTACTGCATTATGGGCAGGGTAAATGGTATCCGGGCGAGGAGATTCCGCGTTGGGCGTTAGGTATTTTTTGGCGTAAGGACGGCGAGCCTCTCTGGCAAGAGCGAGATTATTTAGCGCGCGTAGATAAAAATTATGGTTATGGGCTGCGCGAAGCGCATTTATTTATGCTGCAACTGTGTAGCCGCTTGGCGCTAGATGCGGATTTTTGCCAGGCCGCTTACGAGGATGGCCTTCATTATTTAATGCAAGAGCAAAGCATGCCGGTTAATTTGGATGTTCAAATTGCCGAGGCGAAGGATGAGCTCGCCCGCCGCCGCTTGGCAAAAGTACTGGAACGCGGGTTGGCCAAACCCACTGGATACGTATTGCCATTGACGTTTAACAGTGGCATGGGGCGTTGGGTCAGTAGCCAATGGCCTACTCGGCGCGAGCGTATTGTGCTTATTCCCGGAGATTCGCCGATGGGTTTGAGGCTGCCGCTTAATTCCCTGCCACAGGTAGAGGAATCATTGCGGGAGGAATTAATCCCTGTAGATCCGTTTGCTGAGCGTGAGCCTCTACCAAAACATAGCGACATCACTAATCGTTACATTAAAACGCCCATTACCGCCGAGGCAGACGCGATGGTGTCGCCACAAATCGTTGAGCCACAAGGCTCGAACACTAGGCAGGGCCAAAGATGGGAGCGCAAAATTCATCGCGAGTATTGGGAGGTTATCCGTACCGCCGTTTGTGTGGAAGCGCGAGATGGTCGCTTGCACGTTTTTATGCCGCCCCTTAACTACCTTGAGCATTACGTTCAATTGCTGACCTGTGTGGAGGCGACGGCAAAAGCACTTAAATTACCGGTAATTGTGGAAGGCTATGAGCCGCCGAGGGACAGTCGCATAGTTAAATTATTGGTAACGCCGGACCCGGGCGTTATTGAAGTAAACATTCATCCAGCCAGTAGCTGGAAAGAATTGGTAGATACTACGACAACCATTTACGACGCCGCCTATAAATGTCGCTTGGGGGCAGAAAAATTCATGTTAGATGGGCGCCATACTGGCACCGGCGGTGGCAACCACGTAACCCTCGGCGGTCCTACGCCTGCAGATAGTCCGCTGTTGCGCCGCCCAGATGTTTTGCAAAGCTTGATAACCTTCTGGCAACACCATCCGAGCCTGTCTTATCTGTTCTCAGGCATGTTTATCGGCCCCACGTCGCAAGCGCCAAGAGCCGATGAAGGTCGCGACGAAATGCTCTATGAATTGGAAGTTGCCTTTGCGCAAATTCCTAAAGGAGAAGTGCCACAGCCATGGTTGGTCGATCGGCTGCTGCGCAATCTGCTGATTGATATCACCGGCAACACCCATCGCGCTGAGTTTTGTATAGACAAACTCTACTCGCCTGGTTTGAGTTCTGGGCGGCAAGGAATTTTGGAATTCCGCGGTTTTGAAATGCCGCCCCATGAGCGCATGGCGTTAGTGCAGACGCTGTTATTGCGCTGTTTATTTATGCGTTTTTGGCAAAAACCCTACCACAAGCCGCTGGTACGCTGGGGGACCGTATTGCACGATCGCTTTATGTTGCCGCATTTTATCTGGACGGATATGCAAGAAGTTGTACGGGATTTAAATGATCAGGGATTCGCCTTTGATTTATCCTGGCTTTTACCATTCGAGGAATTCCGTTTTCCTCATTACGGCCGCGTGCAAGTGGACCATATTGCATTGGAGTTGCGCTGGGCCATTGAACCTTGGCATGTATTAGGCGAAGAGGTCGGCAGTTTTGGCACGGCGCGTTATGTGGATTCATCAGTCGAGCGAATTCAGGTAAAGCTTACGGGGCTTACGGACAGCCGATACACGCTCGTCTGTAATGGGCGCCAAGTTCCTCTACAAGCTACGGGGGTACACGGCGAATACGTCGCTGGTGTGCGTTATCGCGCCTGGCAGCCGCCCTCCGCATTACATCCTACGATCGGTGTGCATGCGCCGTTGGTGTTTGATGTTTTAGATTTATGGAATGGTCGCTCGATTGGCGGTTGTGTCTATCACGTCAGCCACCCAGGCGGCCGCAGTTATGACAGCTTCCCAGTAAATGCATTTGAAGCTGAATCTCGACGTGGTAATCGGTTTTTAAATGTTGGGCATACTCAAGGGCCATTTTCACCGCGCCCCCAGTTGGATGGACTGCGCCAGTTTTTCCCCGTTAGTGGCAATAAACCTATGGCCGCTCCTGGGCAAGAGGTTAACCCAGAATACCCACACACGTTAGATTTGCGTCGGCCACGCCCTTAGGCCTAAAAGTAAACAACCCGCACTAAGGCGGGTTGTTACTGTTTTAAAGTAATTATTTTACCAACTTCTATAGGGTAAAAACTTGCCATTTAATTCCAATACAACCCGATCGCCTTTTGTGTTTTCCTCTTTTTTAACCTCCATTGAAAAATCAATCGCACTCATAATACCGTCACCGAATTTTTCTTGAATGACGTGTTTAAGTGTATCGCCATACACGCCGACAATTTCATACAAGCGGTAAATTAACGGATCCGTAGGTACTGTTTGCTTCCAAATTTTTGTAGGGAATGCCATTAATGCGTCTGTAATGTCAGCGCTTAAATTTAAATACTCTGCGATGGCCGCAGCCTTTTCACCAGGGGCAGAGTTCATTCCTAGACATACAGATGCCAGCCAGACTTCAGATACACCCAATGCGTTCCCCATGGTTTCCCAGGTTACGCCTTGGGCCTTTTTGGCCTGCAGAATTTGCGAAGTCATGGTTTCTTTATCGGTTGCTGCGAACATATTGATTCCCCTGCAATTGTGAATGTGAGCGCGATACGATAGATGCGCCACAATAATTAGCAGGATCGGTGCCATCAGAATTTCTTGGAATGTGCCGCGGACGCCTATTTTAATAATTAATTGTTTGCCGGGATAAAAAACATAGACAGGGTTGTGGCTGGCGAGAACGGGGCGTGCAGAATAACGCGCAGTTTTTTGCAAATGCACATAAAAAATATAAAAGTTTTTATCCGCGTTTTAATTATTTGTGAGTCGCGCACACTCCATTAATTTTCACTGACCGCGCGCGCAGTTTATTAATCTCGTTACAATTCACCAGGTTGCCGTTTAACTGAATTTCTTCTAGGCTAGAAATTGCAAAAAGTGGGCTGATCGATTCAATCGCGTTGTCGTTTAAGTTTACCGAAAGAAGGTGAGAGAAAATTTCGAGTCCTTTAAGGGAGCGAATTGAACGCTGAGCGCAGTTGATGTGTGTTAAATCTTCCGCTTGAGTAATGTGCTGATCGAAAATATGTTCATTGATACAGGTAGCAAGGTGTTTGTCTTCGATGTGAAACCCTGAGAACAGCGGTTTAGCGCCAATGGGGTTGCCGTTGATATGGACCGGGTAGTTGTGACAGGCCGATAAGCTGCCAACGAGCGACACAATTAAAACACAGGAGAAGTAGGATATGTAGTGCTTCTGCAATGCCATAGGTGGGCTCGTTTTTTGAATTGAGGGGAGTGGTTAGAGCGTGCAAATGCGCCATGATAACGTAAAGCGCCCGCCGAACTGCGTTTAGGCCGTCTAATAAAATTACGTAAATCCTCCACAATTTAACGAAGTGGCGGCCGAGCTTAAGTGCTTTTAGTGTTGCAAAAGCAAAGATACAGGGCACAATGGTGCAAGCCCCGTAATTTTTGTTTGTTAATAATCGGAGAATGCCCTTATGAAATTCGTGTCAGTGCTGTTACTTAGTTTGGGTCTATGCGCATGCGCAACTAATGACCCTTACACTGGAGAGCGCAAAACCAGCAACACTACTAAAGGCGCTGGAATAGGAGCTGCGGTGGGCGCGCTATTGGGGGCGGCAACCTCCAGTAAACAAGACCGTTCTAAAGGAGCCTTACGCGGAGCTGCCGTAGGCGGCATCGTTGGAGCAGGCACCGGCCATTACATGGACAAACAAGAGAAAGTGTTGCGCGAGCGACTTGAGGGTACAGGTGTACGCGTACAACGTAATGGCAAGAATATTAAATTGATCATGCCCGGTAATATCACGTTCGCAACCGGCAGTGCACAGATTCGGCAGGATTTTTTTGATGTGTTGGATTCGGTTGTTGATGTGCTCAAAGAGTTTAAAGACACCCGCATTCGTATTTCCGGCCACACCGATTCGGTTGGCAGCGATTCTATGAATCAGCGTCTAAGTGAAGAGCGGGCTGATAGTGTTAAATTTTATCTGTTGGATCAACGCGTACCAGCTGGCCGGGTAAATGCTTATGGTTATGGCGAGCGTTACCCAATTGCTGATAATGGCACTGACGCTGGGCGAGGCCAGAATCGCCGTGTGGAGTTGGAGCTGGAACCCCTAGAAAATTAGCTGTGATTAGAAGTTACACGCAGAGCTAGCTATAAATGAGTACGCAAGGACGTGTACGTTTGCAACCCCATAAACTGGTGTTGAGCGTTTCCCCGTTTGCCTTTGTTGTTTAAGCCGTCATCTCATTTTTCCGGTGGCGGCATATGAATGAGGTAGTACTACTACTCGCATCCCCGCTAATATCAGTCCGCCGAAGATAAACAACTCAAGGCCGCCAATGGCACCTGCTAGGGTAGGTGTAGTGGCAGCAGGCTCTTCAATATTCAGGCTTACCTCTGCTGTCGCTTGCATGTTCGGTGTGCCCGAATCCGTAGCCTTCACAACAACCTTATAAGCACCCGCTTTTAACGCGCTAGGGTCAAATGTGAAGGCCGCGTCGTTCGCTGCGAGGTCAAGTAAACGATAATCGGTTCCGGCCCAATCAATTCTGTGCTGGTCGCTCGCATCGGCGTCGCTAACATTAGCTTGCAACGTTATTAAGCCGTCGGTAGTCAAAAATTTCTGCTTAATTTGCCCTGCTTGTTCAGCCAGAATAGCAACCGTTGGCACTTGGTTAATTTGATTTAGCTGCCCAGATATTTGCGTGAATTTTGAGTAATTGCGGCTGCTATCAACTGCAAATACTGTGTAGTAATAAATTAGACCAGATGTTAATGGCAGGCTTTGAAAACCTGTTTGTGCAGCAAGCAGTACCACCTTTCCATTCCCCAGGATCGAATCCTGACGATATTCAACCCCCGCTTGAGGGTATTCACTTAGCGGCGCCGTGCTTTGCACTACCAAGGTTTGGGCATAATCTTGGGCGGGGTTTTGCCAGCCTAAACTAATAGTTTTCACGTCAGACTGTAGTCGTAAATTTGTCACTGCGGAGGGTGGCGTTGTATCTGCCACTACGGGGCTGGTTAACTTTATATCCGCGCAGGAATAATAAAGGCTATTGCCAGAGTCGGGCATCGTCTGAATTAACTGCAGCGTGCATTTGTCGCAGGGTTGATTGGGAAGCGTAAGCGTATAGGTTTGAAAGCGTTGGTCTGCATAGTCCTTAATATTGTCGGCGAGCAAAGTGAAATTCTGGTCATTCGCAGCAGAGAAATAAATTTTAAATACACCGGTATGGTAAATAACGCTCTCAACTTTAACCTGTACTTTGGAACCTGCGATCAGTTCAGTTACACGATTAGTCGTGCGCGGTGCACCGCAAGGGCCGGTTTTAATAGCGGTGGAATCGGTACGCGGCTTTACTAACCCATCTAGTGCCCATCGTGTATGGGCGTGGCTTTGATTTGACAGACTGACGCCGAGAAAAAGGAGGATTAAGCTAAAAAATCGCATGGTGACGTACCGAATTTTGAGTAGGTAGGTTTTATCACATAAATTACCATCGTAATGATGCGAAGACTAAAGCGTTGCATGCTCAAACATGTTGAAGACGGTCACAGCAAATAGAATTGTTGCTACAAGCAGTTTTCGGGCTTAGGGAGCCCGGCAATTTTCGCTAAGCGTTTAGCCGGGCTACCGGGGAATAGCTGTAATAGGTAAATACTGCGCCCTTTTTCAACGCTCAAATGTTGCGTCACATATTTACAAAGCGGGCGCATAGCAGGGGAGAGGTCAAACTCAGAGTAAAAATTGCGAATTAGGTAAATCAGTTCCCAGTGTGCAGGCGTCAGGTTCAAACCGTCCTGTGCTGCAATAGTTTCAGCTAGCGGTTCGGACCACGCTGTTAGATCCAACAAATATCCTTGCTCGTCAAACTCTCCAGTGTTCATATCAATTTTCCCTCCTTGCAGCTCAATACCAGCTAACAACAGGAGCTGACGCAATACTCAGTTGCACCCATTGAGCGTAATTTATTACAGATATGGATGTATCCAAGTGGGGAAGGCGGCAAAGCAGGTCTTCCGCTAACACAAAAAGGTTGTTGGTTGCCGCGGTTAAGCTGGTAAGAGTTTCCTCAGACTGAAGCGCATAGACCCCATCTCCCAATAACAACAAGCTGTCAGCACTGCTTAAGCTTGCACGGCAGCGAGCCACACATTCGATATCAATACTTGCTAATAAATGCAACGCCACTAGAAACACGCAACCCAAGCGGCATGTTGAATTATTGATGCACGCTCGCTAAGGGTTATTAGCTTCCCCTGAGGTTTTAATTCAGCCAATTTCACGCCAAAGCGAGCAAGGGAGTTGGCGCACACTATAATTGATTCAACACCATATATTTCAAGCGCTTGCAGCATTTTGTTAAGATTTTTGCTACCTATTTGATCTGCTTGAGGAATTAGCTGTAAAATCCCTTGATCAATAAACATAACCGTAGGCTTTTGGTCAAAAGCAGCGCAAGCTAATAACGCTTCAACGCCTTCACGAGCCTGAGTGTTGTTATTTGGCGTTTCAGTGAAGATGAACAATGGCGACATAGCCTTCTACCCGAATGACATAGTGTGGTCGGCAGTAGAATTAGCTGCTATCCACTGACCAAGGCCCGAAAGTACAAACCCCTCCCGTAGCAAATCAATATCTAAATTCTGTCGTCGCGCTTCTGCTGCATCAACTATTCCACGCCGTACTGCAGCTGCAATGCAAACGACGGCGTCGATCTTGTGATCAACTAGGAAGTTTTGCCATAGTTTCCCCCAGCATATTTCCCCCTGGGGCAGGGCCTGTGTTTTCAATCCGAGGTAAACTCCATCACCGTAAAAAAACACTCGCACAATACTGTGGCCTTGCGCGATGCAGGCTTTGGCAAACTCTAATCCATGTGCAGCTCCTGAAGCCTGCGGAGCGGCTTTAATACAAATGCTAAATGAGGCCATAAAAAAACCGGCTTCTTGCGAGGCCATGTATCGAATTAATCGTCGTTACTGAAAAATCCTAATAACTGCAACAGGCTGGTAAAAAGATTGAGGATATCTAGATAAAGCGAAACAGTAGCCATTATGTAATTAGTTTCGCCACCGTGAATAATACGGCTGGTGTCATAGAGAATAAATCCGGACATCAAAAGCACAATCACTCCGTTTATCGCCATTGAAAGGCCGGAGATGTGCACTCCGAACAGTCCTAGCACCATCGAACCTAGAATTGTGATGAGCACACTAATTAAGCCCACCATTAAAAAACCGCCCATAAAGCTGAAATTTTTACCCGTTGTTAATACATAGGCTGAAAGCGCAAAAAACACCAAAGCTGTACCGGCAAGAGCTTGCATTAC
The DNA here is from genome assembly GCA_036520615.1 of Cellvibrionaceae bacterium. Lineage (GTDB taxonomy): Bacteria > Pseudomonadota > Gammaproteobacteria > Pseudomonadales > Cellvibrionaceae > CAMCXE01. The sequence goes on along the minus strand of DATDJI010000092.1, from coordinate 43,870 downwards.
CAGCAAACCGCCATGAGGTAGAGTTAAAAAATGGCTAAGCATGGGCCCTATGCCGGCACCCAATAGCCCTGTGATGGCGAACACTACGCCTACGCCAGCACCGCTTTTAGATGTACGCGGCAGTACAAACCACAACAAAGCTAGCGCAACCAAATTGCCTATTAACGCAAGGCCGTAACCGATCCCCAATCCGACAGAGGCAGCGGCGGTAAATGCACTGAACACCAATGTGCAGGCTAAAAAACTATAGGTATTACGCAAAACTTTATCAGTATCACCTGCGTAAACTTCGCGGCTATTGGTCGAATAGATAGGTTGCATAAGTAAAGTCTCCGTTAGAGTGATAAAACTTCATAATAACTGCGCAATAGTACTTGGGGGCCATATAAAAGCAAAGGTTCCTTTTTACAGGTCGATAGTCTGTGTTCTGACTCGGCCCCGTCTGAGCTTAGCTACGCCATAAATCTGGGGATGGTTTTTTCAATTTCTAGAATTTTGAAAAAAATTTTAAATAAGAAGCGGTCAAGCTGATTCGCCTAGGATAAGGAATTATTTTGACTGAGGAATTGGTAAATAAATAAAATTGAAAAAGGTTATTTGTTGCCCCATTAGGTAGGGACCAAATTGATCGGCCAAGCTTTGGCCATTTGTGTTAATTTGTCTTGGATTACTGGGCACAAGTGATTGAAGAGCGTCCAACAACTGGTAAAAAAGTTAAGTTTTTGGGTGAATTAGATAGTAAAAATACGAGAATTTGAGCAGTATTGAGGTGGTATGTATGGATGTTCGTCCGCGCGTTTTATCGGTTGATAATAATCTTAGCAATCAGAAATTAGTAACTACAGTTCTTGCGGCAGACGCCGAGGTTTACACAGCTTCTAGTGGTGCTCAAGCGCTGCGAATGCTGGAGAGCTTACGACCTGATTTAATCTTGCTTGATATTGATATGCCGGGGATGGACGGATTTCAAACCTGTCGCAGCATGCGGGCTAATCCTGATTTTGCGTTAACTCCGATTGTATTTGTATCCGGCCTGACCGAGCGGGATGAACAGTTAACGGCTTTTCAATGCGGCGGTGATGACTTTATCGCCAAGCCTTTTGATGTGGAAATACTTCGGGCTAAGGTCGGCGCACTCATCCAACGTTATCGTCGCCAGCAATTTATCCGCAATCCTGCCATAGATAACTCAGCCTACGACCATTTGCGGAGGGTTAATCACTATCTGTTGAGTGTGCTGAAAGTTGGCACTCTAGCCAAATTAAACGAGATCACGCTAGAGGCTCTCGCTGCACTGGAAATTAAAGCCGCCTTATACGTTCATAAGAAGCCGGAGCTGCTGGCGTCCTCATGTGGCAGTCTCACTGATCTTGAAACGCAATTGCTTAGTCAAACCAAGGGCGCGCAAATGCAGACTCTTGGGGGCAGGTTTATGCTTGGATCAGCGCAAGCGGCCTGGCTGATTCAAAATATGCCGCGTGCAGGTACGAATGAATTTACTCGTTTGCACGATGCTTTAGTCATCATGTTTGATGCCTATAGTCAGAAAGTCCAAACTCTTCTCGTCAAATTTGCCCAAGAAGTGAATCCAACTCCGCCTGGTGCATCGTCAGCTATTGAAGCGCTATTTCACCATTTAACTGAATTGGATGACTTTACTGACGATGCCGTTCATGAATGTCTGAATCAGTTGCAGCTGTTGCAGAAACAAACCACTGGGTCGCTGTACGAACGCACTCAACTTGCAGTGTTGGACACAAAGCTTCGGCGTTTACAGGACGACCATGCTAGACGGTGCCGGGAAGGTAAAATATTGCTTGGCCAGCTACGTTCACCTGCAGCGGTGCTGTTAGATTCGGCCTGACACATTATGCATTCTTTTTGCTGTTTCACGTACAAACGCTGGCGCATAATTGAAAGCTTTGTATAATCCCAAGCCTACCCGCCGAGCGGGCTCTTTTGTGTTGATTCTTGTTAGCTATATCTCACCGCTAGTTAAGGTGGCCTCTGCAGCCAACTAAGATATCGTCTGAGCCGTTTAGCATTACCTCATGTGGCCCTTGGTAGGGGTCACCACTGAAAAGAGATAGTTAATGATTACTGTATCCCTACCTGATGGCTCAAGCCGTCAATTCCCTTCTGTTGTATCAGTGTTAGACGTGGCCGCCAACATAGGCGCAGGCCTTGCCAAGGCAACCCTTGGTGGGATTGTAAACGGCATAGCTGTTGATGCATCGCACCTGATCGAAGCCGATACTAGTTTAGTTATAATTACAGATAAAAGTGCGCAGGCATTAGAGCTTATTCGGCATTCCACTGCGCATTTGTTGGCTCAAGCAGTAAAGCAACTTTTTCCTGACGCCCAGGTTACTATCGGCCCTGTCATCGATGATGGCTTCTATTACGATTTTGCTTTTTCCCGCGCTTTTACCCCCGAAGACTTAATTAAAATAGAAGAGCGAATGCAGGCTTTGGCTGCAGAAGACATTCCGGTTACGCGCCGTGTACTGCATCGAGACGCTGCCGTTGATTATTTTAAAAGCCTCGGAGAGCACTACAAGGCAGAAATTATTCAAAGTATTCCTGCGAATGAAGATCTCTCCCTTTATCGGCAAGGGGACTTTGAAGATCTATGCCGGGGCCCTCATGTACCATCGACAGGTAAATTGAAATTTTTCAAGCTTATGAAAGTTGCCGGTGCCTATTGGCGTGGCGATGCAAAAAATGCCATGTTAACTCGGGTATATGGCACTGCTTGGAGCACAAAAAAAGATTTAGATGCCTATTTGCATCGATTAGAAGAGGCTGAAAAGCGCGACCATCGCAAGCTTGGTAAAAAATTCGACTTTTTCCATATTCAAGAAGAAGCGCCTGGAATGGTCTTCTGGCATCCCAAGGGCTGGACAATTTACACCGCGATCGAATCCTATATGCGCAAAGTGCAGCGGGATAATGGCTACCAAGAAATTAAAACGCCTCAGGTTGTTGATCGCAGCCTGTGGGAGCGCTCAGGTCACTGGGATAAATTCCAAACGGGTATGTTCACCGTTGCCTCAGAACATCGCGACTACGCGATTAAGCCGATGAACTGCCCTTGCCATATCCAGGTGTTTAACCAGGGTCTAAAAAGCTACCGAGACTTACCGTTGCGCTTAGCGGAATTTGGCTCATGCCATCGCAACGAAGCCTCGGGTACACTACAAGGCCTGATGCGCGTGCGCAGCTTCGTACAGGACGATGCCCATATTTTCTGCAGTGAAAGCATGATCCAGCGTGAAGTCTCGGATTTTACCGACCTTCTTTATCAGGTTTATGCTGATTTTGGTTTTAGCGACGTCATTATTCGTTTATCTACTCGACCCGAACAGCGAGTAGGAAGCGATGAAGTTTGGGATAAAGCCGAAAAGGCTCTGGCCGATGCCCTAAACACTAAAGAATTGGCATTTGAATACCTGCCGGGTGAAGGCGCTTTTTATGGTCCCAAAATCGAATTCTCACTGAAGGACTGCATAGGGCGTGTCTGGCAATGTGGAACAATTCAAGTGGATTTTTCCATGCCTGCACGGTTAGATGCTCAATTCGTCGCTGAAGATGGCAGCCGTCAAGTTCCTGTGATGTTGCATCGGGCCATCTTGGGCAGTTTTGAGCGTTTTATCGGTATCTTGATTGAACATTATGAAGGTGCTTTTCCCGCCTGGCTTGCACCTGAGCAGGTAGCAATTTTAAATATTACTGACAATCAGGCGGAATTTGCGCAAACTGTAGCAAAAAGCTTGCAAGAAAAAGGGTTTCGCGCCTTTGCCGACTTGAGAAATGAGAAGATCGGTTTTAAAATCCGCGAGCACACCATTCAGAAGGTTCCCTACCTTTTGATCCTTGGGGATCAAGAAGTAGCTTCCGGTCAGGTAAGCGTGCGAACTCGCACCGGAACTGATTTAGGAACCCTGTCCCTCGACGACTTCCTCGCGTTACTAACAAACGATGTGGCTAACAAGTCCCGGGTCAGCCATTAAAGGGCTGATTGGATTTTTTTAACTCATTGGAGAACTCATTATTAGCATTCGAGAACCCGCAGCAGCTGCCAAGCCCCGCTCTAAGAAAGCGGCCATAAATGAACAAATTGAAGCTAAACAGGTGCGCTTAATCGGCGCAGATGGAGAGCAGATTGGGATCGTAAGTATTGCAGAGGCCTTAGCCGCCGCCCAAGCCGCCACACTTGACTTAGTGGAAATTGCTGTAGATGCCGAACCGGTCGTCTGCAAAATTATGGATTACGGCAAGCATCTGTTCGAGTTAAAGAAATCCAAAAATGCCGCTAAAAAGAAACAAAAACAGCAGCAAATTAAAGAAATGAAATTTAGGCCAGGGACGGAAGATGGAGACTATCAGGTGAAGTTAAAAGCCTTGATACGTTTCCTCGAACAAGGGGATAAGGCCAAAGTATCGTTACGATTCAAAGGCCGCGAACTTGCCCACCAAGAGCTTGGCATGGAAATGATGCAGCGCATCGAAAAAGACTTGGAGGAAATGGGTACTGTGGAGCAGCACGCTAAAATGGAAGGGCGTCAGTTGACCATGGTTATCGCCCCTAAAAAGAAAAAGTAGTCGGGCTTTTAGCTGCCTAGTTACTTTCAAATTCATCATCTCGCAATCGGAGATCCAAAATGGCAAAAGCTAAAATACACAGTGGCGCTTCCAAGCGCTTCAAGAAAACAGCCGGTGGTTTTAAACGCAAACACGCGTTCAAAAGCCATATCCTCACCAAAATGACAACTAAGCGTAAGCGTCAGTTGCGCGGCACCGCTATGGTCCACGAGTCTGATGTCAGCAATGTTAAGCGCATGTTGCGTCTCAACTAATTTAACGTCTTGTTCATTTATTTTTACGTGAGGAAAAACCATGGCTCGTGTTAAACGTGGAGTCGAGGCGCGTCGTCGCCACAAAAAAATCTTAAAATTGGCAAAAGGTTACTACGGCGCTCGTTCACGCGTATTCCGCGTAGCGAAGCAAGCTGTAATTAAAGCTGGGCAATATGCCTATCGCGACCGTCGAGTTAAAAAGCGTAATTTCCGCGCGCTTTGGATTACTCGTATCAATGCTCAATCGCGCGCTGAGGGTATTTCCTACAGCCGTCTGATCGCTGGTTTGAAAAAAGCCAATATTACGTTGGATCGTCGTGTTCTTGCTGATCTTGCTATTCATGATAAATCTGCATTTGCAGTTATTGTGTCGCAGGCTAAATCGGCATTGGCCGCTTAACCTGTGAGTATTTTTACCCGGGCTTAGGTTTTTAATTTATGAATACATGCTTGAGCTTAGGCTGTATTTTCTAATAATTACCGCATATGTCCGGATTATAAAAAGGGGGTTAGCCTTGGCTTATCCCCTTTTTTATTAGCTACAGCTCTTAGTGCTATACCTACCGCTTTATTTATTGGATACCCATATGTTAGAACTCCAATCGCTTATTGCCGATGCTAAACACCAGATTGCAGCTGCGATGGATTTAGCCGCTCTGGATCAGGTGCGGGTAGATTTTCTCGGTAAAAAAGGGCTGGTTACAGCACAATTAAAATCTTTAGGTGCTCTGTCAGCTGATGAGCGCCCAGCAGCAGGAGCAAAAATTAACGAAGCCAAGGAGGCTATTAGCAATGCTTTAAATGAACGTAAGCTCGTTTTGGAGGACGCTCATATCAATGCCCAATTGGCCGCTGAAGCATTGGATATTACTCTACCAGGCCGCAGTAATGCTTTAGGGGGACTGCACCCGGTTAGCCGCACTTTAATGCGCATCGAATCCATCTTTCGTGCCGCAGGCTATGCAGTAGCAGAGGGGCCGGAAATTGAAGATGATTTCCATAATTTTGAAGCCTTAAACATCCCCGCACATCATCCTGCACGGGCCATGCACGATACGTTTTACGTCGACCCCACTCATGTGTTGCGCACACATACTTCCCCTGTGCAAATTCGCACTATGGAAACCCAAAAGCCGCCAATACGCATTATTTGCCCTGGCCGCGTTTATCGTTGCGATTCGGATATGACTCATACGCCGATGTTTCATCAGGTTGAAGGGTTGGTGGTGGATGACCAGGTGAGCTTTGCCGACTTAAAAGGCACGATGGATCAATTTCTTAAAGCTTTTTTCGAAACCGACGTGGCTGTGCGCTTTCGGCCGTCGTATTTTCCTTTTACAGAACCCTCCGCTGAGATGGATATTCAATGCACTCAGTGCCAAGGCGGGGGTTGCCGCATGTGCAAACAAACTGGTTGGCTGGAAGTTGGCGGTTGCGGGATGGTACATCCTGAAGTATTTAATGCCTGCGGCCTAGATCCGGAAAAGGTTAGCGGTTTTGCCTTCGGTATGGGGGTTGAGCGTTTAGCAATGTTGCGATATGGAGTAAATGATCTGCGGCTCTTTTTTGAGAACGATCTTAATTTCCTGCAACAGTTTTAACACAGTCTTATAAGTAGTTTATAACCTATGAAAATTAGCGAATCCTGGTTGCGCGAGTGGGTGAATCCGCCGGTATCTACCGACCAATTAGTGCAGCAACTCACGATGGCAGGGCTTGAAGTGGATGCCGTTACTCCAGTGGCGGGAATATTTAGCGGTGTTGTCGTGGCCCAAATAATCAGTGCTGAGCCTCACCCGGACGCTCAAAAATTGCGCGTCTGCCAGGTTGATGCCGGTGGCAGCCAATTACAGATTGTGTGCGGGGCGGCCAATGCGCGCGCTGGCATTATGGTGCCTTTAGCCCAAGTGGGAGCACTGTTGCCCGGCGGTTTAGAAATCAAAAAAGCCAAACTGCGCGGCGTAGAAAGTTTCGGAATGCTATGCGGGCAAACAGAATTAGCAGCGGGTACTGACGACAGCGGTTTGTGGGAATTGGCTTCGGATGCTCCGATCGGCGCCGATTTGCGTGAATACCTCACGCTTTCAGATCAGATACTAGAGCTTGAGCTTACGCCTAATCGCAGTGACTGTTTAAGTTTGCGTGGTATTGCACGAGAAGTGGGTGTGCTTACGCAAAGCCCCGTTAATCAGCAGGAGCAAGCATTTCAGCTTGCGACCAGTGAGAGCGTTCGCGCGGTAAAACTCACTGAGTCAAAAGCCTGCCCAACATATTTGGCGCGCACGATTGAAAATATTGATATAACAATTCCCAGCCCTGCATGGTTGCGCACGAAACTTGAGCGTGCGGGCTTGCGCTCCATTGATGCCGTGGTAGATGTAACTAATTTTGTATTGCTTGAATTAGGGCAACCGTTGCATGCCTTTGATCTGGACAAGCTTCAAGGCGGTATTGACATTCGCATGGCAAATGCCGGTGAAACCCTTACGTTGCTTAACGATCAAGTAATAACTCTGAGGGATGACTGCTTGATCATCGCCGATGAGCAACAACCGCTTGCACTTGCCGGCATTATGGGCGGCAAGGCATCAGCCGTTTCAGGTACCACGCGCTCAGTGTTGTTAGAAAGCGCATTTTTCAGCCCAGCAGTTATCGCTGGGCGCGCCCGCAGTTATGGCTTGCACACAGACTCATCCCATCGTTTCGAGCGCGGTGTGGATTATCAGCTGCAACGCACTGCCATTGAACGCGCTACTGAATTGTTAGTGTCCATCGTTGGTGGAAGCGCAGGGCCAGTAGTTGAGGTGGCCGATCAGGCCTCAATACCCGCAAAGCAGCCCATTCGTTTAAACAAATTGCGCCTTGCGCAAGGATTGGGATTAGAAATCGCAGATGCTGAAGTGGTAAGAATTCTTACTTCTTTGGGATTGGGACTAGTGAGCGAATCCGCCGAATATTGGCTTTTTAGCGTGCCGAGTTTTCGTTTTGATCTATCTATCGAGGCAGATCTTTTAGAAGAAGTGGCGCGCATCTATGGCTATGCGCGTCTGCCTACACGAATATCCGCCTTTGCACTCGATGTGGCGAATATTAGTGATATCCAAAATGAAAAATCCACATTGAAAAGACATCTGGTCAGCAGAAATTTTCAAGAGATCATCACCTACAGTTTTATCGATCCAAAACTGCACCATATTTTCTTCCCTGATCAACCTGCGGTTGTGCTGCAAAATCCTATCAGTGTTGATATGGCCAGCATGCGCACCTCATTAATACCAGGGCTGGTCGCGACGTTAAAAAGCAATTTAAATCGCCAACACACACGGGCGAAGTTATTTGAAACTGGGTTGGTGTTTGCAGCACAAGATGGTTATCCACAAGAAGAGAAACTTGCAGGGCTCATATATGGGCAAAGGCACGGTTTGCATTGGGCTCATGATAAATCTGACGTAGATTTTTATGATGTTAAAGCTGAAGTGGAACTGCTCTTTGAACTAGGGGGGAGGCCGATTAACGTACAGCCCGCTACTGACTTGCCTTTTATGCACCCTGGGCAATCGGCATATGTAATAGTTGAAAATCAAGTGGTAGGCGTATTTGGTGCGCTGCATCCTAACTGCTGTAAAAGTTTGGATTTGAATAAACCGGCTTTTGTGTTTGAGATTGCAATGGGCGCTGCTCAAACTGGATGTTTGCCTTGTGCTTCGGGGATCTCTCGCTTTCCTGAGGTTTCACGGGATATTGCTATTTTAGTCGGTAAAGAGGTACCAGCTTTAAGTGTGCAAAAGGTGATCGAACGCGCAGCAGGAGAAGGGCTAAAGCAGGTAACCTTGTTTGACGTGTACGCAGGGCAGGGTATTGATTTAACACGAAAAAGCCTCGCTTTTAGCTTGCTATTCCAACATTCCTCGCGCACTCTTACGGACGACGAAATCCAAGCCAGTGTTGATACGGTAATCCAGCAACTGGCCGAGGAATTTAATGCAATTCTAAGGTGAGTCTATGTCCGAATCTCTAACCAAAGCTGATTTAGCTGAGCGCTTGTACGAAGAATTGGGATTTAATAAGCGCGAGGCTAAGGATTTAGTCGACGCGTTTTTTGATACCGTGCGCGCAGCTTTAGAGGGCAACGAGAGTGTAAAGCTCTCTGGTTTTGGCAATTTTGATTTACGCGATAAACGCCAACGTCCAGGTCGCAACCCTAAAACAGGTGAAGAGATTCCTATCACCGCTCGCAGAGTAGTGACATTCAAACCTGGACAAAAGCTGCGTGAACGGGTAGAGGCATATGCTGGAACCGAGTCATAATCAAGAGCTGCCCGCTATTCCCGGTAAACGTTATTTTAGTATCGGGGAGGCAAGTGAGCTCTGCGCCGTTAAACCGCATGTTTTGCGCTATTGGGAATTAGAATTTCCGCAAATTAAACCGGTAAAGCGCCGCGGTAACCGCCGTTATTATCAGCGTAAAGATTTGGAGGCTATCCGCACTATTCGCGGGCTACTTTATGACAGGGGGTTTACTGTGAGCGGAGCCAGGCAACAATTATTATTTGATGCAAGCCCAAAGGAAGCTCCAGAAGTCGGTGAATTAGTCCAGGAGATCGTTGCGGAATTAGAACAACTTTTGTCCGAGTTACGCCAAGCGGCAAATTTGAGTCAAGCAGTTTAAAAACCTTGCATATAACTTAGTTTTAGGTATTATGTGCGCCTCTTGTGGCAAGCTATCTCGCCAAATGTTTTAAAAAACAATGAGTTAGCAAGTACAGATTTTCGGAGCGTAGCGCAGTCTGGTAGCGCACTACACTGGGGGTGTAGGGGTCGTGGGTTCAAATCCCGCCGTTCCGACCAAATAAAATCTAATGTTTTCAAAGCCTTACGCCTCACACCCTCGCATCACCAAAATATCTTTTCCCGAATCATTTGAGCGATCAAACATTACGGCGCGTGTCTCAAACGTATAAGCTAATTCCCTCTAAGAAAACTATCTCTACTAGCCGGTCAAACGTCAAGCCTAGGAAAGTTCCCACACAAGCTTTTAAGAAAACCTGACTACGAGTCGGGCGGGGCAGAATCGCTTCGTATTGAGCTGCGCGATGATGAACCTGTGGCAGTTGAATTAGTGGCAAGACGGGACGGATAGAATTTTTCTCCGTCCGTCTTGAACAACGTTATTAATTGTTAGTAAAGCAGCGAATATGAAGAAGACAGAACGGGGGGCTTAATTTCAAATGATTTTTCTTGATCTATGTTTAAAAACCGCTTCAAGTCATGTTCATCACGAATACCTAAAAGGGTTTTGTGGTCGTCGGTATAAATCCAAAATGGGTGAGAATTTAGATCAAGCAATTTGTTCGGGTCGTCATGACCCCAGATTTTTTGCTCCTCTTGAAGTGATTTCTGGCTTGAGAGGCATAGGCCTGGTGCAATTCGCACGTAGCCCGACAAGGATGCAACTTTGAAAAGTTCTTTTGGGGTCATTGCTAAGGTGCTCTATCCGCATGCCGGAAGCCGCGGTTGTGAACCCATCCTACTCCCTTTATATGACGCCTTACTGAATCCGTTATTTTTTCTTAGACCAGATTGACCCTAGAGGACACAACACCAACCCTTTTTTGCAATCTATAAAAGATATGAAGTGAAACGGTGTACAGCATCCAACAATCTCTCAATTTCAGGCTCAGCGGATTTTCGTAGATTAATATCAGCAGGCGCTGCCCGGACTACTCCGTCACAATTCCATAGAAAATCGGCGTCTTCATTTTCAATTCTCCCCATAACAAAGCCAATTCCTCCCTCGCGGCATACCCCGGTAAGCGTGGCATTATGGCCGCCGCTGGTAACAGTTGAAATAGGTGTAATTTTAATTTCTGGCATCGGTGTTCCTATCGGATATGCGCGCATCTACCGTCCAGCATCCGTAAAATAAAGCTTCAACAAAAGGGTTCATATCAGCAATGAACTTGGAAACCCATATTCGAGAAAATATAAGGGAGGGATGTGTAATACAGGGATCCGCCTACAGTATCAGTGCGCCAGCGAACAACTGCATGCGGCAGGAGCTAAATAACTGCCACTTGATAGGTAAAGCGGTCAAATGTAAGTGCCAATAGAATTATTAACCAAGGATTTTCAGTGTAAAACCCGACAACAAGTTTCCTGACATTTCTCATGATTTTCATTTTCAACGCCCACGCAAAACCGCCCACAGAAGTACCGGTAATTTCAAGAAGAGATGTTTTCAATCCTTTACAGCCGAGGGATTGGAAGCATTGGATTGATGAAGATAGCGAATGCCAAGACATCTAGGAGGGGTTCTAATTGGCCAATCCCTCACGACTCCCCAGTTCGACAAAAACATGCAATTTAATTGGCCGGCCAATGGACCGATGCATATTCAGGCGCCATGATTGCCAAACAAGATCTATTAATAACATTGCTGCTCATAATGCCTCCGGGGTTCAGATGAGTTATTTGTTACGGAGCGACGAGAGCAGGCTATGGGCCATGCTTCCCCCGGTGGTGAATATACATAGACGTGTTATCTGATATAAGCCCCGCGCAACAAATACCCGATACCTGTGAGGCATCGCCTCGTAATTTTGTAAGCTTGACCTGACTCGATACATGGATAGTTAATGACTGACTTTTGCCTATCCTTCTGAGTTAATATGGAGCGTCGCTTGTCAAAATGCTTACTTGCCGCGTCTATATTCTTTGCGAATGAAGCGCGCAAAGTCTGGAATTTCCCACAAGTTTAATTCCTTCAGCTCAACGTCTCATAATCAAGGCGAGTGCATACTGGCAGGCAACATACCGCCAAAAAAGGGCAGCCCGGTTAAAGCTCACAATCTATTAATCGAGACTCGACCAAAATAACAATTTCAGTACGAAGGGAAATACAATCCTATACAGTAAAGACCGCAACTAAAAAACGAGACGAAGGATTGTTGAACGTTTACTTCACAACCAATGAAGCTTAAGAGAAACAACTATGCTAAAACCCATTCGCGTTATCGGTATCGATGTAACTTACAAAGGAAGTGAAATTTCAATGTACGTGGAAGCGAGTACTATTCGGAGAGCCTACCCCGTATATGCAACGCGAGGCGAAGACGGTCAGATGTACCGATGCGAGCCCGATACAAACGGGACTGAGGTCGTTGCATATAGGCTGTATTGTTCAAACGAGGAAGTCTATACCTGCTCCGAAGAAACGGAGTTGAATAAAATCGGCCTTTCCAAGGGCGGAGTGAAAACCCTAAAAAATATTGGCTATGTTCCGCCTCTTGAAAGGTAAATATGGTTGCAGGTTGCTGCCGGAACATTTCTTGCGACCTTTCAAAAGCCAAGCATAGCGTAAAGAAGTTTGTAAAAAAATTCCCCGAATTGAAGTTAATAATTTCAACAGATTATAATTCTTATTTTTTCGTTTATTCCGTTTTTCGGTTGTTAAAAAATACCAAATTCCTTTGGAGGCAATTAGGTGCGTGATTTCCTAAACTGCGCTGAGCGTGTAGGATGCTTAGGTCCAAATCCCGCCGTTCCGACCCAGTAAAATACAATATATCCAATGGTTAAACCGCTTTCTATTTATTCGCAAAAAAATATTTTCCCGCATTTCCCTTGTTAATTTTCGTGCATCCCTACTTTCCAAGCCGATATATGCACAATATTAGTCGTAGAACCGGTTTGTAGTTAGAGAGAAACCACCTACATTTGATGCCAGGAAATGTATTAGTTGGCGGCCAGCAGACGGGCGTTTTTTCTAAATTACACTTCCGACTGCAAAAGTTAGTGATACTGTTGAAATAGCATTAATACAAGAATTGCGAGCAGAAAAAAAGATACGCCCTTCCAAAATAAAGCGGGGTTTCTCTCTAATAGAGGCGGGCGGGTTTTAGTTAAAAAGGTTTGATTGGGGCGGCGCAAATCAGCAGTGAATTCCGAGAGTTCTTGATAGCGCTTATATGGAGTGGGATTAACTGCTTTTTTAAGTACGTCGTCTATCCACACTGGTATTTCGCGTTCGTCATCTAACACACTGCAATAAATTAAGCGATTTTGTGCAGCCTTACTTTTGGCTTGCGCAACTTTCGCGCCGTAGGGTAATTTTCCGCAGAGCATCTGATAGGTAATAACACCGAGAGAAAATATGTCGGATGCATTTGTACCACTTTCACCCAGAAAATATTCTGGCGCACTGTATTGGGCGGTACCTAATAAATTTTGCCGCTCAATATTGCTATCAATCTCCATAATACCTGCCACTTGAGTGGACCCAAAATCAATGATTTTTACTGTGCCTGTATTGTCTATCATTATATTTTCTGGGCGTAAATCCTGATGCAACATGTCCTTGCGATGAAATGCGAGCAGGCCTTTGGCAATTTGTTCAATCAAAACCCGCACCGTTTCGATGTCAGGTTTCGGATTATCAACCATCCACTGACTTAAAGTTTTTCCTTCGATGTATTCAGTGACAATATAAATATAGTTTCGCTTGCGTGTTTGTATGCAAGGTTTTAATACATGTGCGCTATTGATACGCCGTGCAATCCACTCTTCCATTAAAAATCGTTCTAAATAGGCGGGATCCGAACGCAAATCAATGGAAGGTGTTTTAAGCACTACTTGTTTATTGGTGTCTGTGTCTAATGCTAAATATAAGTGGCTTCTGCTTGTGGCATGCAGCTCTCGAATAATTTGATAGCCGTCAAATACATTGCGCGAGTCGAGAGAAGGTGGGAAGGGTAACTCACTTAGCTGTTCGTAAATTTCACTGGCATCTGGGGTTGCTAATTCATCGACCCTAACAATTTGCACTGTTAGATTATCGCCGCTGCCTTTTGTATAAGCCTCATGAATAATTTCTTTGGCGGCTTTATTGAGGTCATGTTGGTGCTTGTAAATACAATCCGTCATAAAATCGCTTGATGCGAATTCATAAACACCATCAGTCGTTAAAATAAAAATATCACCCTTATCTATCGCGAATGCTTGGTAATCAATTTCCAGCTCTTTGTTTATGCCCATAGCACGACTAAGATAACTTTCTGTTTCTGTTACTTGATGGCGGTGATCTTGCGTTAATTGTTCTAATTGTTTGCCTCGTAAACGGTAAATCCGAGAGTCGCCCACATGGAAAATATAAGCAGTAGTAGACTTAATAATCAGTGCACTTAAAGTGCAAACATAGCCTCGATCTTTATCGTAACGATATTGGCTTTGTCGAGTAAGGTTATACAACCAAGAATTGGTAGCGGTAATGACTTGCAATGCTGAATTTTTAACTGAGTTGGCTTCTGATGTACAGAAATAATCTTCTAAAAAACTTTTAATTACCGTTTCACTGGCTATTTGGCTAACGCTACTGCTGCTAATACCATCAGCAAGGGCAATAGCGATACCTTTCAAGCTAAGGTGGGGTTCTTTAGGTACCACGGCGCCGAAGAAATCCTGATTAATCTCCTTGCGGCCTTTGTCAGTGTGTTGCCCGATTGCGAGGTTTAGTGCACGTGGCATGATTTAATCTACTTAATAATACGTTCGAGCAATCGTACCTACGATTGTATGGCCTAAACCTTCAGCTTATAAATTCTCAAGGTTTAGGCAAGCGTTTAATTTCAAGCGTTACGCTTAGGGGCCGTTCTAATGTGAGTGCTATAGAGTGTTAGGCCAGTAAAGGCCAAACCACCTACTAAATTACCCAATGCAGTTGGAATTTCATTCCAGATAAAATAATCAGCGATGGAGAAGTTGCCGCCCATAATTAAGCCGAACGGAAACAAAAACATGTTGACCACTGAGTGTTCAAATCCCATAAAAAAGAACAGAAATATGGGCATCCACATCGCAATTACTTTACCGCTTACTGTGGTCGAAATCATAGCTCCGACAACACCTAGAGATACCATCCAGTTACATAACATCCCGCGAATAAAAATAGTGAGCCAGCCGTCTAGGCCGTATTTGGCATAACCAACTGTGCGTGATTCACCAATGCCAGCTATCTTCGTGCCGACAGCGCCAGCATCAGCGTTAAAACCATAGGTGAAAATATAAGCAATTAAAAACGCTACGGTTAAAGCGCCAGCGAAATTCCCCAAAAACACCAGCCCCCAATTTCGAAGCACACCCGATAAAGTTACACCAGCGCGTTTATCAAGCAGGGCTAATGGAGTCAATACAAACACACCCGTTAATAAATCAAAACCCATCAAGTAAAGCATGCAAAAGCCGATGGGAAACAAAATAGCGCCAACTAGAAAGATGCCGGTTTGCACGAATATGGTAATTGCAAACACTGCCGATAAAGCCAATATGGCACCTGCCATATAGGCACGAATTAACGTATCTCGAGCCGACATAAAGATTTTAGATTCGCCCGAATCTACCATTTTGGTGACAAATTCTGAAGGGACTAAATAAGACATAGTAATTCTCGTTGCTAAATGTAATAGAGGATGTAAATAAGTTTCAATTGGGTCATAGCAACGCCTATGCCCAAACTACGATAATTCTAAAATCTGCTGGATTTCTGCAGGTTTGTCAGCGGATAGGAAATTATCGATGATGGGGCGGAGGAATCTGGTGATCGATTATGGTGCTTAAATTTAACTGCAGTGTCTATTGGTGGTGCACCATGAAATGTTTTCTGTGAGTGTATTTGGTGCCGTATAGGTGAGTTTAATGCGGTTCGTGCACCATAGTGGATAACCGAATGTGTCTGAGTAAGACGGTATAAGGTAGATGACCTTGTATATTCATGGATAAATGCGGAGCAGGTGACTCTATTAAACGCTTGTGATATTTAGTCCATAAGAGACGACGGCCGTACGCGGTTACTTAAAAATTGCTATTTATTGGCGATGGCTGTATGGCGATTGTTGCAGTACCAGCGAATATACGCAGCTCAATTTTCGCCACTTTTTATATGTATGAATGTTCTTCAGTCATACAAGTTGTATAGAGGTACCAACAGTGCATTTTAATCTGCCAGATACCAATTCAATGAAACAGTATTTACAGGATTTCAACGATATTCAGTCAGTAAATATTGCCGCCGGCGTTAGCGCTACGATTAATTATTCTTCCAACCAGTCGTGTTTGGTTTTGTTTTCGGGGATTAAGATGCTAAAACAACTGCCGTGATGTTCCTTTGAGCGGATAGAAAAAATATAACCAGCTTGATGACAGAGCGATTTAACGATAAACAAGCCCAGGCCAAAACCTAGTTCCTCGGTGTCGTTTATACGCTCGAACGGCGTGGTCAACTTATTTACTTGCTTGTGATCCATGCCGCGGCCCATGTCCCAAATTTGAATTAAAAAGTCTCCGCTTAAACGTCTACGCCCACTTATTAAAATTTTTCCCTTCGATGTGTACTTATAAGCGTTTGATAAAAGATTGTCCAAAATGCGATTGACCACAATAGGTAAGCAATTTATTGGCTCTGGTTTGCAGCGCAGTCGTAGAGTAAGTTTTTTTTCCGCAAATTTATGTTCGTGACGATATTTTGCTGTGCCAAGTAGCATACGTGCATCGACTGATTCACAAAAAGTTTGGTAGTCCTGCCGCGCTGAACCTAGTGCAGAATTTAACAACGAGCAAGCGTAATTAAGAGCGCCCTGGACATTTTGTACAGTAGGGTCAGCGGAATTCTGCAACGATAGCAGCAACTGCATAGCGGATAAAGGTTGTTGTAAGTCATGTGCGGCCGCGGCTAAATTAAGCACCGCTTGTTTTGACATACTCAGCGCCTTCGCCGAGATTTGCTCGCTTTCGGCAAGGGCATTAAGATCGTTAATGCGTTCTTGCAACTGACGGTTGTAGTGTAAACGTACCTGATTACTTTGATAAATAATGGCTACAGCAAAACATAAGATATCGAACATTAGGCCTAAACAGGCAATACGAAAAATAAGTTCGTTGCGAAACGTAGTGAAGCCTAGACACGCTAATAAAAGAAAGTAGGTTGACACGCAGTGAGTTAAGGAGCCGACAAGGAAAAAAACTGCAGACGAATTCTTTTGCCTCCAAGCCCAGATGGCACCAGCAATAGGCCAGGGTAAACCGATAGCAATTACAATGCTCAGTGCGTAGGCGCTGGGGTAAAAAAAGCCTAAGATAGTTAAGCCGAGGACTGTGCCGCTTAGCGTTACCAGCGCGCGATAAAGCAGTTTGTTGCGATTTTTAAGTGGTAGGAATTCGGCAGAAAAAATAAAATAAAAAACGTAAATGCCGCCACCTATTAGCGTCGTTATCATCGCTTGGCTGGTGCTGCTCTGATTAAACAATTGTGCTGGGCCGCTGATTTGCATCATGATGAGAATAGCAAACAGTACAAACATCGAATAATAAAGATAAACTTTGTCGCGGCTGATTAAAAACTGCCCAAAGAAAAATAAAAATAAAATACCAATTGCGCCTATATAAATACCATTGGCAAGTTTTAAGCGTTGTGTAGATTCAAGTAAGTGATCGGAGTCGTAGATATGTAACGTCAGCGGAAAATGCGCCAAGCTTTGATATTCGATCAGTAAAATTCCGTCTGCATTGGGTTGCAACGGTAAAGTAAATAGCAGTGTGGGAAAGCCATAGGCAATTTGGCTTTCTATAAGAGTATAGTTATTCGGTGCGGAAAAATTAATTGTTTCATTAGAGCTTTTAGGTAAATTAATGTCTTGATTGATCAGTTGTGTCGAATTTTCTTCAGTTTGCGGATTTGCTCGCTCATTTTTATTTATTTGCTCGTTAGTATTTATCCAATAGGCGCGCAGTAGCGGGGCGGTAGACACACCTGTGGTGATAAACCAGTGCGTTTGTGTATTCAGGCTATTAAATAAATGTATTGCGTACCAATGGGATTTGGTGTGAAAAGTAATAGGCTTTTGTTTAAGGGGAATAAATTGATCGGTCCGGCTAAAGGCGCTTTTGGCATCAAGCGTACCTTGTGCGTCCGGCAAATAAAATACAAATTGTTCAAGCGGTGTCGTAGATGAAATTGCGTTAATATCTACCGGTGGGAAAAATACGTGGCCTGCACGTTTGGGTGTGTTATCCGCAGGAGATTCCGTTGCGATGCCCAGCCAGCAGGCAGCCAAAATGGCCAAGCCTGTTAGAATGTAGACCAGATGGTAACTCTTGCGCACAGGGTTACAGATTAAAACCGACTTTATTTTCGACCGCATGCGCTTATCAACTGGAGTGTCTTTGTATGAACATTTTGATCGCGGATGATCATGATATTTTCCGTCAATCCCTTGCTTTATTAATCGAGGCGCGCTCCACCCACACTGTAATAGCTCATGCACAATCTTTTACTGGGCTGGTTGAACAGGCATGTTGCATTGAGCCGGATTGTATTCTACTTGATTATCAGATGCCAGGCGGCGATCCTGTGTCGGTAACAGAGCAATTAAGATCTAAATTAACCCAAGTTAAAATTATTTTGCTCACAGGAATTCAATCCGGCGCCGCTTTGCATCAACTTGAGATTGCGCTTTGCGACGGGTTAGTACACAAGCGCGATAATGCCGATATGATTTTGCAGGCACTTGAGCAGGTGGCGCTGGGGCAGCATTTTGTTTCTGCTACAGTTGCTGATTTAATTGCCGATGCAAACGTAGGCCTTACGCAGAGGGAGCAGCAAATTTTAGGTTTGTTTGCCCAAGGACTAACTCTCAGCTCTATTGCAGATCAATTAACGATTTCCCTGCGCACGGTAGAAAAACACAAGGAAAATATTATGAAAAAACTCAACGTGGTGAATTCTGTGCAATTGATTGAGGCTGCGCATAAGCTGTGGGTGAATTAGGCAAGACGGGTTAGGAAAAAGCAGCGATTAATAAAACTTTCTATAGTGATTAATGGCTTAGTTCTTTTAAACGCGCTTCAAGCGCAGCCAAACTTTCTTTTAATGTTGGAATTTTTTCCGCTTCGCAGCTTTGCATACGGCTATGCAGTTGTTGGATGCGTTTCTCAACAGATTCAATTAAGGCCTGTTTTTTCTCTTCTGCTGTTTGAGTCTTTTTAGCGGCTAGGCGGGCTAAAGCTTGTTCTGCTGCGGCAAGGGTTGCAGCGTCCGGCCCGGCAGGCTCGGCTGAATGATCAGGCAGTTCACTGCTGGCCTGGTGGATTTTGTGCCGCAGTTTTTCCACCGCTAGCGTGAGTGCATGCAGGCTGGGCAAATTGTTTGCGCGAGCGTCCAGGAGTTTTTCTTCAGTAATAGCCAGTTGCTTATGCAGCGTACTGAATGCTTGATTAGCCAGTTGTTGTGGGCTGGCGTGCAATTTGGCAAGCGCTTTATCGGCGCTATTTTGGCTGGTTAATTCGGCAATTTTTAATTCCGCTTCGCTCAATCGCACTTGTGCCTGTTTAATACTGGCCGCTAATTTCTCGTGCCTGGCAGCGTCCGGCTCTTCGGCAAATTGTTGCTTTAACCTATCTAAGCGCTCCTGTGCACTTTGCCGGTGGCGCTGTAATTTGGCGGCAATGTTTTCAGCTGATTGCTCGGGAACAGCAGGTGTAGGCATAGCGCTTAGGTCAAGCTGAGTTTGGATTGCAACAGCTGCCGCTTGGCGGCTCGTGCGCTTGGCTTGTTTATCCGCTTCCTGTTGTTCAATACGAGCTTGATGGGCCTCAAACCGGCTACGGGCGTGATCAGCTTTGAGTTTTATCTCTTGCTGCGCACGAATATCCGCTTTGGCATGCCGATAATAATGGACGAGCGGAATTGTGCTCGGGCATACATAACTGCAGGCACCGCATTCAATACAGTCGAATAAATTGTGGTTGATGAGTCGAGCATTTTCCTTAGCTTTTGCGTGCCAAAAAAGTTGTTGTGGTAAAAGCTGCGCCGGGCAAACACTATCGCATTGGCCGCACCGAATACAGGGTGCCTCTTCCGGGGCAGGGGGCATTTCAGCTGAGAGAGGAGCAATGACGCAGTTGCTGGTTTTACCCAGCGATGCATCTGGCTTAAGGGTAAAGCCCATTAATGGACCACCTAAAATTAACGGCGAATTTTCGCTATAACTCCAACCGAGTTCATTGAGGATGTGCCTGACAGGTGTGCCTATACGCACCCAGATATTGCTCTGCTGCTTCAGCGCGCTGCCACTGAGCGTAGTCACCCGCTCAATAAGTGGTTCCCCCCAGCGCACCGCCCGCCAAACCGCTCGAACCGTAGCAACATTTATTACCATCAAGCCCAGACTAGTTGCTTGCTGGCCGGAGGGTACCTGTTGGCCGGTGAGAATTTGCACTAATTGTTTGGTGCCGCCAGACGGGTAAATAGTAGGTAAGGTTGCAAGATGAAATTGATTCGCTCGTGCGCCTGCGAAGGATTTGATCGCCGTACAGATACTGGTTATGGCTTGGGGTTTGTTATCTTCAATGGCGATTTTAATCTGCTGTGCCCCAAGGATTTGTGCACACAGCAAGGCGCCGTTGAGAATGTCAGTTGGTTCTTCCTGCATCAGGCGGTCATCGGTAGTGATATAGGGTTCGCACTCGGTACCGTTTAAAATCAGTGTATGAATGGGCTGCTCGGTCGATAACTTTAAGGCTGTCGGAAAGCCTGCACCGCCCATACCGCAAATGCCAGCTTGTTGAATAAGCCCTAGCAGTGCCGACTTATCCAGTTTGAAAGGATCTTCACAAGCGGTAAGCAAATGCCACTGATCCAAGCCATCGCTGATTAGCTCTATATGTGGGCCGGGGTTCCCCGAAGGGTGATTTAAAGGTCTGTCGATAACCTGGCCGATGTGGCCGGATGTGGGTGCGTGCAGGGGCACCGCTTGAATGCCCACACCTGTGGCTATTAATTGGCCTTTTTTAACATAATCTCCCGCCATTACAACTGGCTGTAGGGCTTCGCCCAGTTGCGCGCCGCGATCTTGCAACAGACTTAGGTAAAAATGCTCCGGTAATGGCAGGTTCCGGATAGTTGTGTTGCAGGTTTGTTGTTTATTTTGCGGGGGATGAATGCCGCCGCTGATGGGCCAGAGTTGAGTCATAGGGCGCGGTCGCTGGCGATTAAATGAGTATGAGAGGGGGCGGGCCAGGACCAGACCTGCACAGGCGGAGTGAGCGGACGCATTTCAATACAGTCTACTGGGCAGGGCTCCACGCATAGATCACAACCGGTGCATTCGCTAGCAATTACCGTGTGCATTAATTTGGCGGCGCCGAGAATGGCATCGACCGGGCAAGCCTGAATACACTTTGTGCAGCCGATACATTCAGATTCGCGGATGTAGGCAACAGTTTTTATCGCACTGGCAACGCCGTGTTCAGCATCTAGCGGCAGTGGTTCCAGGCCTAAAAGATGAGCTAAGGCATCAATTGTGGCTTGGCCGCCGGGTGGGCAGCGGTTAATGGCTTCACCTGTTGCTATTGCTTCGGCATAGGGGCGGCAGCCAGGGTGGCCGCATTGACCACATTGGGTTTGCGGCAAAATTGCATCAATTTGTGCAACCAATGGGCTGCCTTCAACGCGAAAGCGTAACGCAGCAAAACCCAACAGCAGCCCACTTACAAAACACAAGCCGCCTAGTGCTATTAAGCTCGAGAGCCAAGGTGAATTGTGTATTAGCTGCCACATGGATACATCGTCGAGAAATTGCATCGTTAAACTAAACCTGCAAATCCCATAAATGCTAACGACATAAGCCCAGCCGTAACCATCGCTAAAGCTGGACCCTTAAATGCACGCGGCGCATCCGCATGAATTAAGCGCTCGCGCATCGCAGAAAAACATACAAGAACAAGTGAAAACCCTAACCCAGCACCCAATCCGTACACACCCGCTTGAAAAAAACTCATGGTTTTATTGGCATTCTGCAGGCACAAACCTAGCACTGCGCAATTGGTGGTAATTAAAGGTAAGTACACGCCGAGTACTCGATATAAAAGCGGGCTGAATTTTTCTATAAATAATTTTGCAAATTGCACAACTGCCGCGATTACTACAATAAAACAAATTGTGCGCAAAAATGGGATATGCAAAGGAACTAAAACCCAATGATCGACTAAATAACAGCACAAGCTGGCAAGGGTGAGCACAAACGTTGTAGCCGCACCCATGCCTAATGCTGACGAGGTTTGATTGGACACACCCATAAATGGGCACAGGCCCAAAAATTGTACTAGAACAAAATTATTTACTAGCACCATGCCCAATAAAATAGCGAAAAAATCCATGTCGATTACATAACCTTCATGCCGGCTTCTGCACCTGCGTGTGGCTCAAGAATAAATAAATCTTTACCACCAGGCCCTGCGGCTAACACCATGCCTTCACTCATGCCGAATTTCATTTTCCGCGCCGCTAAATTGGCGACAACCACCGTGTGTTTGCCGATTAAATCCTCCGGTGTGTAGGCGCTTTTAATTCCCGCAAATACTTGGCGCTCTGCATCGCCCAGGCTTAACACCAAGCGCAATAATTTATCAGCGCCGGTTACAGCTTCGGCGTGAATAATTTTAGCGACGCGCAAATCAATTTTGGCAAAATCGGCATAGTCAATTTGAGCGGAAATGGGATCTTTTGCTAGCCAACCAGTTGCAGCTTCACTTGCCGGAGCGGCTGTATCGTTTGACGCGGTACCAATAGGTTCTGCAGATTTGCTAGCTTCTACCATCGCTTGGATTTTTTCCTGTTCAACGCGTTGCACTAAGGGTTTAAACGGCTTTATACGCTGCCCGTGTAAATATTGTGGCGGCGTTTGCCAATGCAGCGTTACACCTAAAAATTCCTCAGCGTGCAGGGCCATTTCCGGCAGAACGGGTTTTAAATAGGTCATTAATGCCGCAAACAAATTGATGCCGAGGCTACAAATGGCAATTACTCGTTGCTCCTTACCTGGTTGTTTTGCTAACGCCCAAGGTGCATTGGCGGCAATAAATTCGTTAGCTGCATCGGCAAGCGCCATAATCTCCCGCATAGCTTTAGCGAATTCACGGTTTTCATAAAGCTGCGCGATGGGGACACTTGCCGCTTGTGTGCGCTCCCATAAATCTAGTTCAAGCGGGGAGCTATTAAGCTCGCCGTCGTTTAATTTATGAATAAAATTGGCGCAGCGGCTAGCAATATTCACGACTTTTCCAACCAAATCAGAATTCACTCGGCTGACAAAATCTTCCAAATTTAAATCAATGTCTTCAATGCCTGAGGTCAGTTTGCTAGCAAAATAATAACGCAGATATTCCGGGTTTAAATGCTCAAGATACGTGCGTGCGTTTACAAACGTGCCGCGGGATTTACTCATTTTTTTGCCATCCACGGTTAAAAACCCGTGGCAAAACACTTGTGTGGGTGTGCGAAAATTCGCTGAGTGCAACATCGCTGGCCAAAATAAACCGTGGAAATTAATAATATCTTTGCCGATAAAATGATAAAGCTCAGCGCTGCTGTCAGGCTTCCAATAGGCATTAAAATCTAGCTTATGTTGCTCGCAATAGTGTTGATGGGAGGCCATATAGCCGATAGGTGCATCCAGCCAAACATAAAAATATTTGCCCGGCTCACCGGGGATTTCAAAACCAAAATAGGGTGCGTCGCGTGAGATATCCCACTCCTGTAGGCCGCCATCAATCCATTCGGCTAATTTATTGGCCACCTCAGGCGCTAAATGCCCAGCGCGGGTCCAGTCGCGCAAAAAATCACTGAATAGCGGTAAGGCGAAAAATAAATGTTTGGATTCTTTGGCAATCGGAGTTGCACCGGAATACATAGATATCGGATTAATTAGCTCCATAGGCGCATAGGTGGCGCCGCAGGCTTCGCAATTATCGCCGTATTGATCAGGGGTTTTACATTTAGGGCAAGTGCCTTTTATATAGCGGTCCGCTAAAAATATGTTCTTTACCGGGTCAAAAGCCTGCACTATTGAGCGCTCATTAATATGGCCGTTGGTTTTTAAGCGAGAATAAATTAATTCAGAGAGCGTTTTGTTTTCCGCTGAATGAGTGGAGTGGTAATTATCAAAATGAATTGAAAAGCCTGCAAAGTCTGCGATGTGTTCTGTTTTTACGCGCTCGATTTGCTCTTCACTGCTAATGCTGAGTTTTTCAGCGGCAAGCATAATGGCCGTGCCGTGGGCATCGTCGGCGCATACAAACGTGATCTGGTGTCCGCGCATTTTTTGAAAACGTACCCAAATATCTGCTTGGATATGTTCCACCATATGGCCTAAATGGATTGATCCATTGGCATAGGGGAGAGCACAGGTCACTAAAATTGTACGAACAGACATGAATAAAGCACCTTTTGAGGCCGTCAAAAAAGCCGCGACTATAGCAGTTTGGGCTTTGTCGGTCATGCCTTGCTGGCGAGTTTTAACGCTAAAGAGTGCCTAAATAAAAGCTATTAATGGCCTAAAAGCCCTTCACGGCTTTCATCGCGGATCACCTGGTTAAACAGGCTCACCCAGGTGGGGCAGAACTGAGTACCAGAGCAGGCATTGATCTCTGATACGGCGCGAAGAATCGAGCGCCGCAGCGCTCGATCTGCACGGGCGTTAATGATTGCATAGAAGGCATCCAAAATGGCGATAATACGGGCGCCGCTATGAATAGCGTTGCCTTCTATCATGGCCGGGTAGCCGGTGCCGTCGAAGCGTTCGTGGTGTTGGCTGATCATCAACGCAGCTTCCTGCCATCGATTCATTCTGCGCACAAATTCCATACCCCAGATCGGGTGTTTGTGTACTTGCTGATTTTCCAGCGCCGTTAATTTACTAGTTTTATTCACGATATCTGAGGGTAAAAAGCTCATACCAATATCGTGTAAATAAACTGCAGCGGCCAATTGAGAAGGGTCGATTGCATAATCGCTGAGGGCATTCATTTTTTGCGACCAGCGAAATATCAATGCACTGCGTTGGTCCCAAAAAATATTTTGTTTATCTAGTTCCTGTGCCAACGAGCGAAAAAAAATTAAATCCTGTTTGATTTGTAAATCGGCACTGAAATACGCGGAGGCTTGCGGTGGATTTTCCTCTTCACTGATATCTGCGCTTGCGAAGTGGTTGGTTAACTGGTTGATGGCGTTTGTGGTGGTAATTTCAACGCTGTGTTCATTGCGTGCGGCGGCGAGTTGTCCTAATGCCGATTGAATATCAGCAATATTGAGTTTATCGAAGGTTCTTTTAAATAAATACACTTCGTGCAGATCCCGTGCTCGGTCCATGGCCATCATAATGACTTCGCCAATGGCTCGAGTCATCTGTAGTTGTCCAGTGCGCAACGCACTGATTACGTTTTCGATGGAGTGGATGAAATGCACAATTTCATCAAAGCCAAACATCGAAGCATTGCCTTTAATTGTATGAACTTCGCGAAATAACTGGTGCAGTGCGCCGTCTGAAGGCATTACCAATAATTCGGCAATTGCCTGCTCTACATGGCTGTGGTGAGAGGTGAAATCTTCAAACAGATCTTCGGCGGTTTGGCGGTCAATGTCGCTGATATCTGAATTCATGGCCGGGCGCCTCCTTCTTCCAAATGCAGGTTGCCTCAGCAGTTTAGTTGCAATTAACCATGCTTGCCGAGTTCGCAGTATTTCTTATCGTCCATGCTCATGCGGGTATGCGTTATTTGTATCATCTTGCTAGATAGTTTTAGTTGCGAGCAAAAACCGGCTAATTGTTTAAATGACGTTCGAGCCAGTTCTGTGCGTCCTTAAGTGATTGAACACCAATAACCTGTTCATGCGCGCGCGAAGGGCGCAGGCGCACACAGGTTAGAGCAGCAGCCAGTGCAGAGGCTTCACCGGCATTGCTATCTTCAACGGCAATGGCATGCGCAGCATTAATGCCTAAACGTTGCAGAGCTAGTAGATATACGTCCGGCGCAGGCTTGTTGCTGGCTACATCGTTTTTACTCGCTACCACGTCAATCCAACGATCTAAACCGTGTGCACTTAGCGAGTGCGTGATTTCTTTTTTGCCCGCGCCGCTAGCCACTGCAAGTTTTAACCCGTGCTCAAAACAAAAGCGCACTAGCTCTTCGGCATTGGGCATGAGAGGAAAGGCATCGCTGCGCAAAAATGTATCAACATGTTTTTGTTTCTGTGCATACAGCGCCTGGGCATCTATCGGTAAATTAAACCGGTCAATAATCCACTGTGCTGAGCTGGCAGAGGGAATGCCGGTTAAATGGGTTACATAATCATGCAGCGCAAAGTGTGCACCATAGGGTGCTATGGCTTCTTGCCAGCAGCGGTGATGGACGGGTTCGGAATCGACCAACGTACCGTCGTGATCGAAAATAACCGCTAAAAGAGGTTTGGGCATAGCTGTAAAAATTCTCCACAGGAATAAGATACTGATGGCGCGAACGTATAAACTCGCTTGCCGCGATTGCGAACCTGCGCAACACCTAAAAAAAACGTGATTGGGCAGACTTAGCGTTGTGCATTACCTAAATAATAAGTGATGGCGGTTCACAGCTTGGCAGGGGCATTCTATACTGCCGCGCCCTAAAAGGCCGTATTTGGCCCACTTTTCTGGCTGCAAAATGCCTAGGTATCGTAAGTGACACATATATTTCTTGCCACCTTGTTAAGCCTGTTATTGCTGTCGAACTGCGGCTGTGCGGCCAACGATGTCAAAATAAATCAGTTGACTGAGGGGCAGGTGCACCAAGCCCAGGCGCTTTCCAATCAAGAACAAGCAATTAAAACCCAGTCTGAGCACATTAGTCAGCTGGTCCAGCAGCAAACAGAAGTCGCCCAGGCTCTGGCCGATATGGCCGGGCAGGTGCGCATGACTAACATGCAGTTAAGTACCCTCAGTTTAAATAATTCACCCGCCCCTGCGAGTATGACGACTCTTGCGAGCGCGACCGAACCGCCCAGTAAAAAAAGCCGTAAAGAAACCAAGCCAGAACCCGAGCCCAACAAGGATTCGTCCAAATTAATTATCGGCCGTGTGGAGTGGGTGTGGATTGAAGCCCTAAATAAAAGGCTTAAAGCTCGCGTGGATACAGGCGCGACTCTATCGTCTATTCACGCAACTAAAATCCAACGCTTCGAGCGCGACGGTAAAAATTGGGTGCGCTTTACGATGCAGGTAAACGCCGAAGGCGAGCAGGGTATTAACGCAAAAGAGCAGGAGTTTGAGGCTCCTTTGGCGCGCAATGCGAAGATTCGCCAAGCCTCGGCGGAAGAATTAGACGCTCGTCCAGTGGTGCGCTTGCGTATGCGCTTGGGCCATATGGAAGATGAAGTGGATTTTACCCTGACCAATCGCGCCGAAATGAATTACCCCATTTTGCTCGGACGCCGATTTTTACAAGATGTTGCTGTAGTTGATGTATCGCTGAAATTTACCCAGCCTCTTGAAGTCAAGGCTAAACCATGAAGACCGGCCCCTCATCCGTCTATGTACTTGCCGTACTCTTATTAATATTGGGCGTCGCGCTGAGTGTTTACCGACACGTTAATTTTGAAGTGCCATGGTTACCCGGCGAGCAGCGTACGATTTGGTCTATCGAGGCAAAAGTGGAATTTGAAAGCCAGGATGCACCGGTAAAAGCCTCGTTTGCGACGCCCGATGATCAACCCGGGTTTGAGCGCTTAAGTGAACGCACGGCAAGCCCTGGATTTGGCTTGGCATTTGTAGATGAAGGCGGTGCGCGCCGGGCGGAGTGGTCAATTCGCCAGGCGTCCGGTCAGCAAACCCTTTATTACCAGGTGGATATGGTGGCTAAACCCGAATCACTTGGTGGGAATCAGGCGCTGCCACCCGCGTTGCGGTTGGTCTCCCATACCGGCCCGCAAGCTGCTGCTGCTAAAGAATTATTAGATCGCGCACGCTCACGTTCAGCCGATGCCTATACGCTCGCGCGGGAATTAATTAATGAATTTAATACGCAAACTCAGCTGGCGCAGTTATTAAATCATTCGCAAAAACGTGTCGTTTGGTTGGTGGATTTGCTCAATCAAGCTGGAGTGCCCGCGCGGGAAGTCTTAGTACTCAATTTAGAAGATGGCCGCAGGCGCCAAAGTCTAACCAGCGTTTTACAAGTATTTGAAAACGATCGCTATCAGCTTTTTAATATTGAAACTGCTGAGCAAGGGCAACACACCAATCAACTCATTTGGCAGGCTCATGCCGGCGCCTTATTAGATTTATCCGGCGGTTCGCGCTCGAAGGTGCATTTTTCTATTATTAAACAGGAAGTGCCGGTTAGCCGAGTATTGCGGGAGAAAAATCTTTCCGAGCGCAATTTATTGGATTTTTCCGTGCACTCTTTGCCGCTGGAAGACCAGGCGCTGTTTAAAGGCATATTGCTCATACCTATGGGCGTCATGATTGTGGTGTTTTTGCGCATTTTAGTGGGTATTCGCACCTCAGGTACATTTATGCCGGTATTAATTGCTATGGCATTTATTCAAACCAATCTGGTGCCCGGCTTAATTGGTTTTAGTTTAATTGTGGGCGTAGGTTTGGTTATTCGCTCTTATTTATCTCGTCATAATCTTTTATTAGTGGCGCGGATTTCGGCCGTAATTATTACGGTAATTATTCTAATCGCCATATTTGCCATCTTAGCTTATCGCTTAGGCCTCACCGAAGGCTTAAAGATTACCTTTTTCCCTATGATTATTTTAAGTTGGACCATTGAGCGCATTTCGATTTTGTGGGAAGAAGAGGGCCCGAGCGAAGTGCTTGCGCAAGTGGGCGGTAGTTTGTTTGTTGCAGTGTTGGCCTATGCAGTTATGAGCAATAATCTAGTACGCCACTTAACCTTTAATTTTTTAGGTTTGCAGTTTGTATTTATGGCTGCGGTTTTATTGTGTGGTAATTACACCGGTTATCGCTTAACTGAATTGCGCCGTTTTAAACCGTTTGTTGAGCGGCAATCCTAATGTTTGCTGCACTTGCCAAGCTTTGGGGCCGCACCGCCTATGGCCAATTAAGCCGGCAAGGTTTATTGGGTATGAACCGTCGCAACCATTCGTACATTGCCCGGTATAACCCTCGGCATTTGTATCCTCTAGTGGATAATAAATTAGAAACCAAACGCCTAGCAGAAGAATATTCAATACGTGTGCCGAGCCTTGTGGGGGCTATTGAATACCAGCACGATATTATTTTGCTCGAATCTCTGGTTAATTCCCTCACTGGGTTTTGCATAAAACCCTGCAAGGGCTCCGGAGGTAAAGGCATTATTGTTATTACCGGCCGCGATGAGCGCGGATTTATCAAAGCCAATGGGCAAGTAGTCAGTACTGAAAATTTGCAGCGGCATATTTCCAATATTTTGGCTGGATTATTTTCCTTAGGTGGCAAGCCTGATATCGCTTTAATTGAAACACTTATTCATGCGGATGAGCGCATGCAAGCGTTTACCTACGAAGGTGTGCCCGATCTGCGTGTAATTGTGTTTTGCGGTTTTCCGGTTATGGCGATGATGCGTCTTTCTTGTAAAGCTTCCGGCGGCAAAGCTAATTTACACCAAGGTGCAGTTGGTGTAGGCATTGATATTAAAACTGGCGCTGCAGTCAATGCCATTCAAAATGGTGTAAATATAAAAGTACATCCAGATACACAACAAGAATTATCTGCTCTGCAGGTCCCCGCTTGGCAAGAGTTATTAGAGCTCGCCTGCGGCTGTTATGATATGACCGGTTTAGGCTATTTAGGCGTGGATTTAGTTTTAGATCGCGAACTGGGGCCATTATTATTAGAGCTTAATGCCCGGCCGGGTTTATCAATTCAAATAGCCAATAAAGCTGGTTTGTTACCGCGTTTACAGGCAGTAGAACAATTAAAAAAAATCGACCGCTATACGAATTTAGAGCGAGTTGCCTACGCCCGTGAGCATTTCGCTGCACAATGAGTTCTGCTAATAGTTTTTTTAATAGTTCTTCTAATGTCGGCCTGTGGTTAAACAAGCCAGCTACTTGTGATTTATCTCTTTATTGTAGCGATCAATTAAATACACCTATACAAACATCAATGCCGTTAAATTGTGCCTATATCGTGGAATTTAGTGAGCAGGGTGTACAGTTGCACGCCTGTGAACACGCCAATTATAAACCGTTAAAATTAGATTTTACCGCTGGCGGGGCTGCGCATAGGCGCAAGTTCGGTGGCGGCCAAGGGCAAATGATTGCCAAAGCCGTGGGCCTCATTGGCAAGCTCGCGCCGCATGTTTTTGACGCTACGGCAGGTTTAGGTGGCGATAGTTTTGTACTGGCTTGTCTGGGCTGCAAAGTTACGTTGATGGAGCGCTCACCAGTTGCTTATGTGCTATTAGCTGATGCTTTAATCCGTGCGCGTTTATATGCGGAACAATTTGATGCGGAATTATTAGAAATTGTGCGGCGAATCGAATTAATACCCGGCAACAGCATTGAGTATTTACAGTCCTACGCTGGATTTTATCCGGTTGTGTACCTTGACCCAATGTTCCCCGAACGGCAAAAAACTGCAGCAGTTAAAAAAGAAATGCAGTTATTTCATACGTTGATTGGTAAGGATGATGACAGTGCAGAACTCTTTACACAGGCACTGAAAAAAGCCTGGTGCCGTGTAGTGGTGAAACGTCCACGCCTAGCACCTGCTTTATCAGACGCACGCGTAAATTTAACGTTGGAAGGGAAATCCTGTCGGTTTGATATTTATACGCATCGCAAAATTACCTCTGAGAAATTAGCAGAGAATTTCTACGGCTGAATTTCCGCACTTATACAAATTATATCTATTAAGTATTAGCAAGAAAATGTACAACTGCTTGTTTCATGCCGACTTCATGGATAAGGCTTAGCCACTTACTTGTATCGGCTATAAGTAGTGTATTAATGCGCAGATCAGTGCTAAACACTGGCTCAAATGCAAAAAATGCTTTAACGATTGCAGGATACTGATCAATATTTTCTTGCACAATTTTCATTAAAGGCCCGGCAAGAGGATCTGACACAGAAATGATCTGCCCGTTCTCATGCACACCGTGTAAATAACGCATCCACGCAGCCAGCGCAAAAGTAAATAATTCGGTATTGGCGCCATTATTTACTAAATCACGCAAACTATTTAACCAGCGTTGCGGTATTTTTTGTGAGCCGTCCATAGCGATTTGCGCGGTACGGTGTTGTAAACCGGGGTTGCTAAAGCGCTCAATTAATTGTTGCTGATAGTGAATTAAATCAAAATTCTGCGGCACATCTAATGTGCTCGCTGCGCTGGCCATAAATTTACGCGTTAATGCCACAAAAGCAGGGTCCTGCATCACTTGATAAATTGTCTCGTAACCTGCCATAAAGCCTGCGTAGGCAAGTAGGCTGTGGCTACCATTTAACAAGCGCAATTTCATGGTTTCGTAGGCAGCAACATCCTTTACTAGCAGCGCACCTACCTTTTCCCACGCTGGCCGTTGGTTGCAAAAATTATCTTCAATAACCCATTGATTAAAAGGCTCGGCAACGACTAAACCCTCATCGTGATAGCCCATATTATTCTCCAGCCATTGCACATCAGCTTTGGTGGTGGCGGGCACAATACGATCGACCATAGTGCCGGGGAATTTAATAGTGTCTGTAATCCACTGAGCAAGCTCAGGATTTATTTGTTTAGCTAAGTCAATAACTACTGCGCGGGTAACTGCTCCGTTATGGGGTAAGTTGTCGCAGCTTAGAATACTGATTGGTTCGAGATTATTTAAAAAGCGCTGCAATAAACCTGCTATTAAAAAACCCGGTGCAGATTTTGGGCTATTAATATTATCGATATCGTGTTGAATATCGGCATGGTCATAATTTAACGTACCGGAGGAGGGTAGGTGGCAATAGCCTTTTTCCGTAATCGTAAGAGTTACTAATTTAACACTGGGTAACGCAATCGCTGCAATAATCGCTGCTGGGTTTTGGGGACCAACTAATACCTGTATTACAGAGCCGATTATCTGCGGCGTATTTTCGGTGCCGCGCTCAAGCACTGTATAGAGCCCATTTTGCGGTTCGAGTTGGTGTTTAACTGCATCTGAGCGCAGACTGCAACCAATAATGCCCCAATCTCCACCGCTTAAATTCATCACGGCATCAGTGTAAAATGCTTGGTGCGCACGATGAAAAGCGCCAATACCCAAATGCACTATGCCGGGTTTTAACGTGGTGCGGTTATAGGCAGGTTTTACACAGGTAATAGTGGGTAAAAGTTCGGCATTAAGTCGTTGCATGAATTGTCTCAGAATTGCGAGTAAGCACGGTTAGAATTAAAAAGTCAGCGCAAATAAAATTAAAGTTTGTAAGCTTTTTTAACCAGGTTATAGGTTAAATCTACTGCTAATTCATGGGCTTCATCTTCGCCGATACGATGCTCTGCAACCAGTTGCGCCAAAAATACACAATCCATTCGTCGCGCCACATCGTGCCGCGCAGGGATAGATAAAAATGCCCGAGTATCGTCGTTAAAGCCAACAGTATTATAAAAACCAGCAGTTTCGGTTGTTTGTTCGCGAAAGCGGCGCATGCCTTCCGGGCTATCGTGAAACCACCAGGCCGGGCCTAGTTTTAAACATGGATAATGCCCAGCTAAGGGGGCGAGTTCACGGCTATAAGCGGTTTCATCCAAGGTAAATAAAATGATGGATAAATTGGCTTCGCCACCAAACTTATCCAATAAAGGTTTCAACGCCTGGACGAAATTTGTTGAAGTAGGAATGTCTGCCCCTTTGTCGCGACCAAAACGGGAAAATACATTAGCGTTGTGATTGCGGAACGAACCGGGGTGAATCTGCATAACCAGGCCGTCATCCAAACTCATAGCCGCCATTTCCGTTAACATTTGCGCGCGAAATAATTCTGCCTGCTGTGGTGTACATTTTCCCTCGATTGCAAGTGCAAATAACGCTTCGGTTTCGCTGCGGCTGAGATTAGCAGTTAATGCAGTGGCATGACCGTGATCGCTTGCGGTAGCGCCTAGTGTACGAAAGTATTCACGACGCTGACGCAATGCATTTAAATAGCCATTAAAATTAAACGTATCTTCGCGAGTAAGTTCAGCCAATTGCTTAAGGTTAGGTAAAAAACCTTCAAAATCAGGATCCATTACTGGGTCCGGGCGGAAGGAGGTAATTACACGACCCTTCCAGCCGCTGGCTTGAATTTTTTGGTGATGGCGTAAATCATCAAGTGGCGATTCGGTGGTAGCAAGGCATTCAATATTAAAACGTTCAAACAGCGCGCGAGGTAGAAATTCGGGCGTAGCAAGTTTTGCATTGATGTGGTCAAAATAAATATCTGCAGTTGCAGGCGTTAAGCAAATATCTAAACCGAAGACATATTGAAATACGTGATCCAGCCACATACGCGAAGGTGTGCCGCGAAACAAATAATAATGATCGGCCAGTAGACGCCAAATTTTTCTTGCATCCGTTTCTACTGATGTGCCGTCTTTTGCATTAATGCCAAGTGCTTCAAGCGGAATACCCACGCTGTAGAGCATTCTAAATACATAATGATCCGGGCGGATCAACAATTCACTTGCATTACTAAAGGGTGCATTATCGGCAAACCAGCTAGGATCGGTATGACCATGCGGACTAACAATGGGCAAATCTTTAATGCTTTGGTATAAGCGCCGAGCTATATCTCGTTGCACTGGATCAGATGAAAATAATCGGTCTGGATTTAATGACAAGGTTTGTGCAGCTTGGGAATTCATAGAACCATCACCTATTAGCAAAGGCTGAAACTGGCAGAGTCACCAATAAATGAAAACAAAATTAGTGATATGAAAGCAGCGGATAATACCGCAGTTTTGTGCAATCCAGAACCGGCGGGCGGATTAAATTGATTAATAATGGTCGAGAATTATCAAAATCGTTGCGCTCGCCTCGCTGTTCCGGAGTTTTTAACGCAGGCTTTAATAATTGGCTTTGCACACACTGCCAGAACCGGGATAATAACGGGTAGTTTGCTAGGGCAAGCGTAATTGTTTGGCAATTAAAAATTTATTAGAGGTTATGAATCGTGCAGATTCTTTCAGTGGGCGAGGTGATGGTTGAGTTGGCACCAGCCGGTGCGGGCGGTAAAAAAAATCTAATGACGCTTGGTTTTGCTGGGGATACCTATAACACGGCAATTTATTTGGCGCGGTTGGGTGCGTCGGTAGCGTATTTTACTCGTTTGGGGGATGACCCTTATAGTCAACAAGCTGTTGCTACGATGAGCGCCGAAGGCCTTAATTGTGCGGGTGTTGAATATGTTGCCGGGCGCACTCCCGGTTTATATATGATTGCCAATCAAGCCAATGGCGAGCGCAATTTTACTTTTTGGCGTAACCAATCCCCCGCGCGGGAAATGTTCGCCGATGAAGCCTCATTAAATGCATTTAAGCTTCAACTGAAAAATGCTTCCAACGTATATTTTAGCGGCATTACCTTGGCGATTTTAACTGAGCAAGCGCGAGCAATATTATTTGCGTTACTCACGGAATATCGCCGCAATGGTGGACACGTAATATTCGATAATAATTATCGCCAAGCCTTGTGGCAGAGTCAAAATCACGCACAAGTGGCTATGCAAAGTGCTCTTGAATGTGCCGACATTGCACTGTTAACTGATGATGATTACGCGCGCCTGTGGGGTAATGCCGAATTTAACCAAGTACTGCAACGCTGTAAAGCTGCGGGCGTATTGGAGGTGGTATTAAAATGTGGGCCAAACCCTGTGCGTATTGCTTGCCGAACTACGCAAACAGAATATACAACGGGTGAGGTGCCTGTGCCTGCGGTTGCAGACGTAGTTGATACTACCGCTGCGGGTGATAGCTTTAATGCCGGTTATTTATATTCACGATTTAATAATATTAGCCCGGCAATTGCTGCGGGTTACGGTAGCCGCTGTGCGCGAATTGTAATTCAGCATCGCGGCGCTATAGTCGATCGAGATGAATTTTTATCGGGTATGCGCGATTAGCGTACAAGTGTGCATTTTTAGAAAAGCTGAAAAACCTCTGGTTAAGCTAAGTCTTTCCCTTTAAGAAGCGCACAAATACGATCGTGTAATTTCGTCGCGGATTTTCATGCCGCGGGGTTTTGAAAAAGTCAAAATTAGCACTTAATTTAAATAACCTCGAAAAAGTTATTATTTAAGGCGATTTAGTTCAATGGTTGATAACAGTTGCGCGTCCATGCGCACAGATTTATAGGTAAAACTACCAATCCCATAAGGTGCCGTCTTCCAAGCGATTTACCGGCAAACAAGCACGTTTATAGGGGTAGCGTGCGGCTTCAGATTCATTGATATCCACACCATGACCAGGCAATTCGCCCGGTGTAAAAAAACCGTTATTAAATTCATAAGCGCGGGTAAATACCGATTCCATTTGCTCACTGTGCGCCATATGTTCTTGAATGCCAAAATTGGGCACCCAATAATCAAAATGTAATGCAGCGCCCATGCATACGGGTGATAAATCTGTAGCCCCGTGGCAGCCGGTACGCACATGATAAAGTGCGGCAAAATCAGCGATGCGGCGTAAATGAGTGATGCCGCCTGCATGAACAACCGTTGAGCGAATATAGTCGACCCATTGATTTTGAATTAATTCGCGGCAGTCGTGAATACTGTTGAAAATTTCCCCTACAGCAAGTGGCGTAGTTGTGTGCTCGCGAATTAATTTAAATGCGGCTTGGTTTTCCGCCGGAACTGCATCCTCCATCCAGAATAAATGGTAGGGTTCCAGCTCTTTGCCTAGCCGAGCTGCTTCAATGGGGGTTAGGCGATGGTGTACATCATGTAATAAATGAATATCATTGCCAAATTCTTTGCGCACAGCGGCAAATACTTGGGGAATATAGTCTAAATATTTACGCGTAGACCAAACTTCTTCTGAGGGTAAATCTGCGTCCGCAGGTTCATAACTATTTGCGCCTTTTGCCACACCATAGGTTTTGCTAATTCCCGGTATGCCGCATTGTACGCGAATAGCTTGATAACCTTTGTCTTTGGCTTTTTGTACGGCCAATAAAGTATCTTCGAGATTTTTGCCGTTGGCGTGGGTATAGACCATTATATGGTCGCGGCTGCGGCCGCCGAGTAATTGGTACAGCGGCATATTGGCCGCTTTAGCTTTTATATCCCAAAGGGCTGTATCTATGGCTGCCAATGCAGTCATGCCGATGGCCCCACGCCGCCAATACACGCCCTTATAAAAATATTGCCAGATATCCTCAATGCGCTGAGCATCACGGCCTATTAATTGAGGAATTAAATAATCTTCCAGGCAGGATACAACAGCTTTTTCGCGGCCATTGAGGGTCGCGTCGCCAATTCCATATATGCCCTGATCGGTCATGATTTTAATAGTGACAAAATTGCGTCCTGGACAGGTGACTATCACTTTGGCAGAAACGATTTTCATAGAGAATCCATAATGTTGAAGAGGCAAATAAATAAGCGAACTCAGGAGGTGGAAAATAACTGATTTATCCCTTTATTGCTAGGGCGCAACTGAAAAAATTGGCTTTAACTACCCGATTTAGTCTGCCCGTCAGATGGAATTTATCTAAGCGACATCGCGGCTGCAAATGTTGGAAAAATAGCGAAAAGGTCAGTCAATTGTTATGGCAAAATTTGCTATCGATAATTGGTTGCCGTTGTGTCAAAGCAGCAATTATTTTCATTTTATGATGCGCTTTTGTGTCAAATAGCGGATTTAAAGAAAAAGCCTTGCTTACTGCATGCAGGGTGAATCTCGGCGAAGAGAAACGTTTAAAAATATTTAAGCGCAGAGCCAATTAGTTGCCGGTCGATTCCACTTACACCGCAATGATCAAACACTTCATTCCAGGCTGCTAATGCTTCTTTTAGTTCGGCTAAAATTGCCTCAGCTTGTGCGCTGTTGAGGCCGAATTCTTTTGCAAGCGACAGTGCATTTTTTAATGAGCCTATGCGACCCTCGCTGCCCATTGCCATAGAGTGTAAACCTGATGCTTCGATGCTTGGGCGAATGCCAAAGCAAGGGCTTAAACGCCATTGCTGAGTTTTAATGGTATAGACTAAACCGAGTTTAGAAAGTGTATCTTGCGTGTTATTCAATAATAGATTTGCCAACATGCGGCGAAATAAGTCAATTAAATCTGTTTTAGCCTGGCTTGAATATTTGCGTAGGCAGCGAGCAAATGCAATATAACTGGTAGGATCCTCACGTGCATCGAAATTGTTTGCCATTGACTGTTGTGGATTTAGTAGAACGCTAGCGGGTACAAAATAACAAGGCGCCTGTTTGTGCTGATCAAAACGCTCGATTAAATATACCCAAACTGAATTCTCTAATGGAATTAAATGGCGGCTCGGCACAGAAAAGCCTGCTTGCTGCATTAATTGCATGCTTGCATATTCCACCTGCGGCCAATTTATTTTATCCCCAGCTATTTGCCATTTGGCAAGCCACAGATTAGGTGCGCCTTGTAGAGTAATTTTGGGGCGGCTGCCTTGCCAACAGCCGCCGGATAATACCGCTAAATAACGCGCTATCGGCCAATCCTGGGGGCTTTGCGTTTTTGCCATTTGGCAATAAAGCTCCATTTCCTCCCAAGATGGCAATATCAACTCATTTAATTGGGCGCCTGCAAGTGTTAAACGAACAGAGTTTAAGCTTTCGGGCAGCTGTTTAAATTGGCTAATTAAGGTTCTATTTGCAGAGGCTTTTTGCCGCACCGCGAATAATTCTGCCGCCCAACCTTGCGGCAAAAGTTGTTTAAATAGAGGCAATAATTCTTGCTGATTGCGCGCATAATAAATTGCCGGCGCCAATGGTAAGTGAACGGGATCTAAGCTGTACGTCCAGCTATTTGCCAGCCAAGCGTCCATATAACGAAATGCAAAACTACCGCTGCCGAACTCTAATTTACCCGCTTCGTACCAGAGTGAGTTTTGCCCGCGCGCCCAAACAGTAAAATAATTCAATTTACCGCGCCTTATTTTTGCTTGCTCGCAAACGCCGGCCTTCTTCGTCCAGATGCGGTGCCGCGATATGACGAATGGGCTCAGCTAAACCAAATAAATCTAAAACCCGCAGGTATAAACCCATTTGCACCTGGGGCGCACCTTTTTCGATTTGGGCATAGGTTAAGCGTGACATCAGCGCACGCTCTGCCACCTCCGCCTGCGACCATTTGCGCGCCTTGCGGGCGTCTTTAATATTTAGGCCAAGGCATTGAAGGTAGCTGGCGGCTGCGGGTGAGAGGCTCAGGTGCTGGGTCATCGTGTATGTCGTACTTAGCTAAAATTAAATTTTTGTCTAGTTTAGCATGCATAATTCTCATGATGAGCCACCGCTTATCATTGTGAGAAGCGGCACACGAATTTGTCCTTATGACGACGATTTTGCCCGCAGGCACGGTTATAGGTATGAAATTCGTAGCCTATTGTTCCAGCGGTAACGATATTCGAAGCGCAAACTATTGGTAGTAACCGCTGTTTTAATACGCCTGCACTTGCAGATTATTTTTGGGCACAAATCAATTGTGCCTGGCACAAAAATCTGGGCAAGCTTACTTGCTAAAATTAGCTGCGATCTACCGCAATAAAATTATTGTCGGGAAGCGCCAAATAATATCGACTTAAAAACATCAATTTTATCCAGCGATTCGCGGTATTCATCCTCGGCTATAGAATCCGCTACTATGCCCCCGCCGCCCCAAAGCGTAATTTGTCGGTTTTCTATTAACAATGTGCGAATGGCGATATTGGTGCGGGTTTGTCCATTACGGCTGAAAAAACCAATACTGCCACAGTAAATATGCCTCTGATGGGGCTCGAGTTCGTCGATAATTTCCATCGCGCGTTTTTTGGGAGCGCCGGTAATTGATCCGCCGGGAAAGGCGTCCATTACAAATTGCCAATGGCTGACGTGCGATTTGAGAACGGCATTAATTTGGCTAATTAAATGGTGCACGTTGGTAAAACTATATAAACCAAATAATTCCCCTACTTTTACGCTGCCAGGTTCACAATTTTTGCTGAAATCGTTGCGTATTAAATCCACAATCATGAGATTTTCAGCACGGTTTTTATTGCTCTGCCGTAGTTGTTCGGCTGCGTCTGTATCCATGTAGGGGTCGTTACTGCGAGCGGCCGTGCCTTTTATGGGGCGGCTGGTGGCTTGTCGATTGTCAATTTCTATAAATTGTTCCGGTGATAAACTTAAAATTGCACCGACATCAGTTTTTATAAATGCACTAAAAGGCCCTGGGCAGCCAGCGCGTAACCTGCAATAGGCTGCAAAGGCATCGCCTGAAAAATCTGCCGTAAATGCTTGCGAATAATTGACTTGGTAACAATCGCCTGCATAGATGTAATCTAAAATGGTTTGCACATCATTGAGGTAATGTACTTTGTTCGTAGTGGGTTTAAACGCCGAGCAATTAAAGAATCCTATCGCTTTGGGGGGCGAATTAAACTGCTTGAGAATATCTGCGCGTTTGATTTCTGGCAGCTGTGCGGTAAATACAAAAAAAGCTGATTTTTTTATGTGGTCGATAATTAACGCCCATTCATAAACGCCTAAATACAACAGCGGTGTTTTATAGATGTTATTAACCGGCAATTTAAATGTTGAGTGCATCCATTCGTAACCAATATAACCGATGAGCCCACCGTTAAACGGCAGATCAGCGCAAGCATCATCTAGCGATGGTTTTATCCAGTGTTCGCACCAGTCAGCTGCGGCATGCCTAGTTAAGCTCTGGCATTGGTCGTTATGGAAAAGCTGAACTTGATCCGGCGTATGGGCGCACAAGGCTTGTTCGGGGCGGGCAGTTATTAGGTCAAACTGGCTACAATATTCACGGCGAATGCCTGAATCTAACCAAATAAATCCCTGCCAATCTGCAAATAGCTGTGCATACTCTTGGCTGTTTGCAGGGTAGGGTACGTGAATGCATTGGGTGTTTGGTGGGAGCACAGCGGGCAGTGTCCTGCAAAACGGCTATTTTCGCACAGACTCATGCTGCAGTTAAGATGAATTCCTAGCTGTGGCGACTAGGCTTAGTTAGTATTAGCGTTTTAGCCTGAGCAGGGGAGTTGGGTATGTTCTACCCTTTGGCAAAATTAATCGATTTACACGATGGCATGCGCCAACTGCATATAGTGGCCGGGAAATCCTTTTTACTATTACAAGATGAAGGGCGGGTGTTTTTGGTGGAAAATCGCTGCCCCCATATGGACGCGCCATTGGCCAATGCCGATGTACAACGCGGCGTTATTCGTTGCAAAGCTCATGGAATAGCGTTTGATTTAGTCACTGGTAAAGCTCAAGGCCCGCTTGCCTCAACGCTTGATTGCTTAGAACAACTTGAATTGATCTACGATGGCGATCGCATCGGCGTCGAACTCTAATCCTTTATCGAGAATTTTATGACTGTGTTAGTCCGCTTAATTATTGCGTGTATATCTGTTGCTTCAGGCTCTGTATTCGCCTCAGTGGATTGTTTTAGTAAAAGCCCAAGGCTTGCTGAGCAAGGCGATTCCTATTGGCAAATTAATACTGTAGCGCCCGCATCTATCCAGGGTAAAAATCAATTTTTAACACAAGCGCAAGCCTTCTCAGGACGCGTCACCGGCAATTTGCAGCATGAAGAATGCAGCGGTACGGTACATAAACCTCTTGTAAAATCCACTAAGGCAAGTGTGAAAGGCGCGATAGTTGTGCAGGGCGATGCGGTTCAATTCATTTTAGAGACAACCGATAATAAAGAGAAAATTGTTAAAACTGAGCGCATGGAATTTTTAGGTCGCTCGCCTACGGTAGATTTTGCGTTCTCCGCCGACGGCACATTTCACCTGCAGCAAAAACTGCGCGCCAATGCTACTCCAGGCGATAAAATATCGCTGTTGCGAGAGGCGGAATATTCTATTTCTTTTAATAAAAAACAATTAACGATGCGTGCTGTTTATTACGCGAACGGTTTTTATTATGCTGAGGATTCTTGGGTAATTCTGCGCCGCTAATTCATATCGATATTGAGCGCTGGTAGTATGCATATTAAATTGAGGTATTTTAGAAAATGCCTTAATAGCTGTAGCGACTTTAATATACAAACTCTGCTCATTTACCACGTGTAAACTCGTCAAAAGTTCTTGCTTTGCTCTCGATTTCATTTTAGAGGAAATACTACATCCCACTTCCCTGGAGTTGCACCTCCTGTATCATGCTGTCGTTTCTATTTTTTGAAAATTACCTTGCTCAAACAGCGCCGCCTAGCTTTAGAGGCTGCATGGATAAATTCTCAAAAAATCGTTACGTGTTGATTGTCTCTATTTGTTACCTAGCTGATCGCTAGCCGCTATTTTGTTATTATACCCTTGTAACTATACTGCTCAGGCGCAGTGTGCTGTGCTTGCTTTATTTCCAATAAATATCCGTTGAGGCCCTTATTTCTATGCGGTTAATTTCTGTTTTTTTAATTTTTTTTGTTTGTATATTTTTTAATAGCTCTACATTGGCCATTTCTAATGTCGAGGCCGATAAACCGCGCCTGCCTGATGAGGGGTTTTCCGGTGCTTTAGGTCTCTCGGTGGAAGGTAAAAAGGGCAACCAACAAAAACAAGCTTATACAGGGGGTGGCCGCTTAAACTATCGCAACGAGGATACAATATTGTTGTTGCTGTTAGCACAGGATTATGGCGAGACAAACCACGTGCGCGATGATCGCAGTCAATTTGCGCATATTCGTTGGACCAATTTAGTCAGTGAAAAATTAGCAACAGAAGTATTCGGTCAGTGGGAAAGTGAAGAATTTGATTATTTAAAATCTCGCGAACTTGCAGGTGCGGGGCTGCGCTATTTTATTGGCTATAAGCCAGATATCTACCTGTGTGCGCTGGGATTGGGGGCTTTTAAGGAGCATGAAATTAACGATTTAATTACCTACTCAGATGTGCAAGATCTGTGGCGCATGAACGCCTATTATTCATTGAAACTGCAGATGAATGCGCAGCTGACATTAGTCAATACCATATATGCCCAGCCTAATTTAGACGAATTTTCCGATTATCGAATTTTATTTGATCTCACTCTAAGTACAAAAGTGACTGATCACCTGGCATTTAATCTCTCTTACCGTTTGCGCCACGATAGTCAACCTGCACAAAATCTAGAAGCTACTCCACCCATTATCAACCATGCTAGTAACACCGAATACAAATCAGGTCTTACTTATTCATTTTAATAAGGAAGCATAAGTGTGTAAGGCGCTCCCATGAAAAAATTGTTTTGCACGGATAGACCGGTGGGATTAGTTATCATCGTAGGGATATGTGCATTGGGGATAGGGCTGCCGCTGTTTTGGGATCTGCCCGGACATTGGCATTTAGTTGGCGCGCTTCAAAATAGCGGACATACCGTGTTATTTTTTGTTATGGGTTTTTGTTTGGTGTGGCGCGGGCTGCGCTGGTATTGGGTGGTCATATCTTTACTGAGCGTCGGTATAGGTATTGAAATAATTCAATATTTTATCGGTAAAGATTGCGATCCTCAGGATGTGCTGCTGGATTTCATTGGTTCGATCAGCGCAGTAGGCTTTTTTCATGGCGTCAAAAGCCGTTCGGTTAAATTTAGTGTTTTATTTTTAACACTGGCAGCCACGGCATTTTATATTCCAGTGTTAATTGCTCTGAGTTATTTTGCGCAGTGGCGTAATTTTCCAACGCTTACCAATTTTGACGAATTGGGGCGCAACTATTTAATTGATCATCATGAAGGTAGTTGGTTTGAACTTACCCATCTGCCGCCGAATCTGCGCGGCCATGTTCAAGGCGATGCGCATGACTCTAAGGTATTGTATATGGGCTGCCCGCCAGAGCGCTGGCCGGGGGTTACATTAGTTGATCTGGCTACTGATTGGCGGGGCTTTTCTCGCTTAACTCTTGATGTTTGGTTGCATGATCGTTCCCCTATTACAGTGGGAATTGCCCTGCGAGGGCTCGATAATCAATCCGATCACCACGATATCTCACGGCACTTTGCAGTACAGCCAGGATTTAACCGGCTGGATTGGCCGCTGAGCGATATAGCTCGGCGCTCGGCCAAAGGTGAGACTTTGCTAGGCAAAGTAGGTGAAATAATCTTATTTTGCATGCCGGAGGCAGCACGAACTGCAAATTCAGCGCTCTCATTTGACAATCTAAGGCTTGAGCGCTAACGAGCGTTAGTGCTAAGTAAAAAGCTGAGGATTAAACCTTAGCTTGCTACACTTATGTCTATTCAACAATAGGAATAATGTAGGAATGTCCGTCGCACTTATTATTAAGCAGATCAACACCATAGTATTAGGCAAAGACACGCAAGTGCGTTTGGCTTTGGCCTGTCTGTTAGCTCAGGGTCATTTGTTAATTGAGGATTTACCTGGCATGGGTAAAACAACCCTAGCGCATTGTTTAGCAAGAGTGTTAGGGCTTAAGTTTGAGCGCGTGCAATTTACCGCAGATTTATTACCGTCTGATATTTTGGGTGTTGCCGTATTTGTTCGTGAACAGGGTGTATTTAGATTTCATCCAGGGCCAATTTTTACTCAGGTTTTATTAGCCGATGAAATTAATCGCGCGTCCACAAAAACCCAAAGCGCATTATTAGAAGCTATGGAAGAAGGGCAGGTTACAATTGAAGGCAAAACCCGTCCATTGCCCTCTCCCTTTTTCGTAATTGCTACGCAAAATCCGTTAAGTCAAAGCGGCACACATAATTTACCTGAGTCGCAATTGGATCGTTTTTTAATGCGTATTTCCATTGGTTATCCGACGGCTCAATCCGAGCGCTTATTATTTGAAGGCGTCAATCCGCGCCAAGCGATGGAGTCGATGCAGCCGGTTATTAATCAGGAAACGCTGTTAAAAATCCAAGCTCAGGTGCGCAATGTTTCCGCTAGTGCAGCACTTCTGGACTATTTACAACGTCTGGTTGCCGCCACGCGGCAGGAATCCATTTTTAGTTACGGTTTGTCCCCACGCGGAGCCATAGCCTGGTTAAATGCAGCCAAAGCCTGGGCGTATA
>DATDJI010000091.1:0-177749 GCA_036520615.1 Cellvibrionaceae bacterium | reverse complement strand
CGCCATTAAATTTAGTAAGCGGCAAACAGATTCACGTGTCGGATATGGACTTGGGACAGAAGCCCAATAATTTAAAAGATATCGAATTTGAACTTTATTTTGCAGGCACAAGCAATGTTACCGCTGGCAGCTTCACAGCCTGCGCAAAATACATTAAAAAAGCTAAAGCTGATGGCACGCTCGGCAAGGGTAATTCCCGCGGCGAACTTATTAAAGGCTTTTGGAGCCAGATGAATACTGCGGATAAAACAAACAATTACAGCCTATTATTAACGTTCGAATTTTTGGGTGCTAAATACCAGGCAATTATGAAATCCGTCGGCACGCGCGCAATCGACGGCACAAACTACCAAGCACTGCGTTTTGACAATAACGATGATTACCGCGTTTGGTACAGTGCCAATGGGCTTGAGCCTCAAACTACACTGCCCGCTACCAGTGCCGAATGTCAAACCCGCTTGCCTTCACGCGTGGGTATTTAAAAATCACTTGCAGGCCGTAAGGCCTTTTTT
Organism: Cellvibrionaceae bacterium; assembly: GCA_036520615.1. Taxonomy (GTDB): domain Bacteria; phylum Pseudomonadota; class Gammaproteobacteria; order Pseudomonadales; family Cellvibrionaceae; genus CAMCXE01. The sequence continues at coordinate 177,237 of DATDJI010000091.1, read as the reverse complement.
ATGCTCATTAATGCGCTGCGGGGGGCTACTTATATCTTCGATAACGTGCATTTTTCTATATAGATCCGAGGGCTCTAATTTTCAGCTAGACGTCCATTTTTTTAACTAAGGATAAAAATTCTTTACGAGTTTTTATCCTTACCGTTCCATTGGGCACCATATCGTCCAACATATCGGCTTCAATCTGTTTAAGACAGGCGATCTGTGCTGCGGTGGCATTTTTTACCCGCAACATATTTTGCGCGCGAGCTATATGGTTGGTAATAAGCTGTCGGTGCTGTTGGCACACCTGTTCAAACGATATATCCACCGATTGCGCCAATTGCTTCGCATCATTTGAGCACTGTTCAAACTGCTTTTTAAGCCCGCGCAAATTCTGCCCGTTAGAAATTTTTTCAATAAACGCGTCAGTGATTTTGCCCATTTTCAGTAAGCCCTCGCAGGCGTCATAATGTTCAGTACTGCCGGGCAAAAAGCGTAAAATTCCACCGATATTGGCGTACCGAAACTGTAATTGAAAGCGGTCATCATCTTTAGAGGCATCGTTCGGCATCATAGCGTTAATAATGGTTTTGTCCTTCACCGATAGGGATCCTGCGGCTGACATTTCAATCGTTCTACCCTTGTGGTTTATCAGCAAAAATGGGTCACATTTTTGATCACAATAATACTGAAATATCAGCAGCGATAAATCTTCCAACGAGCTCACTGAAATTAGCTCACTGATAAAGTCAAATTCTACATTTTTGGAAGTATAAGCTTCTTTTGTCTCGTCGATTTCCTTTTTTAGCTTTTCGATACATTGCATCAAAACGTTGCGATCATCGCCTTGCACGGGACCATCATTCAAAGCCACCAGCTCATTTCTAACAAGGCCGACACTTTTTTCCTGCTCAGTAATTAAACCCTCGGTAACAGTGAGCCTGCGGTTAAGTGCGCTAAAATCAACGTTGTAATCATTTTTGTGCTCTTTTGTCTGTTCAGATTTGCGGTAACTGTCAATAGCATCTTCTAACTCAAATATAGTAACTTTCTGATTTCGTACGGTGGCCTTTAATGCGCGCAATTCATCTTCATGTTTGCCTATTATCTCCTCGGAGACATCATTAATGGAGGCAGCAGTTAAACTTGAACCGTCTGGATAGGCCAATTTTTTATTCTCGTTTGACCATTGTCGCAGCGTCTGCACCTGTGAGTAGAGTTTCATATTTTCTTTATTCAGCGCATCAAGTTTTGCGCGCACATCGACGCTTAACTCGCGCCCGGGCATATCCAATGCTCCTTCCAGCGCGGCCATATCACTACTTGCGCCAAATACGGATTCAGACAAAGTAGAATAGTTTTTGTAGCTGTCATCGGCCGATTCCGACAACAACAACAGCTTTTTCATGGCCACGCGCTCTTCGGTATTGTCAACATTTTTTATCATATCCAATAATTGTTTGTAGCGGTTCTTTTTGTATTCAGCTCCTACTGCGCCTGTCTTTAATTGCGTACAAAATTGTTCAATCTGCGTGCGCAATTGGGTTTTTTCTGTAGCCGATAATGTTGAGCTATGCAGAGCGTCTATAAGCGTTTTATCTGATACGGCGTCGTGTTCTACGGATTTTTTTGCATCATCGCGGATAATGCGCAGCAGCTTAACCAGCGATTTATTAATAGACAAATGATAGGCTTTTGCATCGATATGATTTTTTAAGCTCTTTTCTTCGATTTTAAGGTACGCACTGCGCAACGAGCAGGCATGCCTATCTATTTGCTCGTGCCGAAAATAAACGTTGTCTGTGAGCCGTTTGGTTTTTTCGAATTGTTCGACTAAAAAATTCAACACAGCATTTTTATCGCGCGCTTCATTTGATTCTTCATTCACTGGAGGCGCAGCCGCTTTTTGTAAAAGGCGCAGTTTGGCAATACAAATAAGCAATACGCCAAGCGTGGCAAAGAATAGGACTGCCCACAACCACGTATAACCGAATAAATTGCTGATGAGCTCGTCCATAGCTTTACATTGTTCCCGTCTCTTGCCGAAGTTCGAATATCATCAAATGGCTCGCCGATTCTAAACGGCCATCAATTCTCATTGGGATGTATAAGCCGGCTTTTGATTTCATCCGTACGCTGATATGCAAGGGCGTTGCCTGCTCATGCAGCTTATATAAGCCCACGCGCAAAGCGGTTTGGTCGTCCTCATGCACGCGATCATCAAGCTCCATATGCATATATATATTTTTTTCTAACGCAGAGGTGAGCCCCAAAAACAATAATGCCTCGTCGCTCCAATTGACAACACCCTTAGCAAAATCCCATTGTACGATGCCCATTTTATCTGCACTTCTAGCTGTGCTAACAGATTTTTTCTCAGCAGCTGCATCAAGACTTGTGAGTATATTTTTGGTTAAAAATTGTATGGATAAATCCAAGCAACATAGCAGCGCCAGATAATTATTACGGCTATTACCTATTTCATTAGATCCACAGGCAGTAAAAATTCCCCATAGTTTGCCATTGACGATAATTGGTATGCTCGTAGTTAATTCATAATCGGCATGCTCGAAATATTCGGCAAAATGGTTTTGCGCATGTTCTGCCGAGCATTGATTGGCCGTATCGTATTTATCTACTACAAGAGTTTCGCGGCGCTTGCATACTTTAATTAAGCGCGCGGTTTCCACCGCGTTGGAATCTTTACTTAGCCTAAATAACAAACCCATTTTTAACAGCTGATCAAACAGCGGGGAAAGGCTCATAACATCACTAAGCCCCGTTGCCGCTATTGCCATCGACCACTCGTACATATTGGTAATCAGGCTTTTCATATAGGGAGCGTTGGTAAAGCTCGACTCCTCTAAACAGCGTGGCAAATCATCTGTTGTGGCCTCACCGAATGCTGGCAAAGTAACCAGCCGACAGTCAACTTTTGTTTGATGCTCAACGTCGTGCCCTGCTAACACCCGCTCAATAATAGTTATGCAATTGTGCGCAATAAACATTAAATTTAAATCGATAGCCACCGTAGACTTGTCCGACAGTATTTGTACCGGCATTACATCAAAAGCTACTATTTCTATTGAATTAAATAGCCTAGGGCTAATATCGTTTAAGCGCGATTTAAATCCCTCTGCCAGCAAACCTGCACCTGCTATGACGGCAGTTGCATCACAATCTCGCTTAATAAACTCCGTGGCCGCGTTAAAGCCGCCTAGGTACGTGGTATTTTTGGAGAAAAAGGATAATTCTTCATCCAGCGGCAGGTTAAAGTTGGTATGTTCTTCACAATAGGCTTCATAACGTTTGCGTAAATCGTATTGCGTTAAATCACCGATAAACGCTATACGCGTATGGCCTCTATTGATTAAATGCTCAAAGGCAAGCTGGACACCTTGCCGGTTATCGCTACAAACTAAATTGATCGGCGCAGGAAAATAGTCGTAGGCGATAGACACGCAGGGTATACCACGAGCGCTTAACAGAGTTGCAAAGTGCGTGCTGATGGCATTGCGAATAATAATAACAGCGCCAATATTAGCCAGCCAAAACTCACTTTGATATTCACCGAAACTATGCGTTGCAATTACATCCAGCGAGTAGTTTTTTAGTTTACACAATAGGCGAATATGATTAATTATTTCGCCATAAAAAAAGCCCTCGTGATAAGGCGTAAACAAGGCGACTCTAATATTTTTGCGCTGGCCTGTAGACATAAAATAATTGGTACCGATTATCGTGAGCTACGGATGAATGGTTTGTTAAACACTCAAATGATAAATCCACTCTGCCTAATAATTCTGGCTGCTTTTTACGCCCACCAGTTTTTTTAGATGCCTTAAATACACGCAGGCAAAAGCTGTTTGGTGTATGGATGTTCTACCTATTTTTATCGTTATTTTGCTTGCCCGGCGAAGCGCGCAGCTTTTTTGCTGATTAATACTGGGCTATCTGCTGTCAGCTAATCGCCTCGGCACTTAGCCTTTAAGCCCATGCAGAAAATATGGTTAACTGAGGAGATAACTTGCTATACCTGATAATAGACCAGGTTAACCAGTCTGCTGCTGTCGGCAGTAATCTTTAGGTATCGCTTATTTACATTAGCAATTTAGAACAGCGCCGATTGGCGCTGAAAGATTTATTCGCTTTTAGCAAGCTTGTTTTGATGGGGAAACACCTGCGGCCACTAATTGCGCCAGGAGTATGGCGGCGGCAACGTCACCTCTTTAACGCTTGAGACACCGTTAGCGGCATCATCAACTAAACCATAAAACACGCCGGAGGTTTTCTCACTCGTGTAATACTCTAAATCTCCTAACAATTGCACAGATCCTTTGGCCGTAGAATTATTTGCAAACCAACCCATAGGATAAAATGTAGCGAGGACTGTAGCGTTTTCCGCTACGTTAAAACTTGCCTGAGCATGTTGCGGACTGGCGGCAACACCTAGCGTAGTTAATGCGCCCACACGTGCATTTGATGAAACAGTGCCGTTGATAATCATCGCTTGGTTTTCAATGCGGGCATTATCGGTGACTGTACCTGAAATTATTGCCGCATAAGGGCCCACATAAACCGTACTCGGGGTATTAGATGGCGCGCAGCCGCCGCCATTGATATGGCGTACTAAATTGTTCGCGCATGGATCGAGCGCACCGTTGCGAAAACCTTCAGGCCAAGCGTTGGTAAACTCGAGCATATAAGGATAACGGTAAATATTCGCATATGGAGTTCCGTCGCTGGGTTGTTGCCAGGTAATTTTTTCAAAGGCTGTGGGCGCGGCTAATACCATTAAAAAAACTTGTTCATTAGCATTTAAACAAAAATTTAGTTCGCCATCACTGCCCGATTGTAAACTGCTATATCTCGGCTTTTGTATAGTACTATCGGTAGCCACTAAGCCCCAGCGCCAACCGGCATTAGCGCCTGGCTGCATTACTCCGCGAAATTTCACTTTAATATTTTTAGCGCCCGCATCTGGATATAAGCGCACAAGGTTGTAACCCCAGCGCTGCGGCGCCCAATAATAAGGTGAATTAAATCGCCTTGATTGCGCCCAGTTGGTATCTAAACTTTCCAATTGCGTTAAGCGCAACCGCCGCTGGGAATAATTAGTCTGCGTAACTGCTCCATAATTTTTGCGATACACCGCACCTTGATCTGAGCCGTCTGGGTCTTTGTAATCCCAAGTAATGTTATGCATGGCCCATTCACCAAATAAATTATTTAAATCTTCAATACTCCAGCGATTGGCATACATAAGTTTTTGAAACGGATCGCGTTGGCCTTGGGGAGCTTGTGATGTCCACATATCGTTAATGGCATCCGGGCAAAAGCGATCTTTTAGATATTCAAAAAATTGCCAATTACAATAGCGATCACGCGTATTGCCATAATGTAAATGCGGGCTATTAACCAGCATTTCTGAACAGTGTACGTTGTCGCGGTAGATTTGATGCGGCATCCAGTTGGCGTGGCTTTCATAAATCCAGCACCCTTGGCCGCCACATTCGGCAAAGCCCGGTGTTAGAGATTGGACGCCGTGCATAAATTCATGCGCTAAACCCCAAGGATCTTTTGCCGCATTCGGCCCAACCCACATGCCAGCATAATTAATTCCATTGCGCGACCAGCCGCCGCCTAAAAGCGGAAAAGTATTATCAAAATGCACAGCGGCTTTCCATTTTTTTGCGCTGTTGCAATAGGGCTCAGGAAAATTAATTGGCGCGCTAAAATATTTGCCCCAAATAGTTTCTAAACTCTGCCCAGCTGTTTTAGCATCGGCATCGGTTATTGTAGTACCGTCTTTCCAATAAAAAGCAAAATGCGCTGTTTCTAAACGCAAAGGCGCGCCGTTTTCGCCACCATCCTTAGGCGCCAGCCAAGCTCCTGATACACAGGTTGGTGGTGCACTGCAGGCCGTGGCCCATTGGGTTTCACTTGTACCGATTTCGCAATTTAACGGCATGCCGGATGAACTGCTGGAAGATGAGCTAGAGGATGAAGAGCTTGTAGAAGATGAGCTGCTGGAGCTGCTGCGACCGGATGAACTTGAGGTGCTGGAGGAACTTGTTGAAGATGCGCCATCGCCAGTTGGCGTCCCGCTACAGCCGAATAAAAATAAATAGCCTATCACTATCACGTATTTTTTCATAATTAGGCTCACGGCTTTTCGCTGTATTTAACAGTGTTTATTTTTATAATTTTCAAAAATGCTTCGGGGCTAGCAAGCCTTGCTCAAACTGAATATAAAACGGGCTGAGCACTTGTTGAGAGTCTAAACCGACGGCTCACGGAGTACCGCCAGGTTCATCACGTATAGGTAAAAAAATTAGAGTTTACTGAAGGTGCAACAGAAGAAGCTGCCCATCAATAGGCGATCGAATGTTGTAGCCGTCTATAAGTTTTTCCATTACAGGTGTTGGATATGAGTACAGCTCCTTAGGCAAGCGATTTGCCTTGCGCGATGAGAAAGGAATTTAGTTGCTTTTCTTAAAAAACCCTTGCGTTCGGCTAAGTGGTTTCCAACTAATTACTGCGAAATAATTTTTTAATGCCGGTAACTACCAATATGCCGGCGCCAATGCTCCAAAAAACAATAGCGATCCAAAATCGATCCGGCTGCGCGCTTTTTTTAATAATCTCCTGACCGTACTTACTAAGCTTTGCCACTTCACCGCTAATAATGCCTTGACCTACCTGATACAAAAAATAAACCGCCAGCAGTAAACAGGCGATGCCGACTAAACGATTGAGCATGGGTTTCATGTAAAAAATACCTTTGGCCACTTTATATCGGCGGATGAAGCGCAACTATTTAATTGTTTGTAGGCTGTATTTATCAACGCTTGGCACACCTTCTTTAAACGGCAGTGATTCGCGCGCTGCTGTAATATAGCGCTCAATCTCACTCTGTTCTTCGGTGCAAAATCGCGCTACCGCATCGCTAAAACCCGGATTGGCAATAAAGTGTTTTGAGCAGGTAAAAATAGGCGTAAAGCCGCGGGCAATTTTGTGCTCGCCCTGGGCGCCAGGGTCAAACCGCTGCAGATGCAAGGCTATGGCTAATTCTATGCCTTGATAATAACAGGCTTCAAAATGCAGGCCGTCGTGTTCTTCAGTACAGCCCCAATAACGGCCATAAAGGCAAGTGTCATCACTAAAATACAGCGCTGACGCAATTAATTGCCCCTCGCGGCTCACATCCACACGGTGAATTTGCTGCGGTAATAAATTTTTTAAGCCAGTGAAAAAATCTTCGTTTAAATAGCCTGCTCGGCCACTGCGTTTGGCGTAGGTATTTTGATATAAACGATAAAATGCCTGCCAATCCTGGACGGATAAATCAGCGCCAGATTTAACCGCAATAATTAAATTCAACGCTGCAACTTTTTGGCGCTCTTTAACGATCATTTTGCGTTTGCGGCTGTTGCACAAGGCTAAAAAGTCCTGCCAATTGTTGAAGCCAGCATTAAACCAATGGTATTGACAGCCCCAGCGCGTGTGCCAGTGTTCGGGAATATGCGGCAAGCTGTGCGCATCGGGAAATAAACTGTGCAGACTGTGCATACCCTGTTCTATCAACATGCGCTCAGCCTGATTTAGCGCTTGCGCCACGGCCTGCTGGTCAGTGCCAGGGGCCACGGCAATGCGTGGGCCTGTGGCCGGAGTGAACGGCATGGCGTTAATCCATTTAGGGTAATAATCTAATCCATGGCGCTCGTAGGCCTGCGCCCAGCTCCAATCAAACACATACTCGCCGTAAGAATGGGCTTTGATATACCCCGGCATAGCCGCCACTAAATGATCATCCTGCCAGACCAAAATGTGCAAAGGCGCCCAACCGCTGCGGCCGCCGACACAGCCAGTGCGCTCTAATAACAGCATAAATTCATGCTGAATAAACGGGTAGCGGCTGGCCCAAAGGCTCTGCCAGATGGCTGCGTCTACCTGCGCAATACTGGTGATAAGGCTTGTGTGCATAGATCCACCCATTTAAATATCAGCCGTACCTTAGCGCGCCACAATCACCTGTGTATAGGGGTAATGGGATAGGGTGGAATAAAGTAAAAAATTTAGCTTATTGATCTGTAGGAAAAGTAGCGTTGGAACCATAAAGTTTCTATGTGTAAGGGCGCGCACCTAGTGCGGTGGTTTACAAAATGCGTGGATATTTATAGTTTGGCATCAAGGTAAATTTTTATCCGCTAAACCATGCAATGAAAATTTAGTCACTAATTTAATTTAAATGGACTAGTTCGCAAGAGATAAAAAACTTTCTGCTCACAAAGAACGTAAGTTTGTGAGCAGAATAAATAGCGAAATTCGCCATTAAAAATTTAATCGTCGCTTAACTGGCAATTTTTCGCATTACGCCTGCGCCTCGAGAGGAAATTCACAGTAAAACGTACTGCCTTTACCCGGCATCGAATTAATGCGCAATTGCGCGTCGTGGCGCAATAAAATGTGTTTAACAATCGCAAGGCCAAGGCCTGTGCCTCCGGTGAGTACCGAACGGCTCGGGTCCACTCGGTAAAACCGCTCGGTTAAGCGAGGAATATGTTTAGGGTCTATGCCGACGCCATTGTCTTTTACAGCGACTTCCAGTCCTGCCGCCGAGCGCTGCACCGATACCATTATTTTGCCGCCGCTGGGCGAATAGTTAACGGCGTTTACAACTAAATTGGTAAATGCACTGCGCAATTCATCGGCATTACCCAACAGGCGAGCCGTTAAGTCGCCCTGCAGTACAAAACTGTGGCCGTGCTCGGCGCTAAGGGCTTTGGCGTCCTCCACTACCGCACTTAGCAATGGTCCTAATTCTATGGCCGTCCGCTGGGGTTCACGCTCTTGAGTTTCCAGTTTCGAAAGCGTAATCAAATCTTCAATTAGCGCGTTCATGCGCGAGGCCTGTTGTGTCATTTGGTTAAACGCTTGCCGCCAGGGGGCTGGCATCTGCTCGCTATCGCCGAGGGCTTCAACATAACCTTTAATGACGGTGAGCGGAGTGCGCAATTCATGGGAGAGGTTGGCGACAAAATCCTTGCGCATCAGCTCAAGCTTAAATACCCGCGTGATATCCCGCGCTACCACCAAGCGCTCGCCCTGCCCAAACGGATGTACCTGCACTTGTAGATGCTGATCCTCTTTGCGCGAGGAATTTAGCTCAAGGGGCTGATGGTAATCCTCCTCGTCAAAGTAATGCACAAAGCGCGGCGTGCGAATAATATTCGTAAGCTTGTGACCGCGATCCACTTCTTTAAAACCGAACAAGTGCCCAGCCGCTTGGTTCCACCATTCCATATTGCCGCGCTTATCAATGAGGACGACTCCATCAGTGAGCGCAGTTGTCATCTCTTGCACGCGCACAACGACGGCCTGTAAACGCTGTTTTTCCCGCTCGTGGCGCACTTTTAAAAAGCGTACATCTTCGGCAATATCACTCCATACGGTTGCCAGGCGATCATCGGCGCTGTGGATGCGGCGTGCGTCGTATACCCAACGAGCTAAGCGGTGGGTTTGAAATACAATGCGCAGGCAATAAACCGTCAGGGCAATTACCAGCGCAATTAGAGTGGCATCGAACAAATAGCCCAATAATCCAACCGCACTAATAAAACCCGCTAACAATAATAGTTCTGTGCGATAACCTTCAGATGGCATAAACGCTATTCGCTTGAGAGATGCTTAAGAGAAAAGCGGTAACCCGCACCGCGCACCGTCTGGATAAACTGATCGTGGTCAGCAAGGCCGATGGCCTTGCGCAAGCGGCGAATATGCACATCCACCGTACGCTCTTCCACATACACATTGCCGCCCCACACGTGGTCCAACAACTGGCTGCGGCTGTATACACGCTCTTGGTGGGTAAGAAAGAACTCTAACAAGCGGTATTCGGTAGGCCCCATTTGCACCGGTTGGTTTTGAATACTCACGCGGTGGCTGACCGGATCTAATACTAGGTCGCAGGCTTTGATCGGGTCCCCGCTGGTGAGTGTGTCCGTTCGCCTTAACACAGCTTTTAGGCGCGCGACTAATTCGCGTGGAGAGAAAGGCTTGGTGATGTAATCGTCCGCCCCCGCATCCAAGCCTTGGATTTTATTGTCCTCTTCAACTTTGGCGGTGAGCATAATGATAGGAATTGCCGCAGTAAGGTCATCGCGCTTCAAGCGCCGAGCCAATTCCATGCCGCTGGTGCCGGGCATCATCCAATCGAGCAGGATTAAATCCGGCTTGTTATCAACAATTAAACCGTGGGCAGCTTTGGCATCTGCCGCTTCTAAAACCTGGTAATTGGCCATCTCTAGGGCCACGCGGAGCATGTCGCGGATAGCGGGCTCATCGTCAACAATTAAAATCGTTTTACTCAGGCTCATACACTCGCAACTAATTTAGGGGTGGAAGAATGTTGCGATTAGATAAACCTTTTATTGCGGTTTTATGACAAGCGCGAATTGAGCCACCAAACCTAAGAAAATAACCATGCCTACCCAGTTGTTGTGCATAAAAGCGCGAAAACAGGCGGCGGGTTCACGCTCGCGGATTAACCATTGCTGATAGGCCGATAAAAGCGCTGCCGCAAGCAAGCCTAGGTTATAGGGCCAGCCCAACGCCATTTTATGGCCTACAACCCAAAGCGTAAGTAAAAACAGACCCTGTAACATGCCTGTCATAGCGCGATCCTGCTCGGCAAACAAAATAGCCGTGGATTTAACGCCTATCTTTATATCCTCCTCACGATCCACCATGCCGTAAAACGTATCATAGGCTGTTGTCCACATAACCACCGCCGTATACACAAGCCATGCATGGGGCGGCACGCTGCCTGTTTCAGCCGCAAATGCCATGGGAATGGACCAAGCGAACGCAGCCCCGAGCACGACCTGCGGCAGGTAGGTATAACGCTTCATAAATGGGTAGGCAATTGCCAACAGCACAGCACCTACGGATAAATACATCGTGAGCCGATTAGTTAGGCTTACCAACAGCAGCGCGAACGCACATAAGCCCACAAATAAACCCAGCGCTTCGACCGTTGAAACATGCCCAAGTACAAGAGGGCGCAGCCGCGTGCGGCTGACCTGGCCGTCAAAATTGCGGTCGGCATAATCGTTAATTACGCAGCCTGCTGAGCGCATAACCAGCGCACCTAAACTAAAAATAAGCAAATTGGCAATTGAGGGCGCGCCTTTAGCTGCTAACCATAAACTCCATAACACCGGCCAAAGCAGCAAAAAAAATCCGATGGGTTTATCCAACCGCATCAAACGAGCGTAGGCGTAGAGTCGAGCGGCGGGGGTTAACGTTACCATTGAGCAGCCTTAGCAACAAAAGTGCTCATGGTATTGTTTTAACCGGGGGAAGCAAAGGGAAAGCCTTAGCGGCAGGGCTGCGCGCTAAAAATATCTGCGCTTGAGCCTTGTATTAACCGGTGCGTACCCCTGCTGCAGTCAAAATTACTTTTAACAATCTTTCATTAAAAGATGTTTTCAAATCGTACAAGTACGCCCCTGAAGCTCCGGCGCGAGCTTACCGCCCGAGACCGTTTGAAAAATAGCGTTTTCTTTAATGTAATTCCGCACAGGCGCCTTGCGTGGTTAAATAATGGGAAATATCGCCCACCGAGCGCGGCTCAGAAAAATAAAAACCCTGCGCGAAATTACAACCACAGGCCATGAGAAAATCATACTGCGCTTGAGTTTCAACCCCTTCGGCCACAATCCCTAAAGGCACGATACGGCCTAAACCAACAATTGCCTCAACTACGCCATTATGCTGTGCCTGCTCGCCAATACGGCCGACAAATGAACGGTCGATTTTTAAATAATCCGGTGAAAACCGCACTATATAATTTAACGACGAATACCCCGTACCAAAATCATCTAGCGATATTTTTACACCTAAATTGCGCAACGATTGCACGCGATGTAAAACTGCCTCGGCCTCGTCCATAAAAATCTGTTCGGTAATTTCAATAATTAAATATTGCGGGTCTACATGATATTTACTTAAACAATGCGCCACGCGGGAAATTAACGAATCCTGCTGAAATTGCCGTGCGGATACATTAATGCTCACGGCCACATTCACGCCCGCATCGCGCCAAGCTGCTAATTGCGCACAAGCGCTGGCAATTACCCAATCACCCATCTGACAAATAAGGCCGCTTTCATGGGCATAATCAATAAAACTGTCCGGGCCTAACAAACCCTTCTTCGGATGATTCCAACGCAATAAGGCTTCAAGCGATGAAACCTTGCCCGAATGCATATCAATCAGCGGCTGATAATAAATTTCAAATTCTTCATTATTAATCGCCGTGCGTAAATCGGCATCTAACATTAAACGTAAATTTGCGCTTTCGGTAAGCTCCGGCCGATAAACTTGAAAACAGCCACGACCGCGGCCCTTAGCATCGTAAAGGGCTGAATCAGCATTACGCATCAGCGTTTGTGCTGTATCGCCATCGAACGGATAAACAGCCACCCCCGCACTCATGCCCACATGTACAAGTGCAACATCCAAGCGTATAGGTGAGCTTATTTTTTCAATTAATAATTCTACTACTCGGCACACAGCTTGTTTATCTGCCACATCGCGCAGCAAAATAATAAATTCATCACCGCCCAAACGCGCCACGCAATCATCTTGCCGCAGATATTTTTTCATGCGCCGCGCCACCACGCGCAGCAATTGATCACCAGCCTCATGCCCAAGGCTATCATTGACCTGTTTAAAGTTATCCAGATCAATAAATAACACGGCAAAATTTTGCGCAGCGCGCTGACTGTTCAGCAAAAAACAATCGAACATTTCGTATAATTTAACGCGATTATACAATCCGGTTAATTCATCGTGATGAGCAAGGTTTATCAATTGGCTTTCATAGGTTTTGCGATCGGTTACATCAACAACCTGATATAAATAACAACTCTCGCCACCGGATAATTGCACTAGGGAAACATTGGTTACGGTGAAAATTACGTCGTTATCCTTGGTTAAATAACGTTTCTCATAACGCACAACCGGCAAGCCCACGCCTTGCAATTCTCGCAATTTGCGCTCTTCATTTTCCCAATCGCTAGGATGAGAAATATCCTTCATTTTAAAACCCAATAAATTTATGCGGCGGCGATTAGGTTGTTGTTCCTGGGCAAAACCCAGCAACTGATTAAACGCAGGATTAGCCTGTAAAATATGGCCATCTGCGGTAACAATGGCCATGCCTAGCGGTGCATAATCAAATGCCGCCCTAAAGCGCCGCTCGCTATCGGCCAGCGCTTGGCGCGTAGTTTCATATTCGGTTACATCCGAATTAGTACCCAACCAACGCACCACCTCGCCCTTTTCATCCCGCTCAGGCAGAGCACGCGTATCAAACCACCGGTATTCGCCGTCTTCGCGGCGCAATCGAAGGTAAATATACATAGGCTCATGGCTGCGCACCGAGGTCATCCAAGCTTGCACAAATCGATCGCGATCTTCTGGATGCACTTGGTTCAACCAGGCAAAACCCAGCTGCTCCGATTGCATAATTCCCGTATATTCACACCAGCGGCGATTTAAATATTCGCAGCTACCATCAGGCAAACAACTCCAGGCCAATTGCGGCAATCCTTCGGCTAATTGGCGATTGCGTTTGTGAACATCCCAAGTAACACACTGCTCGTTTACCAGCTCAACCGCAGCTTCAATAGCGTTGCATAATATTTCTGCCGTTAAGGTATTTTTATTGATGCAATCCTGGGCGCCAGCGCGCATAACTTCTTTTACTACATCGGGATTGTTATTACCGCTAATGACAATTACTGGCAACGGGCGCATATCACAGGCACGCAGGTCGGTTAAAATTTCCGTGCCCAACGCATCACTTAAGCGATAATCAATTAATAGACAATCGAAAACGCTTTGCTTTAATTTCAACAACGCGTCGCTAACACTGACGGCTTCTTCAACATCAATTACGGCTGGATATATTTTCAATAACCGTTTGACCTTTTCTCGATCAACATCGTCATCATCTACCACTAAAAAACGTCGTGCTACCATAGTGTTCTCGCCATCAATCCCGGCTCGCTGGGACTTCAAAATTTTAAGGTAAAACTATTGCGTGAGAATAATGTTCAAGCAATAGTGCAAGTTTTTGAAATTGTGGCCCCACAGCAGACTTCACCATGTAACCTGCGATATTTTCATTGTAAGCTTTGTTACGATCCGTATCGTTATTAGATGTCGTCAATACAAACACCACGGTTTCTTTTAATAAAGCATCAGACCTAAGCTCATTTAAAAACTCAAAGCCGTTCATGCGCGGCATGTTTAAATCCAATAACACCAAATAGGGTTTTGGGATAATGACATCTTGAGTTTCCCGCAATATCGCCAACCCCTCTAAACCATCACAGGCGGTATAGACGGGATACAAAACATTGTGCTTGCGCAAACTTCGTTGCACAGCTTCCAATGCAACATCGTCATCATCTATTAACAAAATAGACAGCGTATTTTTTGGATTATTCATCGAAATCACTCCGCAGGAATCGAGGCCACCACAATACAAAACAACACCCGCGCGCACCTTCTTCATTATCAATTTCTAAACGGCCGCCATGGGCTTCACTTAAACGCTTCGCCACCGCAAGCCCAACGCCACCCAAAGCAGTACCTGAACCGCTTAATGTTTGAAACAACCGAAATACACGCTCTTGTGCGGCAATAGGTATACCCGGCCCGTTATCGCACACACGCATACGTAAATAGCTGCCGGAGGCTTCACTGCTTATTGTCAATTGAAAGCGCTCCGGCGCGTCATGATGTTTAATCGCATTGCTAATTAGATTACGCAACACTGTTTCTAACGGCGCCTTTGTAGTTACAATTTCTTCAACATCTAACTGTACAGTTACCTTCGCCTGCTCAGGCAAAGTTACTAATTCTAAAATTCCGGCAACTAACTCCGGCAGATTAATCTGCCCGATTTCTTTTGTACGTTTGGCTGCGCGCGCATACATTAATAAATCTTCGGTTAGATTTTCCATGCGCTGAATGCGGGTTTGAATACGCTGCAAATTATTAGTAACTTCAGGTGCGACAGTTTCACCTAAATCCTCGATAATCCACTCAGTCAGGTCAGAAATTCCTCGCATCGGAGATTTTAAATCGTGCGATACGACATAAGTAAATTCCTCTAATTGTGCATTCGCCTCGCGTAAATCTGACTCCAAACGTTTGCGGTGGGTAATATCAGTAATGCAGACCAAAACATGCAGTTCACCAGCAAAATCTAAAGGCGCAAGGCCAATTTCGATCGGTATTTCCCTGCCGGATGTATGGCGGCCCGTTAAATCCCGCCCTTCGCCCATGGCCCGCAAACTCGGCTGCGCAAAAAAATTCCGTAAATGCACCTGATGAATTTGACGATATCGCTCAGGCAATAACATTTCGATCGGCTGCCCCAGCAACTCCTCCCGGGAATATCCAAAAAGACTCACACAGCGGTGGTTAACCAAGCGAATTGCGCCAGTTTTATCAACAATAATTTTTCCATAGGGGGAGGAATCTATAACTGTGGATAATTGCGCATGAGCTTTTTTGCGCTCGGTAATATCCATGACCGATGCCAACACAAATTGCTTTTGCGCAAATTTTAACGGACGCAGGCCAATCTCCACCGGAAAATAAGAGCCATCCTTGCGCTGCCCATACAGATCGCGGCCCGCGCCCATAAATCTAGGTGTCGATTGAGTAAAATACTCTTGCCGCACTCCTACGTGACTGTGCCTATATTCCTGCGGTATTAAGCATTCAACAAGCTTGCCTTGTAACTCATCTATTTCGTAAGCGAATAACCGCGCAGCCTCGCTATTGCAATAAACAATTACACCTGCGTCGTTAAGCAGTACTATTCCAGAGGGCACTGCATTTAATAAAATTATCCCGTGGGCTCGCAAAAGCTCCAGGGTGTCATCATCCGGCGCTTTGTCGCCATCAGGTGGAGATTGCATTTAGGTGTTCCCCGCATTTTGCTCTGCGATTGTTATTATTCCAATGAACCCACAGTTACTTTCGATAAAATGACCGTGTGCATTTTTATAGTTACTGCATCTGCCGTGCTCGGCCGCTGCAAGAGCTATATTCTTTACCGCCTAACCATTTAAAAACGATGACACGCAACAATGCTGCTATAGGTTTTAAAATTTTCTGAGCAAGGATTTGCAACCATTAACAGCCTTATATAGCCAGAGAGTAAACCTCAGCCCGTCACAAAATCTCCTAGGAACTCAAAAGCATTAACAAGAATTAAATCCAAAACCCATTTCTGGCACGTATAACTGCATTGGCAAGAGAAACAACCCGTGATATCGATCAAACTTTGCTGGAGAACCTAAAAATCCTTAACAAAAATAGGGTCATCGCTCGATCTCGCAAAAAAATATTGTGTGGAATTACCCTTAATTTATATGCGCCTTTGTAGATTAAATTACTCAGTAAAAAGGCGTTCTATCTTCCCATTATTTTTATAGTATTGGCAGAGCAGATATTGCCTAACGCGATAATAGTAATATTTATATGCAGTTATATCTGCTGCGAGCCATAGAAAACGTATACAGCGACACAACACTAAGTAAATTTGCCGAAAAGCACTGTTTTCACTACGTGGTGCAGATAATCGTCTGGAGATTCCCGATAAAACATACGCTCTAGTTATAGCATCAATCAACTAGCTATCAAGGTGAGTAAGCAGGCATGCGTAGGGAGGCTTTTACGAATTGCAGAAACATATCAGCCCCCCTTTTAAGCCTTAGGCTTGTACCCTCCGATAGTCAGAGCGCCGACCCATATTTCGATTTTCATAAATAGCAGCTTGCCAAAATGCCAAAACCACGTCGTTGCCAGCTCCTAAATAAAGGCTTTTAAAGTGGTTTTAGACAGCATTAAAGGTCAACATTGGCGCCAGCCTTGAGAAGGAGTAAAACAGCATCTGTTAATTGCTATTTAAAGATCAGCGATGGAGAAACAGCGGATTCTTGTAACCAGCAAGCAAACCTATCAAACAGCATGGCATTTCCCTGGCAATCCCTCATTAATAAAAATGTACGGCTCCGCCGATTAACAGAACCTCTGCACATCCTGATTATTTGCTCGAGGAGAGTTACTCAATTAAACACTATCCTATTATTGTCCGCGGATAGTTTTGCTAATTTATAATTAATCTGTGCAGCGCTAATGCTCAAATTGCAGCGAGAGGTAGGTTAGAAATTTATAATCCCAATAGATGCTATTTTTGCGCAAAAATTTCTAACGCTACTCTCGCGGCACAGGTGCGATTATCGACCTGCAATTTTTTAAACACTTGTTCTAAATGTTTATTAATCGTGCGCGGGCTGATTTCTAAAATCTGCGCCATTTCACGATTAGTTTTACCTCGGCTAATCCATAGCAAAACATCAGCCTCCCTTTGCGTAAGCTGCAAATTTTCCCGCAATAAATGCGACTCATCTAGGCCCTGGTTGGGCATTAAACGCAGAAGTATTTCGCTTGGGCCGCTATGGCCTAGCAACATTAAATTGAAGCCGCGCTCCGGCGTGACTAAATTTATCGCATTGCCTTGCATAGGATTATGTGTAAACCATATTTTTAACTGTTGCGGCAATTGAAGGTTTATCCAACTATCATCCACGCCTGCTTGCTGTAACAGCTGATTTACCAACGGTGTGCTCCACAAGAGCACACCGCTTTTATCTACAGCAAACACATAATGCCCAGCCTGGTCCAATGCCGACTGAGCACTTTGGCGAATCCGCGTATTGGCAATATGCACACGCATGCGGGCAATTAATTCGGCAGTATTAATCGGTTTGGTAATAAAATCCGCAGCGCCCACAGAAAATGCTTTTACTAAGCTTTCTGCATCGTTAAGGCCGGTCATAAATATTACTGGGATATCGTGCAGTTCACGTTCATGTTTCAATTGCAAACACAAATCAAAGCCACTGGTATTGGGCATGATGGCATCAACTAAAATAATATCCGGCAACATACGCGAAGCAATAGACAGTGCTTGTTTAGCATCCAATGCCAATAAACAATTCATACCTGCTTGCTCTAGGGTGTCATTGAGCATAGCGAGGGTATCCGCTGAATCATCAACAACTAATACACAGGGGCCGGTTAATTCTGGCGCTTTCATACATATTCACTTAAATAATCAATAATGCGATTAAACTGCATGGCATGCAGCATAGTTTTTAGCAGGGGCGTATGGGGATTATCCGCCCCTAATTGTTCCTCCCAGGTATTAAATAAATTTTTTAACGCGCTAAAATAGCCATCTTTGGCCCACTCAATGGCTTGTTCTATTTGCGCAGTTTTTTCTAATTGCGTAGCATCCAGCAGCAAGGAAGTTGTGCTCACTGCCTGCGCAGGCTTTACGCTATTTAAATCTTCAGGTGTATAAAGCCATTCAATCGCCAAGGACTTTTGCAGAACATCCAGCAAATGGGCGATTTTTATCGGCTTTAATAAATAGGCGGTATGCAACGGGTGGATTAAATCCGCCCCCTGCTCTTCGTGTACGTTAGCGGACAACATAATCAACGGTATCTGCGGAAAATAATGCCGCAAATGATGGACCAATTCCCAACCCTGCATGCCCGGTAAATTGACATCTAATAAAAATATATCCGGCGTTAATTGCCTGCGCAGCTTTAAAAGGCTTTCCGCATCGGCGCATTCCACCACGTTAAATCCCAGCGGGATTAAAATATCGCCAATTAATCCTCTATGCGCAGGGTCGTCATCCACCACCACAATAGTTTTTTTCTCCCCCAAATAACCTAATGGTTGTTGCGGCGTTTGCGCTTGAACAGGATCGGTGTTGACCACCGACGATAACATCAACCATACGGTAAAGCGCGTACCTCGCGGCACATTTGCAGAGACTTCTATTTCGCCGCCCATTATATCGACCAATAAACGCGTAATCGTAAGGCCAAGACCTGTGCCAGTGACACTTGGCACACCGGGGCGGCGAATGCGCTCAAAGGGCTTAAAAATAATATCGCGATCGTTTACATCAATACCTACGCCTGAATCTTCCACACTAAATTCTGCGACCTGATTACGGTATTTTACCTGTAGTTTTACATAGCCCTCCTGGGTGTACTTAATGGCATTGGATAATAGATTGATTAAAATCTGCCGCAATCGCTGTTCGTCAGTTATTACCCGTTCTGGCAAAGGACTGGTAAGCTGATAAATAAAAACTAAATTTTTACCTTCTGCTTGTAAGCGAAATAAGGATACCACCTGCTCCAGTAATTCACGGATATTAACCTTATTCCGGCGGATATCCAGGCGGCCGGATTCTATTTTTGAAATATCCAGCAATCCTTCAATTAAATCCTCAAGATGCTGACTGCTATTGCGCATAACGGCAATTTTTTCCCGCTTGGCTAACGGTATTTCCTTATCGTGCTCGAGTAATTGGGCGTAACCTAAAATGGCATTTAATGGAGTGCGCAACTCATGACTGATACCCGTTAAATAGCGGCTTTTGGCATTATTGGCAGCTTCTGCATGCTCTTTTGCTTTTTGCAGTTGCTGATCGGTTTCACGGTGGGCACTAATTTCTTCTAATAATAAGCGGTTTTGTCGGTGGGATTCGTCCTGGGCGACCTGTCGGCTTTCGTGGGCTAATACCACCAGCCAAATAATTACACCGGCGATAATCATAAGAATAAAAAATACTTTCAGTAGCGTCTGTTGTAACAGGACCTGCGTGTCCGGCGATGTGGGTTGTAAATTCCACAGGACCAAATGCAAAAGCACCGAGGTTACAATCCCCAGCAAAATAAATAGCGATAAAAAATGTACACTTAGCCGACCTAAAGCGGGGTTGATTGTGCGGCGCAGATATTTTTGCGCGAGCGCCAGTAAAAATTCCGTCGTATTGTGCTTAGGTTTACAGGCATCACTGCAGCGCGAATCCAGAGAACAACACAGCGAGCAAATAGGCCCTGCGTAAGCGGGGCATTGGGCAATATCTTCCGGCTCATAAGTATTTTGGCAAATACAACAAACACTACTAACTGCAGCCGCGGGCGAATTATTTTCACGGGCCAAATAATAACGCCCCTGAGTGAGCCATGCGATTGCGGGAACCGTTATCAGCGTGCAGCCAAGCGTTATAAACGGCGCCCAGGCCTTAATTTCTGGCCCAAATACACCTAAATAACTTGCAACACCGGTAACGCTTGCCAAAATCATACTGCCTACGCCGACCGGATTAATCGAATATAAATAGGCGCGTTTAAATTCAATATGCTGCGGGCTAAGCTTCAGCGGTTTATTAATCACTAAATCAGCAAATAAACTGCCCAGCCATGCTAATGCAATGAGCGCATAAATACCCAATGTTGCTTCAAACGCCTGATATATGCCTAACTCCATTAATGCTAAGGAGATAAATACATTGAAAATCAGCCAAACAACTCGGCCTGGATGGCTATGGGTTAGGCGGGAAAAAAAGTTCGACCAAGCAATTGAGCCTGCGTATGCATTGGTAACATTAATTTTAATTTGCGATACCACAACAAAACTTGCCGCGAGTATTAACGCCAGTTGAGGCGAATCGGTGAGATAGGAAAATCCGATGCGATACATATGCGTAGGATCGCTGGCGTCCACTTGGCTTAAACCATGGCCTATAGCTAAATAAGCCAATAAAGAGCCGGCAATAATTTTTGCCGCACCTAATAAAATCCAACCGGGGCCTGCAAGTATTAAATTGCCCCACCACTGCCAGCGATTTTGCGCTGTTTTCTCGGGCATAAAACGCAAATAATCCACTTGCTCGCCAATTTGCGCTACCAGTGCAAATAACACGGAGGCGGCCGCACCCCAATACATAATACGCACCTCGCCGCGGCCTGAATTACCCGGATAATTCGCCCATTGGCCAAAAATATCGCCATGAGTGGAAAATAATGCAATAAAAGGCAACAGCTGCAGGATAATCCAAAGCGGCTGAGTAAATTTTTGCAACTGGCTGATAAGCGTAATACCGAAGGTCACCAATGGAATAACCACAAGCGAGCAGACAACGTAGCCAATAATTAACGGCAAATGCAGTAAATGCTCAAGTGCCAAAGCCATTATGGCTGCTTCTAAAGCAAAAAATATAAATGTAAATGAGGCGTAAATTAACGACGTAATGGTGGAACCCAAATAGCCAAACCCTGCGCCACGGGTTAACAAATCTATATCCAAGCCGTATTTAGCAGCGTAATAACATATAGGCGTGCCCATGATAAAAATAATCAGTGCGACCCATAGCGTCGCGATAAGCGTATTGGCAACACCAAAACTCAACGTATTAACTGCGCCAATGGCTTCCAACGCTAAAAACGAAATGCCCCCTAAAGCCGTAGTGGCTACACTTAAGGGCGACCAGCGACGCGCGTGTTTAGCGGTAAATCGCAACGCATAGTCTTCCAGCGTTTGGTTATTCACCCACTGGTTATATTGTCTGCGAACTCTAAAGATCTGTTGTGGTGCATTCATACGGGTTACATCGGCCTGATGACTGCTTTTAGTGCGCGGCAGTGGAAAAAATGGTAACGATTTTCACACCTAAACCGCTAAATAAGAAATGACATTGCTGTTTTACAGACATAACACAATGAACAATCGAAAATATAAACTCACTGGATATTGTATTCGGAGTACATCAGAGAAAAATCCCGAAGAAAGATAAGGGTTCATCGCTAAGAAAAGCGCATATTTACTGCAAAGCGCTCTACTAAAAATCTTCAGCAGTGCGTAAATACCTATTGCTAGCCGCGTGCCAATATCCCACGTATTTTGCTCAGAATAAAAATAAATTCTTACCTCCTATCAAAAATCAATCCAACCGCAACCAACTCGCCTGGGGTAAATGACGTAGATACCTGCGACATTTGGCGCATGGTGTAATCAACTTAATTCGTCAAAGATAGCCACTCGTTTTGCCCGCTGGTCTTTTGAGGATTAATTATGTTTAGTCAAAACACGTCTCCAACGCCTTCTAATCCCGCTCGTTGCTGCCTAAATTTTTCACCCACTACTACCCTTAAAAAAATATCCCTTCTTATTAGCAGTGCATTATTTTCTGCAATGAGCATAGCCGGCACCACCACCGCCGAGGTAAATACCACAGGGCTTGCGGTTACCGATTCAACGGTAAAAGTAGGTATTTTGCACTCAGTTACCGGCACCATGGCCATCAGTGAAACCGGCTCAGTGCAGGCGGAAAAATTAGCCATTGAACAAATCAACGCTGCAGGGGGTGTATTAGGGCGCAAAATTGAATCCATCCAAGAGGATGGCGCCAGTGATTGGCCGACCTTTGCAGAAAAATCCAAAAAATTATTAGTCAATGACAAGGCCGCCGCTGTTTTTGGCTGCTGGACTTCTGCATCACGTAAAGCGGTATTACCGGTATTTGAACAATACAACGGTATGCTCTACTACCCTACCTTTTATGAAGGTCTTGAGCAGTCGCCTAACGTAATTTATACCGGACAAGAAGCCACCCAACAAATTTTGGCGGGTATTGACTGGGTAGTAAAAGAAAAAGGCGCTAAAACATTTTATCTGCTCGGTTCAGATTATATCTGGCCGCGCACTTCAAATAAAATCGCCCGCAAGCATATCGAAAAAAATGGTTTAACGGTTGTGGGTGAAGAATATTACCCACTCGGGCACACACAATTTAACTCCGTGATTAACAAAATTAAACTTAAAAAGCCTGATGTGATTTACGCGATTGTTGTGGGCGGCTCCAACGTAGCCTTTTATAAACAATTAAAAGCCGCCGGGATTGATCTTAGCAAACAAACACTGCTAACTATTTCCGTAACCGAGGATGAAATCCAAGGTATTGGTGGTGAAAATATCGCAGGCGCTTATGCCTCGATGAAATATTTCCAAAGTCTCGATAACGACAACAATAAAGCGTTTGTAAAAGCCTTTAAAGAAAAATGGGGTGCAAGCGTGGTCATCGGCGATGTAACTCAAGCGGCTTATTTAGGCCCTTGGTTATGGAAAGCGGCGGTTGAAAAGGCAGGCTCCTTTGATATAGATAAAATCAAAAAAGCCTCCCCAGATATAGAGCTTAAAACCGCACCAGAAGGCTATGTGAAAATTCACCCCAACCACCACCTTTGGTCTAAAACCCGTATCGGACTTGCCCAACCTGACGGCCAATACAAAGTCGTATACGAAACTAAAGAATTGATGGAACCCAACCCCTTCCCAGTCGGCTATCAATAAAGCCTGTTCGGGTGTAGGGCACTCCTGCACCCGATTTTTTTGCTGAGTACGTGAATATTCTACGAGGTGGTATATGTTTAGTGATTATTCAACAGCTGAATTATTGTCGATTTTTGCCATGCAGGGGTTTGCAGGCTTAAGTTTATTTTCTGTTTTTGTATTAATGGCTTTAGGTCTTGCCATTATTTTCGGCCAGATGGGCGTTATTAATATGGCCCACGGCGAGTTTATGATTTTAGGCGCCTACGTCACTTATTTGGTGTCCAATTTATTTTCTACCTATTTACCCAGTTTATTTTCCGCCTACTTTTTTGTCGCCATGATTGTGGCATTTTTTGCCGCCGGTGCTCTGGGCCTGCTGGTTGAGCGAGTGATGATTCGACATTTATATAAACGGCCCTTGGATACCTTATTGGCAACCTGGGGATTGAGTTTAATTATGCAGCAAACCTATCGCTCAGTTTTTGGCGCGCGGGAAGTGGGCGTGGTTTTACCCGAATGGATGATGGGCTCATTACATCCTACTGACTCCATTGAAATTCCCATTAATGGCATTTTCGTTATGGTGCTAACACTGTGTATTTCTTTAGCCGTTTATTTTTGGATGTACCGCTCACGCACCGGTGGCCAAGTGCGCGCCGTTGTGCAAAATCGCCCTATGGCTGCGGCAGTCGGAATTAATACGCAAAAAGTAGACGCCTTTACATTCGCCCTCGGCTGCGCCATTGCAGGAGTTGCCGGCAGCGCTTTTACGATGATTGGCTCTACCGGGCCCACCTCCGGACAGCTTTATATCGTGGATACTTTTTTAGTGGTGGTATTTGGCGGCGCATCGAGTTTATTAGGCACTATCGCCTCGGCGTTCACCATTTCTCAGGCGCAATCCACGATGGAATTTTTTATGAGTGGCTCTATGTCTAAAGTGCTAACCCTGCTTGCGATTGTGATTATTTTAATGTTGCGGCCGCAAGGATTATTCTCCCTGCGCATGCGCCACCATTAAAAATGGTAAATGCTTCCAGCCTAATATCACCGACTCAAACATAGAAACATTCTAGACGAAATTGATAATTGCCATTTATACAGGCTCGGTGGCCGCAATTAAAAGCCGCTTTCTGCACGCGAGGTATTTGTATGTCTTTTTCCAGTGTACGCTCTTTAATGCCCAAAAATGACCTGATTGGATTTGCGATTTTGGCAGCAATTCTGCTGATTGTTTTCCCTTTATTGTTAGATTCTTTTCGCTTAAATATGGTTGGCAAATACCTCACCTATGCATTTGTCGCATTGGGGCTGGTTTTATGTTGGGGCTATGGCGGTATTTTAAGCCTCGGGCAGGGCTGTTTTTTTGGCATCGGCGGTTATTGTATGGCGATGTTTTTAAAGCTCGAATCCTCTGACCCTGAAAGCACAAAAATACAATCTACCCCCGGCATTCCCGACTTTATGGATTGGAACCAAATAACCGCGCTGCCGGCATTTTGGGAGCCGTTCCATAGCTTTCCTCTTACAGCCATTGCAATCATTTTTTTACCTGCGCTATTTGCCTATATTATTGGCGTGGCGATGTTTAAACGGCGGGTGGGTGGTGTGTATTTCGCTATTATCACTCAGGCCGTGGCCTCAATATTAACCATTTTAATTATTGGTCAGCAGGGTTATACCGGCGGTGTGAACGGCATTACCGATTTGCGCTCATTTAAAGGCTGGGATATCCGCACTGACAATGCCAAAGAAATTCTTTATTACGTTAACGTAGTCTTGTTATTCCTGTGTTTATTCGTAGCCCAGTGGGTGCGTACTAGTAAATTAGGCCGCTTATTAGTAGCCATGCGCGAGCGTGAAGATCGGGTACGTTTTTCCGGCTACGATGTGGCCAACTTTAAAATCTTCGTTTTCTGTTTAGCGGCTGTATTTTCTGCCATTGGCGGCGCTATGTTTACCATGCAAGTGGGATTTATGTCGCCGTCATTCGTCGGCATAGTGCCATCCATTGAAATGGTAATTTTCTGTGCGGTGGGAGGAAGATTGTCAATTTTGGGCGCCGTGTACGGAACACTTCTGATTAATTTTTCTAAAACTGCTTTTTCAGAATCCTTTCCGGAATTATGGCTCTTCGCCATGGGTGCCCTGTTTATTGGTGTCGTTATGGCATTTCCTAATGGTTTGGCTGGCATTTATCAAGTTTATGTGGCTCCTAAACTTGCAAAATTTATTAGCTCAACGTCCAAACAAAGAGACTCAAAGCCCCTCGTTAATAGCGCTCATCAGGAGGCCTCACTATGAGCAATGATTTTTTACTGAGCATAGAAGGTTTAACGGTCTCGTTTGATGGTTTTAAAGCGGTAAATGATTTATCTCTGTATGTGGATGAAGGTGAAATTCGCGTCATTATCGGCCCCAATGGCGCAGGCAAAACCACAGTGCTGGATTTAATTTGCGGTAAAACCAAGTCCACCGCAGGCTCGATTAAATTTCGCGGCAAAGAACTTACTCGCATGCGTGAGCATTCAATTGTGCACGCAGGGGTAGGCCGAAAATTCCAAAACCCGTCAATTTACGATGATTTAACCGTATTTGAAAATTTGGAAATCTCTTTTCCACGCGGCCACAGTGTATTTGGTGCCTTGGCATTTAAACGCGATGCAGAGGTAATTGCCAGCGTCGAAGAAACTGCAGCCACCATTTTTTTACAGGATAGCCTGTACAAAACTGCCGGTTTATTAAGCCACGGGCAAAAACAGTGGTTAGAGATCGGGATGTTATTAATACAAAAACCGAAGTTATTAATGTTGGACGAACCAGTGGCGGGTATGTCCATTGCTGAGCGCAAACAAACCGCTGAATTATTGCACCGCATTACCAAAAATCATTCGGTATTAGTGGTGGAGCACGATATGCAGTTTGTTGAGGATATCGCCGATCGAGTAACGGTAATGCACCAAGGCAAAGTGCTATCGGAAGGCTCTATGGAAAAAGTCAAAAATGATCCGAAAGTCAAAGAAGTTTATCTCGGCCATTAAGAGGTGGGTTATGTTAAATATCAGCGATTACACAGTCAGCTATGGCCAAAGTGAAGTAATTCACGGCATCGATTTTACGGTGGGTAAAAATGAAATTGTCGCTGTGGTTGGCCGCAATGGCATGGGGAAAACTACCTTGATGAAATCCTTAGTCGGCATGATTGCCCATAAAGCCGGGCAAATTATGTTGGATGGTATAAACGTATCAAAACTTAAAAGTTTCGAGCGTATTGGCGCCGGGTTTGCTTTTGTACCGCAAGGCAGAATGATTTTCTCCACCATGACGGTTAAAGAGAATATCCAAACCGGCCTTGCCACTGGCCGCAATAAAACTGTACCGAGTTATTTATACGACATGTTCCCCGTATTGGCCGAAATGCAAGGGCGCCGTGGCGGCAATTTATCCGGCGGCCAACAGCAACAATTGGCTATTGCCCGAGCTTTAACCACTGAGCCTAAGGTGCTGGTACTCGACGAGCCAACCGAAGGTATTCAGCCGAATATTATTAAAGAAATGGGTAATACCTTGAAAAGGATACGCGACCAAAAAGGTATTTCAATTTTAGTCTCTGAGCAGGTGTTAAGTTTTGCACTCGATATAGCCGACCGTATTTTGGTGATGGAAAAAGGTGTGATTGTTAAAAATCAATTGCGCAGCGAGGTAAATGAAGCGCAAATCGCCTCTTATCTCTCTGTTTAATTTTCACGCCGATTACCGCTTAATTTTGTATTTTCTAATTTAGACTATTCGCCAACCCAGAGGGTTTTGTTATGACAGAAACATTAATCAAAGTGGATTTATCGACTTCCCCTTATGAAAATACCGGCATTCACAATCGCTGGCACCCGGATATACCCATGGCGGTAACGGTAAAACCCGGCGATGATTTTATTTTAGAATGTTACGATTGGACCGGCGGGCAAATTGCCAACAACGATAATGCCGATGATGTGCGCGACGTGGATTTAAGCCAGGTGCATTTTCTTACCGGTCCGGTTGGAATTGACGGCGCTGAACCCGGCGATTTATTAGTGGTGGATATTCTCGATATAGGTGCGTTTTCCAATAGTTTGTGGGGTTTTAATGGCTTTTTCTCCAAGAAAAATGGCGGCGGATTTTTAACTGAGCATTTTCCTGAAGCACAAAAATCTATTTGGGATTTTAACGGCATGTTTACCAGCTCTCGGCATATTCCCGGTGTGGAATTCGCAGGCTTAATTCATCCGGGTTTAATCGGTTGCTTGCCTTCTAAGGAAATGCTCGCCGAATGGAACAGCCGAGAAAAAGCCCTATTTGATACCGAGCCCGATCGCACTCCGCCACTGGCCGCCCTACCCTATGCCGAAACAGCACATATGGGCAAAATGACGGGCGATGCCGCAAAAGCAGCCGCTGCAGAAGGCGCGCGCACCGTGCCACCGCGCGAGCATGGCGGCAATTGCGATATTAAAGACCTATCGCGCGGCGCTAAAGTGTATTTCCCTGTGTACGTTAAAGGCGGTGGTTTGTCCGTTGGCGATTTACATTTCAGCCAGGGCGATGGTGAAATTACCTTTTGCGGTGCCATTGAGATGGCCGGCTGGATTCATCTGCGGGTAAATTTAATTAAAGATGGCATTAAAAAATACGGCATTAAAAATCCAATATTTAAACCCAGCCCCATTACACCTAAATACGATGACTATTTAATTTTTGAAGGTATCTCGGTGGATGAAAAAGGCAAACAGCATTATTTAGATGTACACATCGCCTATCGGCAAGCCTGTTTAAATGCCATTGAATACATGACTAAATTCGGTTATTCCAAAGCCCAGGCCTACGCTATTTTAGGTACGGCCCCTGTGCAGGGACATATTAGCGGTGTCGTGGATATACCCAATGCCTGCGCGACACTCTGGTTGCCTACGGATATTTTTGCCTTTGATATAAAACCCAATGCCGATGGGCCTAAGAAAATGGTCGATGGTTCAATAGATATACCCTTATCGCCAGATAAATAGCCGTTTCGGGAATTTAGTCAGCTTGCAGGAATGAATATGCTTTTGGCTAATTAAATTCCCTTTTTTATTTTCCATTACCCGTAACACAATAATTGGGGAGATGGCCAAAACCAATTAATAGCGACTGGATTAACTTGAGAAAGCGGAGATTTTATTTATGCCCGTTTATGAATACAAATGTGCGCAGCATGGGCTGTTTTTCGAATTAGCCACAATGGATGAAGCGCACAAGCCATGTGCATGCCCCACCTGCAGCGCTATGGCGCCGCGCGTCATTATGATTAACCCGGCATTTTTAGATATGCCGCAATCAATAAAACAGGCCCATGCGGTAAATGAAAAAGCGCAACATGTGCCGGAACATTCGACTAAAGCCCGCAGGGAGGACGACCATCAGCATAAAAAAGGCTGCGGCTGTCAAAATAAAAAATCCCGCACGCTACTCTACACAGCTCAGGGAGAAAAAATGTTTCCGTCCGCGCGGCCTTGGATGATCAGCCATTAAACTGCTGTAGATGCATCCGTAAAAAACTTTTATTAAATACAGTGGCAACAACTGGTAATGGTTGCCACTTCTCTATCTGCACCCTCGCCTTTCACCGCAGATAAAGGCACACTACGCCTTTTGCCAGCCCATGACGCTTAGTGAACTGCGATTTTTTATAGCCCTTGCCAAAACCCAACATTTTGGTAAAGCGGCGGCCCTGTGCCATGTCAGCCAACCCAATTTAAGCATGGGAATAAAAAAACTCGAAGCCTCGCTCGGGTTGGAATTATTTGAGCGCAGCAAACTGGGCGTGCGTTTATTACCTCACGCAGAAGCACTTTTACATTGCGCGCAAACCGCGTTGGGCCAAGTGCAAACGATGAAAGATTTGGCATTACAGCTGGGTGATCATCTACATGGCTCTTTAAAATTGGGTGTGCAGCAAGGCCTGGCGCCAGAATGGTTGCCGCAGGTGCTAGGCCATTTAAAATGGCTCGCACCGCATATGCCGCTGGTGCTGCAGGAGGCGGAGGCAGGTGCACTAGTAGCCAATCTGCGCACCGGTGAGATCGACACGCTGCTTAATTGCCAGCCGATCGAGGCACCCGATACCGTCTCGTTAAAGCTTGCCGATGAAGCCTATGTCGCTCTGCTACCGAGCCAACACCGATTTACCAACACCACCTGTTTAAACCTGCATGAAATTGCCGCTGGATTGCAAATTCCTGCTGCCGATAATGCCCTGGCGACTTCACTGCACCAGTTAGGCATTAAGCATGTAACCCTTGCTACTGTAGGCATTGAATTACTAAAACAAGTTACAGCGGCGAATTTGGCCATGACGTTATTACCAAAATCCAGCGCCCAGGCGGCCGTAGCACAAAACACTTTTTTAGCCTGGTTGCCTGTGGCGCCAGCGCCCCAGCGCCCGCTGTATTTACACTGGCGCAGCAACTTCCCTAGGCATAGAGCAATAGACGCACTCAAGCGAGCGCTGATTACCTCCTGTAGCGTGTTTTGGGATTTTACACACTGGCAGGAACAGGACGAACCCCACACACTGGCCGACCAATACCGATGGTAAGCCCACCCACGCTTTTGATTTTGGCCATAGCCTTATGCCGCAACCATTAACCTCTATTACGATATTAGGCGGCGGCACTGCAGGCTGGCTCGCCGCCGCTATTCTCAGTCAAGAGATAGGCGATCAATACAAGATTCACCTAATTGAATCGCCAGAGATTGGCACGATCGGCCTGGGAGAATCGACTGTACCGCCGTTTGTAGGCCTGATTAAATTTCTCGGCCTGGACGAAACCCAATTTATGCAACAAACCGATGCCACTTATAAATTGGGTATCGAATTTGTTGATTGGAAAGTGAAAAACAGCCGGTTTTTTCATCCATTTGGTAGCACCGGCGCCAAAATACTGCGGCAGGATTTTTATCCTTGCTGGCTTAAAGCCCAAGAATATGGTGCCGTTGCTCCACTGGAGGAGTTTTCTCCCTGCCAAGTCATGGCGCAGCAGGGGCGGTTTTTTCCACCGCAATTGGCTCAACACACCCCCATTGGCGGCGCGAATTATGCGCTACATGTAGATGCCGAGCGCTTAGTTAGCGCGTTACGGCAGCGCTGCGCCACACTTAAATTAACTACGCAATCGGCACGAGTAGTCGCGGCCAAACAAAAAGATAATGGCTTTATCGAAGCGTTAGTTTTTGAAGATGGCAGCGAACATCGCGCCGATTTTTTTATCGATTGCAGCGGCTTTAATAGCTTGTTATTCAGCCGTTTTCTCAATGTTGAATTGTGCGATTGGTCGGCTTTTTTACCCTGTAATCGCGCGCTGGCTATGCGTATTGAGAGCCAAGCGAGCCCGCATTTATACACTCAAGCCAAAGCCTCTTTAGCGGGCTGGCGCTGGACCATTCCGCTACGTTCACGCACCGGGTTAGGGTATGTTTATTCCAGCGATTTTATTAGCGATGATAAGGCTCTTGAGGATTTATGCGGCGCCGCAGGTATCGCCGTACAAGACGCTAACGCCCGCGTATTACCCTTTGCCACCGGCCACAGGCGAGTTTTTTGGCAACATAATTGTTTGGCATTAGGGCTTGCAGCCGGCTTTATCGAACCCTTAGAAGCCACTGCTATTCATTTAATTACCCGCGGGCTGGATTTTTTCTTACGTTTTTTACCTCAGGCGCAATGCGATCCGAGCCTTGCCCGCGCGTACAATTTGCGTATGCATAAAGATTTCACTGAAGTGCGGGATTTTGTGCAATTACATTATGTAAAAAGCCAGCGGCAAGACAGCGCGTTTTGGCGCCACTGCCAAAACTTACCCATTAGCGACAGCCTGCAAGAGCGCATTGAATTATTTACCGCGCAGGGCTTAATAGACGAACACAGTGACGATTTATTCCGCCCGAGCAGCTGGCTAGCGATTTTTGACGGCATGGGAATTAAACCTAAAAATTATTCGCCAAAAGTTGCGCACCTATCGGCAGAGCTTTTACACCATGAATTAACCAAGGCGGCTTCGGCTATTCATACAATGGTAAAAACTCTACCGCGCCAGGAGGAATTTTGGTACAACGAAAGTTGATACAGAAATAAAAATGCACTCTTAAAGAGTGCATTACAGTGCAGTTAGTAGAGTTATTTATTTGCGCGAAAATGAAAAACTAATGCGATTGTTTTTGCGCGCCGCTTCATTCCATTCACCGGCACTGGTGCCGGAGGTTTTAGGCGGATAGCTGGTCTTCGGCTGATTATAGCCCTGCATAGCAAATTCTAAATCTATCGGCCCTTCTGTTAATAAAGGCGCTGAATGAACGTAATTTAAAAAGCCTATAGAAACATGGCTATCTAATGGCACCTGTGGTTGTTTATCCGCAAGAAATAAACATTCCTCAATGTTGCTTTCAGGCTCAGGCAAAATAAACCGTCCGCTTGGGTCTTCCACTACACAAAAATTACCCAGGTGAATATCCAAATATACAGTGCCACTAAAATTGGCCGCTTTTAATACACCGATTAATTCCCCCACTGGATAAATGCGCTGATCATTTAACGCCTGCTCACCAAAGGCCACCTGGTTATTCATATTGGAAGCCCAACTTAAGGTTTCCAACATCATATTAGTGTCCAGCTCCGGATTGGATTTTGCGTGTACGCTCTGCTCAAATAAACGATTAATTAATGCTTCTTGTTTTACATTTTGCTGTTGCAGGTTATCGTATTTTTCGGCGATTAACTGTAGGTGTTGATTATTGATGTACAGGTGATAGCCTAAAAACGCCACGCCTAAAAGCACCAACGCCAAAATAAATGTTGATAACCCGCGCTCTTTTTCCGATTCTACTTCTATCGGCGGCAGCGGTTCGGAAGACGGATTGGCCACAGGTGTTACTGGCCGTACATATGGTTTACCGCCGCGCTCTTGAATTTCTTTGGACAAACGGCGCATTAGAAATTTAGTGCTGTCTTCAATTTCCTGGCGCACTTTAGCGATATGAATTTCAAATAAACGGCCAATTTGCAACTGCACCCGCGCTAAATCATTCGCAGGCGGTAAATCATCGGAGCTTACGGCAGAAGCCAATGGCAGCTCCTCAATATCCGTGACCATCTCCAATGTTGTGGTGTGGGGTGGCTGTTCTTGTTCGGGCGGCTCCGCACCGAGTAAATAAATATTCAGGCTGCCCAGTAGCTTTTCTAAATTGGCCTGTTTAATCACCTCTTTAGAAATGATATCTAACGCCCCAAGCGCGCGCGCCTGGCCTACATATACATCGCCTTGCTCCGAGGTATACATAACCACCGGAATCAAAGCTGTACCTGGGTTTGCTTTAATTATTTTCAGCGCTGCAAGGCCATCCATACCTTCCATATGGTGATCCAGAAAGATCACGCTGGGTTGACGATAGGATAAATACCCCAAGGCTTCTTCAGCTGAATTGACGGTATCGACATCGACGTCAAACCGTTCAAGCATTTTGCGCAGGCGTACCTGTGCTGTTTTGGAGTCATCAACTATCAGTACGCGGCGTTTGGCCATGAACAGACCCTTATGCTGTTATTTTTCGCTAAGTTATAACACAGTTACTTCCCGATGGCTGGAAATCGCCCATCGGCTTTTAATGGCGTGATTTTCTTGGCATTTTTGCTCACCTAACGGCCACAACTGCGGGATTTTAGGTGTGCTCAAGAAAGCATAGTGCATAGCTTAGCAGGCCAGGCCTGCTTTAGCGCCCAAGTGTTCGCCTATAGGGAATAGTTGGGAGGTGATTCTCTTCATTGCGCGCATCGCGCATCGCGCAGCAAAGTCAGCATAGGCAGGACATTGCATTGACGATACGAGGTTGAATACGCAATTCAACAGATAGCTCGATAGAGTCTTAAAATGCACATGGATAAAAAAATGAAGCCCCAAATACAGTGTATTTAGGGCTAAGCGAATCTAATCAAAATGTGAACTGTGCTGCCTATGAGTCTGCTAAACGGCCATCGTTCTGGAGTGTCACGCCTGTATAGGAGCAAACAACTCAGCGGGCCTTTTATTCCATCGTTTTCGGCGTAGTACTTTCCTGTGTTACTTCCAAGTACTCTTCCTTATCAAGCAACAATCCCGGCTGCTGATCCTATTTGCATGTTTTCATCCTGCTTTACTCAATCTGCTGGCTAATACCTGCTCGTGGTCGCTATTTTAAATGCCCAGCTCCAATGGTTAGTCCTTAACGTTTTTAAACTTGTCCGCTTGCCACCGCACCCGGTGCTTTATCCTTTGCCCACACGAAATAATCCTTTCCGGTAACGCAATCTATAGTTCTCGATGTAACTGCTCCCGCCTGTCACCGCCGGTTATCTGCAGCGTCAGATTCCTTTTTTTAAATCCCTAATTAAGTTCCTTGCCTTGTACTCCTTGGTTTTATTAAATCCTTAAACCTGCTTCCACAGGATTGATCCTTCTATACTCCGTTTAAAAACATTCCTGGCAGCCCTTTGTCCTGAGGCACTCCGTGGTTTATATCCGTTAGTTAATCCTTTACTGTAAGTATCCGCTTAAGCTGGCGATCGGGCGGCTACGCTGGGTGTGTAACGAGATCCTTGCTGCGAGGTTCCTTTTCACGCTCTGCGCCTTTAAATAGCGCCTAATCCGTTGCCAAATAGTGTTCGTTTCACCTGTCCTTAAGGGCTTTTGATCCTGCTCCTTTGCCTCATGCTCCCCGTTTTACCTCCTTTCCCTCCTTTTAGTGTTTGCTCCTTTTTAGCTTTCCCTTGTGTTTTTCCTGATATTTTCCTTTGCGCTTGTCCTTTTTATCCGTATTTTCCCTTTTCCTATTTTTTAAGCCTTGTCCGTAAGCCTCGCTCCTAAAAATTTTTCTCCTTATCGTCTCTCCTGCTGACAATCCTGTTTATTCCTTTTTTACCGTCCTTATCATTATTTCCTTTAAGTGCTCCTTTTAATCGACTGCTCCTTATTTTTCTCCTTTTATCTTTTTACTCCGTTTATATTTCCGTTCGGTTAATCCTTGAAAATCCTTCTGTAACTGCTTATGTGTGTCCGTCCTTAACAAAGCCTTTCCATTTCTATTTGCGCCTCGTTCCTCAGCGCTACAACCTGAGAACAGTATGGTTGAATTTTTAAGAAGCGTTTAGTCGCCACAAGCACTGATCGTTGTGCGAAATTGACTATAGTGGCAGCAGGCATTAACCAATGACCTAGAGAATTCACCGCTTTGCAGCATGCCTGGAAGGTTCCGTGTTCGGACTCGAATAACAGCGCGCAACGATGAGCGGCATTGCCGCCAGACGAGCGGAAAGTGGCTTAATTTTCAATAGGTTGGCGGTGACGAAGGTCCGTCGCGAGGGTGCATGAAGTCAATCGTACACATCGGGTTGACGAGTAATTGACGCAACACGAAATGTCGCCCGGTGAAGAATATTCCAGACAAACTACTCGTATAGCCGTAGCATCAACGGCTAAATTTTTTAAGTCTCGGTTGCACTTACAAGCAGTTGGTTTAACTGAGTTTTTCGGATAATCCTATTCCCGATTAGGTTCAACTCAATATGCTTCAAGCCTTAAGCCCCACTCGTGAGCGAGCACTGCTCCTTACGTTGATGGCGGCGCAATTTACCAATATTTTGGATTTTATGATCATGATGCCGCTGTCGGCCCAGCTGATGAAGGTGTTTGATATTAGTACTGGGCAGTTTGGCCTTTTAATATCGGCTTATTCCTTAAGCGCAGGGGTTACCGCATTGGTCGCTTCGGCTATTCTCGATCGCTACGACCGGCGCCAGGTGTTGCTAATAAGTTACGCAGGCTTAATCGTTGCTACGGCCGCCTGTGCAATGGCGCCTAATCATCTATTAATGTTGTTGGCGCGCTGCATGGCAGGCGTCTTCGGCGGTATCTCCTCTTCTATTGTTATGGCTATTGTGGGTGACGTAATTCCACCTGCGCGGCGCGGTAGGGCTATGGGTGTGGTAATGCTCGCCTTCTCGTTAGCGAGCGTGGCTGGAGTGCCGGCGGGGCTTTGGATTGCTGATCATTTCTCCTGGCGAGCGCCGTTTATTAGTGTGGCCGCAGTATCTTGTGTAGTGCTGCTATTTTGCTGGCTTTACGTGCCTAAGTTAGTCGAGCATATCGCAGCCAAACACGAGGATTTGTTGCAGAGTTATCGCGGCTTGTTAAGCAATTCTAATCACCTGTGGGCGTTTGCCACCTCATTTTTGGTAATGCTGGCGGGGTTTATGACGATCCCTTACATTGCGCCGTCTTTGGTATCAAACGCTGGCCTAAGCCATAGCCAACTTCCGTATATTTATTTACTCGGCGGCGCTTTAACACTGATTACGCGTCCTCTTATCGGCCGCATCACCGACCGCCACCCGCATCCGCTGGTGTTAAACGTGCTCATGGCGGCAAGCCTCGTACCTATTGTTTTAGTCTCACAAAGCCTACAACTGGGCCTTGCTTACCAATTGTTGGTGGCAGGATTGTTTTTTGTATTTGTCTCCGGGCGATTTATTCCCTGCTCAGCCATGGTAACCGCCAGCTGCACACCGCAATATCGCGGTCGGGTCATGTCATTTAATTCAGCGGTGATGAATTTGGGCTCAGGCATTGCCGCCATGTGGGCCGGTTACATTATGACAAGCGACGAGGCAGGCCGCCTCGTGCACTATGACTGGGTGGGTTATATCAGCTGCGTGATCACGGTTATTGGTATGTGGGTAGCTTGGAGAGTGCGACCTATTTCTTAAATATTGCGTTACTGGGCCGAATTTTGTTCGACGAATTGCTGACAAAGCGGCGCGGGTATTCTCAGCCTGAAACACGAATCAAGGAACTAACCTGTGCACGGTTTATTGTAATTTTACCAATTACCATTAGATAGCTAACTTCTTAGCTAGAAAATTACAATATAAAATATAGTGGCGTTGAAGGGTTTATTCAACGCCACTATATTATTTTTAATAATGCCAAATCCTTATTAAAAACACCTTAATTAATTTTAAGGCGCGAGCTTTGTTGAACTTACCTGTAAATCTTCACCTACATACTGCAATTTAAACAGTCTGGAATAATCGGCCAGAGTGAGCGGCAAGCCGCTGATCAAATCCAGCATTGGCGCTTTGCCAAACTGATTGCTTAGCGTTATTCCTGTATAAATCCATGTATCACCCGCAGTTGCGGATAAATAACGCACATCTTGCGGTAAGGTTACGCTACTTAAAGGGTTGGCGTTTAAGCTTATACTGCGTAATTGGTTCCAAATCCCACTCTCGCCCATTGCCACTCCCCATGGAATTTCAACTGTTTGAATAGCATTGTGGTCCAAGATAAGTGTCTTAAGTTTATGCAAATTAATATCGTGCGGATTTATCACGCTAATCCAGTTACCGGTAAAATCCAACGATTTCAGGTTTGAAAATAGCGCAAGCCCTGTTAAATCGAAAATACAACATGGGTAATTTTCTAGGCCGGTGCCGTTAATAAAGTTATACATTCCCGCAGCGCGCTCTTTGCCATCCTCTCCCCTACATGACAACTGGGTTAATTCATCCGTATAAACAGCAGCCTGTTCTTTAGACGCTGTTACTACACAATTGCGCAAAACCACATCAGGCAAATCTGCCGCTGTTAGTTGGGCAATTTTTTTAGCGGCGGGCACGATGGAAGTAGGCAGTTCATATTCCATTAGAGGCAGGAGTATATCGGTGGTTATCGGCTGGGTGTAACTGAGTGAACTTAATGATTTATTGGCCTGTAAATTCAAGGTTTTTAATGGATTGCGCCCCAAGCTTAATGTTTTTAAGCTGGTCAGATTGGAAAAATCCAGAGTGTTAAGTTGCCCGAACCCAATACTAATAGTTTCCAACGCACTATTTTTACCTAAAGTTAATTGTTCTAATGCTCCATCACCTAAGGTTAGGTTTTGCAAGTTCGTAAGCGCTGATACGTCCAGTTGTTTAAACGCATATTCACTCACTGCTAAACCCGCCAGCATGGGCATAGCTGCGACATTAAACTTCGCAAGCTTTTGCGTGGTTAAACTCAGCTGCTCAAGGCGTTTAAGGTTTAAAGTATTCAGCTGCGTTAATTCAGGCATTGCAATATATAAATTGCTTATTTTGGAATCGATCGGAAGAATTAATTCTTTAAGTGTTTCCGATACAAGATCAACTAAATGCAGCCGTGAAAATTCAGAAAAATCCACTTGGCTTAATTCATCCGGCAGGCTGGTTCTCACATGCATTAGGCGGCGTTGCTTTTCAAGGTTCAATAAAACTTGGGGCCTGCACCTATAACAATCGTAACTCTCCAAAACTGATATCTCAGGAAGAATCAGACTACCCAATCTATTTTCTATATTTAAACTCAAAGGGTGAGAATACCGAGAAAGATCCAAATCCGGATATTTATTTTCAGTAGATATTTTTTCAAAGATAGTTGCAGCGTTAAAAACTCAAGACTGTCGGATTCTGGCAGCTTTATTGCGTTTATACCCTGAGCCCGCATGCGGCGTAGATTCTTATTTTGGGAAAAATCAACCGTTAAAACACCAGGATTTTCTGGGTTAAACTCATAAATAGATACGTCTTCCAACCAAGGGTTTTTGCTAAAATCTATGCTTAATATATTACTTTCGCTAATATTGATTTTTTTCAGGGTTTTTAGCTCGCTTATATCTAACGAACCAAGATCGTGTCCATAAAGATTTATCTCCTGTAAATTTTTAAGCTGGCCTAAGCCCTTAAGCGAGCGAATAAAATAGCTTTCGAGTCTGTCTCGATTAGTGCAGTTGAGCTTTTTTACTTCGTCGGCAAAAGTATATAAATTGCCGATACACTCAAGTAGCCGTTTATCCTCTAACACCAAATCCGCTATACGTAGGCGCTCAACCCCAGGAAGCTGAACCTCCGGCCAATCGATTCGAACGGATTGAATATCGGTAAGCGCAGCTGATTGCGTCAAGTTTTCAACTGCAAATTTTTGTTCAAAGTTGGCCGTTGTAACAAATGCGCCTTCTGGGCCTTCACGCAGAATATCAAGGTTGTATCGGCCTAATAATAGCTCACATAACCATTAGAGCTGGTGCCGCTGGTAGCTTGCAATTGAGTAAGCGAGGGAGGTACCTGAAGCGTGCGAATTGGATTAGAGCTTAAATTTAATTCCGATAAAGATTGCATATTTTTTAAATACGCCATCTGAACAACATTGCCTTCCAAGTTTAATTTTTTTAAATGAGTCAGGCCATCAATATGCAATTCGCTTATCCAGTTAACGCCTAAATCTATCGTCTCGATACCGCTAAACATCTCCAATCCGGTGCTATCAAATACAAATGATTTAATATTCGGGTCCGCACGCTCTTCTTGTCGGCTCTCAAAGGCCTGATAATAGCTTTTATCATTATTGCCACGGCAGATTAGGTTTTTTAGTTGGCGAACATATAGAGCTTTTTCTGCCGCTGCGGATGTTTGCACACAGGATAACAAACGCTCATCCGGCACATCCTTAGCGGTTAATTCGCTCACGCGGTGTTGAGAACCGTCCGGCATATCGCGCACAACGTTGACGGGTAATTTCAGCTGTGTTTCTAAAACGTCTTTTTTTTCTGTAGTGCTGGGGAAGACACTGGCAAAGCCCAGGGCTTTGCACTGGCTTAGATCTAATTTATCCAGCAGGTTGTAACCGATCTCTAAACTCATTAGTGCTGAACAACGGCCAGGGTTGAAGGTTTTTAATTGCGTGTCACCCAACTTTAAATTAATCAGCGGACTGTAGGAAAAATTAAGGCTTGCTAATAGGCCATTGCCGTATTCAAAACTTTCTATTTTTGAATACGCAGATAAATCGAACGAGATTATTTTAGGTGTATCAAGCCTTAGCCAACGCACACTGGATTGATTTTTGCCGCTAATAAGTTGCGTAACATTCTCACCACTAAGCGCTAAGCCTTGCAATTTAGGCAGGTTGTAAATATCAATACTACGCAAGCCATCCGCACGCAAATCCAATTCTTCCAACTGCGGCAGATCGCCTAAATTAAAAATTTGGGCGTTTTTATCTAAAACTGCAGCAAGGTTTTTAAGCGATTTTTGCTTGGCAAGCCCAGTAAGTGTGACCGTAGCTGAACCTATATGAGTGAAACGCTCCAACTGGCTATTGTCAGGTAATACAACCTCTTCAAACTGTCCGGATAAAAAAAATCCGTTAACAGAGCCTGATTACCTAAGTCCAATTTTAAATATTTGCCCAATGAAGGGTTTTTAGCTGCGCTATAGAGTTGTTTGCTTTGTGGGCTAACGACAGAGCCATGGGTTAAACGCAATTGTGTAAATCGGTTGCTGCTGGGCAATTCAATATACTGTACCTGCGCTGTGAGCTGAGCTAAATGATTATTTTTGCTCAGCAATAGAGAATCCGCTTTAATTTCAAGCGTTTTTAAAAGGGTGTTGAACGATAGATCTACGGTGTTTTTTACTTCGCCGTCAATAATTAACGTTTTTAATTCAGTGAAATACTCTAAACCGTCTAACGTAGTAGCCCCACTTAGGTGTAGCGTTTCTACCTCATCGGCGTACATGTCGGTCTGCACGCTAGTGAGATATTTCATGTAATTGGTGATAGCTGCGTCTTTAAAATTTATAGCGCGAATTTTTACGCGATTATTAGCTGGTGGGGTAGTAACTGGCGGAGTAGTAACCGGTGGTATTTTCGTTGGCGGCGTGTCCGTTTGTTGCCCTGTGCAGGCGGTTATTAATATTGAGCCCATTAGTGCGGCGCTTAAGAGGGGTCGTTTCATGTTCATCTCCATTGGTGGGCTGTTCGGTCAGCTTCTGTTTGTTTAGGTATTAAGGCGAAT
Source organism: Cellvibrionaceae bacterium (assembly GCA_036520615.1). Taxonomy (GTDB): domain Bacteria; phylum Pseudomonadota; class Gammaproteobacteria; order Pseudomonadales; family Cellvibrionaceae; genus CAMCXE01. Next base: position 137,040 of record DATDJI010000091.1, on the reverse strand, counting down.
AAGATCGCCAACCACCAAGACACACACTCACGGAAGCACCTCCCCATTTACTTTTTAAAAAATGTGTAATTGCGATTGAGTTGGCAATATTGAGGTTTTTGAGCTGGCGGTGTGGCAGAGCTGAGGCCGCCTAGCGGGAAATCACTTCCGTTACCAAACAGGTTAGGTACTGCTGCTGTGGATATGAGCTAGTGCCGTTTGCGTTGGGGCTGGTTACGCCTGTTTTGCGGCGGTTTTCCGGTTAAGCAGCTAGAGACAGGTTTTTCACCGAGACGATACTGGTACAATCCCACCCCTGTTTATTTACCCAGTGGTTGGTTATGGACGTCTCCTATTTACTCGATGGCTTAAACGACGCCCAGCGCCAAGCGGTGTGCGCAGAGCCTGGCAACCAGTTAATTCTCGCCGGGGCGGGCTCCGGCAAGACTCGCGTTTTAGTGCACCGCATCGCCTGGCTTATCCAGGTGTTGGGGGTTTCCCCTCATCAAATTATGGCGGTTACGTTCACGAATAAAACTGCTAAAGAAATGCGCGAACGTTTGCAGGCCACGTTAGGCGATGCCAGCGGTGGTGCGTTTCGCAACCTATGGGTGGGCACGTTTCACTCCATTGCGCACCGACTGCTGAAAACCCACTGGCAAGACGCCAAGCTGCCGCAGAACTTTCAAATTCTCGATTCCGACGACCAATTGCGCTTGATCAAACGTGTAAGCCAGGCGCTGAATCTTGATGAAGAACGCTGGCCCGCCAAACAGGCGCAGTGGTTTATCAACGAACAAAAAGACGAAGGCGTGCGCCCGGCCCATATAGTGGAGGGCGCTGACCCTTATTTAGCTACGATGAAAGCGGTGTATCAAGGCTATGAAGAAACCTGCCAACGCGGTGGCATGGTGGATTTTGCCGAATTACTGCTGCGCTCCCACGAGCTGTGGCTGAACAATCCGCCGCTACTCAAACATTACCAGCAGCGCTTTAAACATATTTTGGTGGACGAATTTCAAGACACCAACGCCGTGCAATACGCCTGGCTGCGAGTATTATCCGGCGGCGCAGGCCAGGTCACCGCTGTTGGCGACGACGATCAATCGATCTACGGCTGGCGCGGCGCGCGCATCGAGAATATTCAGCAATTCGACCAGCACTTCCCCGCCACGCAAACCACGCGCCTTGAGCAAAACTACCGCTCGAGCAAAACCATTTTGGAAGCGGCTAACACGGTTATCGCCAACAACCAGGGCCGCTTAGGAAAAAACCTCTGGACAGAAGACCATCAGGGCGAACTCATCGACCTCTATGCCGCATTCAACGAGCAGGACGAAGCGCGCTTTGTCGTCGAGCGTATCAACGGCTGGGTTGCCCAGGGCAACCCACGCCAAAGTGCGGCGATTCTCTACCGCTCGAACGCTCAATCTCGCGTATTGGAAGAAGCCTTAATTCGTGAAGGCGTGCCCTACCGCATTTACGGCGGCCAGCGCTTTTACGAACGGTTGGAAATTAAAAACGCCCTGGCCTACTTGCGCCTACTGCAAAACCGTCAAGACGACGCCGCCTTTGAGCGCGTGCTCAATACACCCACACGCGGCATAGGCACTAAAACCGAAGAAGTCCTGCGCATGAGCGCGCGCGATCAAAACATCTCCTTGTACCAAGCGGCTTTAGGCCTATTGAAAAACAACGTATTACCCAATCGCGCATCCATCGCCCTGGCCGCGTTTTTAAGCCTACTCACTAAACTCGAACAAGACACTAAAGAGCTGCCGCTGGCGGAGTTAGTCGCCCACGTCATTAACGAGTCGGGCCTTTTACAATTTCATCAAAATGAAAAAGGCGAGCGTGGCCAAGCGCGGGTGGAAAACTTACAAGAACTCGTTAACGCTTGCGGCGCATTTAAAGCTGACGACAAAGACGAAGAACAAACCGACCTCTCCGCCTTTTTGGATTTAGCATCGCTGGACGCAGGCGAAGCACAAGCTGAAGCCCATGAAGACGCCGTGCAATTAATGACGCTGCACAGCGCCAAAGGCTTGGAATTCCCGTTGGTATTTTTAGTCGGCATGGAGGAACATCTGTTCCCCCACAAAATGTCTACCGACAGCAAAGAAGGTTTAGAAGAAGAGCGCCGCCTGTGTTACGTAGGTATTACCCGCGCGATGAAAAAACTTATTCTCACCTACGCCGAAAGCCGCCGTCTGTACGGCACCGAAACCCACAACAGCCCTTCGCGTTTTCTAAGGGAAATCCCTAGCGAATTAATTCAAGAAGTGCGCGTGAAATCCTCCATCGTCATTCCCGCCAATCAGCGCTTTAAACAGCAGGATATCGACGATACGCCAGGCCTACGCTTGGGGCAGAGCGTTAATCATTCGGTGTTTGGCGAAGGCGTTATTTTGCAGTTTGAAGGCCAGGGGCCTGCGGCACGAGTGCAGGTGGCGTTTGAGAGTGCGGGGACTAAATGGTTGGTTGCGCAGTATGCGAAGTTGGAGGGGTTAAATTAGTTTTTAGCCTGGAGCTAATCGTCGGCTACGTATCTGAACATTATTATCTTTTACAAAATAAAATATCATTCGTTTAATTTGCACTTAAAACCGTGGCACCAGTTTTTAATGCAATGACGTAGAGACGATATTGTGCAGAGTTATTAGATGATGCTTCGATCACGCAGAACCAATAAAAAACTAAAAACAAATTTCACTCTCTGAAATAATCATAAATCCCCATAGCGCGAAAATACCGCGCTTCTCGCCAGGCTAGATTTTCCGTACCGCCCACAAAACCTGTGGTTTTATTGGTATCAAATAAAATAATTTCCTCGTCACGCTCCACATAATCAAATTTTCCATAATCAAAATCATATGCACGCCGCAGCTTCTCTATGCGCGGGTCTAGAGGGATTTGTTCTATTTTGACGGCATGATTAATATGCACAATGGGGTGCATTGAAGCTACGCGCATACAATTGCCGCGGTTACCTAAAAAATTATAAAAGCGGATATGATACAAACCCTGCTCTATTTCAGGCATGAATTGCTCTACTACTATACCTTGCAGTTGCACAATAACATCAGGTATTGCAGCGTAGTTTGGGTAGATCTGGTAATCCAATGGGTTTTTAAAAAGTTGCTCGGCATCGTTGAGCTGTTGAGGAAAAAATCGTTTTTCAGGCGTGCCCGCATAATTATTGTCGGATTTTACGATTACCGGGCCCTGATAATCACAGCCATGCTGCAGCAAATTTTGGCTGATTTTGGATTTGCGTATATCGCGGATTTTACCGTTAACGACAATGGGGTAGCCGGCAGCAAACTCCAGGTAACTATCTGGCACTACAGATAGATCCACATGCACAATAATTAAATCTGCTGGCACAAACCGCGCCGTACCGAATAGAACAATAATGCGCGAGCCTTGTTGCTGCCAAATACTGGCGTAATGAATAATTAAATAATTTTTAATACTGGCTGGCGTGTCCTGCTCGTGGAATAACAGAGCGATGGTTTTGTTGTAAATTGAGTTAGGCATGGCAGACACTCTACGCGTAGCGCTCAGCGAGTGCTTAAGAAATCCAAAGGCAATTAAAAATATCGTGTAAAACCCGGATTACGCAAGGCTGCATCCACCTAAATTTACACAGATGCGAACATAAAAAATTGCAGCAACAAATAACCTGCGCTAACGAGAATGCTACCGATTGTCAGTACCATACCCGCTTGGCGTAGTACAAAAGGCTCAGGTGTGCGGCTGACACCTAAAGCGTGCAATAGGCGGCCTAATAAAAGAGCAATGCCAAGCCCGTGAATTAAAAGAGCTGGGCTGCCGGAAGATGCTATTAGAAACAATAAAATAAGCCCGATGGGCACATATTCATTAAAATTGGCATGGACACGAATGGCTCGCTGCAGAGGTTCCTGTTTGCCATCCCCAAGAGCAACTTTTAATTTACCGCGCAAGACTATAGTTCGCAGCGTCAGCACTAAATACAACAACGCAAGGCAGCCTGCATAGAAACCAACGATACGCATAAAACTCTCCACATCAAATTTATTATCAGATCTAGGCTTCCCAAAAATAATCGGTATCTTTTGGATTTTCTAGTGCGGTTATTTTTTAGATACCTCTAAAAGATTTTTAGTAGCTATACATAAATTCAAAATAAAGGTGATTTTTCTTGTCGGCCTTTGGAGCGGTGATTTCACTAGCATCTGCTTTTATTTTATCCGCGACCTGCACTGCCCAGGCTAGGTTACCGCGCAGGCCCCATTCGGTATTAAGCTTTAATCCAATGCCTATATCGGCAACTAATGCATTACTTTTCTCGGAGGAACTATATTCTGGATAGGTAATGCCATAAGCAATATCAGAGAGCAAAAATGGCGTTAGGCCGTTTTGACTGGAGCCTTCCGGGCCGCCAAATTGCAGCCATTTAGGTGTGTTAAAAATAATATCAGCAGCTACGTGGGCCGCGTCATCGGCTACGAAGTGGTTCAGATCAAAAGCACGGGCTCGATTGGGGCCGGATAAATCAAATTTGTTACTCGAAGATAACGGCTTACCTGCATATTGCAGACTGTGGTTAATCACTAGGCGCAAATCCGATTGGCTAAGTGGGTTTTTGAAGAAGCTCAGTAGTGAATAATTGTAATAGAAAAAATCAGTACTCATATCGCGCAATAGCGCACCTTCGCCCGCATTAGCGTTGTTTGCACTGTTCTCATCAGTTTCTTTCGCCGAGGTACACCCCACATCCAATTGATGCAGACTGCGGCTTTTTTCGTTTAAGTAATCGGTGTGGTAATTTAACGAAATATTATTCAACGTGGTATCGACCACCGGTATTTTTTCGTCTTGATTTAGATCTATATTAGTTTTAATGGAAGTGTACTGAAGATTTATAGCACTGTTATGCTTTCGCCCGCGAGCCAAATGGTAACTAACATCAGCATCGGCTACCTTGGCCGAACCTGAATATTCCACGCCGGATGCTTTTGACTCACCGAAATTAATTCGCGATACGAAGTCATTCTGCGATGCACCTATTTTCATACGCAAACGTGGCGTATAAATCGGCAAACTGTAATGCAAGGCACCATAGCTGCTATCTTCTTCTGTGCGCAATGCACTCAATTGAATTTCGTCACCTAAAGTAGACGGGTTATGCAGTACAAATTCGCCGTATATGCGGTTCTCACCGGTAGTTTTGGCGCCATGGTTATCGACGCGTACGCTGGTATCAAACCAGGCTTCTTTCGTCACATTCAGCTTTAATCGCGTGTCGCCCACTTGCTCGCCTGGTTCAAAATAACCCTGCGCATATACACCCGGAATATCATTGATTAGATATAGATTTTCTTCGGTATTTTCAGCCGTCACTGGTTGATCTAGCGCACCGTTAAACGTGCGTTTCAACAGGCTTTTATTGATGCGTTTGGCGTTTACCACTTCAACACCACCTAATTTACCCAACATAATATTTAACGACACTACGCCATCGCGCACTTGCTGCTGAGGAATATAGGCTTTGGCAAGAATAAAACCGCGTTCGCGATAATATTGCGTGATGGTATCGGCAACGGTTTCAATCATGCCAAGGGTAATACCGCGGCGACGGCGTTGTTCGCGAATTAAAAATACCAGTTTTTGTACTTCCACCGGGCCTACGTGTTGATCCGCGCTTTCCTCTTCAATTTGTGCAATTAAATCCGCCATTTCCGCCAATTCTTTAAGCGTATAGCCGGATTTAGTCTTTTCACCTTCGCCCATTAAATCAAACCGAATGGCTTCGACGCGTTTAATTAATTCCGCTTTGGAAATATTGAAATCCGGATCGTCTTCTAACCCTTGAATACGAAACTCTTTTACGTTTAAACGCTGGCCGCCCTCAGGGTTGGGATCGCGCTCTTTCACGCTGGGAATATTCATGTCTTTTAGCAGGGACTTGTTTTCGGCATCCGGCAGCTCCGTGGCATCGGGCATGTCTAACACGCCGGCAAAAGCGGCAGGCATTAAGCTTACAAAAGTTATTAATGAAAGAATTTTTTTGATCATGGTCTATTCAAATAATATAGGAAATAAAGTTGGAAATGCGCAAAGTCATGGATGCGCGCTACTTAATCTAAATGTAATTTTATCTAGTTATTAACAAAGGACTTTTTAATTGAAGAAGGCGATCTGCGGACATAGTCGAAAGTTAATATGTGTAAGGCGAATACGCATTTCACAAACAACCGCATCTAGATGCAAAAATGCGGTTGTTATCGTCTCGTAAATACCAGCAAACTCTTCGCAGCGTTAATGCCTTACTGAATTTTGCAGCGATTTTTAAAATAATTATTCCTCGTAACGCTGATCAGCGGGCAACATAATCGAGATGTTATCCGCCGAGTAGTTACGCACATCGGTAAATACAGCAGGGTTTACGTCTTCTAAGGGTTCCACTTCAATTAATTGATCCCCGGCGGCAAGCAGCAACTGCGATAAATCCAGTGCGTTATCACTAGTAAAAGTGAAACGATGGCCGAAGGCGGTAAAAGGTTTCCAGTTGAGGCCCGTGCCGGTATATAACACGGTGTTGCTGTAAATAACCAACGGACGGCCCGGGGTACTAACGCCTAAAGCGGAAAATATATTTATTGTGTTGGCGACTAAATCCGGCTGATTAACATTAACGGGGCCAGTGGCTTTAACGCGGCCCTTTTCCGCCAGAATATTTAACGTACCCGTATTGAAATTGCTATTCACGACACCTGTATTTTCCCGCGGCAAATCTGTTTGAGCGTACAGGTCTGCCATCTCCGGGTTTTTAACTGCATCGTTGTTAAACACGATATCGCCGCGGGCAGCGGCAACGGTAATAGTGCCATCGCCGACAAGGCGATCAATGCGTAAAGTTTTTTCGTTGCGCAGATTAACGGTAGTCGCAATGCCAGCAAACTGGCCCACTAAACTATCAACGGCAAGATTAAGCCCGCGAATATCACCTGCACTTGTTAGGCGCGCACTGGGTGCAGTGATGTTAACAGCCAGGTCGTTAATATCTTCAATGCTGCCCTTGGTGTTAATTGCCACTTCGCCTTTAGCCGTTAGCGCGCTCAGTTTGACCGTTCCAGCCGCGTCATAAGTGATAGCGCCAGTGCTCTGCGTAGTTGCCGCAGGCTCCATGGAAATAGTGCCGCCGGATTTCACCACTATATCTGCGCCACCGGCACTGGATCCCTCACTGGTTGTCGTCCAGGCGCCGCCCTGAGCAATCGCGCCATCGGCAGTTATTTGCAGGTTTTGCTGGCTGCTCAGCGCGCCATTTAATTGCAGCGCACCGCTGGCATTAATGTCGATAGCCCCCTTAGCATTAATGGCTGCTTCCGCCGATTGCAGCAGCGTATCCACATCAGCTGTAAAGTTGCCTAACAAATTAATCGGCTTTTCCAACGTCACTGACTGGGCATTAAGGCTCAGCTCACCGCCCTGCAGCTGGGTTTTTAATACTATATCCGTAGCGCTCAACTTAATGTCCTGCGCATTTAATTGGCCACTTACCTTAAGCTGCCCTCTACCCGATGTAGCATTGGTGTTGGCGTTGAGGTCAAGCGAAGCGGCGGTGATATCACCGACCACATCCAGCCCATCAGCCTGTACTTGCAGCGCGCCACCCACTTTGGTCGCAGCAAGACTACTGTCTGTACCTGCCATCAACTTCACAGCTCCTGCAGAATTTAATTGCACGCGCGCTAGATGGTTGCCAGTATTAAGAGCATTAATACTGCCGGTGCTGGTCAAATCCGTTGTACCCGCCACTACCATAGGACCGTTAAAGGTTAGATCTTGGCCAGTGATTTTCAGGTTTTCGGCGGTGACCGTATTAACCTGGGTAAGGCCGTTAGCCAGCACTATGTTATGAGCCGATTCGAGCGTGAGCTCACCGGTTAAGCGGTTGTCCGGGTTATCCAGCGTAATGCCGCCACTGGCCTTTAGGCTTAGATCTTTAGCATAGGTTAATAGCTGGGTTTGGCCGATGATGCCGTCGGCATTGAGCGTAAGTTTGCCCTGGCCATCAAGGCTTGCAAGCTTAATATCCGACGTGCTTTTCACCCAGGCATCGCCGCGCAGATTGTTAAACTGCACTTGCGGGGTGGTAATAACCAAAGGGGCTAATTCACTGCCTATGCCTGCCACGCTATTAAAATTAATTTGCCCTGCCGCAAGGTTTTGCGCACCTAACGCAGTGTTGGCGCCACCGAGGGAATTAATCGTGAATTTTTCCAATGTTAAGGCACCCGCTAATTGGGTTTTACCGCTCAGATTTAATTGATCTCCCGTCTGGCCGGTCAGCACCAAATTGGTTTTATTTTCCACGTTAAACCAGGTACCGGTTTTAACTGTACCTGCGTTGTCGATAGCTAATTGCAAAGCGTTTTGCGCAAGTGACACGCGGTTGCTGCCGGCGGTTTCAAACGCGGTTTGTACGCGCATTTCCTCCACCGCTAAGCGATCATTAATACTGCCAAGCGCGGTGAAGTCGATGGCAAACGGCTGCAGCGACGGGCCTTCCAATGTAATGGACTCACGCCCGTTAGCCGATTGCTTATAGGTCTCTTTTACATTGGCGGGCGCGACACCCGCCCAGTCAAGGCGCAAGGTATCGGTGCTGTCATTATTTAAGGTAATTGCCTGAGCGCGATTAGCGCTGACGCTTACCGCTATCGCATCGACGCCATCGCCAGTTGTAATTGCACCGTTTAGGCTGCCTTTAATATCAAACATATCGGACCCTTGCGTACCCACAAGCGAAGCAAAGTCGATAAAATCCACGGTTTTGCCAGTGGCGAGGGTCACTCGTCCATCGTTTACACCATCACTGGTTGTGCCGGCGCCGTCGATATCATCAAGCAACCACTGAGAACTCGTGCTCTTAATGACCAAACGCATACTGCTGTTATTTTTGCCGATAACCCCTTCAATATTTTTAAGGCGGGCGCTCTCGCCTATAGCCACATCGAATGCGCTTTGATTGGCCACCAGAGCTGCTTGACTGTAATCAATAAAATCCGTGCCCTCACCACCATCAAGCTCACCGCTTAACTCTCCACCTATGGCATCAAGGCTCGCCAAAACAAAACGGTCTTCACCACCACCTGCGATAATATTTTTAACGCCGCTGAACGCAACGGTGTTCTCACTATTAGAACCAGTCTTGGGCGCAAAACTGCCCTGTTTTTGCTGAGCGATTTGCCAATTAATAGCTTGTTTATCCGCAAGCGTGGGACCAAACAAACTGTTGTTGTTAGCGGCATTTAATTCAATATTCTCAATGCCTGCTACAACAAGCTGATTAGCGCCAACGCTTGCTGAGCTGGCAATAGCATCCAATCGCACCTGCACATCTGAGGTGAGTGCCGTCGCAGTTAGGCTATCGCGCACGCTGCTCGTGTTTACGCCCGTACTGATATCAGTGCCGACTTCGCCGCCGTCCATACGCGCAAAGCTGCCAGTGCCGGATTCTTGTAGCACAAAATCATCTTGTGCTTTGCCGCCCTTAATTCGCCCTATACCTGATGCCACTATGGCGCGATTTTGCGTGTCTGCAGTTTGTGTAAGGTTCACATCGCCACCGCGCGCAAGCTGCCATAAGGTGTCATTATCGCTGCCGATTAAAGCATCGTTACCGGCGCCTTTCAGGCTTTGCATGCGTACAACTTCAGCCGCATTTAAATGATCAACCACAGCGCTGTCATCACTGGTTAGTGCGCCTAACTGCCACTGGTTATTCGCACCAGTTGCGGCCAGGCTGTTAATACCCGCGCCGCCATCAAAAAGGGTGTAACCGGTATTAGAGGTACTTAATACAAAGGCATCATTGCCGTCGCCACCAATTAATTGCTCAAAATTGGAAAATATCGGCAAGCTCGTTTCTACTGTACCGCCATTGGATATATCAATCCGGCCATTCACGTTAACCAATTGCCAGGTGACCTGTGTATCTTTTTTGGATTTAACCGTTAACGAGTCATTGCCACCTTTACCATTAATAGACAGCGTTTGTTTACCGCTCAAAACAAAATTATCCGCGCTCTCATTACCGTTGAGAATGGTAAAACCCGAATAATTAAATTTATTGAGAACAACCTTATCGTCGGTTAATACCCAACCGTTGGCTAAATTTGCCGCCGTTAATGTCGCGCTATGAGAACCGCCTCCAACCGGCATTACCCGTAGCGAATTAATAGCATCAAATCGAGCTATGGCCTGTGCCGCGGTAATATCTCCGGCGCCATCAGCAGTTAAGGTCGCGGTTAAATCGCGGTTGTGATGCACAGTTAGACTGTTATTACCCTCTCCGCCGGAGAGCACACCGGTTACGCGAGCTTTTTCATCCAGGTCGAATAAGTCATCACCTTTGCCGCCAAGCAAATTTTGGAAGTTAGAAAAATCCAGCGTTTCTGTGCCGGACGTTAAGCGCCCTGAATTTTCACCGGTTAACGTCCAGACACCGCCTGCAGACGATGAATGCAGGGTATTTTGTGTATTACTGTTGGCATTAAAAAATTCAATTTCCGCAATACCTACACCGACGACATCCTGTTGGCCGAGGGTAATATCCAATGCGCCATTAAAAAATACTTTATCCACACCCGTGCTGTTGCCACCGCGAATATTAATTGTGATGCCATCGGTTAATAAGCGGAATTCATCATTCGAAGCATTACCCAATAGAGTTTCAATACCGGCGAACTTCTGCACCGGCGGGTTATTAATATCAAAATAGGTAAGTGAACCTGCGCCGCTGTTAGTGATAGTCCAATAAGTAAATTTATTTTCCGTCGCCAAACTATCGTTCTGTGCGGCGTCTACCTGGTTGCCGCCATCAATTAATGTGCTGATACGGCCGCCCGCTAAAATAAATTCATCGGCAGTGGCGCTGCCAAGTAATTTATCAAAACCACTAAAATGAATAGTGGATGTACCAGTATTCCAATCACCACCATTTTCCGCATTAATCGTCCAGCGGCTGGGCGCGCTTGCAGTACTGCTTAGTTGCGCACTGCGATTTACCGTTAAAGCCTGCGCGGTGACTTTTTTCAACCCGCTAATGCCGAACCAGCTAGCTCCATCGCTGGCAACTGTTAAGGTGTCGCGATAACTAATAATTAATTCATCATCCGCATGGCCACCAGCATTTAATTTAACACTCGTTACTTGCGGATCAAGCTGAACAATATCACTTGCAGTTAACGCGCCCGTAAAAGATTCAACGCCGTTAAAATTTACATAATTAACTTCGTTAGGTGCGTGAATCGTCCCGCGATCATCAGCGGAAAAATTCCACTGATTAATACCATCGCGCGCCAGTAAATTATCCTCTCCCTCACCACCTTCTATGCCTGCAATAGTACCGGCAGCGCCGAATTCGAACGTATCGTTGCCGCTATTGCCCTGTAACCGGCCAAATGCCGAAAAACTAAATACATTATTTAATGTTCCGGAACTAGGGCCTGTAATAATCCATTTATTTGTATCCGTAGCGCCGATTAAACGATCGCTGCCACTGCCGGTTAAAAGCTCAAAGCCGCTAAATTGACCAATGACATCCGCTGAGGCTGTGCTTAATTTTCCCTCTGTAGCATTATTTATTTGCCACACATTCGCTGCGGTAAAACTTTTAATTTCATCCTTTCCGGCTCCAGCAGAAAGCTGTGTAATTTTTGCGCCGCTGTTTAATAACAAGCGGTTATCGCCATCACTCAAGTCCAAACTAGCAAGCGCAGTAGCCAGCGTGATTTCATCCGCGCCTTTACTACCTACAATGCGATTAAAGCCACTGAAATTACTTCGGCTGGCCGCCTCGCCACTCAATTCCACTTGACCCGTGGCATTCTCGCCAGTGCCTGCGCTAATTGCCCACACCAGTGCCGCTTTTGACTGGCTCAAATTTATACTGTTATCGCCCGCTTGAGCTGGAATTAAAGGCTTTGCGATCCATTGATTGGCACCTGTGAATTTAACCACAGCTTCTTCACCCGCTGAAACCAAGCCATTAACTGGAGTGGTTAAATCCCAACGGCTTGCGGCTAATTGGCTCTCAATAGTATTAATGTCTTTATCGCCATTAAAACCACCTTTTAATTGGCCGCCCGTTGTAAGCACAAGGCGGTCATCACCCTCTTTGCCATTAACAGCAGCGTTCACCTTTGCAGTAAGGATAAACGTGTCCTTGCCCGTGCCACCAATTAATTGTTCAAACCCTAAAGCATTGCTGATATAAGCGCTCTGGTCACCCATTGCGTTAACACTAATAGCCTGCCCTAATTGCCAAGTATTTTCTCGATTAAGCCCTTGCAGACTGTCATTCCCCACACCTCCATCAAGCTTGCCACTAATACGCCCAGCGTTAGTAAAAATTACGGTATCAACGTTATCGGAACCAATAATATTTTTAAATTGATCAAAATTAAAAGTATTCGCAGGGTCGCCTGCTGCGCCTTCGCTGATACTCCCTCCATCTAAACGATCGATAGACCAGGTTAATGCAATAGGGCTTACCAAAATTAATTCGCTATCTGCGCTGTTAGAACCGGTGATACGGTTAGTACCTTTTACACCGTTGACAAGTTTATCCGTCCAATCCAATTCAACGCTGGTTACAGTAGTTAACTGCACGGAATTATCGCCGAGCCCTGCATCCACACCCTTGCCAAATTCACCAACAAAATCAAAAATAAATTGATCTTTTAATTCCGAGCCGACCAAATAATCAAAACCGGTAAAATTAATCGTGTTGATACTACCTGACTGCGCCGTTTTCAAACGCCAACTGTTGTCCGCCAAAGACGAGGTTAACGTGTCATCCGCCGTTGCATTACCTTCCAATAATTCAACACCGTGAAAATCCTCCACCCATTTTTTGCCATCGGCTGAAGTTACTGTATTTGTATCACTTGAAAGCTCCCAAAGCGCGCCGCTTACAGGGCCTTTAATACTATCCGTACCGGTACCACCCTCAAACACTGTGATTGATCCGCTACCTATTTCAAGTACGTCATTACCGCCGCCTGCATTAAAAGTACCTTTAAAGGCAGATTTAAACAGCACAGTATCGGTGTCCGCACCGGCTGTTACACTGTCCATGCCTGCAAGCGTTATTGCGTCTTCAACAACTTTAAATTGGTTGGAATTAAACTCCCAGGTTTTTTTAACCGGGCCATTGGCAGCACTGAAATAATTAACAACGTCTCCGCTAGGTGTCGCTTCCGGAACAGAAGCGGCCGAACGCCCTACATAAGCTTGAATGCCAGAAAAGGTCGCAATAACCAAAGCGCCGTCTTTTACAGTGCCACCCGTGGCGGATAATAAATCCCAAGTTAATAGGCCGGTTTTGCGACCTTCTAGTGTATTTTTACCTTCTTCGCCCTGCAGGCTTTTTACAATTGCACCATCATTTAAGGTAAATATGTCGTCGCCTTCGCCGCCAAAAACACTTAAATCGCTATGATTACCATTGATGATAAATTGATCCTGCTGGCTGCCGCCTTGCAATACGGTAAGGCCAGTGAAATCCGCAACATAGATCGCACCACCTTTAGCTTTAACAGAATTTTTGGTATCTGCTGCCGTATTTAATGTCCACTCGTTTGGTGCATCACGTGCAATAAGTTTATCGCCAGCGCCGCCGGTTAACTTGCCCGTAAAACTTCCTTGCACCACGCCTGTACTATCCGCCGCATTAAAATTAAATGTATCAATACCACTGCCACCTACGAGATTGACAAAACCGCTAAAGCGTGTGGTACTAGTAACGTTATTAGCCTTAAGAGTTAATAACCCAGCATTTTCCCCATTAATATCCCAGGTGGCTTCCCCATCAATTGCACGCAAAATACTTTTGCTCGCAAGATCAGCGGCTATAGATTCAAAATTAGCCAACGTTAAACTATTAATACCAGACACAGCCGTGCCCACGGCAAGCGCAATATCTAAATCTGTTGCAGGTAAATTAATCGTATCAATGGCGCTACCGCTACCGCCATCAAGCAACATGTTTACATCGGCATTGACGGTAAATTTATCGGCAGCGAGGCCGCCGACGAGCGTTTCAATTTCATCGAAATTGATTTTTGTTAAAACACTATTAGTCGTGTTAACGTAGGCTAAAGAGCCACTACCTTGTGTAGTAACGGTATAGTCGCCAGCAACACCATCAATGCGAATTTCATCGCGTACATTCGCAGCGCTATTAATGCCGCCGTTAATATCGCCAGTAAATTGCGCGGTGTTAGCAATGGCAAAAATATCCCGGCCTGTGCCGCCAGTGAGCGTACTAAACCCGTCAAAGCCAATACCATTTACAGTGCCAATTGAGCCTTTAATTAATTGCCAATTATTGGTTTGGTTGGCGCCGATCAATTGCGAATCTGTGCCGCCTAATAAGGTTTCAAAACCGCTGATAGTGGCAAGAGAGATAATTAGTCCTGTGCTGCCGGTTAAATCCAAATCGTCTTTTGCCGTACCGCCTTTAAATTGCTGGACACCAGTAAAATTCCCCGTGCCATTTAATGTGCCCGTATTAGCCAATGGCTCATTAGCTGCACCGGCTGTTTGGGCGCTGACCGCCCAGGCATTGTCAATATTAGCGCCTTGCAATGTATTTAAACCTGTACCTGCGTCCAGCGTAAATTGAGTAAGCGTAGGCGCAATGATAAAAGTATCATTGCCACTGCCGCCTAACACGCTTGCGGTTTGGCCGAAATTGAGCGTCGTATCAGCGGCATCTTTAATAGTGCCAGTCGTATTAGTTAATAAATTCCAGGTTTGTGTACCATTAAAACCTTTAAGCACCGCCAGGCCATTAATAGAATTAAATCCACTTAAAGTAGCGCTAATTTTAGTGGCATCCGCCGTATCGTGTAACACACCCGAATCGACTGCGGTGAGGCTAAGCGTTTGACTTGCGACTTTATTATCCAAAGTATCTGCGCCCGAACCACCAGCCAGAACTTCAATAGCGTTAAATGTATTAGTATTAACATCACCCGTCTGCACTGCGGTTAATGTCCAATCGTTGTCTCCGGCCGTTACTTTGAGCGTGTCAGTGCCATCGCCACCGTTAATTACACCGGTTTTAATTGTATCGTTGGCAAGCGTAAATTCATCATTGCCCAGCCCGCCTTTTAAGGCAGTATCGGCAGCAGAAATGTTTAGGTTGAAACGGTCAACTTTGTCACCGCCGGTTAGGCTTTTAAAATCAACCAGCGTATAAGTGGTATTTGTTTCTTCGTTGAATAATTGAACACCGCCGACACCTATCGTAAACGTGTTGTTAGCGTTTGCAGCTGTTAATGTATCGCCATCAAAGGCAGTTAACTTTTGAATATTGGCAAAATTAACCGAACGCAGCTTATTCGTATTTAAATTCCAGGCAGTATTTGTTGTGGTATTAATTAAGCGGTTATCTCCTATACCAGCATCGATTGCTCCGCCATTAAACGCTCCAGCACCAAGCGAAAACGTATCACTATTATCTCCGCCATTTAATGTGGCAAAATTTTCAAACGTCAGGCTTTTATTTGAAGTAACGTCGCTAACGTTACCGGATAATTGATTAGCGGAAGCACCTGGTGTGACCTGCCAATTCACTGCGCCCAACAGGGAAGACACTTTTAAAACCGCTGTTGTGCCGCTGGCTTTAAATTCGTTAATCCCCAATATGCCGTTGGAAGTATAATCTGCATTATTAAAAACAATATCTGCAGCGGCAGTACTTAATGTATTTTTGTCTTCCACATCTGCACTAAAACCAGCCTTAATTGTTCCGTTGGTATAAGTGCCCTGGGCGGTAAAATTATCCGCTCCGGTACTACCATTAACTGTGCCGACACCCGTAATCGTGCCTACATAAACATTATTCGTGTTGCCATTTTGTTGGCCAACCTGCGCACTACCATCGCTATTAATTACCCAATTATTGGCAACAGCATTGCCGCTACGGACGTTGAGAATATCACCAGCCTGACCAGTAATTTTCCCTATGGCGCCAGTTAGGTCGATCGCAAATGTATCAGTATTGACCGTCGTACCATCGGCCTGAAATTCGGCACTAATTAATTCATTAAAGCCTGAAAATTCGGTTGTTCTGCCGCCACTGGTGATCGTACCCTTTTTATCGTCGGTGACAGTCCAATTGGAATTGCCTGCATAGCCGGTTAACTTGGCATTGGTGGCGGTTGCAGTTATGCCTTCAAAGTTTTCCAGCGTAAACCCCGCCGAAAACGACGATAGATTCACCGCGTCAATAGTATTGGACAAGGTAATAACATCTTTTTGGTTGCCACCTACCAACGTATCAATATTTTTGAAGCTGACTTTTTCTGCTGGCAACGATGTACGGTAAAAATTCGCTTGCGCACCGATTAAATCCCAACTGGTATCCGCATTAAAACCCAATATCTTATCTTCCGCCGCACTCGCATTGCCGCCGTCCAGGCCACCTATAAAAACCGTGTTACCCGCACCGGTATAATCAAAAACATCCTGGCCGGTGCCGCCGTTTAATTGTTTAAAGCCGCTAAAAACTATGCCGCCGCCGAGGTTGGTGTTTTGTAATCTAAATTCATTAGACGTGCTGGTAAGCGTCCAGGTGGTGATGCCGTCGTCAACTAGAGTTAACTGGGGGGTGGCACTGCCATTGACGTTTTGCACCTGTATTTTATCCAGGCCGGTTACCTGTAGCAGACCATTTTGTGCAGCAGTAAACTCCTGCGCTGCTTTTACGACTGCAACATTCCAATTGTTAGCCGCATTATTATTTTCATCGATATGCAACTCATCCGTGCCACTACTGCCGCCAGATATATTAGGTGGCGTTATTAACGCGCCCACATTAAAAATATCGTTACCGGTACCGCCAATAAGCGTAGCGAAGCCATCATAGATAAAACGGGTGCTATTGTTAGTGGTTAGTGATTTTGCGTTTAAATCCCAGGTTGCCGTTTCGCTGCCGCTATAACTTAAGCCAATACCACTGCCGGTTGTTTTGACCGTAATGTCGCCCGCACCGCTTTTTGTGGCAGAGCCGGTAATGGCAACTGAGCCTGCGCCTTTTTGGGTAATTTCTACTGATCTATTTTGTGCATTAATATCGCCGTTTAAATTTGCAGTGCCCGTTGAAGTGATCGCAAGCTTAGGCGTTGATAGACTATTAATAGTCAGCGTATCACTATCAGCAATTTCTGCATTATCCGTGGCGGAGAGCGAGTCAATTTGATTAAAATTATTACCAGAGTTATTTAGAACAACGGTTTTACCGTTTAAGCGCGCAGAATTAGTTGCAACTATACTGCCTGCTGCATCCTGGCTAATATCTAAAGCGCTGAAGAAATTCAAATTCTCTACAGCAATATTTTTTAAAACTAATGCAAAATTACTTGCAAGCGTCGCATCTTTTGCCGTAATCGATAAATTTTTACCCGCACCGGAAAACTGATTAGCGCCAGTAGTTAAGCTAACACTTCCCTCTGTGCCCAACGATAACTGCGTGTTACCTCGAATCGTCCAGGCGGCAGTCTGGCCAACCGCTATACCGCTATCACCCGTGGCAGTTTTAATTAAAACGTCACCCCTACACAGACCATCCCCACAATCGCTTTTGGCAAGCGCGGTATTTAAATTACCCAAATTAACTGTTTCGCTCGCTTCGAATGTCGCTTCGTTAGCGTTGGTGGCAATAGCTTTTGTAGTTATATTTTTAGCCGTAAATGTAAAACCTGCCCCATTGCCGTTTTTACCATTGTCGGGATTAATCGTAGTGCCTAGGTCCTTTGTGCCCGTACCGAACTTGTTCGACGCGGTGTCAGTTAAATTAATATCGCCTTGGCTGGCAGTTAATGTAACTTGGCCCGCATTACCACCGGCAGCAGCGTCACGCCTGTCATTATTTCCGCCAATAATTGTATCGAAACCTGCAGTACCACCGTCGGCAGATAACTTAACGATATTAATTGGGCCGTCGCTACTATTAATAGTTAAAGAATTGGCATGACCGCCAGTTTTAGGTGTGCTCACGCCGTTTGCGCTAATATCATCCTTACCCAAACCACCTGCGCTAGATACACTCCCAGTAATTATTACGCCTTGTTTTGCAGTTATATTTAAACTACCCGCATTGCCGCCATCACCTTCGCCGCTTGTAAAACTAAACCCCGCGCTGGATATATTATTAAATGCCGCTTGCCCCGCATCAGCGGTAATAGAAATAGCACCGCTTTGAGTGGCTCCATCTAATGCTGTAGTGGGGCGTTCTGTTTTTATTGTGCCTGTAGAGGTGATATTTCCTGTGGTGGCTTTTGCAGTGAAACTGCCGCCGTTGGTGTGGAATTGCGTATTATTAAAATCAATAACCCCGCCTGCATTGAAGGTGAGACTTAATGATTCATCACTGGCATTTGCATTAGGTTGGCCCGAAGCCTTAGAAGAGTCGACCACTAACCCTGCATTAAATTTGATATCACCCTTAGCATCGAAAGTAATGCTTGTGTTCTTGGTTCCGCCAACTGAAAAGTAATAGCCATTTTGAAATGTGATATCACCATCCGTTGTAATTACCTGCACAGTTGCTGGCGCGCCAGACAATAATGTAGACCAACCAATAAGCGATATACCTGAACCTATAGCGGTATATTTGCTACTCTCTGTGACAAATTCATCAACGTCTGCACCAGAATTAGTGTTGATTGTAATATTGCTAGGGTCTATCAACCAGTGGCCGCCAATTCCTGAAACGCTTGACACATCTGGTGCCCGATAAAGATCAAATCCCTTCAAACCGGACGTTTCAATAAATCCACCGTGTCCATCTGTACCACCGCGAGCCGATAAACTTCCATAAATTCGCGTTGTATCTTCCGCAAACGCTATCAAGCGGCCCCCTTCTCCCGCTTGCGTAGCATCGGTCCGTATCTGTGCCTGTTCACCAACATATAAAAACTCTGCATTGTGAATGCTGACGTTCGCTCCTGTTTTATCGCCTCCCAATAAAACCTGGCCACCGCCGTTCGCACCGGATGCATCTATTTGCGCGAGATCCAGTACACCCACTTTATCGCCTAATAATTTAATGTCGCCACCCTGGCCGCTAGCATGGGCAACCGCCGTTACCTTGCCATTGCCTTTAGTTTCATTAATATTTTTAGCACTAATTTCAATGCTACCGGCTTTTGCGGTTTGGCTATCTGCGGTGATAACACCTTCATTGGTAATATTCTCGCCGATAATAACTGCTTCCCCGGCTTTTCTCTCTGCTGCCACACTTATAACACCGGTATTGTTAATATCGGCCCCGGCACCCAGTGTAAAACTACCGTCGGCATTCACTAGTGCGCTTTTGGCAGACGATAATTCCCCAGCATTTACTGCTTGGCTAAATATATCTTTGCTAGTGCTAGCCGTAATTAATACTTTGCCACCTTCGGCTTTAATTTCTCCACTATTTATAACCGCCGCATCCACTCCTAAATCTTTCTGCAGAACCGCCTCGGTTACACGCACACCAACTAAACCATTCGGTTCAAAAGTTAAAACGGCCTCTTTTCCTGCCGCCAAATTAACGCTGCCCAATTGAGCACTAATAAGGCCTTTATTCTCGACACTCTGACCAAGCAAACTGATATTGCCGCCCGTCGCGGCATTTAATAGGCCGGAATTAATTACCCGGCCTTCGCTGCCTTCTAAGGCATTTAACGTGAATTTGCCATTTAAATAATCCTGGTCATTCATTTGCAAAGCAGAGGCAATTAACCCGCCCGCATTTACACTGGCACCCTCAGTAAAAATTAAACCATTAGGGTTTATTAACACCACCTGGCCATTGGCATCAATACGGCCCTGAATCAGCGAGCCTTTATTGCTTAAAATACGATTGAATGCGATGGAAGAACTATTAGGCTGAATAAACTGCACACGCTCATCGCTATTAATATCAAAGTTTTTCCAGTCGATGCTTAAACGCTCACTGGCCTGCTGAATGCGCGTTTCCTTTTCTACTTGCTCAATGACAGCCTGTCCCGCTACCACCTGGCCACCCTCTGGGGCCGCCAAAGCATTTTGGCTCATTACCTGAACGACACTTGCGATAACCAAGCTCAATACAGATTCGCGTTTTAGTAAAAATACCGGCGATGTCATAACAAAACCTAATGCAGAAAAAAGCCCAAAGGCAAATTAATTCAATTATTAAAAAACAACCGCCTAAATGGCGGTTGCTGCGCGACACGTCACTTAATCATTCTGCGGCTAATAAATCTTTGTCATTGGCATACCAATACTGGTTTCCCTTGCCAACGGTGCAGCGCACCCCAGCTCCAATGGTTTGCCATTTCTTTACCGCACCCCACACAATAAATCCACAACCTAAGGCACACACAGCCGCAGTTATATGATTACCATTCACTAGGGCATCGGCACTATTTTGTATTGCCTTATCGATACCGCCTAAACCCAATTGCTTAAGCCCAAATCCCACACCGGCAACACCACCGCCCCCAGCTGCAGCGATAAATGCCTGCTTACCCATCTCCAACCCCACGTTCACGGCATTACCTACACGTTTTATATCGCGCTCATTGGCGTTGTAACCCACAAATGCAAACCCAGAGTTTTCACAAAGTTTTTTTAATGAATCTTTACTGCCGCTGGCCGGGTTGGAGAAATAGACTTGCTGCTTAATACCTGACACGCCATCAGTAACCCTCAGTGCAGATGAGTTAATACTTGATTTAATTTGGTTGACGGCCTTTTTAAAGGTATGCACTGCCTGGCCATGCACCAGCCAATTTACCGGCAGCCCTTGGGTATAACTATCGACTATGGCAGTGCTTAGTAAATTAACTGCTGGGGCGGATTTGTGTTTTTCTTTATCCAACCACAATAATGAAAAATGCGGCTTTTCTCGACCGGTAATATCTTCTTTAATAAAATGTTGTTTTGCGCTGTAACCACCTAAAACATGTTCGGCGAGCAAACGGCCAGCTTTGCCTATATCCAAATCGAACTTATCTCCAACCACGGCGTAATGCGCTTTCTCTCCTTTGCTGCGCCAAAGCTCCGCCGGATCGAAACCTATTACAGCCCGCGTATCGGTCACCCAAAAATTACGAGCTTTTACATAATCAATCTTATAAATACCGATAGGCCCGGTTTTTACCACGGTACCAATTGCTATGGACTCAACAAAAACAGCCCCGTTGTAAAGATAAAATGTCATTGAAACGCCGTCGCCGACCACAAGTTGTCGCATATCACCAGCAGTATTCAATGCTCTCCCGCGAGAAGGATCTGCGCTCAATGTTGCAATGCCTTGCGCCATCAAAGTGTATTGGTAATTTATGCGCTGCATCTTAATCATTTTTTTAATTTCTTTTGCTTGATTACTGCGCGCGTACACTATGCGGCCTGCACCAGCAGAACTGAAGACTTCGTCGTAACCCGGATATTGTGTGTTAACGGCCATATAAGCATCCTTAAAAAATGGTTAAAAAAGACTGGGAGGAGGGGTAAAAACAAGTGGTTTATTGCTGTCAGTAGTGCTGCCAGGATATTCCCAAATTTCTGGTTTGCGGCTAACGCTATAGTGCTCATTCGGGTAAGCCGCTAATATTTCCTTTTGCTCTTGCACTGCCTGGGGTGTTAAGTGCAAATTAAATGTATTGGCAATGCTATCAATCCGCTGGAATTTAAGCCTATTTAATGGCCCCTGAGGAAATCCAGACATACTCCACGCAGAAAAATACAGGCACTTATCCGAAAACAAAGGCGTAAACATGCTGGCAATAAAAAACGAGTCAAAATCTGGCGTATGCATATCGCGCATGTTTTCCTCTTCAAAACGTTGTCGCCAGTTTTCAAAATAGATCCACTCGACGCCATTAATAACACGAACCTGCCAGTTAATAGGGGCCAAGTATTTTTCGTCTCCTCCACCGGGTCCGTCGGTGTAATAACTTAGATACATAATAAGTTTTTCAAAATCAGATCTTTTAAAACAATTTAATCTGGAACTCAATTGAGAAAAATCACATACAGCAAAAGAGGCACCCATTTCAGAAATAGGGGCGAGACGCCAAATTTCACCATATATTTGCCAAACACGCTTAATAGTACTGCCACCGATACCAACGCCGCTGGCGGGAATTTGACCCTCCGCTCTGGTTTTTTTAGGGTATAAATACCATTCTGGATTAAATATATTAAATCCCTTGGCGGCGTCTTCTTCAGGAAATTCATCATCATGCGCGGGCATTTGAAGCTGCAATTTAGCGCCGGAAAAATTCAGTTCAATTGATTCCCAGCTGCGCTCAGATTTAAAACAGGGCTTGTTACTGGTTGCCAATAAACGTTCAAACATTTTAAGCTCCATAAAAAAGCAGGCACATCCAAACTGTGCCTGCCCTTATTATCATTAATTGGCTGATTTAGAAATAATTACTCGCTCACCACTTTCTAAATCCACCGCTAATAAAGCTTTTTGTCCCTTATCCACAACCAGGCCGTAGTGCATAGAAGCTTCTATATGCAAGCCATAAGGATCAACCAGTTTATTAACCGTGGATTTTTCGTTACTGGATAAAATACTGCGGGCACCATCTTTAGATTTATCATCACTCAGGGTAAGAGCAAAAACAGCGGGTTTTAAACGGTCAACCATCAAAGCACGACTGCGGTCTGCATCGATGCGGATAGAGGTAAGTACACGATCCCCAGCTGCGGTGAATGGGTTTTCATTATTAGGCGTGGTGGCATTAGAAAAAATTGACCTGGCTCCTGCAGTATCATCTTGATCATCTTTACTAATATCAATTCCATACACGAACTGATTACCAGTAAAACTGGTCATTAAGAGTCTATTCCGTGGTTTATCTACTACAATGCTGCCAGAGCTATCAAATAAGTTTACTGCATCAGGATGAGTTGGATCACTGAAGCCGACTCTTGAATAACTACCCAAATTGTAGCTATAAAAACCTACTGATCCCTGTCTAAAACTACAATCGTACATACGATCTCTTGTTTCAGAGCGCTCAAGCGCTAAGTCGCTTATATGACGGAAGTTACCATTGCTCAGCCCCGTTCGAGCACCTGTAACTAAATCTATTTTTAATACAGAAAAATCAAGTATCGTTTTTGAATTTTGCCCGACCCATACTGATTTTTGATCTTTATCTATCAGAAGTGGAGCAGTATTAAAATCATCTCTATCGTAAACAAACGGCAAAGTTGCTTGTTTGGTGTTATCACTTAAACTGCTGCGCACACCGGTTTTTAGATCCACCGCCATCAATGTAGGATTATCGCGATTAACGTCCATCACCAAAGCACGATTACGTCCATCCAAATTATCCCAAGCCACCGTCTGCGGCCCAACAAAATCCGCGCCGCCATTTTCCGGGAAGGCTTTGGTAATATCGCCTTGAGTAATTTCCACCTGCGCAGCGCTGCTATTAACATTGCCTGCGCTATCTTCCACTTTGAGTGTCAAAGTTTGTTTTTTTCCTAAATCTAATGCAGCGTCTTTTAATTCCCACGTTCCGACAACAGGATTAACAGTGGCTGTTTGGTTATTTATTTTTACGCTGGCAATAGCGCTGGCATCATCTTTTACCGTGCCGCGCAGAATTACCGTGTTGCCTTCAGTCAAGCTCACCGCAGGTGGGAATAAAATGCTGCCGGTAGGCGCTGTAATATCGGCTCGAGTGGTAGCAGTGAAATCGATGGTCTGATTGCCTATGCTCAGCGTGGCTTTAACTGCCGTACTTGCTGTGGCAGCAGTAGTTAAGCGCACGACCACACTCTGTGTGCCTGCAGTAACCGCAGTTGGCTGCTTGGTAAAACTGCTGTTATTTAGTGAATATTCAGCGCTAGCATCCCCGCTTATTGCCAAACTGCCCTGGGCATTAACGCCGCTCAACGTAAAACTTGCAGAGGAAACCACTACGCCTGGTGCCTGATTTAATAAGGGCGCCGGGGCACTGAAGGCGAAGCCGCTGGAACTGGAAGACGAGCTGCTGGAGGAACTGGAACTTGATGAAGAGCTGCTTGAAGAACTACTTGAGGAGCTGGTGGAGATATTGCGTGATTTACTGCCAGAGCCACAGGCAGTGAGACTTAGAGAGCCAATCAGGCAGGACAGAAGCAGAACGCGAGAATTATTAGGAGGTGTCATAAGCATGACCATTGGTATCCTTTACAAAGAGGGGTTAATGGGCTACAGCACGAAAGGGCGCCATTATGGCAGAGGCCAGTTAGGGAGTGTATAAATTGAAGGCGAAAAAGTGCTGGCTTACACCAGTTGAGGGCAATGGCTTACACGCTGTTGCGCGGATTGGTCACGCACACGGTTGCGAGTTACAACGTGTTGGGCCAACTAATATATTCTTTGCTCTCAATGCCAAACGATGGTTTTGTTTACGACGAATTAACATAGTGTCGCGACTCTTAACTATCAAACGTTATTGACAAATTTAACGCATATGAGCGTAAAGTCTAAGTTGGATTTAGAGCGTATTACTAGATATTTATAAATAAATTCAGGCTAAGGCGCGCGAGAAATGCTTGAGACTCGTTACGAAAATACTTCGGCAATATTTATCGTATTGAGATTGAATTTATAAAACCGCGCATAACGCAGCTCAAAACTAGAGTGTTATCGTAATCGATTGAGTATGAAAAATATCAAATAATCTCTCTGGATTATGAGGCCAGCCTTAGATAAAACACATTAGCGCGGTGACTTGCGATCAACAGTGCGAATAATGTTTAGTTTAGATATGCAAAATTTTTTTAAAGCGGTTTAACGCTTATGTGGGATAAAAATTCGGTAATATCCTGCTGAATGCGCTGCTCTTGTTTAATCACCATGTCTTGTCCGAATACAGAAATGCTTGATTTGAACATGAACGTAACATACCCAATTTTATCGATAGGTAAAACATAGTACACAAGTGGCTTGTTCTTGAATCCGTCAAATTCGCGATCTGTACGCCAGGTGATGAATCTCGCTCCACCTATGGTTGCGGTTTGAAAATCAGTTGGGGGTTTGACGGCATCTTCAACGTATTCTTCGGCAGAGACTGGTTTGCCCATATCATCGGTGCGATACTTTTGATTTAAACCTTTCTCGCCGTTTAGGTATTTTTCATAGGATTGTTTTATGTGTTGTAAAAGATCAACATCCTTTGGCAAGAGGCTATAGTCAATTCCTACTCGCAAGCTACCTAATTGCCCATCGGGCCCTTGAGATTTTTTGCCCCAATAATCCCATTTACCTACGTCAATAAATTCATATTCGCGCCAAGTGTAGGTTTCTGGTTTGGTAAGGTGATCGGGATTAATTTGAAAGCTTTTCGCGCTATCGCGTTGATAAAGTTTGTCGAAATTTAATTCCTTCGAAAAATTGCCCGGCATCAAGTAAAAAATACTTAGACGATGACCCATGTGGATGACTTTTTCTATCGGCTGAGTAAAGTCTGGCCCGGAGAGAGGTGACGCCTGTGCGCAACCTATTAGTTGGCTAAGAAAAGAAAACATAAGCAGTATCTTTCTGTGAATGCACTTCATAGCATGCAAATTTCTTGAGTAATTTGACCGAATTTACTGACCCTTGCGTACTTGTTTTTGCATGTAGCGGTCTACATGTTTAGCGGATTTAAAATCACCTGCAAGGATGAGGAAATGATGATAGGCCTCTAAGCTTAAAAATGGCAATGTGTGTGGACTTTCTGCAGTACTGAGGTTGTTCCCTGCGACTTTTTTACTAAAGCGCAGGCTACGACATATTGCCGACGGACTTAGATGATTGAAGCCTGCGAGATTGGGTACCAGATCAAAAGGATTATCTCGATCCGACCCCTCGCGGCGTATGCCAACCTTGTTTAATAATTTGTCCGTTACTCGTTTGTTGTTGCCACCAGAATGGAAGACCACCGAATTAAGGTGCAAGCTCTGACCTGTGAAGTGCTTAATATGGTAGTCAATAGCCTGCTTAAAGATAATGCCACCCTGGCTGTGTACCACCCATTTAACCGGCTGACCATCCTGCTGAACCTGCCGCAATATGGCTGCTAATTGTTTGGCATTTTCGGTAGTTATACCGAGGTTGTCTCGAACTGACTCGTAAAAATCCAGTTTGGCGGTTTGACTTGGGTTATGAAATAGGGTGAATTCGTTAAATTCATCCTTAGTGAAGGCGACGTCAGCATGTACGCCCATTAACCATACAGCCTTTTCATGATCGTTCAGCATACCGTTGACCGCCGCATGGCGTGTGTTTACTTTTCGGGTTGCGCCTTTTGCGCGCCAGGTCTTAAGCGTTAGATCATCAATTTCTTTAAGTGATGACTGAGCATTAAATTTCTGATTCCCTATTCGTTCGACGGTGTACAGCGCAGAGCGTTCTGATGATTTTTCATTTTGTGCGCCCAAAATGGCTTTATTTAATGCGATGCTTGTAACGATGATTGCAGACGAAGAAATACCGTATTTAATGACATAATTAAACACGCTTGCACTGGCAAATTTTGCTTTTAAGAAATCCGGCCTCGTGGTGCTCGCCATGCCGTCCTGCGGTGATGGAGTGCTGGCCAATGCTTCGATGCCCTTACATACCTGCAATTGGTCATAGCCATTTAGGTCAAGAAGATATTCCTGTGCGGCAGGCTCTATATAAACGGCTCGGCCGGTTTTGCCTTTTGATTTTTGACTGAGTAGGGGATTGCTAAATCGAACGGCTGTTCCTAACACTTCATTGGGCTTTTGGTCTTGCATGGCAGCGTGCTCCTAGTGATGATTTCCGTTTAAAAATCATGGCGAAATAAAACGCATAGAATTGTAAGAATGTGGCAATAGATAATGCAAGGCGGTAGTTGTGAACAAAAAATGAGTGAATAATAGTTCGACAGTTAGTGCCTCCTGACGCTCTATGTTACAAATGACTTTATTTACTTGCATGTCACAAATTTGAGCGCAAAAAAATGCGCAGAAAATTTGGTTTCCTTCGAAAATACGTAGTAGAACCGCCCAACGAGATTGGCAATATGTGATGAGCGTCACGCATTATTGTTATTGGTCACAATGGTAGGCGAAATTCTGTCAGCTTCCGGCGCCTATGGACTCAAGGAGAAAGAAAATTGGGCGCACTGAGATGAGGCAGCTCCAGGTGCAGAAGGTGAATAGGCTCATATACCGTGCCAGCATCTACAAGATGGTGATACGCGCAGTTGCCCAGCCATGGAGACGGTGTGAACATTTATTTCCCGGCCACCGCCAAAAGAATGCACCCTGCGATGCAATCTGAGGATTCGACTTTCTACGTCATCCGTAACGAACGGCACCACACCGAAGAAACAACTGCGCTTATCGAGTAAGCACGCTATTTGTGAATGTTTATGAGAATTGGTCACAGCAAAAAAATCACACTGGAAAAAATTAATATGGTGGAATCTGATTGCTCAATGTTTTGAAAAGTCCGACGATCGGCATAGCCCCTTAAACGACAACGCCAATTATTTTTCGGTTAAATCGTCAGATGACGATTCAAATGCTGAGCCTGATGATTTATTAGTGCTGGGATATTTAGACTGGCTGAGAAAGGTCCAGCAAGCGGGCCTACTAAAACTAATTTTCTTTACGCTTGTTTCTAGCAACTGATTGGCTAGCTACAAAAATGCGCAGCTCAAAAACGATTAAAAAGGATATGGTTTTCGAGTTCAAACAAGTGCTGCTCGATAGACTTCATTGATTTAGCCGTGGTGGGTTCAGCTTTCTGCAAACCCACACACATCAAGGTCTATAAACTAGCGATATATTCTTGCGCTTGGTCATAAATGAAGAGTTCGCTAAAATTATTCTCCGGTAGCACGGACTGAATTTTTTCGATTAATTTCTGCCATTCATGGTGGGAGTAGAGTCGATTTAGGCTGCACGCTACAATTAGGGTTGTATTGGGCGGGTACCGCGTTGGTACAGCGGATTTCTTTGCGATTGCTTTGAGTACAATGGCCGAAAAATCATCAATAAATTCATGGCCAGAATAATAAATGGGGGCGCCATGGATTGTTTTGTCATTGGCTCGAATTAAAGTGCCTGGCCCAAAAGAAATTCCTCCAGCGTCAATTAACTCCCTGTGAAGGTAATCATTGGGATGTACTGCACAGGTTACTTCCAAAAAACCGTTCTTGGGATAGAATCCTTTTTCAACATAGAAACCTTTTTGAATAGTTTCGGCATCGAAATTTTGGTTGCCGGAACTCCAACACACCGAGATATAAAGACCCGCTCGATATTTGTATTGAATATATTTACATATTGGCAGTATTTCTTCTAAAAGCTTTTTCTCCGCTTTAGTTTTCCTCATCCTTAAACTAGACAAACCTCCCGGAAAACTTCTTATTTTTTCTAAAAACGAATAAGCAGTCGAACAAAAAACTAAGCCGTCAAGCTTTTTTCCGTCAAACTGACTTAGTGAGAGCTGCTCCATATGAATACTCGATATTTAGATTCTCAAGAAAACGGGCAGTTTTCGTTACCCCGGCACAAACTCCATAGCATATTTAACCCCAGCCTGCGCCTTACCCGCTGCAAACTTAAATAATTTCACACGGCCAATAATTTTGCCTTCCAATTCCGCATTATTAAGTTCGCTGGCTAGCACCTTAATGCTCGTCACAGAGCCATCGGCGGCGATATTGAGTTCCAGCACTAATTTACCGGCGAGACCGGGAATTTGCCTCCGGGCGCGCTCGAACAGGCTGTTTAAACCGGGTTGATTTTGCGCGAAAACACCGGCTATATCTTTATCGCTGCGGCCTGTGCCCGATGAGGCAGTGGCTGCAGCAGCGGTATTTAATGCTTGTTTTACATCCTGAGCGGAGGCCTGCACGGCCTGCTGATCCAGAGCGCGGGTGCTGGTGCCTGCTACCGCAGTGGATTTAAGGCTCAGCTGGCGGTTCGTGCCTATATGATCGGTCACGTTGGGAGTGGCTGCTGCCTGCGCAGTCTGTGTGCTGGCCGTTTGCGCTAGCACCTGTGTACTTGGCGCAGTATCGAGCACGCTTGCGACCTGTGTGCCGAGTGCCAATAACCCTGCACTCTGAGCTTTGGCGCGAGCGGAGGCTTTGTTGGGGTCCGTGGTGGTTGCATTTGGGCGCGTGCGGCCTAGGCTGGTGGCCGCTGGTTCCGGCGGTGTTACAACAGTTGGGGTTAGTGTGACCGGTTGCGTAGGCTCCGCAGTGCGAGTTTTGATTTTTGGCGGCGCAATTATAGGTTTGGGTAACGGCTTTGGTGGAGGGACATCGAGCACTGGTTTGGGCCGATTAGCCATAAAATTAACGATGCGCGGCGCAATGGGCGCTTGGGTTTGTGGCGGGGCTGGAGGTACAACGGTGTTTGCTACAACAACACTTAACAACACACTTAGGCCGAGGCACAGCCCGACAACCAAGTAAAAATTTCGGTCGTTATTGTTATTTGGCTGCCAATCCAGGGCGTAACGATGCAGCGCAAGGGATGCGGAATCGGCCATCAGGGTGATCCTTTGGGGGCCGCTTTTAAATTCGCAGCGAAAGCAATTTGGCGATAATCCTGGGTTTGGCAGAGGTCGATAAGTTTTTCGATAATTTCATAGGGCACAGTTTCATCGGCCATAAAGGTTATCGCGCGGCCTTGCTCACCGGCGGGAGATTTAGCTGCATTTTGTGCCAGTGCCTGCTCAAGCGCTTGCACTATCGCCGGGCCATTGGTATCCCACTGAGTCCAACTGCCCAGCGCTTGGCCCTGCAGTAAAACACTTTCTTTAGTAACGGCCAGCACAAGTGTCTCAGCGGGTGGGTTAAGGCTTACCACCGAGGGCATACGTAAATCTTTTAAACTCGGTAAATTTTGCGGACCAGCGGAATTCACCAACAGGAAAAATACCAGAATGGTAAAAATATCCATCAGAGATACAAGATTTAATCCTTGGCCTTTGGCTAGTTGGTGATGTCGCTCCATGCGGCGCGCGCGGCGAGAGTGGCTCATGGCTGAATCCCACTGGAAGCAGGTGCATTTTCAGATGCAGGCTCAGGTGTCGAGGTATTTTCTGACGCGGCTGAAGTTTCCGGTGAAAGCGCATCTTTGCGCCCCAGAGAAATTTCTGGAAATAATTCCACCCACTGCGCTTGTGTGCCGGTAACAATTTGCGTTTGCCGCACATGGTCCATCACTTCGAGCATACTTTTATAGGGTACTTGGCGGTTAAAAAATAACGTGATGGCTTTTTCTTGTGGAAAACGGCTTTTAATTTCTACCAGAGCTTCTTCAAAGCTGCGCCATTCACGAATATTTTGTGGCGCGGCTAGCCGTGTTATTTCATCGCTATCATTCGAGCGTAAAATCCATTCTTGTTGAGTCAATTCCAGTTGTAATTGAATATCTACAGGCACCGCAGCACCTGTGGCAGCGTCTTTATTGGGCAGCTGTAATTGCAGCACGGTAATGCGGGAGAATACTGCCGTAACCAATAAAAACGGCACCAAAATAACCATTAAATTCATAAACGTGGTTACGTCAATTTCCGCTACTTGCTCCAAGCGATTTTTGCGGGAAAACTTTAACATCCGAGTTATTCCATTGTGAGGTTAAGGCATTTAACCGTCGCCATTTCAACGTTATCAATTAATTTGGCTGTTTTAGTCGCTAAAAAAGAATGCATTAATAACAGCGGAATAGCCGCAACTAAGCCAAATGCGGTGGTATTCATCGCCACGGCGATACTTGCGGATAATAACTCGGCCTTCTGTGCAGGATCTGCAGTTGATACGGCGGTGAATGCGTCGATTAACCCGATAATTGTACCGAGTAGCCCAAGCAGTGTGGCGATGTTGGCAAGGGTTGCTAAATAATGTGTGCGCTCTTGCATTAGTGGAGTTACTTCCATAACGCCCTCTTCCATTGCAGCTTCTACGGTTTCGCGCTTGGCGTTATGTAATAAACGTGCAAAACCGTAATTAAATACCCGCGCTAATGGAGTTTTTTGGCTTTCAACTACTTGGTGGGCGCGCTCCACATCGCGGGCTTTTAACATCGGCAATAAACGTTTCCAGAGCGTTTCTGTCGCGCGCTGGGTGATGGCTAAATAAATAAAACGCTCAATAGCAATGGCAATTCCGAGCGTCATCACCAATAAAATCGGGTACATAAAAAATCCACCCGATTGAAAAAATTTAATTAAGTCCATAATAAATACCTTAAAACTGCGGAACGTGTGCTGATGCGAGGGATGAGGCTGCAGGATGCTGGCGGATGCAAAAACTGATGGATTGCCGGGCTGCGGCATTCTAAATCAATGGGCAAGGAAGCAAAACCCTAACGGCGAGCGCCATCTGTCGAGTATCGACGCGAAAAACTGTAAAAATATTGCAAGCCTCCGATTGAGTCTGAAGATGAAGAGGTTGCGAATTTAAACGTAATGAGTACTTCTAGTTGCATATGTGCGCACACAAGCGGAGCATCCGTGGCAGACCATTTTTATTATGAGCACTCGGTTATGCCTATAAATTCAACTGACGGCGGCGCGCTCATGCCCGTTGTATATCTGCCCCATGGCGGCGGCCCACTGCCCTTACTGGGCGACACTGCGCACGTAAGTCTTACGCAATATATGCGCAGCCTAAGCCAGCTACCTAAGCCTGCGGTTATTTTGCTGATTAGTGCCCACTGGGAGGCTAAGTGCGCGCAATTCACCGCAAGCGCGCAGCCGGATTTAATTTTTGACTACAGCGGATTTCCAGAACAGTGTTACGAATATCGTTATGCGGCGCCCGGCGCGCCCGAGCAGGTGCACACATGGGTACAGCGGCTAAATAATTTGAATATTCCTGCCCAGGCGGAGCCCACACGCGGTTGGGACCACGGCTGTTTTGTGCCTTTATTATTAAGCCACCCACAAGCGGACATTCCTGTTGTGCAGTTATCGCTATTAAAGGGGCTCGATCCGGCTGCACATATTGCTCTAGGTGAGGCCTTGGCACCATTGCGGCGGGAGGGCGTGGTAATAATCGGCTCGGGATTGTCGTTTCATAATATGGCAGCGTTTTTTTCCCCCTCGACAGCAGCTCGGCAGCAAAGCGAAGCCTTTGATAATTGGCTTTACGAGTGCCTGTGCAATCACAACCTTAATCATAATGAACAATGCGCACGGCTGATTCACTGGCAGCAAGCTCCATCCGCGCGGTTTTGTCATCCTCGCGAGGAACACCTGTTGCCGCTGCACGTCTGTCTGGGTGCGGCGGCGGAAAGTGAGCTTGCCGAACGCAGTTACTCAGATTATTTGATGGGCGCTAAAGTAAGTGGGTTTACTTGGCGATGAGCTTTAGGAAAGGGCGCACTCTTGCGTAAAATCGCGCCTTTTCCGAATGCGAGGTTCCAACCAGCGTGCATAGTATTTGTTAATTTATTGCCGCTATCCAATATCGAATATTATTCCCTGCAGATAGCTTTGCGGATTTAGCACTAGTTGTAGCGTTACGGTTATCTCTGACACGATCATAATCGCTTTCATGCAAGAGAATTTTCCAGCCATGCCGCTGCATTTATCTGTGCAACCCATGCATTGTAAAGTCGTCCAAATTTGAAAAATATATTGGTTTTGAGTGGGCGATTTTATCTTGCTAATAAAACGTTAAGGAGAATGCCGATTACCGGCGCACCGGAAATGCAATTGGAGGCTTTTGTGCGCGGAACTTTAAATCTTTAAGCTAACAATCGAGGCAAATAATTAATGAAAACAAAAACAGCGCTTATGCTGCTGTCGGTTTTATTGTGTACTCTCGTAGTGGGCCTTAGTGCCTGGCAGTGGCATCCGATTGGGCTTTCTTTTATCTACCAAGAATTTGCCCGGATTAGCCCTCAGCAATGGATACTCGCCGCATTATTCACTATTTTATCCTATGGTTTTTCACTATTGAGCGACTATTGGATATTGCGGCACGTACCGCAGCTTACGCGCAGAGATATTATTTTTGCAGGCTTTATCGGCGAGACATTTAGCCAAAATACACGCGGCTTAACGCGTCAATGGGATTCCTCACGCTATCGTCTCTACCCTGCTCTACCAAATGCCAGCGAACATATAAATCGATTAAAGCTGCACAATATTGCAAGTTTTATTCTCGCATTTATTACGCTCTGGTGTGGCGCGCAATTAATTGCACTGTATAACAGCCAGCCTTTTTTCTGTGCAACCCATTTAATTCAAGTGACAACAGCCAGTGTAGCAATGGCAAGTTTGCTGGGCGTTATAGCTCTGCGCGTGAACAAATGGCGCCCGAGTTGGCTGCCCGCAGTTTGGCTTGACTGTCTATCACAATTAAATTTAAGCCAAATCGCAGCGGCTATGGCTCATATACTCTGTGCCTGCGCAGTGCTGTGGTTTTTAACGCCGGATAATTATCTGCCCAGCATGCTGCATTTATCTGCCTATTTAGCCGCACTGGCAGCAGGCGTTGCAGGGTTAACTCCGGGCGGGCTGGGTGTATTTGAAGGCGCGTATTGGCTTTTATTAGTTGATTACCACAGTGCACATTTAATCGCCGCTGTCATTGGCTATCGATTGATGTACCACATTATTCCGCTGTGTATGTCCGGGCTATTTTTGCTGGTTTATGAATGGCGTACCGTTTATTCCTCGCGAAAAAGTGTGCAGCAATTTTTACGTTATGCACACATGCCTCTGGCCATTGTGCATTATAGTTTTCCAAAAATACTCTCGTTATTGCTGTTAATGTCCGGGCTGATCCTTTTAGTGTCCGGCAATACCAGCGCCATGGATGATCGCCTAGAAGTGTTAATGGATTTTATTGGTTTACCATTTATTGAACTGTCGCATTTAATCGGTAGCATCGTAGGCCTGGTTTTATTATTTTTAGCCCGCGCTGTCAGCCTGCGTATTCGCTCAGCCTACTATATAACCGTATACCTATTATGCTTAGGGATTTTAGCCTCATTATTCAAAGGCATTGATTATGAGGAAGCTCTTGCGCTAGCGGCGGTACTTGCGCTGTTAATTCCCAGCAAACACCATTTTTATCGCGATTCCGCACTAAATATTCATCTGCTTAATCGCCACTGGTGGATACTCATCGCAGTGATAGTTGGATTTTCCGTTTGGGTAGGCTTTTTTTGCTACCAAGAGGTGAATTACAGCCATGAACTCTGGTGGCAATTTGAATTGGACAGCCACGCCTCGCGCTTTTTGCGCGCGCAGTTATTACTAATAATAATTGGGCTCTGCGCTGCCATCTGGTTTTTTACGCAAAAAAAATCCTATGCTGCGCCCTTAGCGACCGAGGAGGAATTATTAAATGCACAGTTACTCGTGCAGCAATCATGCAATTCAGATCACTTTCTCGCTTTAACCGGGGATAAATTTTATTTTTGGTCCACCAACCAGCGAGCTTTTATCGCCTATATACCCACGGCAACTTATTGGTACGCCATGAGCGATCCCTGCGGGGATGCCGTTGAATTTCCAGCTCTGCTTTCACTATTTCGTCAGGCCGCGGATAAAGTCGGCGCTAAAATTGTGTTTTATCGCATCACAACCAGTCACTTGCCGTTATACATCGACATGGGTTTACACTTAGTCAAACTCGGCGAGGAGGCAAAAATTGATTTAGCTTCGTTTCATACGCAAGGCGCCGCGCGCGCATCTATGCGCAATTTGATGAATAAAATGCCCCGCGAAGGCTGGCATTTTGAAGTTATTCCTGCGGAGGAATTCGGTGCAATATGGCCTGCAATTACCGAGGTGTCGAATGCATGGCTAGCGGAGAAACATGCTAAAGAAAAACGCTTTTCCCTCGGCCGCTGCGATTACAATTATTTATCCTGTTGCGATACAGCCATAGTGCGCAAAGACGAGCGCATCGTGGCATTTATGAATATTTTAAAACCGGATAACACTGCGGAAATGTCCATTGATTTGATGCGCTACCATCCGCAGGCACCCAAATCAGTAATGGAATACTTAACGTTATGTGTAATTTTTTGGGCCAAAGATCAAGGCTATAGTGCATTTAATTTAGGTATGGCACCGCTATCTGGCTTGGATAACGATCGCTTAGCATCCTTATGGCACAAAGTGGGCACCTATATTTATAGGTTTGGCAGCGAATTTTATGGTTTTGTTGGTTTACGCGCCTATAAAGAAAAATTCGCTCCGAATTGGGAGCCACGTTATTTAGCCGTGCCCTCAAGCTTGCATCTACCCAAAGTGCTTATCAGCTTAGTGGCGCTTATCTCCGGCACGCCTAAACAATCAAACGAAAACGCCGTCGAATAAATTACTTTTTATAAAACCACCGCATTACCAAAATTACCTCGTTGGTTACTGCTGATTGTTCAGCAACCATTTCTTTATGCAAAAGCGGAATTACTGAAGGATCGCTTGCGAAGAAAACCGAATCAATTACCCATGGCGCGAATTGCGGGAAGATTTAAACCTCGCTGCTATACTCCAAAGACGCTCCCACACAGCTACTGCATAGATGCGCCCTACTTCCAATATTGAAACAAGTTGTGGCTCAGACGATTTACCTAGAGACATAATTACAGGGCGCCGTGTATATATTCATACTTATAAAACAACTATTAAGGCCAGCCTACCCCATGCCGCGCATACCTCTTAAAACAATTATCGCCTGGAGTGTTCTAGTATTTCTGCAAATTTTGCTCGCAATGTTTGCAGCACCACCTTGGGCTATTATTGTATTGGTCAGTTGCAGCCTGGTGGGTTGGGCGTTATTTACCGCCAGCGGGCAGGGTGAATATATAAAAGCTGACGCTCAACTAAGTAATGTCGACGCCGCAGTGCTTACCGACATTGCCCACGCCACGTCCAGAATGGCGACGGGTGCGGCAGAAGTATCTTTTTTTATCGACGGATTAGTTAGCGATATTAAACACAGCGGTAATGAGTGCAGCCAAATTGTCGATGCCAGCCGCGATTTAGCCGAAGCGAGCAGCCAAGTAAGCAATAATTTACAGGCTATTAGTAAAACTATTAATCAAACTGCGAATGCCTGTCATGTGGCGGATAGCCGCTTGCAAAGCAGCGTGGGAAATATTAATCAATTGGCAAGCTCCGTAGGCATAGCTGCGGATCAACTCGCGCAGTTACGCAGCAGCGCAGATAATATCCAGCGTATTACAGAAGTAATTAATAACCTTGCCGGGCAGACGAATTTATTAGCATTAAATGCAGCCATCGAAGCGGCCCGTGCCGGAGAACAAGGCCGTGGTTTTGCCGTAGTTGCTGACGAGGTGCGCGCCTTAGCAGGTAAAACGGCAGAGGCTACGGCTGATATTGGCAAAATGCTGGCCGGAATAAGAGACCTTAGCCAAAAAGCGTCTGGTTCGATGGCACAGTTACAGCAGTCAAGCGTGTTGGTAAAGGATGAATTAAATCAAGTAGCTTCTGGATTTAACGAGGTTAATAGCGATATTAGTCATTCGTCATCCGCTCTGCAGCAAATTGAAAACGCCTGTGGTGGTATAGAAATTACCAGCAGCAGAATCAGTCAGTCCATCAGCGTCATTAATCAATCCTTTGTTTCGATTGAAGATAGAACCAAATCTATCGGCGAGCGATCGTTAAACGTATCGGTGGAAACTGAAGCTATTTATTTTGGCCTATCAAAACAATCGGTAGAATTATTTTATATGCCGATACTGCGTGAAGCGCAGCAAGCAGCTCAAAGTATCCAAAGCTTATTTGAGCAGGCTATTAGCGATGGACGCATTACTCAATCTGCGCTGTTTTCAGAACACTATGAGCCTATTAGCAATACCAATCCACAAAAATACCATACGAGTTTTGATCGCTTTACTGACGAGCATTTACCGGCAATTCAAGAGCCGATCCTGGCACGGCACAGTTTGGTTTTATTTGCCGGCGCTGTTGATCGACTAGGCTATTTTCCCACGCACAATAAAAAATACAGCCAGCCCTTAACCGGCACTTACGCAGTAGATTTAATTAATAATCGCACGAAACGGATTTTTAAAGACCGTACCGGCCAGCGCTGTGGCGCCAACACATTGCCGATGCTTTTACAGACGTATAAACGCGACACGAATGAAATTATTCATGACTTATCCGTACCTATATTTGTGCAAGGCCGCCACTGGGGCGGCTTTAGAATTGGCTTTATACGCCCATAATAGGATTTTTA
The DNA here is from genome assembly GCA_036520615.1 of Cellvibrionaceae bacterium. Taxonomy (GTDB): domain Bacteria; phylum Pseudomonadota; class Gammaproteobacteria; order Pseudomonadales; family Cellvibrionaceae; genus CAMCXE01. The sequence continues at coordinate 99,802 of DATDJI010000091.1, read as the reverse complement.
CAGTCACACGCTGCACAGATCGCATTCTTTTATAAATCCAGCTTTTAAAAGCCACGGCCTTTTTGTTAATTTACGAAATTACAACGCGGTTAAATTGCGCCTGCACCACAGCTATTAAACTGTTACTCGCAAATCAATTATCTCTCCTGCTTTTCGAATAAAGACGCAAGTAAAGTGCTCTCAGATCACACCTATATCTATTAGCTACCGCTGTTATGAGTTCCCTCCCTCCACGACGCTCTTATATACCTGGCCTTACGTAGCCTCGCCCTAAATAGACTGACGGTAAAAAATCACAAATCCAAAGCGGAAATAGTCACTGCCGTGCAAGCTACCTGAGCGTAAAGTAACTCCCACTTCGGCGCCACTTGTAATCGACAAGGACACAGTAACCACTCGGGACAGGAGCAGATAACAAGCGGCATCAGAAGGATACAAAGGCAAGGAGTTATTCAACACACTGCCTTCAATAACCCACATTGGAGAATACTATGTTAATTAATAAACAAAAAATGATTAAAGGACTTTGCCTTGCAGGCATCGCTCTATCTTCACTAAACGCAGTTGCAGCTGATCGAGAAATCGGTGGCTATGTTGATAAAGCAGAAGATCGCTTTGTGCGCAATGTTTGGAATTTCGTAAAGAACTTTCAAAGCTGGCAAACTGTTGGGTCAAACCGTTATTTAAATACCCAATATTATTTTAACCAGCCCTACATGATGACCACATCGCATCAGAATTATGTAGATAAAATGGACCTCGCTTATATAGCAGGCCACGGTAGCGATTATTATATTCAAACAAACAAAAGCCTAAGCCAAGGTGTCGATTTACGCAACGTACCCGCTTACGGTGATTTAGCTACTGGTGGCGATTTAGAATTTATGATAATTGAATCCTGCTACACAGTTACCACCCGCCCTGAAACCTCTAATTGGGCAAGCCCATACAGCAATATGTTTCGCGGCCTACACCAGTTAGTGGGATTTCATACGCTGAGCAATTCCGATAACGGAATTCCCAATAATTATGCACATAAATTAAAAGCTAACGGTGGTGTATGGCAATCCTGGTTTGCAGCAGTAAATGAAGAGCGCTACTGGATTTTTAACCCTACTAATTCCGACGGCTCACCCTACCCAGGCCTTGCCAGCGCCATTATGTATGGCTCGACAGAAAATGATCGCTTAGGCAGCTACGGCGCTGACCCTGCTGGCGGTACTAACGGCATGAAAACCTGGTGGCAGTATTAATTTTTAATTAAACCTTTTTAACCTAATTTGATGAACAGGAAACTTCACATGAAAATCACTTCTTTAGTACAGGCTTTTATTTTAGTTGGCTCAAGTTTGAGCGCACAATCTCTTTTAGCCGCAGGCCCAGATAATTTAGTTTTGTACCAATTTAATCGCACGCCAGTTAAATCTGTTGATAGCACTTTAACTAGCATGAAACAGTTTATCGGTGAGACACCAACAGCAGTTAAAGCTGATGATGACAATACTGTGCGTTATGTATCCACCAGAGATGTCAACACGACGTTTGAGCAAAACTTAGCGACTGGGGACCTGCGTTTTCAACGCAATTTTTCAGCCTATTTGGGCGATTTTGCACCATCATTACCTAGCTCCGACGAAGCGGTAAAACTCGCGCAAACATTTTTAGCCGCTAATGCACTGCAGCCTGGCAATGAGAGAGAATTAACCGTTGCCCATATTGGCGGTCTACGCGCCTCTTCAATGATCGGCGATAAACCCGGCCCAGTCATTGATAAATTAGTGACGGTAAATTTTGCTCGCAAAATAAATGAAGTGCCGGTCATTGGCCCAGGCTCAAAAATGGTAGTTAATATTGGTAACAAAGGCGAAGTGGTGGGCGTTGTTCGCCACTGGCGAGAACTGGCCGGCAGCAAAAGAATTGCTGCAACTGAAACCTATTCTATCGATGAAGCCAAGCGCCTTGCCCTTGCACAAATGAGCAAAGAATTCGGCAGCACATCAGACCTTGAAATTTTGCAAACCAAAATTGCTTACTACGACAACAACGGCACTTATCTTCAACCGGTTTACGCATTTGAAACTCGCGTAGTGAATCACGAGCTTGGCGACACTTTTAATTATGTCAGCGTGGTTCCGGCGATGATTAACGCTCCAGAAGCGCTAAATCTTCGCCAAACTGAGCAGGTTGCTGTCGATTTAATTAAACGCAACGAAAACGTAAAACCCACCACGATCACTAGAGGATTTGAATAACCTCCGCTCGATTCGACTTAACTAGGACATCAAAAGGATAATAGCCGCAAGGATGCGGCCTTTAAACAGGATTTAATTCAAGGAGCAAATTTAAGGAATTTAAATACCTAAAACCCGTTGGGGCTGAAACGCACCAGGGGGTTTTTAATTAAGGGCAGATCAAATAAATTCTCCCTCCTATTTTACTTCGATCCAGCGCTGATTCTCCCGGCCTGAGCAAGTCCATAAACGAATATTACCGCTGTTTTCTGTACTCCAGTCGGCTACGTCCGCGCATTTACCACTGTGTTTTGACACCAGTGAAAATGATCCATCTGCAGCTATTTGTTTGCGCCAGCGTTGGTTATCCGCATTGCTACAGGCATATTGCAAAATATTCGCGCCGTCCTCGCTGGATCCTGAAGCCACATCCATACAGCGGCTACTGTGTAGCGCTTTAATTTGAAATTCCCCGGCGCTAACTTCACGCAAACGCCATTTTTGATTGTAATCAGCGCTGCATGTGTATTGCATAATATTGGCGCGATCCTCCATGCTTCCCGACGCCACATCTATACATTTTCCGCTATTTACTGACTTAAGATTTACCTCTTCCAAACCACTGCCTACTAAAGCACCGGTACTAGTATCTACAGCTATACGCGTAGACCAATTTAACGCTATCGAATTATTAGTGGGAAACGTCAATGGCAGCCAAACATATTTAGAATCCTGGTAATTAGGATCCATCCAGCGATCACCTATATATAAATAGGAGCGGATTTGTGTGCCTTCAATAGGCAAAACATACATCGGTTGTGAATCAAACGTTGTGCCGTTGCCAATATTTTGCAAGCCGCTCCAGGTGCCACTTAAATTTGTCGCCGTGCCATAGCGCGCTTGGTTTGGATCCCAACCGGAGGTTGTGGAGCTTAAAATAAAATACACCCCATTACGCTTTATTAGCGCGGGCGCTTCGCGTTTTTGGCCCACCCAAATTTTTTGCACTAATGAGCTAATGGCGGTGTAATCGTCGGTTAATTTATACAGATGTAAATCTGCATTTTCGTTGGCGGCAGATAAAAAATACGCTGAGCCATCGTCGTCAACAAATGCCGTACAATCTCGCGACATAAAATTCATCGGCCGAAAACTACCGCGGTAGGTGTAATCACCGTCTATTTTATCGGCTACGGCTACGGCTGCACGGGCTTGGCCATAATTATCACTGCCTTCTTTGTGCATCCACATAACAAATTGCTGTGTGCGGCGGTTATAGATAATTTTTGGGCGCTCAATTTTGGCACTGTTTAAATCTGCATCCGAGCGATCATTTAAAATATCTTTGACAAATTCCCAGTTCTGTAAATTGCGTGAGCGATATAAGCGCACACTTTTAAATACCTGGTTATCGTAGCGATTTTCACCATACCAATAATAAAAATTGTCCACTTTAATAATGCCGCCACCGTGGGCGTGTAATACATCGCCATGGGTATCCTTCATTGTAATGCCGCTTTCCAACACAGCCGGATTAAAATTAGCGCCACCGGCATTCATCCATGGCTCAAGATTGCCTGAACTGGATGAGCTGCTTGATGAAGAACTAGATGAGGATGAGGAACTGGATGACGAACTGGAGCTGCTGGTGCGTCCGGAGGATGAAGAACTCGACGATGAGCTGGAGCTACTCGCCTTACCCGATGATGAACTAGAGGAGGATGAGCTGGACGACGCGCCGTCTACATCTTCTGGCCCGCTGCAGGCGGTGTTGGCTAACGCAGCCAAAATAATAATTAGGTAAACGGCAATTCGGCTCATGGCAGGGCTCCTGGAGGTTCAAGCCCGCCATAGTGCCCAGTCACCAATGGTGGCGTCTGTGACAGTGATCGAATAACCGGCAATAAGCATAGGCATTTCTATCTAGCAACGGGCGATAAAACTATCTCGCGCATGCTTAAGTGCGCAAGATAGATCAAGTATTAATCCAGGTGATGTTTTAATCTGTTTATCTGCGGCGAGATACAAAGCTCTTTAGCTTACCGCCCGAATAATTCCTCTACGCAAAAGCTTTTTGTAAAATCACCTCGATACTAATTAATAACAGGAATAAATTTTTGTGACAGACACTGCGATGCGCTGGAGCCGATTATTAAATTATATCGATAATCATTTAGCAGAAACTTTGAGCATTCAACAGCTATGTCCAATTGCGAATTTTTCGCCCTTTCATTTTCATCGGCAATTTAATGCGTATTTTGGTATTAATTTGGCAGGCTATATAAAAATCGTACGCTTCAAACATGCGGCTTATTTATTAGCGTTTCGCAAGAATATTTCAATTACTGAAATTGGTTTGGCAATAGGTTTTAGCCACGCTGAGGTATTCTCGCGGGCGTTTAAAATCTGGAGCGGGCTCTCGCCCAGTTTATTTCGCAAGCAGCCACCGTGGGAATTTATTCACACTATCAACACACAATTATCTGCAATAAAAGGCACCGTGATGAAAAAAAATACCCTTCATTACCCAGTCGATCTTGTAAACGTGCCGTACATTCCTCTAGCCGTGTTACCCCATCGCGGTGCGCCAGAACAGATGGGCAATAGCCTTTCTGCATTTATTGACTGGCGTAAACGGCGCGGTTTACCGCCACATAAGGCACGCACATTTAATATCGTCTATACACCCATTGATATAGAACCTAAAGATGATTTTCGGCTGGATTTAGCGGTTGAATTACAACATTCAGTCGCACTTGAATACGACCAAATGCAACGGGGGGAAATTCTCGCTGGTTTATGTGCACGTATTATTTATCAAGGAGATGATGAGGGCCTGGACCTTGCAGTTGACTATTTTTACTGCGATTGGCTCGTAGCAAACCCTTATGAGCTGCGCGATGCGCCATTGTTTTTTGAGCGCATAACGTTTTTTCCCGCCGTAGCTATGCATGAGCGTGAAACCCATATTTATTTACCCGTGCAGGAGAAATAAATTATGGGTTTTATCGACGCTTAGATCTTCAGCACGCCTTACTATATTTTTGCTTGCGATTAACGCCATTAAATAAGGCTTTAACTGCGGCAGCTATAATATTTTTATCCACACCCACACCAAAAAATGCTTTATCCGTACCGACTTTTACCTCTAAATAACAAACGGCTTGGCTTTGCGATCCTGTAGTTAATGCGTGCTCGTGGTAGTCAACCACTTGGATGCTCTGGCCAGTAAATTGGCTTAAGGCATTTGCAGCGGCATCTATAGGGCCGTTTCCGGTACCACTATAAACAACATCCTCCTGCCGAAAAGCGCCGTGAATATTAACGCGCACCGGATCGTCGCTGGCATTTACGGCCATTATTTCATTGTAGTGATAGACAAATGGCTGTGTTTGCGCAAAATATTCCTGCTCAAATAACTCAACTATTTCTGCACTTCTTATTTCCCGCCCAGCGCTATCACTTAAGCGTTGCACGACCGCACTAAATTCAATTTGCATGCGGCGAGGCAAATTAAAACCCGTCTCCTGCTGCAATAAAAAGCTCACACCACCTTTACCCGATTGACTATTTACCCGCACGACAGCATCGTAATTTTTACCCACGTCATGCGGGTCAATGGGCAAATAAGGGACTTGCCAAACGCCTTCTGGATTTTGCTGAGCGAAACCTTTTTTAATAGCATCTTGGTGAGAACCGGAAAATGCTGTAAATACCAATTCGCCAGCATAAGGGTGGCGCGGATGAACGGGTAATTGTGTGCACTCTTCCACCAATTGCCGCACCTGATCAATATTGGAAAAATCCAAGCCAGGGTGAATCCCTTGTGAATACAAATTTAATGCAAGGGTTACTAAATCCACGTTGCCCGTGCGCTCTCCATTACCGAATAAACAGCCCTCGACGCGATCCGCGCCTGCCATTACGGCTAATTCGGCTGCAGCTACTGCAGTGCCGCGATCGTTGTGAGGGTGCACACTTAAAATAATACTCGCGCGATTATTTAAATGCCGGTGCATCCACTCAATTTGATCAGCATAAGTATTAGGTGTGCCCATCTCTACCGTAGCGGGTAAATTAATAATCATTTTACGCTCAGGAGTAGGCTGCCAAATGGTGCTTACGGCATCACACACTTCTTTAGCAAATTCTATTTCTGTGCCGGAGAATACTTCCGGTGAATATTGATAAATCCAATCAGTATCTGGGTAACGTGCGGTAATTTCTTTTACCCAACGTGTGCCCTGCTCTGCGATGGCTTTTACACCCGCTTGATCTGTATTGTAAACAATACGGCGAAAGGCAGGCGCTACCGGATTATACATATGCACAATCGCACGCTTAGCACCCTCTAAGGAGGCAACGGTTTTTTCAATTAAATCAAATCGCGCTTGAGTTAATACTTCGATAGTCACATCGTCAGGAATAAGATTTTCTTCAATAAGAAGGCGAGCAAAATCCCAATCAGTTTGAGAGGCCGAAGGAAAACCAATTTCAATTTCCTTAAAACCCATCGCTACTAATTGTTTAAAAAACCGCAATTTAGTAGCGCAATTCATAGGGTCCATTAAGGCTTGATTGCCGTCGCGCAAATCTGTACTCATCCAAATAGGTGGATGCGTAATACGGCGATTAGGCCATTGGCGGTCGGGCAATGTAACCCCTATAAAGGGTACGTATTTCTGGGCAGGATGTTTTAACATGGCGAATTACTCGTAAGCTCTGTTGATAGTAATCAGTATAGTGGTTGGCGCGCGCATTTTACTTGCGCATTTGCGTACAACCAGCGTAGATTTAGCAGAACCAACCCTTTAATAACGATATAAAGCAATAATCTGCCATGGATAAATTTGATAAAGCTATATTAAATGCATTGCAGCAGCAGGGCCGCATGAGCAATCAGGAACTGGCTGACGCCATAGGGCTATCGCCCTCCCCTTGTTTACGCCGTCTGCGCGCGCTTGAAGAGGCGGGCTTTATCGACGGCTATAGTGCACGTTTAAATGCCCGCAAACTTGGCTTAACACTGACGGCTTTTATTCAAATCAGCATGGATAAACACACACCGGAGCGCTTTGCCGGATTTGAGAAAAAATTAACTAAATTACCCGAAGTACTCGAATGCCATTTAATTACCGGCCAGCAGGCGGATTATTTACTTAAGGTTATTGTTAAAGATATGGACGCCTACCAGCATTTTTTGCTGAATAAACTTACCACTATTGAAGGGATTACCGGTGTGCATTCTTCTTTTGTGCTGAAGTCGCCGGTCAATGAGAATCAGTTGCCACTGGAATAATTAAAAATCGTCAGCCGCAGGAGAGTTTTGTAAATATTTGAATGACTCTTACCAATTGTGTTTGCCCGTGCGTAAAACTCACGATCTTTGGGTTAATTTAAGCGCGTAAACCCACCTATAAATGGGCGGGTTACGCGATTGTTTCCGCTGAAAGCTGCGTTAAGCTCGCTATGATTTAGCTGGCGTATTTAACCGAACAACCATAAGGCGCAGTCACTGGATTTGGTACAGGCTTACCTTGCTTAAGCGCGGTTAAGGCTTCGCGAACATAATTGGTAGCCTGTGGAATATCTTCCGCTTTGGTTGACTTAATACTATCAATGCCGCCTTTATAAACCAGCTCGCCTTTGGGGTTGATAATGAACAAATGAGGCGTGGTTTTGGCGCCGTATAAATGTCCAATAGCTCCTGTCGGATCAAGAACAACACTCGTGGGAGCTGCCTCGCGAAATTGATTTGCTTTTAGGGCCGTAGGGCCATCCACAAAGCCTTCCGCATCAGGGGCGGACGAAATCACTTGCAGCCAAACCACACCATCTGCTGTGGCCTCTTTTTGCAATTTAGGGATATTGCTGCTGCGATCGTAGTGTTTAATCACAAACGGACACTGATGATTAGTCCATTCCAACACGACGGTTTTACCTTTTAGCGACGCCAAATCAACGGTTTTTCCGTCAGCTGTTTTACCGGTGAAATTAGGCGCGGCCTGATTGATTGCCGGGTCAGCCATAACAGCTGAGGTTATAAAAGCAAAGGATAACAACGCACTGCTGGCAATTTTACGTAACGACATAATTAACTTCCTCTTAGGTTAGTAAACGGGGTAAACACTTATCAGGGTAAAACTTTATTGGGAGAATTTATGGCGATTTGGTTAAGCACCATATCCGGCGTGAGTATTTGCGGCAGCTCAACAGGGGATTGACTATTGCCTGCCGGATAAAGCACATAAAGCGGCACGCCGCTGCGGCCAAATTGCGTGAGAATCTTAGTGATCTCTGCATCCCGCTTCGTCCAGTCGCCCTTCAAGTAAGTAATACCTGCAGTTTTAAACATGTCTTTCACGGTTTCATCGCTCAATGCGACGCGCTCGTTTACAAGACAACTAATACACCAGGATGCTGTGAAATTAAGAAATACCGGTTTGCCCTCGGCAAGTAGGCTCTGTAGTCGCTGCGCTGAATAGGGTTCCCAATTGTGATGTTTTGATCCAGCGGCAGCCGCCTGAGTATTTTCACCGTGCGTGCCCGCGTATAGATTTATGCCGGAATAGGCTAGAGCAAGCGTTGCTAGCAGCGTGCTAAGGGCAAGCCCTGTACCGAGTTTCTCAGTGCGCGGATGACTATTGCGCGTGGTGCTGTACAACCATACCGCCAAGGCCAGAGCCACCATTCCCGCTAAAGCCACTAGCACTGCACTCGCGCCCGCTTGCTGCGCTAATACCCACACAAGCCACACGGCAGCCGCGTACATGGGGAACGCCAGAGCTTGCTTAGTGCGCTCCATCCAAGCGCCTGGCTTTGGCAGCCATTTGTACAGGCGCGGCCAGCTGGCGAGCACTAAATACGGCAGGGCTAAACCAAGACCTAGGCTTAAGAAAATCGCGAATAATTTTAAGGCCGGCTGCGCCAACGCGTAACCGAGTGCAGCAGCCATAAAAGGCGCCGTGCAGGGGGTGGCAACAATCGTGGCCAGCACACCGGTAAAAAAGCTGCCGCTATAGCCGCCTTTATCAGCCAGCGAGGAGCCAACACCTGCGATGCTGCCGCCAATAACAAAAACTCCGGAAAGATTTAACCCCACGAGGAACATTAAATAAGCCATGGCAAGAACAAACACCGGCGATTGGAATTGAAATCCCCAGCCGATCTGCGCACCACCAGCTTTGAGTATCACTAAGACCCCTGCCAACGCAGTAAAACTCACCAAAACTCCTGCCGTATAAACCCAGCCTTGCAAGCGAATTTGCCGTGGGGACTGCTGCGCCTGGCTCACTAATGACAGCGCTTTAAGCGAAAGCACAGGAAACACACAGGGCATTAAATTGAGAATTAAACCACCAGCTAAGGCCAGTAAAAGCGCCGTTGCAAAACCTATGGCTGCTGTCGAATTGGCCGCTAAGGGCGTGGGCCCTTGATCTATAGAAAAGCCCGTTGCCACCACGCCCTGTGCAGTTTGCTGCTGAATAACCAATACACCTTTAAGCGTTTGGTTCGGCGTCAGCGGAACTTCGCCTGCCTTGATATTCAGGCGAATGCCATCTGCAGAGACTTCATAAGGCTGATGTTCGTTCTGAGCAATAACGCCCCACTCAGCCGGGTAAAACCAAATATCCCGCAATTGCTCAGCTGGGATTTGCACCTGCCCAATGCTTAGCGTGAACCCCTGTTGCGCGGTCGCAAGCTGCACGGGCCAGGGGCTGTTAACCGGCAACTGCGCGAGCGCCTGCTGCACTAGCGGGCTGCCCGTGCCGATGTTTGCTCCCGCTTGATTAATCGGTAGGCTCAACGTTAATTTTACCTGCTGCGGGATACATTCTTTCTCGCACACCAGCCAGTCAACAGTGGCTTCAGCTACAAAACTCGAACCCGGTTGCGCATCCTGAGGGACGCGAATTTTGCTCAGCAGCGTTACCTGATCTGAATAACCATAATTGGTGATAGTGCCCATCGTGAGGCGACTAGGGATAGGCCAGAGAATTTCACTGGCGCTGGCGCCTGCTGGTAATTTCCAGGCGATGGTTGTTGCTATGCCTGAATCCCCCGGATTAGACCAGTAGGTGTGCCAATGAGGAATGATGACCTGGTTAACACCTAGGTAAATTTCGCTGCCCGGTGCAATAGAATCTACCGAGGCAACTAAGCGCGCGGTAACCTGCTCTGTCGCTGCGGTGTCCGTCACCGCATAGGCCGCTTTTGCCAGCAACAATATAAGCCCAGCAATAAAACGCCAAAAATGCATAGAAACTCCCGTTGCGGCGATAATTAATTTGTGCGGAAATCTAATTGCACACAAGTTTTTATGATTCGTGATTATTGTTTTGCTAACTGCCAAATTTATAGACCCACTACAGATAGTAAGTCTCACGCACTTTCTTTAACCACACGCTAGTGCAATTTATTGGCCAGCAAAGACCTGCACGACGTAACGGCGCTATTTTTCCGGCATCAAAAGCCAATTCGCCAATACACGACGCACGACCGGGTGCAGAAGATATTGATTTTTGAACATCATCTGATGAATCAGCAGCAGTTAAGTTGCATGAAGCAGCACACTGACGCCAGCCAGGAAATAGCTTAACGATAAAAACGGAATTATTTTGCATTTACGCATAACAACAATGCGGCGGTATGAAGGTCCACATTCCAAGGGTTAATAGCTATAAATGGTTTAAATCACTTTGGCCACCTTCGTTATGGAAATATTTCTCTTCTGAATTGGAAATTAATAATTGTTCTGACAGACATATCATTTTGGCAATTGCCAAGCACCTTAACAACATAGCTTCCTGATAAATTAGGCATAATAATAAACATTCGAAATATACGTTGTATATTTTAATTTTTGAAAATTTTACCTGCAAAAGCTCAATGAAAATTTGATTTCCACTGTCATTTAAGACCAACTCTAAATAGCAGTCTTACGACAAACTTTGATAATCACAGAAGTTAATACGAAAATTACCCAATGAATTCACTGCCGTAACTTAAATGGAATTATATTTTTTAACGTTAGAAGCAGTTTGCAGCAGCGTCAGCCAATTAAGTGTTTGAGCAAACTACTTAGGGCACTGGCATTAACATTCTGATTGAGCCTCACTTACTTCAATCCTGCACCTCCGCAATAACCATATTAATATTCGGGTCAACACTGGGCAAAAAATGGCTTACGCTGCACAGGTTTGACCGTTAATAAATTAGTAAGGCTCGCGCTTAAAAATAGTGAAATCGGCACACTGCGAGTATTATGTACAGCACTTTCGTTTGCTTGCCTAAGGCTAATTATGTCCACATCAGTACCGCCATTAACTGCAGCACCCTCGTCTGTACTGCTGCGGATTCTATTATTTGCTCGTAATCACTGGCGCATGGCGCTATTGCAGATAAGCCTTGCGATAATTGGTACATTATTGCTGCCGGTATTTCCCGGCGTTACCCAATGGTTTTTTGACGATATTATTCCTAATAAACGTCACGATCAGATTATCCCTGCGGCGCTTATGATGTTTGGCGCATTTTCATTAATTGAGTTGTTATTTTATTTTCGCACGCGAGTCAACAGCGCCTTTGAGCAGATGATGGTGTTTGATTTGCGCGGACAATTGCACCGTAAAATCAGCCATATGGGCCTGGGCTGGTTCGATAAGCAAAGCACTGGTGATATTTTTACCCGCATGGCCGATGACGTACCTGCCACGCAAAGAGTTGTATTAGAAGGTATAGAACAAGGGCTAACTGCAATTTTACAAATGGTAATGGCACTGGTGGTAATGTTTCATACCCATGTTGCACTTACTTGGGTAGTGTTAATTCCCACACCACTGATTGTTGCAGGCGGTTGGATTTACGCTCGACTATTAGCACCTCGAGAGCGTGAAGCGCGCGCTGCCACAAGCACAATGCACAATATGTTATTTGATACATTGGCCGGTATTCGGCAAATCAAAAGCTATGTTTTTGAATCACCACAACAAGATCGCTTTAATCAGACCAGCCGTAATCTGCAACTTATTCAGAAAAAACTCATGGCCGCGGCGGCTCTGTATTCGCCGTTGATGACGTTGCTCGGCAAAATTGGCTTGGTATTAGTAATGTTAGTGGGTGCCGAATGGTGTATGCAAAATCAGGAAAACCCGCTTACACCAGGGCAATTACTAGCTTTTGTATTATTAGTAAATATGTTGTACGAGCCTATTGCACGCTTGCACGCTGTTAACCAAATGATGGTCTCAGGCCTTACGTCGGCGCAGCGGGTATTTTCTGTATTGGATCAAGAAGGTGAGGAGGATTTACAGCGTGGTCTGCATCTGGATAAATTCGAAGGCTCGATAGAATTTCACGATGTCGGCTTTGCCTATCAACCCAAACGGCCCATCGTGCAAGGGCTTAACCTGCAGATTAAGCCTTTTCAAACCGTGGCATTTGTAGGTGCCACTGGCAGCGGTAAAAGCACTATTTTCCAATTAATTACCGGTTTCTATGCAGCGAATCATGGCGAAATTATTATTGATGGCATACCGATAGGATCTATCTCTAAAACCAGCTTGCGGCAGAATATTGCTTATGTAACACAGGATGCTTTTTTATTCGCCACTGATATTCGGCAAAATTTATTATTGGGTAAACCCTCCGCCTCAGATGAAGAATTATGGCACGCACTTAAATTAGCCTGCGCGGATGAATTTGTCACGCGCTTACCTGAAGGGCTTGATACCCAAGTAGGCGAGCGAGGCAATAAATTAAGCGGTGGCGAGCGGCAGCGTTTAACGATGGCACGGGCTTTTTTGAAAAATGCACCAATTCTACTGCTCGATGAAGCTACTTCTGCCGTGGATAATAAAAGCGAATATTTAATTCAACAGGCGCTGGATGCACTTAAACAAAATCGGACATGTTTGGTCATCGCCCACCGCTTATCTACAGTAATAGATGCAGATTGTATTTACGTATTACGCCAAGGCGAAGTGGTAGCACAAGGCACGCATGAAGACCTGCTCGTCAGCAGCCCTTATTATGCTGAGCTTTCAGCTTTGGCGTTCGACACGCCACAGAAATAATAGTTGGAAACGTGGCTTAAAGGCTTTTAAGCCACGTTTATTGAATAATGTTTCGGCTAAAATAAGCATTAGGAAAATAACCAATCTGCGAAATAGATTGGCTGTTTTTTGCGCCTGGAGAATTAATTAGACATTCTCACATGCCGCTGTTTAAAGCCGTGGTAATTGATTTAACTTAGCCAACAATCGCGGCAGCGAAGTGCCGTAATGGGTTTTTTGATACCCCAGCCGCGTACCGTCTCGCGCAAGACCTGTGCGAGCGGAAACCTGCAGGGTTTTATCAAACAATAGCATTGCACACACAGCATCAAACGAGCGCTTAACCAGGCTTGTACTAAGTGTCGCGTCCAACTGCTCAAGCAGTGGGTCGCAGGGCAGCGCCGGTTCATCGAAGGATGCAAGAGCCTGCGTGCCTAGCAGTGTCAGCACAGTTTTAAACTCAATCAGAGCGGTCGCCAGCTCAGCAGGATGCGGCTCGTTCAGCGCCTGCTGCCAGGCAAGCATCGCGGCATTGGCATCCGGCGCTGTAGCCACGCGTTCTAGTGCCTGCTGTAACCCTTCGTTAGCGCTGGAGGCTGATAAGCCTAATGTGCACGCTAGGGCTTGCAAATGCCTGCGCACGGCGGCGGGATGCAGGCGCAGCACAATATTGCTCGTGCTGGGTAATTGCGCCTGCAGCAGCCGCAGTAAAGGTGCTTCCGGCGGCAGCCAAATTTGGGCTTGCGCCTGGGGCTGCTGCAAACCCAACCGCTCAAGACTCATAAGTACGCGGTCAGCAGTGACCAACGGATTGAGATCCACTAGTGTATCCAAATCGGCGTTAAGCCATAGCAAGCGGTGTTGACGCTGAATAATCGGCCGATGCAATACCAATATTCTGGGGGCCTGGCTGTACATCTGCCGGTTAAATTGCGCCATCATCTGAGCAAACCGATCGCTAAAAATGCCCCGCAGGGTTTTTTCATCCAAGCCAAATTTGGGCGCCAAGGCGGTGAATGGATAGTACAAGCCCAGCTGCCACAACCGCTGCGCCAACCGCGCCGTCGTTCGATGTGCCTCAGCGATATTTGCCACCGGCTCATTAAATGTAATTTTGCACTCTTTACAGCGCAGGCGGCGCCGAGATATTTCAAGTAATACTGATTTATGTTCAATCGGCAGGTCACGGATACGCCAGGTCATACGTCCATAACCGACAACCTCCCGGCTGGCGCAGGCCGCACAAACAATCGATCGCGGTTCTGTCTCAAGGCCAATGGTCAGCCGGTTAGCCTGCTCTTGCATGTAGCGCAGCCGCACGCCTTTTAAAGGCATACTCCACACGGGGCCAACAGTGGGCATGTCGCCACCTCATTATTACGGATTAAATTGTGTATTTTTGTGCTGCTTATCAGCTTAACGATCAGCCACTGGCAATAAAAAAGCCCCTTTAAATCTAGATTGCTACACAAGGGTAAGCCTGGTAACCATAAATTAATCCGCAATAGTTCGCTACCGTAACGCGCTTTACTGGCAAAACTTTGTGCTAATCTCCCCGCCGACTTGCATATCCCACACCCGTTAAATTCTCAAGGCGGGTGTTATGCGCCCAATTACTATTCTCTTCACCTGCTCATAGGAGTAGCCCACACCCATGAAACATTTCACCTGGTCATTTGTGGTTTCAATTCTGTTGCTAGGCGTTGCCGGTTGGTGGGGTTACAGCCGAGGCGGTGTGCCCGGAGCTCTGCAGGCTTTGTTAATTGCGGGCATTCTTGCGGTTATGGAAGTTTCTCTGTCTTTTGACAACGCCGTAGTAAATGCCTCGGTGCTGCGCACCTGGAACGCCTTCTGGCAAAAACTGTTTTTAACCGTCGGCATATTAGTGGCGGTTTTTGGCATGCGCTTGGTATTCCCTATCGCAATTGTGGCTGTTGCCACGGGTTTAGGTCTAAGCGAAGTAATCGATCTGGCCTTGAACCAACCCGATGAGTACGCCCGCCAGCTGACAGATCACCATCCGCAGGTTGCAGCATTTGGTGGCGCGTTCTTGCTGCTGGTGTTCTTAAACTTTTTGTTCGATGACGAGAAAGAATTGCATTGGTTTGGCTGGATTGAAGAGAAATTCGGCTCCCACGGCAACGAAGGCCTCTCCACGCTGCTTACCCTATTGGCCGTCTACGGTGCATCAATGCTTGTACCCGAAGCCATCAAATTATCCGTGCTCTTATCGGGCATCGGTGGTATTGCCATCTACCTTGCCGTAGATTTTGTCAGTGGCTTATTGGAGGCTGAAGAGGAAGTTAGCCACACCGGTGAGCTGATCGCCAAAGGCAGCATCGGCGGCTTTCTTTATCTAGAAGTGTTGGACGCGTCCTTCAGCTTTGATGGCGTTATAGGCGCGTTTGCAATTACTAAAGACGTTGTCATTATTATGGTCGGCCTGGCTATAGGTGCGTTTTTCGTACGCTCCCTCACCATTTTCCTTGTACGCCAAGGCACGCTTGAGGCCTATGTATATTTGGAGCACGGCGCCCATTACGCCATAGGTATTCTGGCGGCAATAATGCTGTTGAGCGTCACTTACCATATCCCCGAATGGTTTACCGGCTTATCTGGTGTGGTATTTATAGGGTTGTCGCTGTGGTCGTCTATTCGCCACCGCCGTATTCATGGATCCACTGAAGCTAAAGCATAGGCAAGCTGAACATGGCCATTAGCCTTAGCAAAGGACGCAATCTTAATTTATCCAAAACTGACCCCAGTTTGCGACATCTGCGACTTGGGCTAGGCTGGAATGCCAGCAGCGGCACAGGCGCTGATTTTGACTTGGACGCCAGTGTTTTTATGCTCACCGAGCAGGGCCGCGTGCGCAGCGATGGAGATTTTATTTTCTACGGTCAATTGCACTCAGCGTGTGGCGGCGTTGAGCACACTGGTGATAATCGCACTGGCGTAGGCGATGGCGACGATGAAATGCTCAATATTCAGCTGGATAAAATTCCTCTGGAAATAATGCGCCTAGTGGTGGCCGTGACGATTCACGAGGCGGATGACCGACAGCAAAATTTTGGCAAAGTAGACGAGGCGTTTATACGCTTGGTCAATTTGGATACGGGAACCGAAATAGCCCGCTTCGATCTTACCGAAGGCTATTCGAACCAGACGGCGCTAATATTTGGCGAGTTATACCGCGCGGGTTCGGATTGGAAATTCAAGGCTGTAGGGCAGGGCTATGCGGGTGGCTTGTACGCGTTGGCTCTATTACACGGCGTGGATGTGCGGTAGCGGTAGTACTGCATAAAAGTGTTGTTCATAAACCAAAAGTAATAATTTCACAGTAAAAAACCTTACCATTTAGGAGCACTGATTATGGCTATTAGTTTACAAAAAGGCGGCAACGTCAATTTAAGCAAAGAAGCACCTAGCCTGAAAAACCTCAAAGTAGGTCTTGGCTGGGATCCGCGCGCCACCGATGGCGCAGCCTTTGACTTGGACGGCAGCGCATTCCTGCTCAAAAGCGACGGTAAAGTACGCTCTGACGCAGACTTTATTTTTTACAACAACCTTAAATCTGCTGACGGCTCAATAGTGCATTTGGGCGATAACACCACCGGCCAAGGCGATGGTGACGACGAGCAGCTCACCATCAATCTGGCTAATGTTCCCGCTGATATTGACCGTGTAGTTGTGGCAGTAACGATCCACGATGCCGATGCACGTCGTCAGAATTTCGGCCAGGTGGGCAAAGCTTATATCCGCGTGCTAAACGCCGACGGCGATAAAGAAATTGCCCGTTTTGATCTATCGGAAGACGGCTCTACTGAAACTGCCATGGTCTTCGGAGAGGTGTACCGCGCTGGTAGCGAATGGAAATTTAAAGCAGTAGGCCAGGGCTTCGCAGGGGGTCTCGGCCCCTTGGCACGCTCATACGGTATTAATGCCTAATATTCCCAGGCTCTCTGCTCGTGTGTCTTAGACGGCGCAGGGAGCTTTGGCTTAGGTGTATAACTGGTCAGTTTAATGTGGAACGCCACCGATGTTAGAACTTCGTCCTAACTGTGAGTGCTGCAATAAAGACCTACCACCGGCTAGCACGGAAGCGTTTATATGCACGTTCGAATGTACGTTTTGCCGGCAGTGCACAGAAGGCGTATTGGCCCGCGCCTGCCCTAACTGTGCAGGTAATTTAGTAGCGCGGCCAGTGCGCACCGCTGCGATGTTGGCAAAGTATCCGGCCTCACAGCAGCGAGTTCTAAAACCCGGCGGCTGTATCGTCACAACTTAAAGAAGCTGTTTTTTAACGTTCGACACAGAAATTAATCGAGCCATTTGCACTATGTTTTGCCCCAACTGTTTTCTCTCGGAGCTAAGCTATGACTGTTTTTACCACCACCGGTGAGGTCGATCCTTTTTTACATGTCAGCATGCAGCGCGGCGACAAAATATATTGTGAATCCGGCGCCATGGTGATGATGGACGCCACATTGGATTTAAAGGGCAAAATGGGCGGCGGTTTTGGTGCAGCTCTGATGCGCACATTCGCCAATGGTGAATCGTTTTTTCAACAACATATTGAAGCGGTGCGTGGCGACGGCGACTGCCTGTTATCGCCTAACATGCCCGGCGCTATGGACGTAGTAGAAGTCGGCAAAAATCGCTATTTTTTGAATGATGGCGCGTTTGTAGCCGCAACCTCCGGCGTTGAACTTAAAGTACGCACGCAAAGTGTCGGCAATGCCTTATTTGGTCAATCCGGTGGGTTTTTCCTCATGGAAGCCAGTGGCAGCGGCCAGCTCGCCGTGTCGGGCTTTGGCTCGATGTTTCAGCTTAATGTGGAGCCGGGTAAAGATGTCATTATCGACAACGCCCACGTAGTTTGCTGGGATGCCAATTTACACTACGAAATTTCCGTTACTACGGGCAGCAGCAGTGGCGGCGGTTTAGGCGGCATGCTGGGCAATTTGGTCAACAGCGCTACCAGCGGTGAGGGTATAGTTTTGCGCTTTAGCGGCGCGGGTAAAGTATTTATTTGTTCACGTAATCGAAAGTCATTTATTGAATTGTTTAAACCTTAAAAATAGTTTTACCCATCCCTTAATTTTTATGGAGAAACCCTATGTCCATTAATTTACAAAAAGGTCAAAAAATTTCCCTCGACAAAGAGGCCGGCACTAGCCTTACTAAAATCATCATGGGCCTAGGTTGGGATGTAGTTCAGCCAGAAAAAAAAGGCATTATGGGATTCCTAGGCGGCAATAAACAGGTCGATGTAGACCTTGACGCCTCGTGTATTTTATTCGATGAGCAAAATAATACTGTAGATGCCGTATGGTTCCGCCAATTGCGCTCCAAAGACGGCTCCATCCAACACACTGGCGATAACCGCACCGGCGCGGGTGACGGCGACGACGAGCAAATTATCGTTAATCTCACGCAGGTGCCCGCCACAGTTAAAAGCCTGGTATTTACCGTTAATAGTTTTACCGGCCAGAATTTCTCTCAAGTCGCCAACGCCACCGTGCGCTTGGTTAATGCCGCTAACAATACTGAAGTTGCGCGTTTTAATTTATCAGGGTTAGGTAATTACAACGCACAAATCATGGCCAAACTTTATCGTCATGGCGGCGAATGGAAATTACATGCAATTGGTGAAACGGCTAACGGACGGACATTTAATGAATTGTTGCCGGCGATTACTCCGCACCTTTAATTAATTTTTTTTACAGCGCGCGGATCGTTTTCCTAAATTGCATGACATTAAACAGTCAGGCAGACAGACAAAAAACTAATCGACCTGTCTGTAGCTTAAAACGACTGATCCTCAGCCTTCTCGCTCCTTTCTGTAAAAAGGGGAAAGCAAAAACTTTAAAGCCAATTCGGCTTTCAATGAGGTTTTTGTGCTCTCCCCTTTTGGAGGGCGAGCTAGGGTGAGGTTTTTAAGGCGCAAATATTTCTATTACCGCTACAACCACTACCGCCCACATTCCTCCAAGCATAAGGTGAAAATATATGCGTTTTTTTCACCTAATTACTCACGCTATTAGGTAATAACAGTTCATGACCCGCGTCTGGTTCAACAAAACCTTTTCCTCTTTAGCCGCCGCTTTGCGTTTAATTCGGCAGGGTGATACTCAAAACGAATATCAATTAATTTGCAGTAATACCAACGCCCATGCCCCCGCGTTTTTAGCCGCTGATGAACCCTATGTTGAACCTAAAGGCTTGCTGGGGGAAGAATACGCGGCCTGGTGTTTAGAGTTTTGCCAAACACACAAAATTGCTATTTTTGTGCCGGGTAAAGAGGCGAGTGTAATGGCGCGTATGCACGCGCAATTTGCCGCTATTGGCACACGGGTTTTATCCACGGCCAGCGAAGAAAATTTACGTTTAATTAATGATAAGGGCCGTTTTTGTCAAAGCCTTAATTTGCCCTTAGCGCCGCCAGCTGAATTTCGCGTGGCGCATACCCTCGCGGAATTTGATGCCGCCTATGATGAGTTGCGCGGCCGCCACGCCAAACTTTGCATTAAACCTTCCTCATCCGTATTCGGTTTGGGTTTTAGCGTTTTGGATGAAAAGCGCTCCTGCGCCGAATTATTACTCGAAGGCGTGCCCTACCATATCAACCTGCACGATTTACGGCGGGGCCTCGCTCAATTGGGTCAATTTAAAAAAATACTGGTTATGGAATATTTACCCGGTCACGAATACAGCGTGGATTGTGTAGCCGATAACGGCCGATTAATTACCGCTATACCTCGGCGTAAATCGCTTTTATCCGGGCGCGGCCAAACTATTGATCTACGCGAAGACATTCTACAAAGCGTTACCCAATTAGCTGCGGATTATCAGCTCAACGGTTTTTTTAACGCGCAATTTCGCGAGCGCAAACAAGGTCTCGGATTATTAGAAATTAACGCGCGTCTTTCCGGTGGCGTCGCTATGGCGTGTCTTGCTGGGCCGAACTTGCCGTATATCGGTATTACAGGCTTTGATCGCGGGTTCGATAAGCTCTCTATTCCGCCGATCCGCAACGGTATTCGCGTAACCGAACTCGCCCATGCCACGGAGCTTGCGTGAACGCTAAGCAGATGCAAACACCGCAGATTTTGCAATTACCGACGGGCCAGCTGCAGTTGCAACTTACGAAGGGCGCCGATAGGCTCGATGAGCTATTAGGCTTCGGTGCCCGCGCCAATGCCAAGCGAGGGTTTTTATTTGTCAGTAAAATTCTCGCCAAACACTGGCCGGTGCAGCCTGCCGTAATGCTGCGTATTCAGGATGAATTAGCCGCACAAATCCCTGCGCACCTGCCCGGCCCGTTGCTGTTTATCGCTATGGCCGAAACCGCCGTGGGCTTGGGCCAGGGCGTATTTGAAGCCTATCAACGCTTGCACCCGAACAGCCCCTGCCTATTTATTCACAGCACGCGCTACCCGATAGAAGGCTGTGAATTAATAGAGTTTGCCGAAACCCACAGCCACGCGCCGCGCCAATATTTGCATCTACCGCGCGATCCAATCCTCGCCGCGCAATTTCGCCAAGCGCGCAGCCTTGTATTAATTGATGACGAGGCTAGCACGGGCAATACATTTGTTAATTTAACGCAGGCCTGCCGTAGCTATTGTCCGGGCTTAAGCCATGTGCACCTGGCTACACCCGCCAATTTTATGTCCGTTGATGCCCGCGCTAATTGCCCGCAGGCATTTGGCTTGGATGTAAGCTCGGGCGCGCTAATCGAAGGTTACTACGAGTTTTTTCCAGCGCCCATAGATGTTCATCCCCCAGCTGCACAAGCGGCCAGCAGCTATACACCTTCAGGTGCAAGCGACGCCTTTGGTCGAGTTGGGATCGCTCACTCACTGCAATTACCGCATTCGCAAGCGCTGCAATTAAGCGAAGATTTGGAGCCCGATGCGAAGATTCTCGTGCTCGGCACCGGGGAATTTATGCACTGGCCATTTTTGCTTGCCATGTGTTTAGAGGGTTTAGGTCACGCCGTCTGGGTGCAATCCACAACTCGCTCCCCCGTCCTTAGCTGGGGTGCAATCCAACAGAGTATTAGTTTTAGTGATAATTACGGCGAAGGTGTGCCGAATTATATTTATAACCTTACGCCTGGATTTTATGACGAAGTATTGATATGTCATGAAACTCCGGAGAATGATGAGCTGCGTGAGTTAGCGGCGCTTGTGGGTGGGCGATTGATTTATTGCTCGGGTTCATCAAATGAATGAATTTCGAGGCATTGTTACGGAAAGATTATTGTTGAGCAATTCAGTCTATAGGATATGGAAGCTATTTATCCGCCTTTTAAAGCGTGAATTGGAAACGCAGTAATTTTCAACATTTTAATGCCGGAAATAATTTTACCGTGTGCTCTCTGAAAGTCACGCCTGCGAAATTAATTTTTTAAGAGTAATCATTCTGATACATCGCAGAGAAGCATACTTAAAAAGCATTCAGTAAAAAATTAAATATTCGAGAACATCAGTGAAAAAAATTCTCTTTATAGATCTGGACGACACCCTATTCCAGACTCGCGCCAAATGCGCGGATACTGATGATTTAGCGCCCGCCGCGTTTCTGCGCGATGGCAGTGCTAATTCATTTAGCAATGCCCGCCAGCGCGCCTGGTTGGAATTGGTGGGCCGCGAAACAACGCTTATTCCTACAACGGCGCGGGATTTGGATTCATTCGCACGGGTAAATATTCCATTTAGCAGCTATGTCATCCTTAATTTTGGTGGACTGGTGCAAAAGCCCGATGGCACATTGGATGAATATTGGCACGAGCTAATGGCGGCGGACATGGCAAAAGCGCGCACAGGTTTGGAAGATGTTATTCGCCTTATTGATGAGTACTGCATCCGCGAGGGTTTGCCTAATCGCGGGCGGTTAATGAATGATGCAGGTATTGGCTTTTTTTCGCTCCTTAAAGACCCAGAGAAAAACCTTGCGCGCCTAGGCGAAATTGAACAAGCCGTATTAATACCCTGGCTTGCCCACGACGGGGATGAGTATGTTTTGCACAGCAACGGCAACAATCTTGCTTTGCTGCCAAAAACCTTAGATAAGTCCCGCGCGGTGGCTTATGTGATTGAACTTCTGCGCGCCGAACACGGTGAGATTATGACGCTGGGTATGGGTGATAGCTGCTCCGATGCGCAATTTTTAGCGCTCTGCGACTACGCCATAATCCCCCGCGCAAGCCAACTGGCCGCTGCGGCGTTCGGGGCAAGTCGTACGTGAATAGCAGCTTTAGCGGCAGTTACAACACCGAGGACGTGGAATTTCTCGTCACGCGTCTACCGGCTCAGCCAACCATCGCCGTCGCGCGCAAGGAGCAGCTGATCCAATCCGGCCAGCGCCATTACAGCCAGATGCTATCAGCGGAGACGGCTCCATCTACCACCTATCAAAAACTGTTTACAGACGCCTGCACAAGCAACGGCGCGCGTATGGCTAAAGAGTGTTTAACGCTCACTGCGCTGATAGCTGCTCGCAAATCCGGGGCGATTACGCTGGTGTCATTAATGCGCGGCGGCACACCTTTGGGGGTAATTATCACGCGGCTTTTACGCCGCTGGCTTGGCCGGGAAGTACGCCATTACAGCGTATCTATAGTGCGCGATCGCGGTTTGGATACGGTGGCACTTACGAGCATTCTAAAGCGTGGCGCCGCCGCTGAATCCATTGTGTTTATCGACGGCTGGACGGGTAAAGGGGTGATCGCCCGCGAACTTAAATCTTCCATAGAAGCGTTTAATCTACTGCATGGCTTGCATATCGACAGTGGCTTATACGCGTTAGTGGATTTAGCGGGGGTGAGCTTAGGCGCTGCCTCAGGGTCTGATTATTTGCTGCCTTCCTCCATTTTAAACGCCACTGTCTCGGGACTTCTCAGCCGCTCGGTGCTTGCCGATGCTATTGGCCCTGGCGATTTTCACGGCTGCGTTTATTACTCGCACTTAGCTGCAGCCGATGTGTCCCAATGGTTTGTGGATCTCATCACCGATTTAGCCTTAGACCAGTGCGCGCAGGGCTTAAGCCCACACCAACTTGCCACACAAGCGGTGAACACCGAGCAACTTGCAGCCAGTGCACAAGCATTTTTGCAGGCAACCCAAGCAACATTTGCGATAAACGACATTAATTTAATTAAACCAGGCATCGGCGAAGCCACTCGTGTATTGCTGCGCCGCGTACCAAGATTGCTGATAGTGCGCGATTTAGCGGCGCAGGAAGTTGCCCATTTGCGCGTTTTAGCAGCTGAAAAATCCGTCCCGGTGCTAGAAGATGCCCATCTACCTTACCAAGCAGTATCCCTAATTAAGAGCTCCCCCGATGGCTAATATTCCGACTCTAGGCGCCTCATTGTATGTGCCTGCCACCCACAAAAACCTCGCACACATTGCCGTAAGCGATCTGCGCTCAGTGATTTTCTGCACTGAAGATGCGATCAGCAGCGGCGATTTACCCACTGCGCTTGCCATTCTCAAGGCCGCTTTGCCTTTGTTACCCCAGGTGCCCGGCTCGCAGCGCTTTATACGCGTGCGCAATTTAGATGTGTTGGATGAATTGCTGCAGATGCCGGGCATTGAGCGCTTATGCGGGTTTGTTGTGCCCAAGGCCACGCGGCACAATTTCCCCGCTTATTTCGCCGCCGTGCGCCACACGCAGCATCTGCTGATGCCCACGCTTGAGACGATCGAAGTCTTCGATGATCAGGAAATGCTGTTATTTCGTGCCTGTTTACAGCAGCCGGAAGTTCAACCGCGCATCTTGGCCCTGCGTATTGGCGGCAACGATTTACTCGCTTTGCTCGGCATCCGCCGCCCGCGCACGCTGAGCATTTACCGCACGCCTTTGGGACTTGTCATCGCCAAACTCGCCACGCTGTTTCGCCCCTACGGTTTTGCGCTTACAGCGCCGGTCTTTGAACATTTGGATAACCCAGGCTTGCTGGCGGAGGAATTGGCAGAAGACCTAGCCCACGGCATGGTAGGTAAAACAGCTATTCATCCCAGCCAAGTGCCGTTAATTGATGAACAATACCGCGTGCCCCACGCCGATATTGAAGTCGCCCTGCGTGTAATGGATGCTGCTGCGCCGGCGGTTTTTAAAATGCACGACTCAATGTGTGAAGTGGCAACCCATAGCGCTTGGGCACATGGCGTTGTGGAGCGAGCAAAAATTTTTGGCGTGCACGAAGGTGAGAATGCTGCGGAAATTAAAATCAATCTGCGCGCTTAATTAAAGAGCGAGGATAGATGACCAGAGGCTCAACAAGCCTGCTAATAGGACTCCAGATCACCGGCCTCTTCATCGACAGCGTCGATCTGCAGCAGAAATTGCAGCGCGCGGTGATACTCTGTCACACGCAGTAGGTCGGCTTTATTAACGGATTTCAGCCGCTGTAAATTAAGATTATCCTGGATATCCAAAATTTTTACTTTGCGGGCAAGGTCGTCGCAGGCAATGCGCTCGATAAACTCTTCATAGGTTTCATCAAGCTGACGGGTAAGCGTAGCGACAGCAGCGCAGATATGTGACGGTATACCAGCTGCATAAAGGTCGTCTTCTGTGATGTCTGAGTCTTCTAACACATCGTGCAATAATGCGGTCACTTGCGCATCTGGGCCTGCTGCAGTCATCATCAGGCGCAGCGGATGCATAATGTAAGGGGCTCCGGCTTTATCCTTTTGACCTGCATGAGCAATGAGCGCGATGCCCAAAGCTTTTTCTAGAACGTCAGCAGGTGCGTGCATAAAAACTCCGGTGAAGGTCTTGCCGTTTAGGCGCGGCAGTATATAGGCCCCAGGGAATAAATCCACGCTGTGGCTAATAGTCAAAATACTAATTGCAGGCCGTGCAACTTTAAACTGATATCCGTGATCCAGATAACACTTAATACTTAGATGTAACCTCTGCGGGAAGGCTAAATGGCGTATATTGCCGCCCCGAATCCAACACGCCAGGTGAGTGGTCTATGGGCTTTGGGGGCACCCTAAATCGATGTTTGTGTATTGCGCTCTTGTGGATGATCGCAAGCCAAACTGTCATTGCCCAAGCTCGCCTTGATGCCGCTTACTTACCCGACGACAACTTCACGATCAGCACAATAGCCCTAGCACCTACCGAGCGCTGGCAACCATTGCAAGGTGTCGATTCATCCCTCGGCTTTAACCCTCGACCGCACTGGTTACGTGTCACGCTGCCAGCTGCCAAAGACCCTCTACTTTTACTTTTATCCTATCCACATCTGGACCACGTACGTTTTTATCAGCTGAGTGAAGGCCAGTTGGTGCGACAGCTCAATACGGGCGATATGCTGCCGTTCGCTATGCGGCCCCTCGCTCATCGCAATTTTGTGTTTCCCGTAGCTGCCTCGACCAGCCCGCAAATTCTTTACCTATGGGTACAGACTAATGGAGTTTTGCAGGTGCCTTTACAGCTGGTATCCCGCGAAGAGCTCGCGCAGAGCGATCATCGCTATCTATTAATGCAGGGAATTTTTTACGGATTTTTCCTGGCAGCAGGCATTTTTGCGCTGTTTTTATGGTTGACCCACCGCGACAGCACTTACGGTCTGTTCGGTCTTTTAGTGCTGGCTTACGCGGCGGTAGAAGGGCTGTACAGCGGCTTATTGTTCGCCTACGCCTGGCCGCAGTTCCCCGCTCTTAATCAAATGGCTATGCCTATTTTTTTGGCTTCAGCAGTAGCACTGGCGGCGCGTTTTGCCCTGCGTGTATTTCGTTTAACACCTGCGGAGCGCGGCTTTTACATCTGTCACAGCCTATTGTGGACAGCGCTTGGCTTTATGGCGCTAAGCCCTTTGCTGCCGTTTGCCACTGCATTAAAGGCCAGTCTCCTACTTATCGGTGTGCACTGTGTCAGCCAGGTAGTGTTAGGAGCAATCTGGGTGCGGGCACAGCGGGCGGGCAGCGGCCGGTATTGCGCCGCATGGGTGATATTTTTGGCGGGTACGCTCGGAGCAATGCTCAACTGCTGGGGTGTACCATTAGCTAGCGGAACTGCGACCTATTCGCTCAGCCAGTTGGCAAGCCTGCTACAAATTGCACTGCTAACGTTTATGGTCTGTAACCGCGTTAAGCTTGATTATTCACAGCGGCTGGAACAGGAATTCAGCGTACGCAGCGAACAGCGCAAAGCGATTGAACACGAGCACGCCCAGGCGCAAAAGCTGGCCCAAGCAGTAGAGGAAAAAACCGCTGCACTACAGGCTGCTCTATGTGAAGTGAGCAAGCTTAATATGGAGCTGTCCAAGCAGACGATCACCGATAGCCTTACAGGTTTGTTCAATCGCCGCCATTTTGATCACCTGTTAGAAACCGAAGTGCGCCGCGCTGCTAGAGAGCATCGGCCGATCAGTTTGGTGCTGATAGACGTAGATCATTTTAAAAAGATCAACGATACCTACGGGCATCCAGTGGGTGACGACTGTTTGATTCAACTGGCGCGCCTGCTGCGCCACTTGGTGCGGCAGCCGCCGGATATAGTTTTCCGCTCGGGGGGCGAGGAAATGGCGCTCATTTTGCCAGGGTCTGACTCGGAAGGCGCCCAGGTAGTAGCAGAGAAGATCTGCACTTTGGTGGCAAGTAGTGAATTTTGTTACCCAGCAGGATGTCTGCAATTGACGCTTAGCCTAGGTGTCGGCAGCTTAATTCCCAATCAGAACACGCTGCCACGCGAGGTATTCGAATTAGCCGATGAAGCCCTTTACCTAGCTAAAAATCGCGGGCGCAACAGGGTGGCATGTTTAACGCATGGAGATGCGCTCCCGGTGGATTAGGGTTCGTCGATTAGGGCTGGCGAATTGAGCCTAGCTGACGTACTCTGCGCAACCGCCCTCGCAGTTTGATAGACATCTGCCAAAATAAAAGTGTGCGGTAATTTAGGTAATCGACTCATGACTTATTGTGTGGCAATTAAGCTCAATGATGGCTTAGTTTTCGCGGGAGACACCCGCACCAACGCCGGCGTGGACCATGTGGCCACGTACCGCAAGCTCTTTACATTTACGAACAATCGAACGCACTCCATTGTATTGCTAAGCTCGGGCAATCTCGCTACGACTCAAGCGCTAATAGAGCTGCTCACCCGCTTAAGCCATGACCAAACTGATGGCCTCTTCGAGCTGCCTTCATTGTTTGACGTGGCCTCGCGCGTCGGCAAAAAGTTAGTCGCTCTAATTCAAGAAGGCAGTGAAGTGTCCAGCTATCAAGGCGTGGATTTTAGCTGCAACCTGCTGCTCGGCGGCCAGGTGCGTGGAGAAGTACCGCGCTTGTTTCATATTTATCCGCAAGGCAATTTTGTCGAAGCCAGTGCAGAAACACCTTTTTTACAGATCGGTGAAGAAAAATATGGCAAACCCATTCTCGATCGTATTATCGCCCCAACTACCTCACTGCAAACAGCACTTAACTGCGCGTTGGTATCGCTAGATTCCACGATGAAGAGCAACATGACCGTAGACATGCCGCTGGATGTACTGATGTACCTGCGCGATAGCTACGATTTGAGCCACCAGCGCCGTATCGACCGGGACGATGAAGATTTTCTCAGTATGCGCCGCTACTGGGGCACGGGCCTGCGCCGCTTGCTGGACAGTATGCCGCCGTTCGATGTGTAAAATGCCCAGGCTCGACCAATTATTGGTTCAGCAGGGCTATGTACAGTCGCGTACGCAAGCTCAGAAACTCATCACAAGTGAATGTGTACAGGTGTTCGCCCAAGGGCAGTGGCAGCTGTGTACTAAACCTGCAAGCCAATTTGAAGTTATCCCTCAACTGAGAATCAACACCCTTGATGAGCTGCAGTTTGCCTCACGAGCCGGGCTTAAACTGCAGCGCGCGCTCAAACATCTAAAGTGGGCACCGCTGGCAGGAACTTGGCTGGATATAGGGCAATCCACCGGCGGCTTCACGGACTGTTTACTGCAGGCTGGAGTCCGCCGCGTTATTGGTATTGAAGTGGGCAAAGATCAGTTAATTGCCCGTTTACGCCATCACCCCCAGGTAGTCTGTTTGGAGGGCATCAATGCTCGGCACTTACCGCTGCAAGCTCTAGACGCACTCGCACCGGAGGGGTTTACAGGCGCGGTTATGGACGTTTCGTTTATCTCGCAAACGCTTATCCACTCTGAACTTACCAAGCTCATGCCGCCAAGTAGCCTCCTGCTAAGCCTGGTCAAACCTCAGTTTGAAGCAGGGCCTGAGTTTTTAGGCAAGGGAGGATTAATAAACGACACAAGTGTCTACACACGTGTTCAAACCAAAATCACTGCGTCTTTAACGCAATGCGCGTTTCACTTAGAAGATTATTTTGCCAGTGCGATAAAAGGCGGGGACGGCAATCAAGAATTTTTTGTAGCTGCGCGTCGGCACTAAGCCTTGCGGAAGTCTTTTTAAGTCATCTCTCTATTGTTTATAAGGTAGCCTATGTTTTTCAACGTTAGGGCATTAGGGATATTTTCTTGCTCAATAAACGCAAAAAAGGCGCCCGCTGATTTAGCCGGGCACCTTTGGTCGGCCTAGGGAAACAGCAGGCCTAGGGCAATAGAACAACTGGAACTTGAACACCAAAACCTATTTGCGTAGGCGTACCTTTAACGTCTTTAAGATCACCTTCTACCGTAAATTTATCACCGGCACCTAAGTTTACTGTCTGGGTAATATCGCCCGTTGTATAAAACCAGCTGGTGGTGTCCTCCCCCGTAGAGCTAGTGTCGGTAAGCTTGCCCGTAAGCGTTGTTACGACTTTTCCAGCGTTTACAACCCTCAATGTATAATCAATCGGAAAATTGCTGCGGCTGCCAGATATTTGGATCCTAAGGGCTTTTGAGTTAACTGCATAAGTGGCTGCGCTGATCAACGTCAGAGACGGGGCGATTTTTGTGACAGGTAAGGACGCAATTTGGCCATCATCTTTTACTTCTTTGCCTTCAACCTTGGCATCTACATTTATGCCAGGAACTGTGAGATACCCTTCATTAAACCTGAAAAACAAAACATTAAACTCGCGTTTACACGCCACGTTTAACCAGTACATACCCTGTTTGTCAGTGATCGCAAAATCAAACAGCCCCGCAGTATTGGCAGTCTTGACACTGCTCTCAGCAATGACCGGATAACCCGCTAGGACAGCACCTGACGTATCTAGGGTTTGCCCTTGGATTTGGCATAGTCGTGCACGATCAACGGTGATTTCCTGGGCAACTGGATTGCTGCAGCTTGGGCTAAACGTAAAATCAGTAGTTACTAGCCCGTCATTTACGACGGATAACTTCGCCGCTAACTGCTCTGGCCCCTGACCCGCTTGAATTGTAATTTGCGCATTTCCGTTCGCATCGGTGGTGAAGTATTTAGGGCTGAAAACACCTGGAGTTTGGCTATACACCAAGCCGTGAATACCCGCCAAGTTATCACCTTGGATATTTTTAACGTGTGCCGTGGCGCAGTAGCTAGTCGGTTGAGCAAAGGCTAAGGGGAAAGCAAAATTCAACCACTGGCTTTTGAAAACGGTGCCGGTAACAGCAACTTCTAACACATAACTCTTGGTTGCGCAGTCAAGCGTCGGCGCTGCGCTCACTGGAGTGCCCGCTGTATATAACGTGCCCTGGCCCAACGCATCCCACAAGCCGGTACTGCTGTTGAAGCTATATACAGGTACTTGAAATCCATCACGCACGCTATCGGCATCGCCCAGGCGTGTAAGCACAGCACAACTGCTAGCGGGAAGCACACGTTCGATAATGACCAGCTCTGCGCCGCTCGCACTGCCAGCAATGACCGCTTCGCTAAGCGGCTTGCCTGCGTCTGTTTTTAAATTGATGTAATCAAAGGCTACGGAAACCACATCCCTGCCAGCACTATCGGTGTGGTTACCTGGGAAATACTGAGCTTGAGCGGGATTAGCCGTATCGAAATTCGCTAATTCACCGACAATTCCCAGCGTGTCCGTAGGCAGCAGGCTTTTCGGAATGGTGATACTCGTAACCTTGTCAGCGGGCTGCACCTTAAAGCCTTCAGTTGAGATGCCTGACAGGCTATTGAAGCTGCCGCTCTGAGCATTAAAAGCTGACACCTTCGTAAGCGTAACCTCGACAAAAACCATAGCGGTCACATCCAGCCTGCGCGAATAGGGCACGTAGCCAGGGTAGGAAATATTCAGCACCAACGCTTTAGCGCCAGCTAGCGTCAAATCGCTGTTGAATTTAAGTTTGGGTTTGCCGGTGCTGTTATCCAAAGACGTCGTAAATTGCTGAGCGCCTATTTGTGCATCGTTGTCGCCTAAACGCCTAACCTCAATTGTCACCTTGTCGGAGGACAACACGGCTGCATCCGCAGCTTGGATACTGACGTTTAACAGAGACTCAGCAGTAGGGATACCGCTAGAACTTGAAGAGCTGCTTGAGCTTGATGAACTACTAGAGTTAGAGGAGCTACTTGATGAGCTTGAACTGGAAGAACTGCTGGAACTTGAGGAATTACTTGAACTGGAAGAGCTGCTTGAACTTGACGAACTGCTGGAGCTAGAAGAAGGGATTATTCCTGAAGAACTAGATGAGCCGTTAGAGCTAGTAGAACTGCTTGAACTGGAAGAAAGCGTAACGCCGGAGGAGCTAGTTGATGAGCTGCTGGAGCTACTAGTGGAACTACTTGATGAGCTTGAACTTGAAGAACTCGAAGAACTACTGGAACTTGAACCTGCAGGTGTCGGATCTACTTTTCCTTTACTGCCGCCGCTGCCACAAGCCACGATGCTAACGCAGGCGAGCGTTAGGAGTGAATGCTTAATTAAATTCATACATCTGCTTCCAAAAAATCCCATTTTAAGCAGGCTTGGCATTTTTAAACAACCAAAGGTCTTAGATCTTTTTTTAAAAGACTTCATTACGTTCAATTTGCGCATGTTATTGCTTCGCCCAAGAAACTAAAGCTCGCTTCGCATACGTTTTTATGTGCTTACGGTGCGCGTGTTTTTAGCAGCTAGACAAACCCCGTACGCTTACAACCTATTTAAATTTACGCGCCCGTTATTACATGCTGTTTCAGCAGCGTGTAGCCGCTCGCAGTATTTAGTTGATCGGGCTGCATTTGCAAAAATAGTGTGAGTTGTTACCCATTCAAAGTAGGTCTGCATGAAATTCAGCTCACAAGTTGCTTAAGCCTAAGCAAATACTTTTATCAATTGAATTTGTCTGCATATTGTTAGAGGTGCAAACGCGTACAGCGAATTTTCAGAATTTATTGCCGTTGAGGTGAATTTAAATTTTCATTTGCCATCTCGATGGCTCAGAAAAATCGCTTCGTCCATGCAAGCGCGTTAAACGGCCTAGTTGTTGCGGGTGGTGACGCCACAGTTATCTGGAGCAATTAACAATTCAAGATTCTGATCTGGAAATTAAATGAACCTGCCGGATACGGATTGTGCAATTATTTCTCACAATCGCATTATCAAATGCAGAAGCAATAACAGCACCTAAAGCACCGCATATATCTATTAATTAGCGACCAATTTCGTTATTAATAGTGTGCCGCGACATTTACAGAACGTATCCGCATTGAGTGCGGATTGCACGAATTAAATCCTTAAAATTTTATGTTCGAAATTTGCAGCCACACCGTTTTTAAGCGGTTAATTGTCTGCAGCGATCAGCACACCCAATTCAAGCCAACTTTGTAAAATCTGCGCGGTTTGCTGTGCAACGGCCGGGGTCAATGGAACTGTCAGCAGCTTTTGCAATGCCAAGCGCGGGGTTGTGTCTGCGTTAATTGTTTGCAGCCACTGGGCGCTGGATGCAGTGAGGGCGATAAATTTTATTTCTAATTCGGCGTTGCGATAGACAACAAAAGCGCTGGGACTAGGCGCTGGACTGGAGTTGTCAGGGCCGATTAGATGTACGGGATATTGGTAGGCTAGACACCAGGCCAAAGGCGATAACTGCCAGTGACTATCCCAAGGGTCAGCCGTGGTCTGCGCCGGAGCGGGCTGAGCAATATCCGCTACATCCAGGGCCAGCTCCACCCATTCATAGTGGGCAAGCTCGGTAATATAGTCCGGCAGCGCGGCAAGGCTTGTAGGTTTGGTAAATAAAAACTGCAAGAATTCTTCGGCAATAGCTAAAAAATACGGCGTTTGGCATCGGTGGTGGGCAATAAAATCTCGAATCAGCGCCTCCCAATTTTGAGGTTCGCAGACCTGAGTACAGACGGGGAAGAATTGGTGAATAAATCCTGCAATATTGCGATATACCAAATCGGCGTAAATTCCCATAGCGCGCTCATTGGCACCCTCGGGTAGCGAACGATCTGGATTGCGCACATAAGCTAGGAATGCGCGCTGTTGCGCATTTAATTTTTCCGGCTCTGCATATATCACCGCCTCATTCACGCTTGAGCGCTCTTAATGGATGCCGAGCTTCGCAGCTGGTTTTGCGCCTGTAGATATTTGATGCGGCAGACTTCAGCAGTAAGTTCAGTAAGAGCGGGAAAATCATCATCGCGCTCCAAGAGCGTAGGCTTTACCCCAAAGCGCTGATAAACGTTTGCCAATAACTGCCAGACGCCCTCATCAACAGCAGCGGCGTGAGTGTCAATGCGCCACTGGTCTTGCTCAACCCAGTGGCCCGCCATATGTAAGTAACTAATGCGCTCACCGTTTAATTGCTGCAAAAACGTATCCGGGCAGTAGTGATGATTCTGGCTATTCACATAGAGGTTATTCACATCGAGCAACAGCAGGCAGTCGGCCTGGCTGATTACGGCATTAATAAATTCCACTTCGCTCATCGCTTGTGCAGGCAGCGTGTAATAAGTAGCGTTTTCGATGGCGATGCGTTGACCGAGAATATCCTGCGCCTGACGAATACGAGCAGCTGTATGCGTTACGGCTTCTTCAGTAAGCGGCAAGGGAAATAATTCGTATAACTGAGATTCATCACCTGTGTAACTTAAGTGTTCGCTGTAATGACGGATCTGATGCAGGGTAATGAATTCTTTAATATCGAGTAACAGCTGGGTATTTAGCGGGCCTACGCCACCGATGGAGAGCGATAGACCGTGGCAAATAAGCGGGTAGACTTCGCTGAAAGGGCGCAATTTTTGGCCGAGGCGGCCGCCTAGATGCAGCCAATTTTCCGGAGCTATTTCAAAAAAGTCGATGGGCTCGCCGCGCTGAAGCGGGCTTAAAGCCTCCATCAATGGGCGGCGCAGGCCTAAACCCGCGCCTCCAATCTGCTGTAGTAAATCGCGCACCAATTATTTTTTTTCGTCTTTTTTCATATCAGCGCCGCATTTGCCCTCGCCGTCTTTTTTAGTGCCACCGCACGTGCCTTCGGCATCTTTTTTCTTCTCAGCGCCACATTTGCCTTCGGCGCCTTTTTTCATATCAGCACCACACTTGCCTTCAGCATCTTTTGCTGCGAGCTGATAACCGGCCTCCATAGGTGTTGCGCCAAACTGGGCGTCGCTTGCCAAGGCAGCAACCGACAAGGACATGCTAGCTGCGAAGGCGGCACCAAGAGCTAAGGTTGTTTTGTTTATCATGGTAATGATCCTACGGGGTGGAGTGGAAGATTCATACTATAGCGGTTGAGTGCAGGGAAAAGGGAGTGCCCCTTGCTCAGAGAGTTCCGCCCAAAGCGTTTGCGCTTCGCCCAAGCGTGCGGGAGTTCCCACATCCAACCAAAGCCCGTCATAACGCTCAGCGGTTAACCTCCCCTCGGCGATGGCCCAAGCAAACGCTTCACGCAGAGGGAATACTTGTCGCGCGTTGGGATAATGGCTAATCAGCTCTGGGTGCAGCAGGCTAATACCACTGAATGTAAGTTTTGGCCCGCTTGCCGCAGCGGTAATAACGCCTTTTTTATCAAAAGCAAAATCGCCTTGTTCATGCTGCGGCGGATTTGGCACGAGTATCAGATGGCCAAGCGCACCTACAGGCAAGCTGTGGCGGCAGAGTTGCAGGAGCGGATACGCACAGAGCACATCCGCATTGAGCAGTATAAATGGCTCGCTATGCAGAAGCTCCAACGCATGCAAAAGTGCACCGCCTGTCTCCAAGGGATAGGGTTCAGGGGAATAAATAATTTTTAAGCCCCAGCCACTTCCATCACCTAAAGCTGCCTGAATCTGCGCGCCTAGATAAGCGGTATTGACTATGACCTCGCGCACTCCCGCCGCGGCCAGATGCCTTAAGTTTTGGCCAATCAGATGGCTGTCACCTAATGGCAATAATGGCTTAGGCGTCTGTGCGGTGAGCGGCAACATTCGCCGCCCTTCTCCTGCGGCGAAGATCATGGCGCGCTGAGTTAAAGACATATAAGTTTTACTGCTTACTGGCTCAATTTAAGTGGGTAATACCAAGCCTGCTGCTCAATGCGCGGCATCAGGCGCTGATAAAACCATTGGTGTACGCCTGCAAGCGCGGGATACTGGCGCAGCACATCCAACGTATAAGCAAGCACCCGAGGCAAATCGTTAAGAAAGCCGTGTTTGTTATCGCGCAGGGAGAGGCGGGCAAAAATGCCCAGCACCTTTAAATGCCGCTGTAGGCCGATTAAATCAAAGCTTTGAATAAATTCTCCCTCGCGCAGACGCGGCCAAATACCCTGCTGTTGAGCTTGTTGGTAGTAGGCCAGCGCCCAACTGCGCACTTGCGATCTAGGCCAGTCCACATAGCAATCTTTGAGCAGCGATACCAGGTCGTACGCTGCAGGGCCTATGAGCGCGTCCTGAAAGTCGATCAGCCCCGGCGGCAATAAACGAGCTTGCTGGGTCTGCCGCAAAATCAGATTGCGGCTGTGAAAATCCCGATGCACAACCACCTGCGGTTGCTTAGCCGCCGATTGCTCTAAATAACTGAAGGTTTGCGCCAGCAACTGATGCTCATCAGCATTTAACGGATACTGCAATAATTCACCAATAAACCACTGCGGAAATAATTCCATCTCGCGTCGCAGTGTGGCGGCGTCGTAGGCTGCCAACAAATCCGCTGTCGGCTGGGTGATTTGCAGCTGTAATAGGGTATTTATGGCTTCGCCGTACAGGCCATCGACGTGATCATCAGTTAGGTGCGCCGCGTACAGCTCGGTGCCTAGATCGCTGATTAATAAAAAACCTTTCGCAAAATCGGCGCCGATAATTTCCGGCACCGCCAGGCCCTGCTGGCGCAAAAAACGCGCGATATTGGAAAACAGCAGGCTATTTTCCGTGGCAGGCGGCGCATATACGGCCAAATAAGGCAATTTTTCCAAACGAAAATAACAGCGAAAGCCTGCATCACCTGACAGGGCGCGCCAGCCGCTAAATACCTCGCCCCGCATACTCAGTTGTAAAGCCGTCCAGGTGGATAATTCGTCAACTAAAGAGGGTTGCATAAATAGTGGGCCTACACGGTATGAGTGGGGATAATAGCGGTTAAACCGAAATAGAAATTACTGCCGTTTCACACACCGGCATTCGCGCAGCAGATCGAAGGGAAACCGAGTTCCGTATCGGCCTGTCTAGCCTGTTTTACTTAGCAAAAAAACGGCCCATTTTGCAAAAAAACGGCCTGTTGCCCACGTCCGTTAGCCGAGCAACAGGTTCAACACATATTTCTAGGTTACAATCGCCGCCCTGATTTTTCACTGACGGGAACGCCAGTATGCCCAAGCGCCCTGCTCGCTACAACGGATTGCCCAAGGCTATACGCCTTTTGGGAGCGTCTATTGCTATGGCGCACGCATCCGCAGGCTTTGCAGCGGATTCGCTCGACTGGGTGCCCAAGGCACAATTGACCCCTGAACAGCAAAAACTTATGGGCCCTTCCTGCAGCGGCCTATATGTCGATCCGCTAGCCGATGAGCCTGTGCCAAAGGATTTAGACAAAGAACCTATTTCGGTAGATGCCAACGGCGCCCACGTGAGCGAAGGCCAAACGATGCGGTTAAATGGTGATGTAGTGATCACCCAAGGCAGCCGCAAACTCAAAGCCGGCCAAATGCTCTATGACAAACAAGAGGACGAAGCGGCGCTGACCGGAGGAGTGGAAATTCGCCAGCCCGGCGTCGTCATCCGCGGTAAGGACGCCCGCGTCAGCATGAGTAAAAACCAAGCCTCCTTTGCCGGCGGCGACTTTGTCCTGCATGCCACCCATCTGCGCGGCTCAGCGCAAACCATCGAACAAACCGCTAGCGGTAAGGTGATATTGCATGAGGGCAAACTCACTAGCTGTGAACCGGGCAGCCAGACCTGGCTATTAGAGGGCGAAGAGTTACAAATAGATCCGCAAAGCTCGCAAGGTCGCGGCCGCGATATCACCGTGCGCATCCGCGGTATTCCGGTTTTTTACACCCCGTATATATTTTTCCCCGTCGGCTCCGAGCGGCAATCCGGATTGTTATTCCCCACCGTAGGATTGAGCAACGGCAAATTGGATTACGCTCAGCCTTGGTATTGGAATATAGCCCCATACCTTGATGCTACGCTGATCCCGCGCTACAGCGGTGGCCATGGCGCGATGCTCGAAACCGAGGTGCGTTATTTACATCGCCGCGCGAATAACGAACTGCGCCTGGCCTACCTGCCCAATGACGCTGCGGAATTGACAGACAGCGAAAAAGCCCTGCTGGACCAAGGCGCTCAAGAGCAGGACATTCATCCGTTCAAGGACAACGAGCGCTGGCTCGTTAACTGGCAGCAACAGGGCGGTTTCGATTTGCCCTGGTACAGCCAGGTGGACTATAGCCAGGCAAGCGATGTGGATTATCTGCGCGATCTTTC
This sequence comes from Cellvibrionaceae bacterium, assembly GCA_036520615.1. Taxonomy (GTDB): domain Bacteria; phylum Pseudomonadota; class Gammaproteobacteria; order Pseudomonadales; family Cellvibrionaceae; genus CAMCXE01. The sequence continues at coordinate 62,722 of DATDJI010000091.1, read as the reverse complement.
CACAGCAAATTTCAGCGCTAGTAACGATACTTATCTGAATCAAAGCTTTGTACTCGGCTATAACTTTGCCCATTGGCGCCTGAATGTGCGTGCACAAAGCTACCAAAACCTGTTGCGCGATCTCGACAGCACCTATCGCCAATTGCCCCGTGTCAACTTAGATGGCCTGTATCAATTCGGCGATTTCGGCCTTTCATTGCAAAATGAATACGTTAATTTCAGCCATCCTTCCCGCCAGCGCTTAGACGGCAGCACGATAATCACTGGCAGCCGCAGCCGCGCGGATTACCAGCTCAATTGGCAATACGAACCGGAGGCAGGCTTTATAAAACCTGCCGTCGGCGCTCAGCTTCTGGCCTATCAATTGGATGAAACCAACCTTTTGCCAGATGTAGACGCCGCACCCAATCTAGCCACACAGTATGCAAGCCTGGACTCGGGCTTAATATTTGAGCGAAACAGTGGCCGGCAATTGTTGGAACCACGGCTGTATTATCTTTATCGCACGCACGCCGATCACAGCGCTCTGTACAACCTCACCGCAGATGGCCAGGCGGTCAACTTTGATACCACGCCCCTAACATTCAGCTATGAACAATTATTTCGCGACCACCGCTATGCCGGTGGTGATCGCCTGGATGACGCCAATCACTTGGCCATAAGCCTCACCGGTCGGCTATTAGATTCATCGTACAGCGAGTACTTAAGCGCAAGTGTCGGCCAGCTCGTCTACTTCGACCGCAGGCAGGTATTTCTCGGCGATACGCCAGCAAACTCCCTAGCCCAGACCCGCTCAGACTTCGCAGGCCAAATTAAAGCCGTCGTAAGTGAAACCCTAAACGCTCAAACCGACCTACTGTACAACCCCTCGAACCAGCAGCTAATGCGCTTCACCACTGGCCTGAACCTGCATCAAGGCGGCAATTTATACAATCTTGGCTATAGGTTTGTGCGTCAAAACGAAGAAGCCGAAAGCCAAGTGGAACAAACCATCGACCAATTGGATCTATCCGCGCTGCATGTGCTCAACCCCCAGTGGACGCTAATGGCGCGAGCCTTTTACGACATCGACGGCGGCAGGCCGATGGATAGCTTCATCGGCACTCAGTACGAAGACTGCTGCTATGCCCTGCGAGTGTTGGCGCGGCGCTGGGTGAATAGTAAACTCGCGGGCCTCGCTCAGGCAGACGAACGCCAGTACGACCAAGGCGTATTTTTTGAAGTTGAATTAAAAGGCCTGGGCAGCTCCGGCCAACGAATTCAAAGCCTACTTAAAAACAGTATCATCGGTTTTAACCCTTAAGAAGAATTTATGACGTTACGTAAAATAGCCCAGTTCGTTTTATACCTAGCCATTGCTGGGAACGCCGCAGCCGCACCGCAAAAAATTGATCAGGTAGCAGCCATCGTAGGCAAAAATGTCGTGACCTTAAGTGAGCTTAATAGCCGTGTAGCGGAAATTAAAAGTCGCCCGGATGCGGAAAAAATTAAATTACCGCCCGATGATATTCTGCGCAAACAGGTGCTTGATCATTTAATTACCGAATCGCTGCAGCTGGCATCAGCTAATCGCATGGGCGTAAAAGTCTCACCCGAACAGGTTAACGCAGCGATGCAAAATATCGCGCAGAAAAATCGCATGACACTTGAGCAATTTGAAGCCATGCTGGTAAGCCAAGGCCTAAGCCCTGCCATTATGCGCGCGCGTTTACAGCGCGAAATTACCGTACAACAAGTGCAGCGCGGTGTAGTGACACAGCGTATTAAAGTATCTGATTTAGAAATTGATAACTTTTTAAAATCTGCCGATGCCAAATTCTGGATTTCACCGGAATACCATATTGGCCATATTATGGTGGGCTTACCTCCGTCTCCCAACGCAGAAGAAGTTGCGCAAGCAGAAGCAAAAATCAACGCTATTTACGATGAATTACAAAAAGGCGCCGATTTTGCCGCCACAGCAATTGCTAAATCCAACGCCCAAGATGCCCTTAATGGCGGCGATATCGGCTGGCGTAAATCTGCAGATTTACCCAGTCTGTTCGCTGAATTAGTTGCTGATATGCCAGTTGGCAGCCTATCTAAACCTGCGCGCTCTCCGGCAGGTTTCCATATTTTAAAATTATTAGAAAAACGTAGCGACGCCAATCAAGTTATTACCCAATCTCATCCGCGGCATATTTTGGTCAAAACCTCAGCTGTGGTTAGTGATGAAGAAGCTCGCGCAAAACTTAATAAACTGCGTAGCAGTATTTTAGCTGGTGCCGATTTTGCAAAAGTCGCTAAAGAAAATTCTGAAGACATAGGTTCGATGTTAAATGGTGGCGATCTAGGTTGGAGCAACCCGGGCATGTTTGTGCCGGAGTTTGAAAGCGCTATAGAAAGTGCCACTGTAGGGCAAATTAGCGAGCCGTTTAAATCGCAATTTGGCTGGCATATTTTGCAGGTAACCGAACGCCGCCAGGAAGATATGACAAAAGAAGTCCTACAGCGCAAAGCCGCCAATATCCTCACCAGCCGCCGGTTTGAAGATGAATTACAGCTGTGGCTTATGGAGTTAAAAGAAGACGCTTTTATTGATATAAAAGTCCAATAAATACACGAGATTTCCTTATGAGCACAGATACAGCGGCAACACCTGATTCTGAAGACAGCGAACAATTATTTTTTAACCGCGCTGATGCACATATTTTTTTATCCAACGATCAATTAGATAACATGCATAAAGAAGGGGTAGCAGCATCAATGCTCTACGCCTCAGCGCGTTTTACTGCCTGGCTAATGGCAGGCAGTTTTGCCAACGGCGATTTAATGCAAGAATCTAAAGCTAGTGCTTTGGAGTTTTTTACCGAACGCTTTCGCGATATGCTCAATCAAAATATTGACGACTACATTGCAAACTTTGATCACTACATAAAAACGCCGCAGCAAAGCCCTAAGGATCCGCAATAACGCCGACAGGTTGAGTATCTTTATGTTGCGGGCGGGCTGGTTGCACACAGTAATGTACTTTAAATTCAGCATAAAATAGCCATAACCGCGGCGGCAATTGACGCGGGCTCTGGCCATTTATCGTTATCGAAAGAGTGAAAATTATGCGAATTGCCATTACACCCGGTGAACCTGCAGGCATTGGCCCCGAATTAATTCTGCGCTATTGCCAACAGCCCCAGGCACACGCGAGCGAGATGGTGGTATTTGCCGATGCTGATCTGCTGCGCCAAACAGCTCATGCGTTAAACCTGCCAATTATTTTGCGCGCTTTTAATCCAAGCGAATTTACACCGAGTCAAGCCGGTGAATTAAGCTTCGTAGATATTAAATGCGCCGAAGCAGTTATCCCCGGCGCTCTTAATACAACCAACGCCGATTACGTATTAAAAACTTTAGCCGCCGCACAAGATGCTTGTATTTCAGGCATATGCAATGCTTTGGTCACCGGCCCGGTACAAAAAAGTGTAATTAACGACGCAGGTATTAATTTTAGCGGCCACACAGAATTTTTTGCCGAGCGCAGCGGCTGCGATCAAGTGGTGATGATGCTCGCCACCGAAGGCCTGCGCGTAGCCTTGGCCACAACACATTTGCCGCTTAAAGATGTTAGCAGCGCAATTACCCAAGCAAGCCTTACCCGTACGTTAGAAATTTTACACACGGATTTAACAAAACAATTTGGTATTTCATCGCCGCGTATTTTAGTGTGTGGATTAAACCCCCACGCAGGTGAAAATGGTCATTTGGGCACGGAGGAAATTACCACTATCACCCCAGTACTCAATAATCTGCGTGCGCAGGGTTATAACCTTGTAGGCCCGTTGCCCGCCGATACCTTATTTACGCCAAAATATTTAACTCAAGCTGATGCTGTATTGGCGATGTACCACGATCAAGGCCTGCCCGTACTCAAATACAAAGGGTTTGGCCAAGCGGTGAATATTACATTGGGCCTGCCGTTTATTCGCACCAGTGTTGACCACGGTACAGCGTTGGATTTGGCGGGCCTTGGTAAAGCGGATCTAGGTAGTTTAAAAGTAGCCATTTTGTACGCGCAAAATATGATTAATGCGCGAAAATCTGCCGGTTAATTTCTGCTGCGCGCAAATCAAAATATTAGATCGAGGTTAATTTAATGTTAAATGCGCCGGTAGGCCAGATATTTCCATCAGAGGGCGCAGCAAAGTTGGCACCAAGCCAGCGTCTGCATTTAATATTATTGGGCGTAAACAACGTCGCACAATCGACATTATTTTATGAAGCGCTAGGCTGGCAAAAATCCCCAACCAGCAATGAAGGCTTTGTGAAATTTGATTTAGGCGGTTATGCGTTATGCTTAATTTCTCGCAACGACTTTGCTAAAGACGCAGGATTTACCAGCGCAGATGGAACAGGGTTTACAGGCGTAGGATTAATTTATTTGGCTAAGTCCGTGGAAGAAGTACCGCAGATTCTGGCAAAAGCCGTCGAAGCTGGCGGCACCTTGGTAAAACCCGCCACGAGAACCCACTGGGGTGTCGCCGGATATTTCCAAGATCCCGACGGGCATTTGTTTGAAGTGGATTATGAAGAAGCTTGGGTTTTTGATGCCCAGCATCGGCTAGTAGTGAATGAGATAAATTAAATCTAAGCCGGTAAATGGCTCATTTGCCGCCAGCTCTAAATAAACAAACGGTATTTAATCAAAAATTGAACGTAAATGATTAGTCACCAATAAATATCAAATAAGCCCATCAGGAAATCAGGCTGCTTATGCTTAATATTCAACGTCCGCTCGCGCATTTCGTATTTTTATTTAGTTGCCTTGGAACACCTACAGTATTGGCAACTCCCACCGCCTGGCCGGAGTTTGCTTGGGCAGCGCAGCAGGCAAATTCAAGCTCAAGTGTTATCGCGCCGGAACAGTTGCCACAACAAATTGCAAAATTAATCAAACAAGGTAAAACACCTCAGGCCCAGGCCGAATTAGCCGCCGCACTACCCACGCTATTACGCAATCCACAAAGCATCAATTTTACTGCTGTACAACCCTGGATATTTGCCTGGGATTGGATAAGCCCAATGCGCACAGCCGCACAAAACGCTCTGGCCGCAAAACAATGGGATAACGCCTATTATCTGGCCTGTGTATTAGCTGACTATTATTTGCAGGACATGGATTTAAAAAATGCTCGCGAAGCCTTAGAGCAGGCAAGTTTTGCCGATGGTAAAAGCGCTGCTGGAGAATATGCCTCTTTACTGCAGGGAATATTATTGCAAAAACAAAAGAGGCACCGTGAGGCGGCAAAACTTTACGAAAAAATCCCGCCCTCTTCAGCGTTATATTTAAATGCACAGCTGAATTTAGCCACAGCTAATATTCGTCAGGATTGGTGGGCCGATGCCATTACCTTTATTCATAATGCCCGCAATAGGCAGGGCAAACAACAAACTGAGCTTGCCAATCATTTATTAATGACATTGGGTTTTATCCAGTTAAAATCGGGTTTTTACCGCGATGCGGCGGCCTCTTTTAGCCAAATTACCCAAGACAGTCACTATGCCAAACGAGCGGCTTTGGGTTTAGGTTTAGGTTTTTTAGAACAAAAAAAGTACTCCGAGGCAGCCAATATTTTTAACCATTTAAAGGCCTCCACTCCCAGCGATATATCCACGGCAGACGGCTATTTTTTGGCGGCAGTTACAGCGCAAAACCGCAATGCCAGCGCTGAAGCTATAACCTTGTATAAAAATGCCATTAGTTGGTATGAAACCCAATTATTACAAATAGCTCAAGTGAAAAACCTTTCGCTAAATCTGAGCAACCCGCAGGCGTTAGCGGCGTTAAAATTGGCTTGGGAAACTCTACCTATTCGATCAGCGCGCACACAAAAATTGCTTGCGCGCCAGCAGGAATTTTGGCGTTTGCAGGCGCAGGCGTCCGCTGTATTTAAATCCACAGCACCGACGCTGCAAACAGAGCTTGAGCGCGAACTGAGTGAATCGCTTTCGCAAAGCTTAGAAGATAATAATAAAGCCTTAAACGCTTATTTAAGTAACTGCCGCTATGGACTTGCCAACACCTATGACAAAAAATCATAAATTCCCAGCCCTTATGAAATGGCCGTTGTTAATAAGTCTGGGCTATCTAGCAGGCTGCGCCGGCACCAGCCATAAACCTACAATTGCCGATGTGGATTTTAGCCGTACACCGCAAAAAACCCAGCAGCAGACGAGTGCCCAACAAACTCGTACGCAGATTGTGCAGTCTTATTACCAGTACATCGAAAACGCACCTAAAAATGATAAATTACGCGAAGATGCCCTGGGCCGCTTAGCGGCGTTAGAAATAGATAACGCGAATTTAGAAAGTGAAAACCCACAATTAAGCCCTGAAGCGCTTAACCGTGCGAATAATCTTTTACAGCAGAGTTTGCGCGATTACCCCAACTCAACCAATAAAGATCGCGCACTCTATCAATTAGCTCAAGTTTACGAACAATTGGGCCGCACGGCAGAAAGCGTGCAAAGCTTACAAACAATAATTAAGGACTATCCAAAATCGCCTTTTATTGCCGAGGCGCATTTTCGCGTGGCCGAAGATGCGTTTAAACGCGGTGAATATTTAACAGCGGAAAGTAGTTATAGCGAAGCATTGTTAGCGCCTAATAATGGTTTATTTGCCGAGCGGGCTTTATATAAGCGCGGCTGGGCACGGTTTAAACAAAATGTATTTAACGATGCCACAGATGATTTTTTAGCGGCGTTACGTCAACAGACCTATAGTGATTTAAACCAGCTATCGGAAAGTAAAAAAGCTCTAATTAATGAGTTATTACGCGCAGCGAGCCTGGCAGCGGCACATCTGCCTGAACAAAGCATGCCAGCTTTGTTGGGTGATGACTTTGTCTGGGCCTATGAATTTTTTGAAAACCTGGCGGAAGTGAAGCGACGAGTTTCACCTGCGCAAGCATTAACGGCTATGGGAGTTTTTATTCAGCATTATCCTCAGTCGCCGCGCATGCCATTGGCTTATTTATATCAATTAAAACTCTATGCGCAGTTAAATCAATGGCCAAGTTTTGATGAAGCGCTGACCAGGCTCTACACGAATTATCAGCCGGAGGCAGCATTTTGGCAGCAAAACCCCAATGTAGATAAAGCCTATGTTCTGACGGGCCTGCGTAAAAACATTCTCACCGCCGCGGGCCAGGGAATTAGTAATGCTAATGCACAGCAGATCAGTCACGCTAACGTGTGGAGCGAGCGCTATTTAAAACATTTTGCCGCCTACGCACAGCAGGACAAAATGTATAAACAATACGCTTTATTGTTAACCGCCAACAAAGATAACGAAAAAGCACTCAGCTATTATGAAAAATCCGCATTTGACGGCGATATTATTTTGGACAAGGATGCAGCCTACGCCGCAATTGTTACAAACGATCAGTTAATTCAAAAATCAGCGCCGCCTGCTCGCCAAGCACTGGCTATTAAAATGGCACGGCACAGTAAGGCCTACGCACAAATGTATCCGCAGGATAAACGCAGCATCGAATTAATTCTGCGCGCGGCGGATATCAATATGCAGGAAGAAAATAGCCTGCAAGTTGTGGAATTGGTATCAAACCTGCCGCCGGGCAGCCCCCTTGCCGAACAACAAAAAGCAGCGGCATTTAAAGCGCAGGCGCAAGCGGACTTAAAACGTTTTGACGAAGCTCAAGCGACTATTATGTCAGCCTATTCAGCCAAATTAACCAGCAGTGAAAATACTGCCCTTGCTGATAGTCTTGCGAATATATTAATTAAACAAGCGGAAGAGGCGAGGACAAATAATAATACGCTGCAGGCAGCAGGCCTGTATGCGCGTATTGCTGCGCTGATCCCTCAACACGAGCTTGCTCCTAAGGGGCTTTACCAAGCAGCCACACTCAGCGCTGAGCAAGGTCAATGGGCACAAGCGGCAGGTTTCGGGCAGGATTTTCAACAGCGCTATCCTAATCATGAATTAATCGGCGATGTAAACCGTTTATTATCCAGCAGCTATTTAAAATCGAATAATCAGGGTAAGGCGGCCGAGAGTTTAGAGGCGCTGGCGAAAAACGAAAAAGATGCCGGCGTTAAAGCCGCCGCACTTTGGCAGGCGGCGAATTTATACGCGCAACAAAACGATAAACTTGCCGCTACTCGTGCGCTTAACCAATATGTAGATAATTACCCAAAACCCGCCGGACAATATATGGAAGCGCTGTATAAGCTTGCGCAATTGAACGCCACTGACGCCAAACAACGGCAAATTATTTTAGATAAAATTCACCTGGTAAATACTCAAACTGCGCTTTCCGATAAAACCGAACGCACCGCTTATATTGCCTCCTGGGCGCAGTTGCAAAAAGCCAATGAACAATACGCACAATTTCAACGCGTACGTTTAGTGGAGCCTTTAGCACAAAACCTAGCGTTAAAAAAACAAGCCTTACAAAATTGCGTTAGCTTATACACGCAGGCAGGCGCAAATAATCAATTGGATATTTTGGCCGAGGCGAGTTTTCAAGTGGCAAGTATTTACGAAGATTTTGCCAAAGCCTTGCTAGCCTCTGAGCGACCTCGGCAACTTAAGGGTGATGATTTGGAGCAATACAACGTATTGCTTGAAGATCAGGCATTTCCGTTTGAGGATAAGGCAATTGAGTTCCATCAAATTAACCTTGCCCGTCTTAAATCAGCTGACAATCCGTGGCTACAGAAAAGCCTTGCTGCCTTAAGGCGTTTAACTCCTGCGCGTTATGGTCGCACGGCAAAGGTCAGTTTTTATGAATAAAATTCTGCGTTTAGGTTTTATAACTGTGTGTTTAGTTTTGGCCGCTTGCGCAAGCCAATCACCAAAACCATCTAATACAAGCGCAAATATTGCCTTACGCGCTGAAGATCAAGCCGCTTGGCAAACCAGCGTGCAATTGATTAAACAGCAAAAATGGCCGGAGGCAAAATCGCTGCTGCAGACTATTGTGAAAAATAACGCGAATTTCCCCGCAGCGACAATTAACCTTGCCGCTGTAAATTGCCAATTACAGCAATGGCAGGAAGCTGCATCTTTGTTAAATCGGCTAAGTGACGCGCAAAAATCGCCGCAGGCATTCAATTTACTCGGTATAACAGCTGAGCATTCAGGCCAATTGGCGCAGGCAGAGCAGTATTATTTAAGCGCATTAAGCAGCCCTGCAGCGCCGCCGGAGGCTGATTATAACCTGGCGCTGCTGTACGATATTTATTGGCAAGATCCAATCAAAGCTCTGCCTTATTACGAAGCTTACGCCAAAGCACGCCCGGAAGATAAAGCCGCAAGCGATTGGATTAATGAAATTAAACGCAAAGCGAAGCGTTAAATTATGAAAAATTTAAATTACATAGTTATTTTAAAGAATACAGCCATTGCTTTTTTTAAGGCGCGCGTGTTTTGTGTATGTTTATCAGGTGTAATTAGCGCAAATGTTGCCGCTGCCGATAAATCTGTACCCGTTGAGCAAAATAATGCCGATACGAACAATACAACCAATAACACGGCTATAGCTGATGAATCACCTATGATGCTGTATCTAGTGCCTTGGAACGCTAATCCTGAAAGCGGTAAAAATGGCAAAAAATTCAGCCTTTATCAGCCTTGGGGCACACATTTTGATCCGCTTACTCCTGAGCAAACAATCCAATTAAATGCTCAGTAAATTTAATCAACGGATGGGTCTATTCTCGCGTATTTGCAAAAGGTTAAAGGCGCGCACAAGTAATTAATCCCAAGCATCACGCAATAAACATTTAATCTGCGGCAACTCGTACCTAACTTAAGTCGAAATTTCAAATGAGATTGTGCCGCTTTTAAATCAGCGGTTCAGAATACTGGTATTGAACAGCCCGAACCCCTGCTTTTCTAAACTTAAACCCAAGAAGCGAGCGATTTAAATTTAGCGGCATCGATAAGCAAGGAAACTCTGGCGGCCGTCTGTGATTTCCGTTTCTGGTGCGATCGTGTCGGCTTTGAGCACCACAGCCTCATTTTTAGCCATAGTGATCAGTTCGTTTCGCACGGTTTTAGCCTCGCGCGACAGCAACACCACTTTATTAACTGTCTCCACCGATACGCGGCCGAGCTTTTGGCAGCTTTGTACTTGCTCAGGCTGTAAGTAGGCAATTGCTTGGCCACGGGTGGTGGGTGTTACCCAGGCGCAGCCAGCTAACAGGGCGCTCATTGCTAGGGAGGTACATAAGGCTTTCATAGTTATTCCTCGGCGGTAGTGGCCGGATCCGGGCTCTCGTCAGTGGTGTCGTCACTGACGTCGGCGTCGGTATCGTCGGCATGTGGGTCGTAGGGTTTATAAGCTTTCTCGGCTGCAGCAGGTAGCGTGTCCCAAGCGGCAGGGCTGCGCCATTGCAGCGTCGGCTCCACCAGTACATGGCTGTAAGGCGGCACTGGGCGGAAGCGATTTTTCGTTTCAATAAGCGTGCTAAGCCCTGAGCCGAGCACGAGTAGAGGTACTAAACCCGCTAAAAGTGCTCGCACACGGGTGCTTAGGCGCGTACTAAAACTTAACGCCAGATACAGAGCGCCACCTAACACCACCGCTTGCAAGCCGCGATTTAGCCAGTCCGCTGTGGCTTTCGTGAAGTTAAGGTTATACATCATCGAGGGCTGAATAAATTCCCAAACCACCCACACGGCCATAACACAAAACGACAACCCTAAGTGAAAGCGAAAGCGCGCGTGCTGTACCAGACCTTTACCAAGCAGTGCCCAAAAACTACTGAGGGCTATTAACCCTAATAAACCGTAAAAGGCTTCCCGCCCGCGCTCTACCCAGCTGCCCCCAATAGGGTGATCTAAATATTGGCCCAGGATATCGAGTCCCAAAGCCAATACCGCTACGACCAGAATAAGCCCGGCATGGCCGAAAAAACCTGTGATAGCGTCATCGCGGGCGATCGAAAGCGCTTGCGGCACCGCGTGCGAATGATGGTAGATGCGTAGATAAGTTTTACCCAGCAATATGGTTTGGCCGGATGCGATAGCGCGCTCGCTGATAACTCGTTGCTTATGATGTTTGTTATCTAACCACCAAAGACCGTTTTTGGCGCCTAGATCTTTAAGGCGCAGCTGGCTAGTGTCAGTATCGCAAGCCACCGTGCAATGTTCGGCATCTACATAAGGGTCGGTGAGGATCATATCGGCGCTGAAGCTGCGGCCGATGCTTACGCTTGTTGTCTCAAAGCGCTGTTGCCGCAATACATGACCGCTGGGGTCGGTGTGTTCGATAATTATTGCCACAACATCTGCTCCTTAAAACGCGCAAAAAATCGCAGTGAGGCTTCCTGTGTCACGCCTGCTAACGTGTAGTGGTCCATAGCCACCTCATGGCTTCGATCGCTAGTCACACCGACGTAAAAAACATCAAATAAACCGGGCAGCTGTTTGTAGGGACGGGTGCAATAGCTGATGCGTTTGCTACCGCCCTGCGGAGTAGCGTACCAGTCGTCGCTGCAGGTGTAATTGCCCGCATGTACTTTAGCTACTTGGTTGCCCGGCATGGCATTGGCGGTGTTGCGGGCCATATAACGGTACACACTTGCCGAAGGCCAGTTTTGAGCGGAGAAATAAAAAAACTCGTACTCCACATAGCCGCTGGAAAATTTATCACTGAGGAATAACTGGTTGCTGGAATTACAGCCGCGAGAGACTTCTAATGTACCGAGTTCTTTTTTCTCTTCACTATTACCCCAGCACTCCACCCAGGGCACAGCTTTAGCAAAAATCGATACCTTGCCCATGGGCTCCGGGTGCCAGGGTTGCGCGAGCAGTTCATCTAGTAATGCTGTTGTATGGGCTTTTATCTGCTCGGCCATATCCTCTAATAACGGCTTATCTAGGGGTTCTTGAGCTTTTTCGATCAGCGTTTGCAAATAGTGGCCCGGCACTAAAAAGCCGATTTGGTTACCTGCGGTCGCTACGTTTACACCTATTACCTGTCCGTCACCATTGACCGTGGGGCCGCCACTCATGCCGGAGTTAATAGCGCCGCTGAAGTGGATTTGCTCCACCGGGCTGTGCTCAACAAGACCATTGTAATTGCCGACCACCACCGTCATGCCGATGTCGTGAGGATTGCCCAAAGAGTAAAGCACTTCGCCTTTTTGCGGAGCCTGCCTGGCAATGACTAAGGCTGCGCCCAACGGCGGAGTACCCTCCAGAGACAGCAAGGCTAAATCATGCACCGCATCTACACGCACAATTGTCGCGACCTGGGGTTTGCCGCCGAGGTCAATTTCAATACGGTATTTGTTCGGCTCCATCACCTTGTTCGAAACTACGTGATAGTTGGTGGCAACCAATTTACCGTCGCTGACGACAAAGCCTGAGCCAAGGGCGGCGCGGCTGCCTGAGCGATTTTCCATAATACGTATTTGATACAAAGAAGGGGCGTAACGGGAGTAAACCCCGTCGGCAGTAGCCGCACATATAGCAGTACTGTTAAAGGACAGGAGCAGCCACCAAAGTGGCCACAGCGCGCCGGGTGATGTCATATAAAAAGAGCCTTAGGAAAAATACCGCCAAGCATAACGCGAAATCGGCTCCGACGATAAATCTGCGCCAACCTTTATAGAATCCTTTAAAACATCCTTTTGCTCGCGCAGCCGTTGCCTGCCACTTGTTACATATGTACCTGCTCAATTTTCGCAGAGCCGCCTGGCGAAGAGTCCGTCAACTCCTACTTAGTCATCTGGACCTATAGTCACTTCAGTGAGCGCTGGTCATAACGTAAAAATCTCCCTTTTCTCACATTTATCAGTTGTATTTAGGTTAAACACTAGGCTATATATGAACATATAGTAAGACAATAATATGATGAAGGCTGTTACAGAAAAATAATTAAAAATAAAGTAAGACTTATGTAACACTTGCGCTTCAATTATAGTTAAAATGACACTACTACTGCGCTTAATTTATAGTTAAAATGACATTAATTAAAGATAATCAACCATAATGTGGTCTTTGCTGCCCCAAGTCAGCTGAATTTTAGAGGTATCGTATGTCGTTAGTTGATGGTGGGCTTAACCTTACACAGCTGGTAGCCAACGCGTTGGGCCAGGCTATTGTGCAGGGTAAATATGATGAATCCAGCTGCCTGCCCACGGAAGCTGAAATCTCCACTCAGTTTGGTACGAGTCGCAGCGTTACGCGCGAAGCGGTGAAAATGCTTACTGCCAAAGGGTTGATCGCCTCACGGCCCCGTCAAGGCATTCGTGTTCAGCCCCTACAGTATTGGAACTTGTTTGATACAGAGGTGTTACATTGGGTTCTTGAAGCGCGTCCCAGTGATGCTTTGCGGCGAGAATTTGCCGAAATGTGTTGGGCTATAGCACCTGAAGCTGTGTCATTGGCCTGCCGCTCCAACGACGGCAAGGTTTTGGATAACGTATCCCAAGCGCTGCAGGCCGTTGAAGAGTCGCAGGGCAATCCGCAATTGTGGGCTCAATCTCATGAGGGCTTTATGCGCGCGTTCTTGCTCGCCAGCGGCAACCGATTTTTCTCGCAATTTGAGGATTTTCTGCGTGTTTCCCTTCGTTTACACAGTGGGCGCATCAATCGCTTACCCCACTCGACCGAGCCTCACCGCGCCGTCTGCCAGGCGCTTATTGAAGGCCGTGCAGCTGCCGCCGCCTCGGCCATGCGGCGGTTAATGACCGAGTGCTTCGGCTGGTCATTTAGCGCCGAAGCCGCCTGCACCTAAGCTCAGCCCCTCGCTATAAATTTAATTCAAAGCGCTCGCATTTAGAGCGCTTTTTGCATTTTGTTACGGCATAAGCCATTGGGAGATGAAACATTTTCATCTCCCATTTCTAAGCTGCTCAGGCTTTGACTACAGGAACACTCAATTAGGCATAGCTCCTACCAGGGGGAATGCGCATAATAGCCCGCCCAAATTAACCTAGTACCTCAGCTTAAGTGTGCGCCAACGGTAGTTTTTACCTTGGTTTCTTAACATAAGCGGTTGCTACCTACTTAAACACAATAATTAAAGAGGCGTTTCTATGGCTGGATTTTCTCCTTCCGCGACTGCTACCACCGGCAGCTCAAGCCCGCAAAATTACACATTTGCTCTTTCGGCCCTGACCACGTTGTTTTTTATGTGGGGGTTTCTTACTTGCTTAAACGATATCTTGATCCCCCATTTAAAGGAGGTGTTTGATTTAAATTACACACAGGGGATGTTGATCCAATTTTGTTTCTTTGGTGCGTACTTCTTAGTCTCCCTGCCCGCGGGCTTGTTGGTTAAAAAAGTAGGCTATAAAACCGGTGCAGTTATCGGCTTGGTAGTTGCAGCGGCGGGTTGTCTACTGTTTTACCCAGCTGCTGCGCTGCGCGCTTACGGCGTGTTTTTATCAGCGTTATTTGTGTTGGCTGCAGGTATTACAATTTTACAAGTCTCCGCCAACCCCTATGTGGCCATTTTGGGTAAGCCTGCCACTGCTTCCAGCCGTCTAACCCTGACACAAGCTTTTAATTCGTTTGGCACCACGATCGCTCCTATGATCGGCGGGGCATTGATATTAGGCGCAGTGGCCGTGGATTCGAACCTCAGTGGCGATGCTTTGTTACAAGCGAAGGCTCAAGCCGTACAAATTCCCTATGTGGCACTTGCTTCCGCACTGTTATTACTCGCCGCCATATTTGCCTTTTTAAAGCTGCCTATCATCGTCGATGAGGCACTGCCCGCCAGCGCGCAAGATTCCGGTTCCGCCTGGCAATACACGCATTTGGTGCTAGGTGCGGTGGGTATTTTTGTTTACGTAGGCGGTGAGGTTGCCATCGGCAGCTTACTGGTAAATTTTATTGGCTTGCCCGAAATTGCAGGTCTTGCCGAAAAAGATGCCGCCAATTTTGTGAGTTATTACTGGGGCGGTGCCATGATTGGACGCTTTATCGGTTCGGCGGTTATGCAATCAATCCCCGGCGGCAAGGTGTTGGCGTTTAATGCAGTGGCAGCGGTGGTGTTGATTTTGGTGGCGGTATTCGCTTCGGGATCCGTTGCTATGTGGGCCATACTCGCAGTGGGCCTGTGCAATTCAGTAATGTTCCCCACTATATTTAGCCTGGCAGTTACAGGTCTTGGCCGGCACACGAGCCAGGGTTCATCAATTTTGTGTATGGCAATAGTAGGTGGTGCGTTAATTCCTCTAGCGCAGGGCGCTCTGGCGGACACGCTTGGCCTGCAGCTGTCCTTTTTATTGCCTATTCTGTGTTATCTCTACATTGTGTTTTACGGCTTGAAAGGCCACAAAAACACTCTGCAGCCACAGTAATATTCAGCATCGATACGACAGCACGCCTGTTGTTCGGCGCTTTTTGCGAACCCCTCACCCATGCGACGCTTAAACTTAGCCCCGCAACACCTGTTTGTTCTCATCATTATTCCTGTCATAGCTGGGCTGTATTGGCCTACGTTAGGAGTACTGGCGGGACGATGGGTTGAGTGGGATAAGGGCTTATCGCATGGGATTTTGGTAGCTACTGTATTTCTCTGGCTGCTCTGGAAACGCCCCTGCCCGTCGTCGCCGCGCAAGCATTTTGCACTGCGCGCTGCGGCTCTGGGCGCGGGTTCGACTCTGTGGTTTTTACTGCAATCCGTACAAATTACTGTACTAGCCGAGGCAGCTTTGTTGCTGGTTATCACCCTGGCCTATACAGCATGGCTGGGGTTTGTACAGGCCTGGCGCTACAAAGCTATTTTATTATTGCCGCTGTTTGCCACTAGCGTTTGGGGGGAATTAAATTCTACAGCTACCGTTTTAAGTGGTTTTGTCGTCGGGCAGATGGTGGAGCTGGCGGGTATAACCGCCCATATCGATGGCACAACAATTAGCCTGCCCTACGGCCAAATTGTTATCGCTGAAGGCTGCTCAGGCCTTAGATATATAGTAATCGCACTGGCCTTGGGGCATATGCTGGCCTGCTTGAATTATTACCCCGCACGCGGCTATTGGGCCACGATGGCCGTGGCCCTAGCGCTCGGAATGATTACCAATTGGGTGCGGATCTTTATTTTGGTATTGGTCGGTTATTACTCCCAGATGCAGAACAGCTTGGTGTCCGACCATGAAACCTTCGGCTGGCTGTTATTTGCAGGCGTAATTGTGCCGCCGTTGTATTTTGCACCTGTGCGCTCGGCGGTGCGCACATCAACTCAGCTGTTTAGCCTGCCGCTTTCGCATCTATTAACGATCCTGCTTGTGCTTAGCCTCGGACCGATAATGTTGGCTTTAAGCCTGCGCCCACCTGTACCCTCGGCTTGGCTTGAACCCTTAAGGATACAAGCTTCCGCCCCGCCGGCCTGGGCCATAGCACCGCCGATGCCGCAAGCGGGCACAGTGGAGCAAGGCTGGTCCGATGACAGTTGGGTGCAGCGCTGGCAATACCAGCGCACGGCTACTAAAGACAAACTGGTACCGTTTATTCAAGGCAATTGGCATCCAGACATTGCCTGCACATCTAAACAAATCGACGAGCTTGGCGCTTGGTTTGAATGCGGCGCAGGCGAGCGCCCGGTATTAGTATTGCGCCGTTTTGACGTCGGGCGTTTTAACACTGCCGATTTCAGACGCGCAAAACTCTGGCAATTACCCGCGCAGTGGATGGGCGACAATTTATTTAGCCTTACCCAGTGGCAGCAACAATGCGCGACTGCCAACAACTGCGAACAGGCTGCGGCCCACATTGCCGCCTTGGCCACTGGCCAACAGTAGGTTCTAAAAGGTTTAGGCTAATTCTGCCGTGAGCGTCGAATCGCCAACACTACCGGTACGATAGACACTAACACTAAGCATAGAGCGGGCAGCGCGGCCTTTTGCCACTCGCCTTCTGAGGTCATCTCATATACGCGCACCGCTAACGTATCCCAACCGAATGGCCGCAATAACAAGGTGGCGGGCATTTCTTTCATCACATCCACTAACACAAGCACCAATCCCGTTAGCAAACCAGGGCGCAGCAACGGCCAATAAATGCGTCGCAGAATCACACTGAAGGGCTGCCCAAGTGTTTGTGCCGCCTCTTGAAAATGCGGCCGCACGCTCGCTAGCCCCTGTTGAATAGGCCCTAAGCCGACAGCAAAAAAGCGAATTGTATAAGCCAGAATTAATGCGAAAAGGCTGCCGAGTAACACAGGTTGGACCTGCTCACCCCTACCAATCAGCGGCCAAAGCGCGTAGCGATCAATCAGTGTAAAACTCATCATGACCCCTACCGCCAATACCGAGCCCGGCAATGCGTAGCCCAACGTAATAAAGCGTGAGAGGTAGCGCAGGCCCGCGCGCTTAGCAAAGCGCTCACTAAAGCTTATCGCTATGGCAAGCAGTGCCACAGCCAGTGCCGTAAGTCCTGCGAGTACAAATGAATGCTGAATCAACTGCGCAAAGCGCGCATCCAATCCACTCAAACCCGTCTTTACCACCCAAATAATCAGCTGCGCCACCGGTACAACAAAACACAGGCCGAGTATTAAGCTGCAATAAGCGCACGCCAGCCAGCGCCACTTGCCGCGTAAAACAAACCGCTGGTGTTTTTGCTGGCTAAATCCACGTGCACGGGTTTGCGATTGTTGGCGCTGTTCAAAGCCGAGCACCAGAGCCACCCAAAATAGCAGTAGCGAGGCAAGTTGGCTGGCTGCAGGCAGGTTGCCAAAACCAAACCAGGCTTTATAAATAGCCGTAGTAAAGGTGTCGAAGTTAAACACGGCTACAGCGCCAAAATCCGCCAGGGTTTCCATTAGCACCAAGGCTATACCGGTAAATACCGCTGGTCGCGCCATCGGCAGCGCCACAGTGAAAAACCCGCCCCAAGGGTTTTGCCCCAGCGTGCGTGCTACATCGACAAGGGTTTTACCCTGCTGCAAAAATGCCGCTCGCACGAGCATATATACATAGGGGTAAAGCACACTGCCCATGACCAATACCACGCCGCCCGCATGGCGAATATCCGGGTACCAGGCGTGTTGGCCGAACAACTCTCGCCACAGGCTCAACACTGGGCCGGAATAACTCATCAAACCCATAGCCACGAACGCTGCCACATAAGTGGGTAAAGCTAAGGGCAATAGCAGCGCCCAATCAAATAGGCGCCGGCCGGGGAATTCACAGGCGGCAGTAAGCCAAGCCAGGCTTACGCCTAAAAAGCCAACAAGCATCCCAACCCCGACCACCAACACCAGTGTATTGGTCAGTAGCCGCCCGAGACCCGTGGCGGCAAGGTGCTGCCAAACTTCCACCTGAGGACTGTGCCAACTGGCGAGCACAAATATCAACGGTAAACAGACCCAAAGCGCCATCATGCCTGCGGGCAGATACCAGCCCCAGGTAGCAGGCCTCATCGATAACCCGCGCGATCCATCAGCTTAATAGCCGCCTCCTGTAAAACCCCGGCAGCCTCTACATTGACCTGGTCGGCCTTGAACTCGCCCCACGCTAATACATTAGGCGCCGCTTTCACGGCTGGATTAACTGGATATTCTTGGTTAGCTTCGGCAAATATGTATTGAGCTTCAGGTGTAGCTAAAAACTCAATAAGCGCCTGGGCATCCTGAGGATTTTTGGCAAAACGGGTGACGCCTGCGCCAGATATATTTACATGTACGCCGCGGTCCTGTTGATTCGGCCAAAACAGCGCGAGCGCAACTTTCGGGTTGTCCAACTGTAAGCGGCCAAAATAATAGGTGTTCACCAAGGCAACATCGCACTGGCCAGCCAGAATCGCCTGCATGGTCATGTTGTCATCAGAGTAGGGATCGGTGGCAAGATTGGCCACCCAACCTTTAATGATGGCCTCGGTTTTGGCCTCCCCAATCGTGTTGATCATTGTGGCCACCAACGATTGGTTATAAACCTTTTTGGCCGTTCGCAAACACAATCGGCCGCGCCATTGTTCATCTGCTAAGGCTTCGTAGGTGGAGAGTTGTGCAGGCTTTACGCGCTCGGTGGAATATATGATGGTGCGAGCTCTTGAAGATAACCCAAACCAAGTGTTATCCGCTGCGCGCATATTGGCGGGAATTGCCGCCTGTAGGTTGGGTGAATCGATCGCGCGAAACAGGCCGCGTTTTTGCGCCTGCCATAAATTGCCGACGTCCACAGTCATCAAAATATCGGCGGGAGTAGCTTCTTTTTCGCTCTCCAAGCGGGCAATTAAAGGTGCTGCCGCATCGGTAATATAACGTACCTCAACACCGGTTTTAGCCGTGAAAGCATCCAACAAGGGTTTGATTAGATGTTCTTTACGCTCGGTATAAAGTGTAACCACACGTTTGCTTTGAACTGGCTCGCCACTCTGGCCGGTTTTCTTATCGCAGGCGGCACTTAAAAGGGTAAACACAACTAGCGCACAAACACGCATGGCTGATAGGCTCACAGTCAATCCTCTGGATACAAACGCTATTCAAATAACAATTATTCTCATAATGCCACACAATGACTCCGAGCAAAAAAACAAAATTTCGACAGGCCGTACTGGCCTGGTATCAAACCCACGGCCGCAAGCATTTACCCTGGCAGCAAAAAATCAGCCCCTATCGCGTGTGGCTATCGGAGGTTATGCTGCAGCAGACCCAGGTAGAAACCGTCATCCCGTATTTTGCGCGCTTTACCCATCGCTTCCCGACGGTCGAAGACCTAGCCTGCGCACCGCTTGATGAGGTGTTACACCTATGGACAGGGCTAGGTTATTACGCCCGCGCCCGCAACCTGCTTGCTTGCGCCCAGCAAGTGGTAGCGCTCGGAGGGTTTCCATCCGAGTTAGATAAGCTCATGGCGCTGCCAGGCATCGGTCGCTCCACCGCAGGTGCCATTCGCAGCCTCGCGTTTGATCTGCCAGCGGCCATTTTGGATGGCAATGTAAAGCGGGTATTGGCGCGAGTGGGAGCTGTGCCCGGCTGGCCTGGCGCACCTGCAGTTGCCACACAACTTTGGAACCTGGCCGAAGCACTAGCACCGCAAGAAAATTGCCGCATCTACACGCAGGTGATGATGGATATAGGTGCCACTGTATGCAAAAAATCTCAGCCGAATTGCCCTATCTGCCCGCTCAAAAGCCAGTGCCAAGCCTTCAAAACCCAAAGCCAAGCACTCTACCCCGGCAAAAAACCTGCTAAAGCCGTACCGACCAAAACCTGTTTTATGTTGCTCGCGCGTACTAAAGACGGCCAAATTTTGCTGCAAAAGCGCCCTGCACAAGGCATCTGGGGCGGGCTTTGGAGCCTGCCGGAGTTTAGCGATGAAACGGCATTACAGCAGGCATGTCAGCTGCACCCAATGATCAAAAATCTGCGCCAGTTAAAAGCCCTACCGCCTTTGGCCCATCGTTTTAGTCATTACGAATTGATTATTCAGCCGCGCTTAGCCAGCGTAACAGCCGCGCCGGGTGTGCAGGATAGCGGAACCTGGTTGTGGTACGATCGCGCCGCGCCCCAGTCGATCGGGCTTGCCGCGCCAGTAAAACTATTACTCGAACAAAACTAATTTTTACGTTTGATCATCAGGAAAGCCTATGAACCGCAGCGTTTTTTGTCGTAAATATCAAGCCGAACTGCCCGGTTTAGACGCCCCACCAAACCCCAGCCCAAAAGGCCTTGCTTTGTTTGAGTCGGTATCCAAACAAGCGTGGGAAGAATGGATGACCCATCAAACCCGCTTAATAAACGAAAAACGCTTAAACCTCATGGACGCCGCCCACCGCAAATATCTTTCTGAACAATTGGAAAAATTCCTAAATAACGAACAGATTGATCAAGCCGACGGCTATGTGCCTGAAGAACAAGCAAAATAAAATTTTATAGGGCGTAAAAAAGCCCGCTCTTCGCTTGACGAGGGCACCTCAAGCGGGTTTAATACGCGCCTCGCTTAAGCAGCACCTAAGCGCCCGGATAGCTCAGTCGGTAGAGCAGGGGATTGAAAATCCCCGTGTCGGTGGTTCGATTCCGCCTCCGGGCACCACAAATTTAAAGGCTTGCATGAAAATGCAGGCCTTTTTTATTGCCCGTCACATTTAACTCACCTCACCGCTATTAACCCCATGTCAATCAATTAACGATCTTGGGGGTGACAGCTTAAGGCTTTGTGGGATCTACATGTCCACACGTTGGAGCCTTATATAGACTCCAATCATCGGCGGGATTAAACAGCGTGCACTATTACACCATTAAAAATTTAATGGTCCATTCCCATTAGCATCTAATGTATATCCAGTGGCTTTCTTAAAATTCGCTTGGCTTTTTTCATCTAATTTAAGTGCGTAAATTGAAAGTTTTATATCTGAATTTAATTTAGGTGTTTCTAATTGCGTGATAGAAGTTTCAACCAACCGTAGCTCTTTTAGCGTGCGCGCCACCGGCGTGAGATTGAGTTTAGCTAAATCGACAAAGTAAAAATCCAGCTTACTAATAGGTGAATAATTTCCGCTCAGGTCGAGCTGATCAAGGAAGACATTTTCCAAGCTAAAGGAAGTCAAATCTGCTCCAGCACCTTTTAGGCTTAATGTAGAGAACCTTGTATTGGCGAATCGCAAATTTTGTAAATACTGGAAATCATAAAAACTGAAGCGATCGGCATCGACGACACCATCAAGGCTAATACTCTTTAGGCTGGTATTTAATGCAATATTTTTATAGCTAGTGTCCCTAGCTATAATTGCAATCTCATCTACATTAAGCGCCGATAAATCAACCTTATTTAAAATTTTATCAGATGAAAGGCCTAGGCTGCCGATCGAGCACTGCGCAGCTGTTTTAAGTGAAAAGGTATCATCAAGAGTATATACCCCGAGAGACGCTAAACGATCGGCGCAGCTGATTGTAGCGCCAAGTTCTATCTGGGTGCCGCTAATCGTTATTTTTTCTAAATGTGTCAATCCGGAAAAATCCAGCCCTTTAATGGAGCCCCCTGAAAGTGATAATTCTTTTAAATTGGTCGCGGCTGCAAAATCGGTGGATGTGTAATGGCCGGAAACATTTAAAACGGTAAGGCTCGGTGCGATAGAAGCCGGTGTAAAGTTAGTGCCTGCACCTGCCATATTCACAACTTCTAAGCTTTTTGAAGCAAATAAATTCTGCAAATCCTCATCTGATACATGGGTGCCGGTAAGGTCTATGGATTTAAGCTTATTGCCTTTTAAGGCGGTAATTTTAGTCAGAGTGGGTTTATTGAAAGAAACATTTAATGTCTGTAACTGTGTCAATGCAGTTAAATCCAAACTCGCGATATTGTTTGCGCTAACGTTAAGAGTCTGCAGTTTAGCCAATCGATTTAGGTCGACAGACGTAAGCTCATTCATTGAGAGATCAAGTTGTTCAACCGAGTTATTGACAGGAAACGTACCCAGCGCAATGTTTTTTAATTGAGCGTTCTGAGCAAACAAATTTTTCAACCCACGCTGTTGAGAGAAATCCAGATTTTTTAAACGTTTAAAGCTGTCATCAGCTAGAAGCAAACTGGATTGTTCATCAAAGAAACGCTTGTCAGTCAGTAGCTCCCCTCCACTATTTAAGTGACTTTTTAAAGTAGAAATTCCTAAATACGAAGAATTTTTATAGTCAGCGAGAATTAGGGATTCCAGCTGACCATTTTGCGGCAACGTAAGGTGGTACAAAGGGTTTCCAGCAATCGCCAGTTTTTTTAATTGCGCGTAATGAGAAAGATCGAGATTTTGCAACAAATTACCGCTGAGATCTAACGTTGTTAAATTTTTGAGAGAGGATAGGTCTATATAGGCAATATAATTATCGCTAAGGTCTAATTCTTTAAGCGCTGTCAGCTGCTCAATGCCACGTGTAGAGGTAACAATCATGTCGCGACCTTGTTGGCCACGAATATAACTCTCAAAACCTTTTGGGTAACCAACACAGCGTAATGCGGTTAATTCATCAACGTATTGAATTTTACTGCCTAACTGGGCGTCGGCGATGCAGCTCTTAATCCAAGGGCTGTCAAATGTTAACTCGCTGAGCTTTTGGCGCACCTGGAAAATCGGTGGCAATGTAGTTGAACCTGGTGCTGGCTGAGCATTACAACCAATAAGAGTAGTGGCGATGCCAAAAATGCCGATAATTATTAATAATTTCATGATGTCATCCAATGGGTTAATCCTAAATTTATCCGTAGATTAGGAGCGCGAGGGATGAGGCATAGTGAATAAGTTGGCAAAACCGGTTTGTTTAAAAAGAGCAAAGTTTGCATTTGCATTCACCTGCGCATTTTTAAAATAAAATTAAAAACTGTTGGAGGTATCGGCAAGCTTATGTGTCGGCGGCGTGCCGCCAGCTTGGCTCCTCCTGCAATAGCATTGCTAGCGCAGATAAGGGGACAGTATGGGCAAAATCAAAACCCGCCCCTTTACTTTTGCCCGAAGCATTTGAATTTACGCCGCCGCA
Source organism: Cellvibrionaceae bacterium (assembly GCA_036520615.1). Taxonomy (GTDB): domain Bacteria; phylum Pseudomonadota; class Gammaproteobacteria; order Pseudomonadales; family Cellvibrionaceae; genus CAMCXE01. The sequence continues at coordinate 39,290 of DATDJI010000091.1, read as the reverse complement.
AGGCTAACCTTCGCGCCGACATTTCGTAACACCTCCCTCTTAATACTATTAATTCCTTTCATCTCGCAGGATCATTCCATGGCTCAATACGTTTACACCATGCACCGGCTTGGCAAAATCGTGCCGCCTAAACGCCAAATTCTTAAAGATATTTCCCTGTCATTTTTCCCTGGCGCCAAAATTGGCGTGCTCGGCCTAAACGGCTCGGGTAAATCAAGTTTGTTACGCATTATGGCGGGGGTGGATCAAGATTTTATCGGCGAAGCGCGGCCAATGCCCGGCATTAAAATCGGCTATCTAGAGCAAGAACCGCATTTAGACCCAAGCAAAGATGTGCGCGGCAATGTGGAAGACGGTGTGCGCGAAGCCGTGGACGCCCTCGCAGGTCTCGATGCTGTTTATGCAGCCTACGCCGAACCTGACGCCGACTTTGATGCCCTGGCCAAACGCCAAGGCCAGCTAGAAGACATCATCGCCACTTGGGACGCCCACAACCTCAATCACACATTAGAAGTCGCCGCCGACGCCTTGCGCTTGCCACCTTGGGATGCTGACGTAAGTAAACTCTCGGGCGGAGAAAAACGCCGCGTAGCCCTGTGCCGGTTATTGCTCTCGCGTCCGGATATGTTGTTATTAGACGAACCAACAAACCACTTGGACGCAGAATCCGTTTATTGGCTGGAGCAATTTTTATTAAGTTTCAGCGGCACCGTAGTGGCCATCACGCATGACCGTTACTTTTTAGATAACGCCGCCGGTTGGATTTTAGAACTCGACCGCGGCCAGGGCATTCCGTACGAAGGCAATTATTCCACCTGGTTGGAAGCCAAAGAAAAACGCTTAGAACAAGAACAGCGCTCGGAAGCCTCCCACCAAAAAGCGCTTAAAGCTGAATTAGAGTGGGTGCGCCAAAACCCCAAAGGCCGCCAAGCGAAAAGTAAAGCGCGTTTAGCGCGTTTTGAAGAAATGCAAAGCCAGGAATTTCAAGCCCGCAACGAAACTAACGAAATATATATTCCACCGGGTGAGCGCTTGGGCGATAAGGTTATTGAATTCCATAATGTCAGCAAAGCCTACGGCGATCGCGTATTAATGGATAAATTAACGTTTACCATTCCTAAAGGCGCAATTGTCGGCATTGTCGGCGGTAACGGCGCCGGTAAATCAACTCTATTCCGCATGATTACCGGGCAAGAAAAACCGGACAGTGGTGAAATTGTTATTGGCGAAACTGTGAACCTCGCCTTCGTCGATCAAAGCCGCGACAAATTAGATAACGATAAAAGCGTGTGGGAAGCGGTTTCCGGCGGTGCCGATATTATAAAAATCGGCAATTACGAAACCTCCAGCCGCGCCTATTTAGGCCGCTTTAATTTTAAAGGCAATGATCAACAAAAACGTGTGGGTGATTTATCCGGTGGTGAACGCGGTCGTCTGCACTTAGCCGACACATTAAAAAAAGGCGCGAACGTATTATTACTCGACGAACCTTCCAACGATTTGGATGTGGAAACTTTGCGTGCGCTGGAAGAAGCCATTGCGGCTTTTCCCGGCTGTGCATTGGTAATTTCGCACGACCGCTGGTTTTTGGATCGTGTGGCTACACATATTTTGGCTTATGAAGGGGATAGTGAGATTGTGTTTTTTGAGGGGAATTATACGGAATACCATGAGGATTTTATTAAGCGTAAGGGGAAGGATTCTCAGCCCAAAAGGGTTAAGTATAAGCCTTTGAAAGTTTAGTTTTTTGATTGTCGATAATTTATTAAATTATTGCCGCTGAACTTTTTAGGGTCAAAATTAAATCGAGAGGTGGATATGACAGTAGAAAATTCAGTATCCGAAAAGGGAATATTTGATGAATACCCTCATCCGGAATTATGGATTCCAATTGTTGTAATTTTGATCCTAATTTTAGTAAACATCGGAGTAGGATTCGCTTCGCCAACAATATCATCATTCGGCCAATTTGGAGACGGATTTGGTTGGCTAAATCCGATAATATCTTTGGCTACCCTTGTTGGTCTTTACAGGAATGTTCTACAACAGAGAAAATTGATTGCGCAAGCTGCCGAATTCAATCGATCACAGCTTAAGTTGGCGGCAACGATAACCATGCTGGAAAGTTATAAGACAAAACTTTCCAAGTTGCCTCAGAAGATGGAGAACGGTGACTATATAAGCCCTCAAACGCAATTGATCTATAAGCAAGATGTTAATGCTACTAGGATTCTCCGCTGGGAGGAGCAGCGTGATGCATACCAAATTAAATTAGACGCTTGTGAAGATTTTCTAGACCAACTACTTAGCGAATCTGGTCAGCAACGCCACAGCAGGTGATGATGCTAAGATCGATAACTCTTGATGGATTAAAAATCGTCTTTTGAAACCATCAGATTTTGTGAGGTGGGCAACTTGTTGCCCACCAATTTAGAACAACTTATCGCTGTGCTTAAATTGTGGCTTAGACCAAAACCCCCTCCCAGCCCTCCCCTTGAAAAGGGGAGGGGGCTGTAAGTGCTCGCGAGCTAGTCGATCATATAATTTTAATTCCGGGCTAGGGTTTTAGCTCCTTCCCCTTTTTAAGGGGGAGGCTGGGAGGGGGTTTCTAATCGAGGGGAAATGCCCGATAAACTGTGCATAAAACCTTAACTTAATGAATTTGGGCTGGGCGGAGTGCAGTACGGATTTATTAGTAGATGCAATGTTAATTAGCTCGAGATTATTTTTAGACTACCTATAAACGGAGCATTTATGGAAGAGAAAATCGATAAAATATTTAATCGCAAATTACAAAAACCCCTGCGACAAGAAATGCGCAAAACTGCCTCACCGATCGAGCGGTTATTGTGGGCAAAAATTCGCGGTGGGCAGTTGGGTGTCAAATTTCGCAGGCAGCATGGCATCGGTCCTTATAGTGTGGATTTTTATTGCCCGGCTGCACAATTAATAATTGAGCTTGATGGCGAGAGCCATTATTGGCAAGGCAAACAAGAATACGACCAATTGCGGAGTGAATTTATTCAGGCGCAAGGTTTAAAGATTTTACGCTTTACCAATTTAGACATTACCCACAACATTGAAGGTGTGCTGAACCGGATTTATGAGCATTTAATCGAACCCCCTTAGGTTCATAAACGCCATTCATGGGTCGGCCTCATCGGCCAGCTAATTGAGTGTGACAAGAGCAGAAGACCAAGCCCTGGTAAGAGAAACCGAAGACAAAGGGAAACTGATGTCAGCCGCCGCTACGACACCTTCTGTGCGATTCCATCGGACCTAAATACACCCTCCCCATTGAAATCGCCCCCCTCCAGCCCCAATTAAGGCTCCACGTTTTTCCAGCTGCGCCTGGCAATTAAGAACCTGCAACCTGAAGAGAGGAAACATATTCATGTCCCAAGAGGCCGTTAAAGAGACCCGTGGATTTGCCACTGAAGCCAAGCAGCTTCTGCATTTGATGATCCACTCCCTGTATTCCAATAAAGAGATATTCCTGCGCGAATTGATCTCCAACGCCTCCGATGCTGCAGATAAACTGCGGTTTGAAGCACTGCACAACCCTAGCCTGCTTGATGGCGATACTGAGCTGCGCATCCGTATCAGCTACGATAAAGACACCCGCACGATCACTATTGCCGACAACGGCATTGGTATGAGCCGGGATGAAGCCATCAATAACTTGGGTACGATTGCCAAATCCGGTACTGCGCAATTTTTGCAAAATCTCAGCAGCGATCAGAAAAAAGATTCGCGCTTAATTGGCCAATTTGGTGTGGGTTTTTATTCTGCATTTATTGTGGCTGAAAAGGTAGAAGTGCTAACCCGTCGCGCGGATTTACCCGCCAATGAAGCGGTGTTGTGGGAATCCGGCGGCGAAGCGGATTACTCTATTGCGTCTGCTGAAAAAGCCGAGCGCGGTACGACGATTATTTTGCATTTAAAATCAGGCGAAGAAGAATTTGCCGATGGCTGGCGCTTGCGTTCCATAATCAAAAAATATTCCGATCATATTTCTCTACCGATTGTTATGGAGAAAGAACATTTCGGTGAAGACGCCAAAGATAAACCCGCTGAAGATGAAACCATCAACCGCGCCACCGCGTTGTGGACGCGCTCGCGCAGTGAAGTGAGCGACGAGGAATATACCGAGTTTTATAAACACATCAGCCACGATTTTAACGCACCGCTCACCTGGAGCCACAACCGCGTTGAAGGCAAACTTGATTACACCAGTTTGTTATACCTGCCTGGTAAAGCACCCTTTGATATGTTCAACCGCGATGCGGCGCGCGGCTTAAAACTTTATGTGCAACGCACATTTATCATGGACGACGCTGAGCAGTTTTTGCCGCTGTATTTGCGTTTTATTAAAGGTGTTGTGGATTCCAACGATTTATCGTTAAACGTATCGCGAGAGATTTTACAAAAAGACCCAAACATTGACAGCATGAAATCCGCATTGACTAAACGTGTGCTTGATATGCTGGATAAAATGGCAAGCAATGAAGCGGAAAATTACCAAAAATTCTGGGATACGTTCGGCCAAGTATTTAAAGAAGGCCCTGCGGAAGATTACGCCAACCGTGAAAAAATCGGCAAATTATTGCGCTTTTCTACTACGCACACAGGCAGCGCAACGCAGGATCAATCGCTTGACCAATACATCGAGCGTATGAAAGAAGGCCAGGAAAAAATTTATTATGTGGTCGCGGATAATCACAACACCGCTAAAAATAGCCCGCATATCGAAGTATTCCGCAAAAAAGGCATCGAGGTATTGTTGCTGTCCGATCGCATCGACGATTGGTTAGTAGGCCATTTACGCGATTACAAAGAAAAGGCCTTCCAAGACGTTACCAAAGGTGAATTAGACTTAGGCGCGGTGGAAACTGAAGAGGAAAAACAACAGCAAGAACAGGCGGAAAAACAATTTGAAAGCCTAACCGAGCGCATGAAAAAAATCCTCGATGACCAAGTTACAGACGTGCGTATTACTCATCGTCTTACCGACTCTCCAGTGTGTTTGGTTGTTGGTGAAGATGAGATCGGCAGCCAAATGCGCCGCTTGTTGGAATCTGCCGGGCAAAAAGTCCCAACGAGCAAACCTACAATCGAGCTTAACCCCACGCATCCTTTGGTGATTAAACTCGATCAGGAAGTGGACGAAGATCGCTTTGCGGATTTAGCTAAGGTGTTATTTGACCAGGCAAGCCTGGCCGAAGGTGGACACTTGGTTGACCCAGCCGCTTATGTGACGCGCTTGAATAAATTGTTGTTGGAATTGGTGAAATAATTTTTGTTTGTCGATGTGAAAAACCCGGCTTAGGCCGGTTTTTTGTATGCTCTGGGTTATTAATCCACCCGTAGTCTTTATGAAACTTAAACTTACTTCACCTCATTATCAGCACTGTACAACTTCTCAATATAATCTCTTGCCACCTGTTCCCAGGAAAACCTTTGCGCCTGTGCACTGGTAGCAATTTTTTGGAAGGCTTTGGGATTTATCTCGTGCATAGTTAATATCTCACCGAAGCGTTTTGCGCAGTTTTGCGCTTGCTCGACGCTATCATCGCCTACAAAACTAAACCCGGTTACGCCATCCTCCACTGTGTCATTTAAACCGCCCACAGCGTGTACTAAACAAGGCTGGCCTGCACGCATGGCGAGCATTTGGCTGATGCCGCAAGGTTCAAATGAGCTCGGCATAATAAATAAATCGCCGTTGTTATAAAGCGCGTTCGATAAGGCATCTGAATAGCCTTGTAAATAAATAAAGTTGGCATGGCGTGCGCTGGCTTCTAAAAAATAATGTTCATATTCGGGCGTGCCGCTGCCTAAAAGAAAAAATGCGCCGTTATTGCCTAAGCGATCAAGAATTACATCAAGCAACGTAGCGCCGGTGTTTTTATCAATCACCTCTTTAAATAAACGCACCTTTTGCCCAGTAATGCGCCCTACGGAGGCGACAATAAAGCCGCGTTCTTTATTTTGTAGCCACAAGTGCACACGCTTTTGCGCCACCCAATGGCAGCTGGCCACCACTGGATTTTTGCTCACCCAGCCGATAAGGCTCTCCAAAATAATATTGGCTAAATTATTTTTATTTTCGATTTTATATTTGCGTCCTTCTGGATATTCACAGCCGTTTAATATGCCGATTAATTTTCCCTGTGCATTGGCCTGGATTAAATCCTGCTCCAGGCCTTCGCCGCCGTACACGCCACGCGCAGTGTAACTAGGGCGCTGAATTTCTTGAGCATAACTGGGCGATACAGTGTGGACTTTTTCCGCAAGGGTAATCCCTGCGCGCATGGGGTTAATACAGTGTGTAGCACGTGGATCGCAAATGAGGCTGCGGTCGTAATTTAAATGCGGATACCAGGTTTCCAATGATGAGCCGTCGCCAGCAAAAGGGCGCACGCCTTGCAGGGACAAATTATGTATCGTGTATACCGCAGGAATCGCTTTTAGGCTTGCAAATGCCGGGTCGAATTCACGTAAAACTAAAATTAGGGCGGCGTGCCAGTCATGCAGATGTATAACATCCAGCGCACCAAAGCCGCCTTGTACACAAACCTGCGCTACGGCGGCGCAAAAAAATGCGTATTTACTGGCGTCGGTGGCGAAGGGGCGCTCCGAGCCATCGTTGCAATACACAGCGCCATCGCCGCAGGGCGAAAAATAACTATGCCCTAAAGCCCAATAGGTTATCGCAGGGCCCACTTCGTCTAAATAGGATTTTAATAATTGCTTGCCTTGCACTTTAAATAAATGCACTTCTTCAAACTTGCCAGCAAAATACACTTGATATTCAGCTATTTTTTGCGTGCTGGGCATTTTGGAAAAATGGCCGTAATCAGGCAGTACCACTTGTACTTGGCAGTGCTCGCGGGCAAGGGCTATGGGAATATCGCGTACAACATCGCCTATACCACCGACTTTTGCATTAGGCAGGGCGTCGTTTTCTGCGGCGACCATTAAAATATTTTTTTTATACGGCATATAATTTTTTTACGTTGACCAAGTGAGTTCTGCCCCGCCGCATTTTTACCTTGAAGTTAAAAAATCTAAGCGGAAGCAATAAAATTCTAAGCGCTGCGGCGAGTTAGCGCGGCGCGCAAATTGTTAATGAACCTAAATTCACCGAGAATTTTAGGTTCGACTGTATTAAGTAAAGCGCGAATTTGATGAATATGGATTATTTTACCGATGGACGATGTGTGATGCCGTGCGCGGGTTGTATTTAGCGAGTATTGACGAATAAACAAAGGGGCTTGCGCCCCCTATTTATTGCCAGCTCATTTAAAGCACGAGCAAGAAGCCAACAGTAATAATTTTGACTTAGCGCGCGCCGCCGCGCTGGCCGAGCATTTCAGGCGTCACCAGCACTATGCCTTTTTTCGTTACGCGAAACCCACGTGCGCGGTCTTCATCATGGTTATAGCCAATTTCCATACCCTCGGGGATAACGCATGCGCGATCGATAATGGCGCGGCGGATTTTCACATGACGGTGGACTTCTACCTCCGGCAGAATTACGGACTCTTCAATGCTGGTGTATGAGTGCACGTGTACATCGGAGAACAGCAGCGAGCGCTTCACCTTGCCGCCGGAAATAATACAGCCGCCAGAGACCATCGAATCCACGGCATAACCGCGGCGGGAGTCGTCGTCGAAGACAAATTTTGCCGGTGGCAGCTGGGTTTGATAAGTCCAAATGGGCCAGTGGTGGTCGTACAGGTTCAGCGAAGGTGTGGGCGATATCAGCTCCATATTCGCTTCCCAAAACGCATCAAGTGTACCCACGTCGCGCCAGTAGGCACGCTCGCCGTCCTGTTCTTTAAAACGGAACGCGTGGACGTCTTGTTTGCTGATAATCGACGGGATGATGTCTTTGCCGAAATCGTGATCCGAGCCTTCGGTTATGGCGTCTTTTTCTAGCAGCTCCAACAAAAAGTCCGCATCAAATACGTAATTGCCCATTGAGGCTAAACACATCGCAGGGTTGTTGGGGACTGGTGTGGGATGCGCGGGTTTTTCGTCGAAGCGCAAAATGCGGTCTTTATCATCCACCGTCATTACGCCGAAGGCGCCTGCGGCTTCTTCAATCGGCACTTCAATACAGGAAACGGTAAGTTTGGCTTTGTTAGCTGTGTGGTGAGCCAACATAGTGCCGTAGTCCATTTGATAGATATGATCGCCCGAGAGCACGAGCACATATTTAGCATTGGAGGCGCGGATAATATCGAGGTTTTGATACAGCGCATCGGCCGTACCTTGATACCAGTTTGGCGAGTTGCGTTGAGATGCGGGCAGAACTTCAATGTACTCACCCAGCTCGCGCTTAAAATGGCTCCAACCTACCTGGATGTGGCGAATTAATGAGTGGGCCTTGTATTGAGTGAGGATGCCTACGCGGCGAATACCGGAGTTAATGCAATTGGATAATGGAAAGTCGACAATGCGGAATTTACCGCCGAAATAAAGTGCGGGTTTGGCGCGCCAGTCAGTCAATTCATACAAGCGGCTACCGCGCCCACCCGCAAGGATTAGGGCAAGGGTGTCTTTAGTCAGGCGGCTTACATGACGCGGGTTGGGGTGTTCCATGGTGTCTCCAGCAGAGGTGAATTCGAGTCGGAATTAGATAAGAGGTTAGCATTTGCAGTCACACCCTAGCGAATACCGCGTGCCGAGGGTTTAGGATCAATCTATAAAATATGTTCAATCCCCGAGGTGCCGCTATTGTCACTCAGCGGCACGCAGGGGGGAAGATCAGGGATTACATTATCTGCCAAATACTTCGCGCGTATTCGGCAATCGTGCGATCGCTAGAGAACACACCGCTCGCGGCGCTATTTAAAATACTCATGCGCGTCCAGGCATCGCGATCTTGGTAGGTTTCGATGGCTTTTTGTTGCGTGTCTATATAAGCGCGAAAATCCGCCGCTACCATCCAAGGGTCATATTCGTTGCGCACAGCCTGCACAATTGGGTCGAATAAATTAGGCTCAAATAAATTGAAATGACCTGCTTCCAACAAATGCATGACGCGTTTGAGATCGCCATCGTTGTCGATAATGACATTGGGGCTGTGGACAGCACGGTAGGCGGGAATATCCTCAACGCGCAGGCCGAACAAAAAGAAATTCTCTGCGCCCGCTGCTTCTAATATCTCGATATTAGCGCCGTCATAGGTGCCGATGGTGATTGCTCCGTTCATCATAAATTTCATGTTGCCGGTGCCGGACGCCTCTTTGCCTGCGGTGGAGATTTGTTCTGACAGATCTGTGCCGGGGCAGATAATTTCCATGGCGGAAACGCGATAATTAGGCACAAAAACCAGTTGTAACAACGGGGTTACGGCCGGGTCGTTGTTAACCACTGAGGCCACATTATTAATTAATTTAATAATCAACTTAGCCAGAAAATACCCCGGTGCCGCCTTGCCACCTATGATGACTGAGCGGGGTTTCATGCGCGCGGTATCGCCACGTTTAATGCGGTCGTATAAATGAATTACATGCAGAATATTCAGCAATTGTCGCTTGTATTCATGTAGGCGTTTCACCTGCACATCAAATAGCGAATCAGTGGAGAAATTCACGCCCGTGCAATCACTGATCATACGGGCTAAGGCGCTTTTGTTGTGCTGTTTAATATCAAACCATTGGCGGCCAAACTCACGGTCATCGGCGAATTTTTTCAAACCCTCAAGCTCGCTTAAATCGCTAACCCATTTTGGCCCTATGGCTTGTGTAATTAAATTACTTAGCGGCGTATTGCAGTGCGCAAGCCAGCGGCGCGGGGTTACGCCGTTGGTTTTATTGTTGAACTTGTGCGGCCAAAGCTCGAAGAAATCTTTAAACAATTCGCGTTTTAATAATTCCGAATGCAACGCAGCCACGCCGTTAACGGAAAAGCTGCCGACAATGGCTAAATAGGCCATACGAACATGCGGATCCGCGCCTTCTTCAATCAAAGACATGCGCGATTGACGGGCTACATCACCGGGCCAGCGCAGCGCTACCTCAGCTAAAAAGCGCGCGTTAATTTCGTAAATAATATCCAGCAGGCGCGGCAGTAATTCTTTGAGCATACGCACCGGCCAGCGCTCAAGCGCTTCGGGCAGCAATGTGTGGTTCGTATAGGCCATACAGTGGCTGGTGATGGCCCAGGCATCGCTCCATTCCAAATTGCAATCATCCAACAGCAGGCGCATTAACTCGGCCACAGCAAGTGTTGGGTGAGTGTCATTAAGCTGAAAACAGTGTTTATTGGCAAAGCCGTCCATTTTCAAACCGTGAACTTTCTGCCAATCGGCCAGTACGTCTTGAAGACTCGCCGAGGCCAAAAAGTATTGTTGCCGCAGGCGCAGTTCCTTACCGTTTTCACTGGCGTCGTTTGGGTAGAGCACCATTGTGATTTGTTCGGCTTGGTTTTTACTGGCTACCGCTTCGGTGTAGTCACCGGCATTAAATTCATCAAGGTTAAATTCGTCGGTTGCCGCCGCTTTCCATAACCGCAGGGTGTTGACTGTGTCGTTCTGGTAACCGGGGATGGGCATATCGTAGGGCACGGCTAACACATCGTTGGTGCCGCTCCAACGCGCGCACTTTTTACCGTCGGCGTTGTAGTAAAAATCGGTGTAACCGTAAAACTTCACTCGCCGGGTGAGGTCCGACCGCTCAACTTCCCAGGGGTTGCCATCGCGCAACCAATGGTCGGGGTATTCAACCTGCACGCCTTGCTCAATCCGTTGATGAAACATGCCATATTCATAACGAATGCCGTAGCCGGTGACCGGCAGTTGCAGGCTAGCGCAGCTATCCAAAAAACAGGCGGCTAAACGGCCTAAACCACCATTGCCCAAGCCTGCATCAAGTTCATTCTCACGCACGTCTTCAAGCGTCATGCCCAGCTGGTGCAATGTATCGCGCGTGCCCTGTTCCATATCGAGATTTTTAATGGCGTTGCAAAGGGTGCGGCCTAGTAAGAATTCTAACGAGAGATAAAACACCCGCTTAGGTTTTGACTGTTCTTCTAACTCGCGAGACTTGCGCCAGCGCTCCATCAGTCGATCGCGCACACTTAATGAAAGCGCGTGGTGAACATAATTGGGAACCGGCGCTTCATCGCAGCGGCCGAGGGTAAAATTGTAGTGGCGGTCTACATCCGTAGCCAAGCTTTTGGCATCCATGCCTAGGGTAAAGGCGTTTTTTTTAGACTTCATAGGGTGTCCCTAGCTAAAAGAAAGACGGTAACAGGGCTGCGCCCCAGATTTATATGCTGCACTCCAACGATTCGCCATAGAAGAGTAGCAGCGATTTATCATGCACCATGAAAGCGCTGCCTTTTGGCAAATACGCGATGATGGGTTCCCCTTGCGGATGGCGACTGTCCAGTAAACACTCCCAACGCCATCCCAGCGGTAGGTAGAACGTATGGGTCCGTTCGTCAGCGTTTAACAGCACCAACACGGCTTTTTTACACGCCTCAGCATCCTCAGTTTCGATCATCCACTGCAGGCTATGCAGATTCTGTTCCTGCCAATCGCTGCTGCGCATTGGGCGCGCTTGGCGATCCAGCCAGTGAATATCAAAACCTTTAGCGGCCCCCAGCTCATCGGGTTTATGGATATAAAACGGCTTGCGCAAAAGTGGGTGAGCGCGGCGAATAGCCAGTGCCCGCGCAACATAGGTCGTCAGCTGCGTATCGGCCTCTGCCCAATTTAGCCAGGTGGCGCTGTTGTCTTGGCAATAGGCGTTGTTGTTACCGCCTTGGCTGTGGCCGAGTTCATCACCCGCCAAAATCATCGGCACGCCCTGGCTGAAAATTAAGCTCGCCAGCATGTTGCGCTGTTGGCGCTGCCGCAGGGCTTGAATATGGGGGTTGTTGCTGGGACCTTCCTCACCGTGGTTGTAACTGAAGTTGGCGTGGTGGCCGTCGTTGTTGAATTCTTTATTGGCAAGGTTGTGGCGCTGGTTGTAGGCCACCAGATCCGCCATCGTGAAACCATCGTGACTGGTGATGAAATTAATCGTCGCCTGAGGACTGCGGCCGGTGTATTCGAACAATTCCGCCGAGCCGTGCAGACGCCGCGCAAGCTCTGGCAACACGCCTCTATCACCGCGCCAAAAGCGCCGCAATACATCGCGGTAGCGATCATTCCACTCGCTCCAGCCCGGTGGGAAATTGCCTAATTGATAACCGCCCGGGCCTATATCCCAAGGCTCCGCGATCATTTTTTTACCGGCAAGCAGAGGATCCTGAGCGAGGGCGTCTAAAAATCCGCAACCGGCATCAAAACCGCCCGCCTCTCGCGCGAGTACCGTAGCCAAGTCAAAGCGAAAACCATCCACCCCCATTTCACACGCCCAATACCGCAGCGAATCCATCACCAGTTGCAGTACCTTTGGGTGGCGCACGTTAAAGGTGTTGCCGCAGCCGGTATCGTTAATATAAAAGCGCGCATCCTGCTGTAGCAGTGTGTAGTAATTACTGTTGTCGATACCGCGAAAACTCAACGTGGGCCCCAGCTGGCTGCCCTCTGCGGTGTGGTTAAACACCACATCCAAAATTACCTCAATACCCTCACCGTGAAGCGTATGCACCATCTGCTTAAATTCTGCGATGGCGTCACTGCTGCAGGCGTAAGCGCGCTGGGGGGCGAAAAAGCTCAGAGTGTTATAACCCCAATAGTTGGTGAGGTTGCGCTTAATCAGAAAATGATCGTGCACAAAACTATGCACGGGCAGTAGCTCCAAACTGGTAATGCCCAGCGCACGGTAATGAGCAAGCATGGCCGGGTGCGCAAGCGCCTTATATGTGCCGCGCTCCTCCTCAGGAATGTCCGGGTGCCGGTACGTCAGGCCCTTAACATGGGCCTCAAAAATCACGGTGTCTTCCCAAGCCACGGGCGTTTTTAGCGGCTGCGGAGGTGTACCCGCCGCCACCACCTGGCCTTTAATCATCCAATGGGCATTATCGCGATCGTCGTACGTGAGATCCTGCGCAGGCTCAGAAACGGTAAAGCCATAGTGGGAATCGTGCCAGACAAAATCCCCCACGAGGGCCCGGGCATAAGGGTCCAGTAGCAATTTATTGGGGTTAAAACGCAAGCCCCGGTGCGGGTCGTAAGGGCCATAAACGCGATAGCCGTAGACAGCACCCGCCTCAAGCCCTGGCACAAAGCCATGCCAAATCTGGTTCGTACACTGAGGGAGCGAAAGGTGGGCGATTTCCGTTTGCCCGTCCGGGGAGAATATACACAACTCCACCTCATCGGCGTGTTGAGAAAACAGTGCGAAGTTCACCCCGCCCGCTTGCACAGTGCTGCCCAGCGGAAAGGGTTGACCCCGTTCTATGAGAAATTTTGTATCGGTTTTCATGCAACCTCACCCCGAATCACCATCATCGCTCCATGCATGCGCAGCAAGCATAGCGCCTGCGGCAACGTTTACCTGTCCATTTTTACTGGCCCTAACCCGTAGCCTTTAAGCAGGGTTTTTGCCGGCCGAGCCTTATTACACCAAGGAAAACATAATGGTCGCCAACGGCGGTACGCGCAGATTGAGCGAAAAAGGCCGCCCGTGACTAGGCTGCTCGCTAGTCTGCACACCGCCGCTATTGCCCTGATCGCAGCCGCCATACAACGCGGCGTCGGTATTTAAAATCTCCCGATAAAACCCGGCCTCGTGCACGCCCAAACGATAGTCTTCACGCAATACTGGCGTGAAGTTGCAGATGACTAGCACAGCAGGGGCCAGATCGGTGGCTTTGCGCAAATAGGCGAAAATCGACATATGGGCCGCATCGGCATCCATCCACTCAAACCCATCTGAGCGCGCATCGCTCCAATGCAGCGCAGGAAATTGTCGGTAGAGCCGGTTTAAATCCCCTACTAAACGAGAAATCCCCTCATGGCATTCCAACTCCTTAAGGTGCCAATCCAAGCTGGTATCGTGATTCCACTCGCGCCCCTGAGCAAATTCAGCGCCCATGAACAACAGTTTTTTGCCCGGGTGCGTCCACATGTAGCCATAGTAGGCGCGCAGGTTGGCGAACTTCTGCCAGGCATCGCCAGGCATTTTATCCAGCAGCGAGCCCTTGCCATGCACCACTTCGTCGTGGCTTAGCGGCAGGATGAAATGCTCATTAAAGGCGTACAACAGGCTAAAGGTCATATCGTGATGATGGTATTGGCGATGCACAGGCTCCTTATGCATATAGCGCAGGGTGTCGTTCATCCAGCCCATATTCCACTTGTAGCCAAAGCCTAAACCGCCGTTGTACACAGGTTGCGAAACTCCGGGCCAGGCCGTGGATTCTTCGGCAATCATCAGCACTTGTGGATAATGCTCATAAACTTTCGTATTGACCCGCCGCAGCAGGTCAATAGCTTCTAAGTTTTCGCGGCCGCCGAACGTATTGGGAATCCACTCACCGGCATTGCGTGAATAATCCAAATACAGCATTGAAGCGACGGCATCCACACGCAGGCCATCGACATGGAATTCATCAAACCAAAACAGCGCGTTACTGAAGAGAAAGTTAGCCACTTCGCAGCGGCCATAGTTGTAAATAAAGGTATTCCAATCCGGGTGGAACCCCTGGCGGTGGTCGGCGTGCTCGTATAAAGGCGTGCCGTCAAACTGCGCAAGGCCATGGGCATCCGAAGGGAAATGACCGGGCACCCAATCGATTAATACACCCAGCCCCGCTTTATGGCAGGCATTAATAAAAAAGCGGAAATCATCAGGTGAGCCAAAGCGACTGGTCGGTGCAAACAAACCCACCGGCTGATAACCCCAAGATCCATCAAACGGAAACTCACTGACAGGCATCAGCTGCACATGGGTAAAGCCCAAGCCTTTAACATAGGGAATTAACTGTTGTGCCAGCTCACGATAGGTTAGATAGCGGTTGCCCTCCTCGGGTACACGCTTCCAAGAACCTAAATGCACTTCATATATGGACAGCGGTTCCTGCAGGGATTTACTCGCCGCGCGCTCGTGTTGCCACTGCTCATCGCCCCACACAAATGCCGAGGCCACGACTTTTGAGGCGGTTAGCGGTGGATGCTGGGCGGCGAATCCGTATGGATCAGCTTTTTGCGGCAGCACCTCGCCTGAGCCGCTGCGCACTTCGAATTTATACAAAGCATCAGCGCTAACCCCGGGCAAGAACAACTCCCAAACTCCGCTGGGAATGTGCTTGCGCATCATATGGTGGCGGCCATCCCAAAAGTTAAAGTCGCCCACGACTGACACGCGCTGGGCATTGGGTGCCCAAACACAAAAGCGCGTACCCCACACACCTTCCTGGCTTACCACATGGGCGCCCATAAAGCGGTACAACCGCTCATGCGTGCCCTCACCAAACAGGTACAAGTCTAACGGCGTAAGGCTTGAGGCGAATCGGTAAGGATCCTCTTTTATATACACGCCAGACTCATAGTGCACGCGAAGCTTATAGGGCTCACGGCTAGTTAGCGTTACCTGGCCATCGAATACGCCATCGGGATGGACAAGGCTTAGGGTTCCAAGGGGCTTTTCACGCTGATAATCCACCACCTCCACCTGCAGCGCGCCGGGTAAGAAGCAGGTAACCCGCCATTGGCTCTGACTTTGATGTAACCCTAAAATCGAAAAAACATCCTCGGCATAGGCGTGTCTTAATGCCTCAATGGCACTGCTGGCGACTGCTGTCGTCATCTGTATATGGTTCCTCGGTTAACGTGAAATAGGTTTAATGATCGGCCCACTCGGCCACGAGCTCGCGCAATAATTGGTTTACTGCTTCATCTGCAAACACGGCTTCTAAAGGCTTGGCCAGCTTGCGCTGCCAGTTGGGGTATTCAAAACAGGTACCGGGTACATTCACTGGGGAGTCTAATAACTCAAGATCCTCCAACTGCACAACAAATAACTGCGAGCGGCAGCGACTAGCGCCTTTAACAATAATGGTAAACAGCGCCCAGTTTAACGGCGCTTCCAGCAGCTCCTCGAAGGTCCCCGGCAGCTCGTAACCTAAATACATCAGCCAATTTAACAGTTGGGATTTTTCATACTCCCGCGCGGCTTGCAAATCTGCCAAGTTAATATCGGCAGGGTACAGCTTGAGCTCCTGGCGCAGCTGCAAGTCTTTACCGCTCCACCAGCTGGCAAGTGTCGGCACATCGTGATTGGTCACCATGGCCAAAGAGTGGGCTTCATAATGATCCGGATGTTTAAACTGCCCCTGCTGATCTTTTTCAAAATAGAACAGCTTGTTGGTGAAGACGTCGCCATCGTACAGCGCCTGACGCAGCTCGGGCGGTACTACGCCCATATCCTCGCCGATAACCATACAGCGGCTTAAATGGCTCTCCAATTTCAGTAACGCCATTAATTCATGAAACGGGTAATACACATAGCCGCCGTGATCGGCGGTCGTACCCGGCGGGCACCACCACAGGCGCAGCAAACTCATCGCGTGGTCAATACGCAGGGCGCCGCAGTGGGCCATATTAGTCCGCAGCAGCGTAATAAAATGCGCGAACCGGCTTAAGCGCAGGCTGGCAGGGTCCATCGGCGGTAAGCCCCAGTTTTGCCCCTGTTCTGCCAGCGGGTCTGGTGGCGCCCCTACGGCGGCGTCGCGGCAGAATAAATCTAAATGGCTGCTAACTTCGCTGCCGGAGCCATTGGCCCCCACAGCTAAATCCCGCATAAGGCCCAGCTCCATGCCAAGGCTTGTGGCAAGCGCTTGGCACGCGGCCAGTTGTTTATCCGCTAACCACTGCAAATAGGCGTGAAATTGCACGGCGTGACGGTGTTTGGCAATAAAGTCGGACTTAGCCTCTTCATCATCCCACGGCACAGGTACACCTAACTCCTGGGCCACCTGGTAAATACAGAAATCTTCCAGCGCTGCCCCGTGATCTTCCACGTACGTGCGAAACGCCTGATCGCGGGCAGAGTTTTTACCCAATTCAACCTGGCAAAACACCTCAAACATCTGCCGAAAACACGCATATTTAAGCTTCTGCACCGGCCCATAAGGAACATTCTTCGCCTGCCGCAACACCACAAGATCCTTAGCAAAGATCTTGATATCTAAACGAAAATCGCTCTCTTCCTGCGGGTCGACATACAGCGGATTATTAAAGCGGCGATCCGACGGGCTATAGGGGCTGCAGTTATCGGCCACCGGCTCCAATAAGGCATGCAGTGGGTTCAGACCCACCATTTGCACCCCTAAGGCAGAGGCTTTACGAATTAATAACGCAAGATCCGTGAAATCTCCGATCCCCCAATTGCGAGCAGAGGTCAGCGTATACAGCTGCACAATAATACCCACGACGCGCTTACCCTCTGCCAACGCAGGGCTGACATACGCCTTTGACGGCGTCACGGCATAACTAGCAGTTTGAGTTTTGCCCTCACACGTTACGCTTAAGCTGTGATAGCCCAACGGCAGTGTCGGCACCGCTATAGCCCGTCGGCTGTAGCGAACGCCTTCGAATGCATAGTCGCCAACTTCCGGGAACTGCGATGGCACTACGACGCCTGAGGCCAACACCTCTTCGTCATGGCTTATTTCATATTCAAAGCTCTGCTCTAACGCACTCGGTTCCACCTGCAGAAAAAATACCTGCCCCTGGCCATTCTCCTCTCCTTGGTAACTGACGGAAAAATCCAGTAACCACTGCTGCCAAGGCGCGACATCCAATACGTAGGCTTCTTGCGCGGTTTTTTCCGGGTCTGAGGTATCAATCCCCATGGCATTAATAATCGCAAGCTTGTTCTCAAAGGGAACCGTTACCAAATCCCCCCTGTAGTTGTAATAGGAATCGGCAATACCGTGCCAGTAAAACAACTTATCAAAGTGCTCCATAGATAACCCTGCAAACCAAGTTAATTAACGCCATAAAACCACTATGGCCATTGACGCACGGTAGCCGCCCCAATAAACGGGGCAAAAAAAGTCCAGTGCAAAAGCAACACCAAAAAACTTATACCCAGGCAAAAACACCGAGCCTTTATTTATCTATATAACGCTTGCCGCATTCAGTTGCGGCTTTGCTGCATCCGACCACCAATCTCGGCGCACCTGAGCGCTCAGGCTACTTAGAACAAGCCACCATCAGAGCGCACAGCGGTTGCCACTTTAGGGCACGACTCAGCTGAACCCGCTAAGTACTGCATTTAACGCATTAAAAAAACGCATGAGCCCATAACAAACGAACATAAATGTAGCAGACTACATTCCCAAACGTTCGGTTAAACCTAAAAAGCTTGGCACGAAGAACCCGAATCCGGCATAAAGTATCTGCGGCGTAGAAGAGAAGTCCGCGTTAAACATCTTCAGGTATTACAGCTTAGGTGAGGTTTAAGCCTAGTTCGCAGACTTACTCTATCGCCCGGCCAGCCCTTCATCTGTTCACTAGCCAACGTGAAGCCGGATTTTTTAGCGCGAAGCAAGCTGCACCTTTTTTAAGCGAAGCCTGCTCGCCTAAAATTGCCGCAGCTGCCAAACTAAGCAAACGTGTAATTCACCGAGCGCAGCTGGCAGGCGCAACTCTATGTTATGGATCACCCCGACCCTGTATTTACCGCTGACCTGTTTGGAATGGACGGCCGTGCGCGCGCAGGGCGCTGGCGGCCAGAACGTCAATAAGGTCTCCACCGCCATCCATTTACGCCTGGATATACCGGCAAGCCCGCTGCCCGAAAACATTAAACAGCGTCTGTTGGAAATTAAAGACAAACGCCTGACCCGCGACGGCGTGCTAATTATTAAAGCCCAACAACACCGCACGCAGGAATTAAACCGCGCCGACGCGATAAACAGGCTTACCGAATGGTTACAAGAAGGCGTACACCAAGCGCCGCCGCGCGTCCCCACCCGCCCTAAAGCCTCCGCCCGCTTTAAACGCTTGGCGAGCAAAGCCCATAGAGCCGAATGCAAAACACTACGCAGACGGCCAGAAGACGATTAATAAGCAGAAGGCCATAAATAATTAGTTATTGGCCATTATCGGCACCAGCACAATGATTTACGGCCTGGGAAATATTCATGCGCACGCGTGGCGTAACTAGCGAACAGAGGTTGTTCTAAAAAATATTCTCCCTTATGAATTACGCAATTTTTTGGCTATTTCAGGCAATTTATACGGCTTGGAAATTAAATCGAATATTTCCAGCTCGCTATAACGCTCTTTTAGTACTGGCGCGGTAAAGCCTGATGCTAATAAAACTTTAAGTGACGGAATCAGCGCTTTAGCTTTATGCCCAAGCTCAATGCCATTCATGCCGGGCATCATTACATCAGCAAATAAAACATTAATATCACGCGAGTGCTCAAGAATTTCCAACGCTTCGCGAGCGGAACTCACGCAAACCACCTCATAGCCGAGCGTCCTAAAAACCTCGGCGGCTACCTCCAGTACATCAGGCTGATCATCAACGATAAGCGCTTTTTCACAAGAGATATCGTAGTGTGCATCGGCAATAGTTTCCGTCAACGCAGGCAGCAAGATAGCCACACAGGTTTGCCCATTGCCGGAGCTAATGTGCAAACCGCCCTTAGCCTGTTGCGCAAAACCATATACCTGGCTCAGCCCCAAACCCGTGCCCTTACCCTGCGGCTTAGTGGTAAAAAAAGGCTCAATGACTCGGTCGATAATATCCGCAGGAATTCCATGGCCGGTATCTGTAACGCTAATTTTAACGTACGTGCCCGGTGCAATTTTTTCATTATTATGCTCAGCCAAGCAGACGACATCGGTAGCCAAACAAATAAATCCACCCAGCGGCGTCGCATCGCACGCATTAATTACCAAATTTAAAATGGCTGATTCTAATTGCGCCACATCAATTTCAACAGGCGGCAAGTCTTCGGCAAGCTCCAGCGTGAAACGCAGAAAATTATTATTCGCGCGTCGCAACATGGACTCAAACGATTTAATAATTCTATTTGCATTGCGTTTTTCAAGCTTAAACGTTTGTTGTTTAGCGAATGAGAGCAACTGCTGAATTAACAACATACCGCGTGCTGCCGCCTTATCAATCCCATCTAACAAACGCAACTCCTTTGCGTCCGCGAGGGAATAGCGCAATAAAGCCACGCTATTGCTCATAACGTTCAGTAAGTTATTAAAATCGTGTGCAATGCCGCCGGTTAACAAACCGATAGATTCCATTTTTTGCGCCTGGAATAACGCCGCCTGAGATTTTTGTAAATCATCGGACGCCTGGCGCCGCTCAGTAACATCGCGCGTTACCTTCGCAAAACCAATTAAATCTCCAGCTTCGTCTCTTATCGAATCGATGACCACATGGGCCCAGAATTGCGTACCGTCTTTGCGAACGCGCCACCCTTCGCTCTCAAAAGCACCTCGCTCCGACGCCTCTGCTAGCGCAGTTGAAGGTAGGCCTGTTAACTGATCATCCTGAGTATAAAAGCGGGAAAAATGTGTCCCTATTACCTCGCCCGCTTCATACCCCTTAATACGCCGCGCACCTGCGTTCCAGTTAGTCACAATGCCATCGCGCGATAACATGTAAATTGCATAATCAGTCACGCCCTGCACCAACAAGCGAAATTGCTCTTCACTGGCATGCAGGGCATCTGCCGCCTCCTTGCGCTCGGTAATATCGCGGGTAACCTTGGCGAATCCGACTAGATTAGCGTCCTGATCGTAAACCGGGTCAATGACCACACTGGCCCAAAAATAACTGCCATCTTTGCGCACACGCCATCCTTCGTCCTCAAACTTGCCGCTATCTTTGGCGGTCTGCAAAGCGATGATAGGCAGCCCGCGCTCGCGGTCCTCATTGCGGTAAAAGCGCGAAAAGTGTTCGCCAATAATCTCTTCAGCCGAATATCCCTTAAAGCGCTGGGCGCCACTATTCCAGCTAATAACAATGCCTTCAGGCGAGAGCATATAGATGGCGTAATCATTAACACTTTGAACTAAGAGCCGAAAACGCTCTGCGTCCATAGTAGTTTTAGACGATGAAAAGGGAGAATCAGTAATCAAGAAAGACCTATATTTGCTATTTGCGGCAATAGAAGGAATAACAATAGATTTAGACGGCGGAATTAAGTCTACATATACCGTTGTATCAAAGTGGATTCCATCGTCGTGTGAAAATTTAACAACGATAAAATATGAATATCATCAGGTAATTCTATGGCTATTAATAGTACAAGTCATTAAGTGATTTTTGCACTGAAAGACCTTTTAAAATATATGTTATTTGCAGAGTAATGGCTAATACGCAAAACAAAGCTAGTTCATCCGGCCGGCTAGTATTAGCAGGTATGCGAAAGCTGGGCCCGTTAGATGAATTTAATACTGTTAATCCTGCGTGGATGTCTAGCGGCTAAAGCACCTGCTTAAGTTAGTTTGACTGCTTATTTATGCGTGGTTTGAATTCGATGCAGCAATGAAAAAGTACTAGAGCTTTAAACAAATTTCCAACCAAACGAATGGGAAGTAAAAAGTTCGTTGAAAAATGTAATTAAACTTAATCAAAACCGGCTCGAAAAACCGAGTAAGCAAGACACTTGCACGATTTGGATTGGTAAGTTTTTGCAGAATAAACAATTTGTTTACGTAATACGTTTTATTGAAATGCATGACCTATATTCGTTAAACATAAATTCTGTATTGGCGAGATGACATTGTGACGCAATCGACATATGTAGCTTGTGTATCCCTATAAAACACACGTCTGAGTATCACAGCCTCTCTTAATGCAAACGAGCGCAACCAGCAGATATTAATCTGCGCGTCCCTCTAAGATTCTATAAAAGATCAACCATTTCGTTCGCTAGCGCACTGAACAATTGGCCGATTTTTACAAGGATAGCAACATGCGGATACGTAACATTGATAGGTACCACCTCTGCATCTTATTTTAACGGCTCCACCCTCTTCTCATGCTCAATAAAGATAATTGGGCACATTGGCTAAAAAGTACCAATGATAAGGGTAAAGCACCACTTTAAAATATAAAGAGGGACGCATTAAAATTTGCAAATCAGTATGTTTAAAAGCGGTTTTTCCGCTGCGGTAAAAATTGTGGGGTACGAATAATGATAGCGAGCGAAAGCGATGGGGTGATGGCCTACGGCCTGGAATTGCTTAAGCTTACTATGCCATGCAAAACCATTGAAATTAATCAGCAGCCGTATTTAAACCGCTATTTTGTCAGCCAGGATGCAAAAGGCACGCAGGAATGGTTGCATGAGTTTGTGTCCGCCGATTCGGAGCTTCATTTGCATTCACACCCTTGGAAGGCCGTGAGCATTGTGTTAACTGGCGGCTATTGCGAAGAGCGGCTCGATGAACACGGCATTAAAAAAACCCGCTTTTACAACGTGGGAGCGGTCAACGTAATTGATGTGCGTACAACGCACCGCATTACCAAAGTATTTCCCTGTACTTGGACGTTAATGCGCGTAGAAGCTGAGCGGCTGCCGAGTTGGGATTTTATTGATGCATTGGGCAAACAGACATCGGTGCCGGGCAGTAGCGCCGATTGGTGGAAGACCGCAGCCACATTAAGCGGCGAGCAGCCCCTTATTTTTTACCCGCTGCAAGCGGGAGAAGCAGATTCAAACATTGTTGCCACTACAATTTCTCATTATATTGAGGTGCCACCATGCTACACGTAGAACATGATAAATCAGGAATTAATTTAACACCCTCTGCAAAACAGCGTATACGCGAAAAATTGCAGAACGAAATAGAAGAATTTATTAAACAAGGTAATGCAATAATTGAAGTGCCACCGCAAAAATCCAAACCCTATGTGGCGCCTTTTGACGAAATTTTTTAATAATTTATACGTTCGATAGACGCGTTCGGTACAACATCCGAGCCAAGCGATCAGCGTACGAGTTTTAAGATTTATAAATGCCGGTGACTTCTAGCTTGACCTGGCATCCAACGCGCCTACGGGCAAAAACAAGGTGAAAAAATGAAATCGAAAAAGAAAGAATCCCCATTTGAATATATTGCCTCACTGGAGTACGACTTTTTTGTTGCACAAAATAAGCTCCATGAAGCTCGTGCAGCGCTTGCAGCCCATATCGCCGACAGCGGGCTTACCTGTGAACAATGGCGAGTATTACGAGAGGCATCCAATGAAGCAATCAGTATTACCACGCTTGCCGAACACTCAGGCATTTTACGCCCCTCGGTGTCGCGGATATTAAATACATTGGCCGCTAATAAATTAGTTACACGCACAACTGATAAATCAGATGTGCGCAGGGCTTTTGTGCAAATTACCGCTAAGGGTAAAAAGGTGTTAGCTAAGGTGGGGGAATCCGCTTAAATGTTTCGAAGTCATCTGCACACTTTAACAAACAAGCTGTGCAGATGAGATGTTCTTACGGATAGAATTTTCAGCGCTCTCACACCGCAATCAATCGTGTTGATTATTTTTGGTTAAGAAACTTTTGGGTCTTGTGGCACACGATTGCAAGTAGACACGACACGCAACTAATCCTTAAGAAATACTAATAAGTTGTAAACAACTATCGTCTATTAGCCATAGCTAAGATTGTCACTTTAATCAACGTCCACTGTAGCAAAATCCGCTAATAAAAATTGTGTCTTCCACCGAGAAAAAATCTGCGCAGTTCAAACTGCCTTGTGCCTTAGTAACCTCGTGCTTATCAAAAAGGCACAGTAAATTTCAATGCGAGCAAAAAAGGTTTTTAGAAAAAATACTAACTGGTTTATATGTACCTTTTGCGACCAAAACTACTGGGAATAACGGCTCGCTGCCCAAGGAGCTAGACTGAAGACGACAATCACATTTTAAAGTAGTTACCTTCGGTTTTTAGCGGAAAATTTTCAGAGATTGACCTGATTATTTATCGAGAAATAATTTTCAGAAACAGGTTAAAAAAAATTGCCGTACAGATCTAAAATATCACCAATTAAAATTCCGAAGGGCAAAAATTCGAATAGCGGATAAAAAATTAATCAAACTTTGAATGAATGAACTTTATACCGTACAGTTTGCATGCAAAGCTATAACTGCACATGGGCACGCTTTAAAACCTGATTTTAAGCATTTACTTGGGCGTTTTTAACGTTTGTATTCCACATCCCTGTGGTATTTCAGTGACTTTAGGGTGCGCTGGTTATTATGACCATTGCATTGCCGTGAGAGGGAATATTAGTAGCTGTATAACTATCACTGAATTTACCTAAATCTGCATGCCCCCATAAATCGCGCACGGTGGCGCTGCCGGCAGGTATGCCCGAATCGCTCCATTTGACGGTAATTGAAGCTGAGCTGTTGCCACGGTTAAATAATACAACGGCCCTTTTATTAGTCCCGGCGAGCGTTTTGGCCCAGACTTGTAAATCCTGCCCAGGTGTTGCCACAACGCGGCCCTGAATTCCCAGAATATCCTGGTTTACACCGATAATTTCTGTGTTAGTTAATATGGCTTTGGTATTGGCGTTCATATTGCGAATATCATTGCCGGCAATTAAAGGCGCTGCCATTATTGCCCATAACGCAAAATGCGAGCGGTCCTCGGTGACGTTGGCGAGCTTGCCTACTTCCAACATATCGGGATCGTTAAAACTGCCAGGGGCTGCGTAGGAGTAGAGTTTTGAATTTTCATCTAACAGACGAATAACAGAACCCCAGCTGGCATTAATGTCAAAACCGATGCGCCAAATATTAGCCACTCCGGCCATATCCCAATTTTGTTTCGGTGGGTCTAGATCATTTTGCCCGTTACCAGGGTTGATGCTGTACAACATGGGGCGGGTTTGAGCGCGGATCGCTTGACCCATTTTGATAATGGACGAGCGCTGACCGGCACATAAATCGTATTTGACATAATCGATGCCCCATTCGGCAAATGTGGCGGCGTCTTGCGCCTCGTGGCCCAGCCCACCCACGCGTTTGGCTTTGTCCGCAGCAGAGCCGTACACACCTACACAGGTCCATTGATTGGCCGATTGATAAATACCTAATTTCAAGCCTTTGCCGTGTACATATTGGGCCAGGGCGGGAATACCAGACGGGAAGGTGCTGGTATCCCATTTTAGTTTGCCACTGCCATCGCGGCCATCCATCCAGCAATCATCCATATTCACGTATTGATAGCCCGCTTCTTTCATGCCGTTGGTTACCATAGCGTCGGCGGTTTGCTTGATTAGGTTTTCACTGATGCCGCAGCCAAAAGTATTCCATGAGTTCCACCCCATCGGTGGCGTTGCACCGAGTATGGCTGGGTTGGGTGGGTCTATAACGCCGGTGTAAGGACCGATTTGTATCCAGTCGAGATCCAAATCATCACTGCCGGTAACCGTGATGCGAATTTTCTGACGGCCGGGTTTGAGGTTTATTTTGCCTGCGGACCAAGTTTTAAATTGCCCCCATTCTGCGACTTTAGGAATTTCAAACGATTTTAATAACTCGCTAGCGCATTGGGTAATTGATACTGTGCGGCCAAGGCTTATGGCACCGGATCGGATCGTAACCTCGTACGTACCTTCGCGTTCTACATTAATCGAGTATTCCAGCCACTCGCCGCTGGTCATCCAGCCTATGGCATTGCCGCCGCTAATCGCTTTTATATCAACCTGGGTGTCGGTGCGATAACTATTACCCTGATTTTCTGAAGTAGCGTCCATATAACCGTTCGGGTCAAAGTCTTCTGCTTCAATTTTGCCAGGGACTGGACGTGAAAATGCTTGAAATGCCATAGCATCGTTACTCGCGCAGGAATGGGCGATGCCGCTTGAGCTAGTGCTTGAAGACGAACTTGAGGAGCTACTACTGGATGACGAGCTTGAAGAGTTACTGCTGGAGGTTGAGCTTGATGTGCTACTCGATGAAGAGCTTGACGAACTACTCGACGGCGGATCGCCTACGCATCCAGTTAATGTAAGGCATGCCAGCAGAAGTACACTTGTACAACGGATTAGGGTTGTTCGAGTTTTCATGGGGAGTTTCCCGGTGATTATTGTAGTTTTAGGTGAGATTTATCATCTGCTCAGGGATTGGCCGCTGCATCCTATGGCACCACTTAAATCCTTTTGGACTTTATCTTAGGGTTCTGCGACAAAATTGATACTCACTGGCGCACATTTTTGTTAAATGGTAAGACAATATATCTAGTTGTATTTGCCACATCTTTTTTGCTCCAAGAGCAAAGGGCAGTTATCGGGTGCTGCACCTCTATTAAATGGCTGAAAATGTTTACGTTCGGACTCACTCAAGCATCGGGATTGTTTTCGTGAGTGCCGCATACACTATCGCTAACATTCCGTAACTTTCATTTCGAAACTTTTTGCGTTAAGCTTTGTGCTCACCAGATAGCGTGCAGATCATGAATAAACGCAACACCCAACAGCGCCGCCGTGCCATTATTGAGCTGTTGAACCAAGCCGGGGAAGTTACCGTGGAGCAGCTGGCCCAGCGCTTTGCCACCTCAGAGGTTACGATTCGAAAGGATTTGGCGGCATTAGAGACCAACGGGCTTTTGCTGCGGCGCTACGGTGGCGCTATGTTGCTGCCACAGGAATTAATTGCCGACCCTGCCGTAGAAAGGGTTTCAAAACGAAAGCTTGCCATAGCCCAGGCGGCGGCTGATCTTATCCGCGACCACAACCGCATTATCATCGACAGCGGCAGCACAACAACCGCGTTGTTGTTACCGCAGCTGTCGCACAAACAGGGGCTGGTAATAATGACGAACTCGCTAAGCGTTGCACACGCCCTGCGCGAGTTAGAGCAAGAGCCGACAATATTAATGACCGGCGGCACATGGGATCCTAAGTCCGAAGGATTTCAAGGCCAATTGGCCGAACAGATGCTACGCTCTTACAATTTTGACCAGTTCTTTATTGGCGCTGACGGCTTAGATCTAGCGCGCGGCACCACAACCTTTAACGAATTATTTAGCCTCAGTCGCGTTATGGCCGAGGTAGCTCGCGAAGTTATCGTTATGGCCGAATCCAACAAAGTAGGTCGCAAAATTCATAATTTGGAATTACCTTGGTCCATCGTCGATGTGTTGGTAACTGATACGGCGCTGAAAGCAGATGCCAAACAAACAATTGAACAACAGGGCGTGCGGGTAATTACAGCTGCTTTTTAATTCCTGTGTTAAAAGATAAATTTACCGTGGCACGAGCGAGGCGGATGTACGCTGTAGAGATTGCCTCGCGCTGAACTTTAGAGATGGCGCGTTTGGCTTATGATTTTAAGCTGCGCAGCCAGCGACGTTACTGAATAATTTTTAAAAAAATGCAGGCGGATGATACCGTCGCAATCTCATTTACTTCACGAGGGTTATTTTATGTGTGGCATAGTCGGCGCAGTTAGTGAACGCAACGTAGCTAATATTTTATTAGAAGGCTTAAAGCGCTTGGAATATCGCGGCTATGATTCTGCGGGCCTTGCGATAATCAACGATAAAACCGAATTAAAAATTGCAAAATCCGCCGGTAAGGTAGCGCAATTGGTAAGCATCGTAGACGAAACCCCTATGCCTGGGCATTTGGGCGTAGCCCACACGCGCTGGGCCACGCACGGCGTACCCAACGATACCAACGCTCACCCCCACCGCTCGGGTGATATTTGTGTTGTGCACAACGGCATTATTGAAAACTACAAAGAGTTACGTGCGGAATTACAACAGCAGGGTTATAAATTTAATTCCGAAACCGATACCGAAGTTATTGTGCATTTGGTGCATTTAAATCATCAAAAATGCGGCTCGATTTTAGAAGCTTTGCAATTAACGATTCCACGCTTACACGGCGCTTACGGTGTAGCTGTTATGTGCGGCGCAGAGCCTAATTCCCTGTTGGTCGCTCGCTCCGGCAGCCCCTTAGTGATTGGCTTAGGTATAGATGAAAACTTTATCGCCTCTGATCAATTAGCCCTGCGCCAAGTTACCGACCGATTTATTTATTTAGAAGAAGGCGATATTGCGCAAATCACTACCAAACACGTACGTATTTACGACAAAGATTTAGAGCCTGTCGACCGCAAAATAACCACTATTACCGAAGCTGCCGACGCCGCCGAAAAAGGCCCGTATCGGCATTTTATGCTAAAAGAAATTTACGAACAGCCTGCTGCAATTAAACGTACATTAGAAGGCCGCTTAAGTAAAACTCAAGCGTTAGAAGAAGCTTTTGGCGTAGAAGCAAAAGCCATTTTTGACCAGGTGGACTGCGTACAAATTGTTGCCTGCGGCACCAGTTACCACTCAGGAATGGTAACTAAATATGCGTTAGAAGATTGGGCCGGAATTCCTGTTTACGTAGATATAGCCTCGGAATTTCGCTACCGCAAAGTGATTGTGCCGCAAAATGCTTTATTCGTAACCATTTCCCAATCTGGTGAAACTGCCGATACCCTCGCCGCTTTGCGCTTGGCAAAAGCCAGTGGTTATTTAGGCAGCCTAGCTATTTGTAACGTGGCCAATAGCTCATTAGTGCGCGAATCTGATTTGTGTTTAATGACTAATGCAGGCCCGGAAATTGGTGTCGCCTCGACAAAAGCTTTTACTACTCAATTAGTAGCCTTACAAATTCTTGGCCTGGTACTAGGCCGCCGCCACGGTTTAACTCACGAGCACGAAGCTAAACTTGTTGCCGCATTGCACGAATTGCCGCGTTTATGTGAACAAGTATTATCGTTAAACCCGGTAATAGAACAGATGAGTTTAGCTTTTGTAGAAAAACACCATGCATTATTTTTAGGCCGTGGCATTCAATACCCGGTGGCCATGGAAGGCGCATTAAAATTAAAAGAAATCTCCTATATTCACGCGGAAGCTTACCCAGCAGGCGAATTAAAACACGGCCCGCTAGCATTGGTAGATTCTGATATGCCCGTTGTCGCTGTAGCGCCGCACAATGATTTATTGGAAAAATTAAAATCCAATTTAGAAGAAGTACAAGCGCGCGGAGGAAAATTATTTGTGTTCGCCGACCATGATGCGGGTTTTACAGAAGATGCCAATACTACTGTTATTAATATTCCCCACGTACCCGATAGCCTAGAGCCGATTATTTACACCTTACCGCTGCAGTTACTCAGTTACCATGTAGCTACATTGCGCGGAACGGATGTGGATCAGCCACGTAATTTAGCTAAGAGCGTAACGGTTGAGTAGCAAAAGCGTTAATTTCAATTTTTTTTATTAATTAAAAAAGGCCCATTTATAAAAGTGGGCCTTTTTTGGCTATTATGTATTTAATATTATTATCTGTGATAATAAATATATCAGCGCTATTGGTGGGTACAGACCCTAAATCCTGCGCACTAACAAAATAACGTGCCCACTAATGCCTCCGAGTCCGCATGGCTCTCAGTCTGAAGGTGCTTAAGGCACCTATGCCTTCGGTGGAAAAGCTTGGGCGTTTCGTAAAAAATATTCATCAACGATAAACATAATTTCATCGCAGCTGACAATATCCGCTGGCTTTTTCTCCCTCTGCGAGATAGCTCATATCGCCGCCAGGATGTGATTACGTCTGTTTTAGAATTCCTGTCGCTAGGTGTTTACCAATCGGAATATTTATTTTCATGTTGGCGCAGCAATTGAAATTGCCCGAAGACGAAATCTGGGAAATCTTCAGACTACTCACCTGGAATCACCTGGTCGAAATTGAACTGGGAACGTAGTCTTATAAATTAACCATTCTCTTTTAAACCAATAGTGCCCACGCTCAACGCTGCTCATCGAAGCAAGCTGTGCAAAACCATTGCGTGCTTGGACGAATAATCAACATTATGTCCGATCAGGTAATTATTATTTTGAAAATTCGGCAATGAGGTCGGTCTAAAAAGA
The DNA here is from genome assembly GCA_036520615.1 of Cellvibrionaceae bacterium. GTDB lineage: Bacteria > Pseudomonadota > Gammaproteobacteria > Pseudomonadales > Cellvibrionaceae > CAMCXE01. The sequence continues at coordinate 9,449 of DATDJI010000091.1, read as the reverse complement.
TTATAAAGAGTATTATTTTCAATACAGCGTATCGATGTTTACGGGTATATGAGAACGATGTCGGAAATAGCTAATTTTTAGCCTAAAGTACAATTGTGTTTGGAATTGTCAACTTAGAGCCTATTCACACTAATTGCCTATCCGCTGTTGCCCCTGAAAAAGCCGCCATCAAGGCGCGAAGTGCGTAGTTTGGTTATTCCAAATAAGCGCTGAGCAACGCAGAAGGCGGCTTTTTCAGGGGCAACCCTTCGGGCTGGGGGCCATTTTGACTTTCAGCGGCGTTGTCGGTCGCTTATGTAGAATGACTACACATCGTTCCTGTCGTCTTGCTGAAAGTCCAAATGGCCTCCAGCAGCGGATAGGCAATTAGTGTGAACAGGCGCTAGTGTGAAAGTCAAAGTTAGTCACCCAATCTAAGCCATCCCCTCCAAAATTTGGCCAAATAAAACAACCACAGCCTCTTTCGCATCCACGCCCTCAGGCAAATAGGGTTGTACCAATTGTGCAATCAGATAAATGCTTCTTTTTCCGTCAATTAAGTTTAACACCCTGGCGATAAATTCATGGCCGATTTGACACTGAAACTGTATATCCGGAACCGGCAAATGATGCATGACCAACCAAGCCGGTGTTAGCCATTCAGAAGTTTTACCAGGTACAGGCGGTGCCTTGCTTTGTGTGCGCTTGCGGGCTGAAAATGAAAATAGTTGCTCATGGTGATAACGCGCGTTCAAGGGGGAAGCCATGTGCTCTGCCTCCTCAACACTCTGCTGTTCCACGTCAAATCCTGCCATGTCGGCAAATTCGAGAATTTCCTCGGCAGAATATTTAAGGTCGAAATTTAATTGCGCGGAATAGAGTAGCGGGCCGGTGTTGATCCAATAACCGCCTGGCTTGAGCAGATAGTCTACGACCGCAATCAGATCTTTAACGTCGCCGCCGGTCACGTCCAATAACCAAGAGGTTACTACGGTATCCATTGATGCCTCCTGCAACGGCATATTCCACACATCCGCACCCAGGGCAAACCAATTGCGATGCAGCCCCTGTGGGTCCTGCGGCGGTTCCATCAGCCATGATCTTGCGTAGGGAAAACCGATCTGTGGGTAGGTATAAAGCTCCGGCAGCGTTATCGATTCGCGCGCTTTGATTAATGTGTGGGCGCAACTGAGCAAAAATGGATTGATATCAGCGGCAAGCGTAAATTCCGGTTTAAGTACACGGTGCAAATCCCAACTTAGGCGCCCCGCCCCGGCACCTAAAAATAGCATTTTCCCAGGTGCGGGATTTGGCCATACATCTAATACGCGCTTTAGATTCGCATCGTTAACGTGGGTTTTAAAATGTCGACTGGGAACTGCATCCCAAGCCCAGTCGCGCAAAATATGGTGGTAATACTCAGTGGGATTATCCACCCGCATCTGCTCGTACACCGAGTCTCGCAGGCTTTGCAAATCAGCCTTTTTCAGCTGCCCCATGATGACTTCGAGACTGTCGCTCATGGCGGCTCTTGCCTGCTCCAAGCGGTCGCGGGTAAGAGGCGTAATGTCATAACCCTGCAGAATGTAGTCGAGCTGCTCAAGCGCATCAGCGCCCTGGAACTCCATCATCGCCATTTGATGCTGCCATAAATTTTTTTGTTGAATACCGGTGGTAAACAGGCAGGGAATTTCTCCCAGGGAGAAAAACTCAGTGTTGCACCCACTACAGCTATGTGAAACCACATTTTGCGCGCAAACCGGACACACCAGTATTCCAGCGGGGAAATTAAATTGGTTCATTAAGACAACCCAATAGGTATAAATGTGGTGATAAAAGAATATCGAGGGCGACAAAAACGCACAATAAAAAAGCCCTGCCAATTAATTTGGCAGGGCTTAGGATTTAACACTAATTAATTTGCCGCGAGGTTCTAATCGCGATTAGACAAGACCGACGTCGCCACCGGTGGCACCACCCAACTTCAAGCCTTTGGGATCAACTCCCAGGCCCTTGGCAACTTCCGCATGGAAATCGCGACTGGTAGAAGCAGTGCCCTTCGATGAAAACCCAGGTTTAAAGCTAGGCATTTTCGTCGCCAACAAGAAGGGGGCATTGGTCGACGCGTGCGACAGCCCGTTGCCGAAACAGGTTACCTGAACGAATGCGGTGCTATTGATAAGCGGCTGGCCAGTTGAATCTGTGGTGTCCATCAATTTCTTGATGAAGTAGGCCGGAACTTCGAATTTGTCTCGCATCATCGGGTTCCATACGGACGCGCCACCTGAGTGCGCTGCGCTGTGGCCATCAAAACCTCTATAGGTCCAGCCAGAGCCGTTATGGTTACCGATCTGAAGTACACCTACTCGAGTCAGGTCGCATTTGAAGGCCGCAACCAGAATATCCGCTTGCAATTTTGCATGAGCAACCATGGCAGCATTGGTAGTGTCGTCATAGGTTCCGGGTAGCGTCGGCTTACAGGCGTTCAGATCGGGTGCCGAGGCGTTAGCAAGGTCGGCAATACGGCTTTCGATTTTTCCGATCGCGGTAAGGTGGGTTTGCACCCGCGTATATTCGTCTGTGCTCAATTTAGCTTTGATGTTCTCCAGCGCGCGTTTTTGGGCATCAAACGACAGTAGGTAGGTGTCATCTTTACCGGTTTCGGGCACTGCACCGAAGTATCGGGTCAAGGCGCGCCGCGGGTCATCTTCCGGCTGGCCGGCACTACTGATAATCACGCCTGCTCCGGTGCCAGAATCCGATGCGTTCGAGCCTAAATAAATCGATGAATAATAGCTTCTAGGGCCGAGGATCGCCCCCAGATCTGCATCGACGGTGTTGCGGGAGTAGTCACCACCCAGCGCCTGACGAGCACCACCGTGTCCACTAACCTCTGTATCAACGCCGCGGAAATGGCAGATTGGAGCAACGTTATAACTGCCAGGACCATAGTGATAAGAGGACTGGTTGGTAGTAATGGCTGAGGCCGAGCTGGGTCGCCAATCTTCGGGCGCGCCACTGTGGATATATAAATAGACAACTCGCTTAGGCGCATCCGCCGCACTGGCGTAGCGAGCCGTCATGACACCACCCAGCAAGCTGGAGTATTTCAAAGTTGCCGAGCCGATACCTGATTTGGCAACCAAATCTAAGAATTTGCGACGTGACTTTTGTATATCCTTGCGCTGAGCTTCCGCGATTTTATCGGTTGGCTGCGGTAATTTTTTCGAATCGTTCATATTCATAAACCTATCGTTGGCCATTACAGCGGGATCAATAGATCCCGCAGCAACACTTGTTATTTACGGAAACGGAATGTATCGGACATGACGGCGGCTTTGACAACGTCACGCGGACTCTTCGCTCTGGCATAGGCCGAGCTCAGCTCTTTTTTGATACATGCGAATTCCGCCGCCTGACCGTTACTGATTCCATAGCGACCGTTCTCGACAGGATCTAGAAAGGCTTTATCCAAGCTGTAACCGAGCGCGTAGCGTGTGGATTTTTCAATCAAACATGCACTGATACCCGGCAGATCGTTTTGTACAATCACTTTGCCAAGATCTTTAGCACCGTTGAACTTCAAGCCGTCGCCCGCAGCCTTCGCGGCGTCCGCTTTAGATCCAGACAAGGTTCCGACAATATTGTAGGCATACAGGTAACTGCCATTATTGACCTGGGTGATGTCCAGATTGGCCTTGCCCTTGGGCACCGCAACGCCGTTAACGAATGTCAGACCATCCTGCACCACTTTGTTGTTAACACGTGGGCGCAAGCGACCGACATGGTCGAAGTCGTCCATACCAAACAATGGATTAATAATGGCGTTATGGCAGGTCGCACAGGAAGACCCTGGAATATTCGTCTGAATATCGTAGAAATCCGTTGTGGTGATATCACCAGCTTCAACACGTGACTTCACTAACTGCGCAGCCGCTTCACGCTCTTGCGAGTCCTCAAGATTTACCGGCAGCGGAATCGACTGACACAACACGTCCTGACGGAAGTGGGCAGAGCGCTGAATCGGCGAGCTGTAATCCATATGAGCGTTATAGGCCATGTAGGCACCGGAGGCGATAACGCCACCGCGCTGACTATTGGCAGTACTCACCAGACGGAACGAGCCAGGGGTATTGCCTCCACCGGGTAATTTGTAGAAGGTCGACAAAGTGCTATCCAAGAACGTGAAGTCGCCTGCATACATACTGGGGAAATCACCGTTGTAGAATACATGCTTATAGATCTCGCGAATCTCCTGCATCATGGACTGACGCACTTCCGGAGTGAATTCCGCGTCATTGCGGGTCTTCTCGCTCAAGGCGTCGGTGCGGAACCACTTGCCAGCCAGACGCTCGACGTGCGCTTTACCGAGTGCAGAATCAATCAGCGCATCGACATGAGCTTCACGCTTAGTAACATCAACCAGCTCTCCTGCAACAGCGGCGTCCAGCAAACTCTTAGAAGGTGCTGAACCCGTCAAGGCAAAGGACAAAGCAGCAGCGTATTCGTAAGGATCGAGCACATAAGCGGTTTGATCTGCCGCCATTAACTTAGCGACGTCGTCTTGCACTGGCTTGGATTGCCCCAGCACACCAAAGGAGATGGTAGAAATCTCAATTGGAGGCATCTCGTAATCGTTGTTGGCAAAACTTGCGTCGTTAAGGAAATACACAGGCCCGTTAGGTACCTTATCGATGGTGATGTAGTAGGTTCGATAGCTGGTGTGATCGATGGTGAGACGCTTGAGCACACCCGCGTTGTCAAAACCGGTACCGATGGTGAGCACCGGCCAGTTATTCTTCGGGCTCTTCACACCTTTAACAGTAATAGCGATCAGATCTTTGCCAGTCCACTGGTAGCCAGGATTGGAAGTGACAGTAACACTAATACGGTTGTAGCGCTGGATGCTCAGAGTGGAGAAGGTCTTGGGTGTACCTTGGAACTCATACTTGGTGCCCTGGGACACAACAGGATTCTTCAGTAAATCTGCGACCTTAGTACCCAGCTCAGAGCGATAGAGGAAGTTTGGCGACATCAATACAGTACGCAAAGCCCACTTCAAACCGTCTTCTAATGTTGGCGCGCCGGCAAAGATAGAGGTGATTTCCGCCTGTTCCACACTGGTGAGGGCGCGACGGTAGGCTACATAGGCAAAGTTATTAATGAAGTCGGTTGAACACTGAACAGCATCATCACAAGCAAATGGCAAGGCACCACGAGTAGATATCGCCCAGCTCGCGATCTCAGATGCATTGTCGTAGTACTTATTCAAGCGGCTTTCGTTGACTGCTTCAATTGAGTGGTTCGGTAAGCGTGCAACTTCAGTGTCCAATCCGACCTTGCCTGGTAACGAATAGTCGTTGGGCAAAGGAAGGGCGAAGAGTTTACCGAGCGAGTTGTGGTACTCATAAGACGTCAATACGTGTAATACCCGCTTGCCGTAATGAATGGCACTGGGGTTAGAACAAGAAGCAACTGCCGCTCCTGGCCCTTCCTGACCGTCTTTTAAAGACCATATAAAGGCTGCTGCATCCTGAGCGCATTGAGCGTCACAGTTTGCCAAAGGCCCCATAGAGGTTTTAATGAACGAGGCAAGTTGCGTCACCGCTCGGCCGTCATACGCTGGGTAATCTGACGGGCTACCCAATTTATCAGGGTCTATTACGCCGATGCCGGAATCACCCGAGGTTCCACCGGCGCCAAAATAACCATCACCATTATCATCTTTGTGGCACCTGGAGCATTTAGAGGCGAAAGTTGCTTTACCGCGCGTCGCATCCCCAGAGAAACCACCGCTGGTGCTAGTTGAAGATGAGTTACTCGACGAACTGCTGCTACTCGAAGAGCTGCTACTGGTCTTGCCGGATGAGGATGAACTGCTGCTCGACGAACTACTGCTATTAGAGGAGCTGCTACTGGTTTTGCCGGTTGAAGATGAACTGCTGCTCGACGAGCTACTGGAGGACGACGACCCCGGCCCGCTACAGGCGGCGAGCATTGCGCTCAACATTCCCATAATTAGTATCTTACGCATTATCGATAAAGCTCCTCGTATGACGACGCCACCAGCCGCATACATGACGAGACTGACGACCAAAGTTGGAAGATTCCGATAGCTATTTTAAGAAATTTCCGTTTCCCGAACCGTGATAGGGTTCCCAGCAATACCTACTTATAGTCATGTTTATAAAAAGAACCGCTCCGTAAATCCACTTATTGCTTCGAAGCTAAATTTTTTTGTGCTTCACCCGGTCATTTATATTACGTAATCTCCATCCTGTCGCGCAAAAAATGTCCCGCCATCTTCAGGAAAATTAATTTTCAGTAGGCGCGTGCAAACGAGAAATTTTCTTGATCGAAAGTGACCCAGATCGTATAGATAGCAAAAAGCTATATTTGGTTAAGCGCATTATCGCGTAGATCCGTCAATCTTAAATTCCCTTATTTTCGATGGCTCTGGAGAGGTGCCATACCGGATTTGGCGGAATGGCCTGCGCCTCCTATTTTTTGGTGATTTAACGCGAGGACGAGTAAGGTGATTTTCAGAGATTGCAAAATCAGGGCGCTATGGGAAGCACACACATTTGCGTTCAAATCCGCAGGCAAGGAAAATGGCTTAATTCTCTCTTTAAGTTAGCAAGCTAACTGATTATGCGTTTATCGTCATTGTGTTTCTTTTTTACGCTCTCGGGAATTGTATTAGGGCCTGCTGAATTATTGGGACACGTTCCAATATTTACTGTTGCAGTTATATTGTTATTAAATCTCTCGCCTTCCCTACGTAGCCTATTGCATGCCACTTATAGATTTAAAAACACACTAATTGCATCCAATTAGATATATCTCGGATCCTTGAAAAGAATTTGAAAGCTGGTCGGTTTCGCATTGGCCAGTTATTCGTCCACAATATTCATCACCAGGCCATTTAATTCGAAACTAGGCACTTGATTCAAGGAATCTCTGAAAAATTATGTCGGTCGATTACTTGATAAATTAGCTAACAAAAAGCAGTTTTGTCGGTATACAACTTGGCAATGCTTCGTTGCTTTAGATAGCGATATGATATTGTTGAAAATTTGTCCAACATTGCAATTTTCTCCCTTTTGAGCCAAGTGAAAGATTGCTCCCGGCTAAAATAAAAGAATTGTGTTTCATACTAGTGTACGCTCGGACACAGACCGATTTAACTTGATCATCAACAATACGGCTTCACAGAAATTTTGAAGCACGAATGTGCGCTTTAACGTCATTGATCAATTAGGCAGGTAATTTTATGAGCATCCTTAAAAGTATTCTGAATAAAATTTTTCCATCGTCACATGCAAATACATCAAGCCCATCTGCTGCCCAGGCTCCCGCAACGCCCACCCCCAATCCAAGCGCAGCTCCGTCTTCAGCAGGTCCTGCATCAGCCGAATTAAATTCCCAGATTACAGAAACCGATGTTGAAAAGATTTTAAATGATCTTGCAGCGAAATCCGGCCAGCCATCTAACTGGCGCGTATCCATTGTTGATCTTCTTAAATTGCTGGACCTGGATAGCAGTTTGCAATCACGTAAGGCACTTGCAGAAGAGCTGCATTATTCTGGCGATGCCGGTGATTCGGCATCAATGAATATTTGGCTACATAAGCAAGTTATGAATAAACTCGCCGCCAATGGTGGAAAGGTTCCCGCTGATTTAAAAGATTAATGTCGGTATTAAAAATACTACGGCAGTTCAGGGCAAATCTTATATTTTTAGATTCTCTGAATATTAATCAAAAAAATAAGTTGCGCCACCTCAATATGCATCCGGCTCAAAGGGCAATCAAAAGCACTCTGTACTGCAGATGCATATCGGTTTTTAGCCGAAAACAAACCGAATCAAGCTGTCGTTGATTTAACAGAACATTCAAAAAGATAAAGCTTAATAATAGGCAATTTTCAAGAATTATTTTATTCACCTCATATAAATGTATTAATACCAAAGATTTTTACGATTAAGCCAATCAACGCGCAAAACCCGATTACGTGAATCACGTTGCGTTTAAATTTGAACAGCGCAACAGCTGCTCCCAAGGCAATAATCACCGACATCCAATCGAGGCTGCCACTAAAGCCTTTTGGCCAGAGAACGTGATAGCCAAAGAATATAGCCAGATTCAAAATAACGCCCACAACCGCTGCAGTAATAGCAGTCAATGGCCCGGTAAATTTCATTTCGCCGTGCGTTGATTCGACTAATGGGCCGCCAGCCAGGATAAAAATAAACGACGGCAAAAAAGTGAACCAGGTCACCAGGGTCGCAGCAACTGCTCCCGATATGAATAGCATATCGGCACCGAAAACTGCCTTTACGTAACCTCCTACAAAAGCCACAAAAGCAACTACCATGATGAGCGGGCCAGGTGTTGTTTCACCCAGCGCCAATCCATCAATCATTTGCGTCGGAGTTAACCAGGAATAGGTTCCTACTGCTCCTTGATAAACATATGGAAGAACTGCATACGCACCGCCGAATGTGAGTAGTGCGGCTTTGGTAAAAAACCACGCCATTTGCGTAAGCGTGCCGTTCCAGCCTTGTGTTGCAATCAATAAACCCATGGGCACCGCCCAAAGAATCACACCAACAACTGCAATTTTTAGCAAATGTGCCCAACTGAATTTGGCATGTGCAGGGGATGGCGTATGGTCATCAATTAATGCTGCGCCATAGGATTTTTCTGTTTTGCCATGCCCGCCACTGGCATTGAAATATTTAGGTGCAAATCGGCCACCGAAATAACCAATGGCTGCAGCGACGATAACGATAACGGGGAACGGAATATTCAGGGCAAAAATAGCCACAAACGCTGCCGCTGCGATGCCCCACAACACATTATTTTTTAGCGCCCTCGAACCTATGCGATGAGCAGCGTGTACGACGATGGCGGTTACCGCAGGTTTAATGCCGTAGAACAACCCGGCTACCCAAGTGATTTCTCCGTAGGCGATATAAATCCACGACAGGGCCACTAAAATAAACAGCGATGGCAACACAAACAGTGCACCTGCCACAATCCCTCCCCAGGTGCGATGCATTAGCCAACCAATATAGGTCGCAAGCTGCTGTGCCTCAGGCCCGGGCAACACCATGCAGTAATTCAGCGCATGCAAAAAACGTTTCTCGCTAATCCAGCGACGACGCTCTACTAACTCTTGATGCATGATAGAAATTTGGCCGGCAGGCCCACCGAAGCTGATAAATCCCAATTTCAGCCAGAAAATAAAGGCTTCCCAGAAACTGATGTAGGGAGGTGCTGGTTCTGCTTCGACAGTGCTAGAAGTTGTGGTGAATGTTCTCATAGTGATTAGAGCTCATCTCAAAAATGCCTAAATAATATTTTAATAAATCCCAGCTGCACAAAGCCGAGAAAATTTCTGAGCTTATATTCATAGCGAACCGTTATGCGGCGGTAGTTTTGCAGCCATGCGAATACGCGTTCTAT
>DATDJI010000090.1:0-95471 GCA_036520615.1 Cellvibrionaceae bacterium | reverse complement strand
AAAATGTGCTGTGGCCGAACACCTTTAGCCACTTTACTGGATGGAAAACTAATTTGGGCTGAGAAAAATTTAGCTCAAATGTAAACTGACAGGCACCTTTTAAAAACCGGTAACTGTCAGATTAAGTCTGAGCTAGTACACATTTTCAACTCTGGAGAACATGGTTCTGAGCTCTAATATTCGTAACCACGCCTAAATTTATTCCGGCGCTCGTTTTGTGCCGGAAAGGCAGGGCACAAAACAATCACCCCCATAAATTCACCTGTTACCGGCGTTGGGTTTACAGAAGTCTCGTCTTCACAGGAGCAGCATACTTCTGCTAAATTGCCTTCACTATTCAATCTGTTGAAGATCGATACTTGGTCAAAGTGGCTAATGTATTACCACTTGAGGAGCCTAGTAGTAGCTAGTAGCCAGATTCGAACTGGAGCTATTACAGGGGCGTCTCGGATATACAAATTGCTGCAAAAAAGGGCACTCAATGAACTCATTCCGGACAAATACCTTAACTTATATGCCAGCTCTCGACGGTCTGCGAGCGATTGCTGTCTTCATGGTGTTCGTCATTCACGCACTTCCTCGGTCTGGTTTTCCTGGAGGGCTTGGTGTTGATATATTTTTTGTTATTAGTGGCTATTTGATCACGTCGATTTTGGTCAAAGAACATCAAAAAAGCGGCACTGTAGATTTGCCAGATTTCTATATCAAAAGGCTGTTGCGTCTTTATCCTGCTCTAATACTAATGATAGCTGTTTGTGTACCAGCCTTCTTCTTGCTAATTGGGAGTTGGAAGACCGCTCTATTATCGTTTGCAGCCGCAATAACATACACAACCAATATTGTACTGACTGTCTTCGACCTCTCTGGTATCGGTATTGTTAGCCACACATGGTCTTTATCCATGGAGGAGCAATACTATCTGATCTGGCCCCTTTTGCTTCTAGCGAGTTTCAGACATTCTTCGAGAACGGCCATAGCAACTATTCTAATTATCCTAACTATTTCGAGTCTAACCGGATGGTATTTTTTCGGAAAAGAATCGCCGTTTAGCCCACTTTTGAAGTTGGGGGGTTTAGCTATTGGCAGTTTGTTTGCCATCTACTCGAAGCAGCTAGAAAGATCTTCTAACCTTTTGGTCTTTCCTAGTTTATTGGCAATTCTTGCGGCGATTATTGGTGAGTCGATAGGATTTCTCCATAGAAGCATCACGCTTCCTATAGTCACCCTGGCTAGTCCGTTCTTAGTGCTTTATCTAGCCACGCATGGCTCTGGAGTGTTGGTTAAGGCGTTATCAAACCAAGTGCTCGTATTTGTTGGTGTTCTAAGCTATTCGTTCTATTTGTGGCACTATCCCATTCTCTATATGTTGAAAAGTGCTGCACTCCCAAGCTGGCTTCACTTCACTTGCGGGCTTGCGTTAACTTCACTATTCACGTTGTTTAGCTATTTCTTACTTGAATTGCCAATACAGAAAAACAGACCTGAGTTGGTAAAGAGAATCAGAAAATTCCTCAAGTTGTAAAAGCCAACCATGTTTGCAACCTGACTTATTTGGGTGCACGACTCTTGCAAAAAGGCTCGCGCCACGCAAAACGCAAGTTAAAACAGCGTTATAAATCAAATGGAAATCACTAAAGAAGTTTACGAAATCATCTCTCACCACACTTTGAAAAAGCCTGAGGCTTTTTCAAATGAGCTATATCTTGAGCAAGACCTAAAGTTATCTGGTGACGATGTTGCTGAGCTTCTTGAAGAAATGCAGAGTAAATTTGAAATAGACTTTGCTGCATTCAATTTTTCTCTCCACTTCTCACCTGAAGTGGGGTGGCCTGAAAACCCGCAGTTCGGTTATTATCCGGTAACAATTGGCCATTTGATTCAGGTGGCTGCTTTGAAGGTTTGGTTTCTACCAGAAAAAAATGAAGCCAATTTTCGAAAAGAGAAAAAACGTACTTTTCTTCTAAAGGGTGCAATTCTGGTATTTATCATAATTCTTGGTTTGGCAGTATTGCTAATTCAGTAATGCTTTAAATACAAATTTATACAAGTCGTTTCAACGCCGCACACTCGATGCGCTGGACAGTTTTTAGGTTGCGATTTTTTGGTTTTGCTGCTTAAAAAATCATAACTTAAAACCTTTCGATGAACTCTGCGTTAGAACAAGAAGAGTGGTCAATGCGATGCAAATCGTACAGTATTCTGAAGATTTTAAAGACCGGATTATTTCGCTCATTCTTCATATACAAAGAGAAGAGTTTGGTCTTTCAATTACTTTGTCTGACCAGTCAGATCTACAAAATATCTCTGAATTTTATATTGAAAATGGTGGTGGCTTTTGGGTTTCAAAGCAGGGGGCTAATATTGTCGGAACTATAGCGTTACTTAATTTAGGCGGCGGGCAATATGCGTTACGTAAAATGTTCGTAAAATCTGGTTTTAGAGGTTCAGAGTGCTGCGTCGCTAAGAATCTACTTGTATATGCAGAAAAGTGGGCGCTAATTCAAAAAAAGGCTACCGCGATTTATTTAGGTACAACGGAGCGTTTTGTTGCAGCACATAAATTTTACCGTAAGAATGGCTATATTGAACTAGACGAATCTATGCTGCCTACTAGCTTTCCGGTTATGTTTGTAGACAAACTGTTTTTTACGAAAGCTCTAACAAGTCGCTGAACCACTACGTGCCTCCCAGAGCAGTTTTTAAGTCGCAGTTTTTTGGCTCTGCCGCACAAATTATTCCACAAACCCACGACTTAAATACGGCCGCCTTGCTCGCAAATAGGCTCACCTGATACAACCCTGTCTACCAAATAATAGGATCAATTGAATGTTCACAAGACGCGACTTTTTCATTACGTCCATGGCCGCGAGCTCACTTCTGGCACTGCCCGCTGCCGCAAAACCAGCGACGCGTCGCTTTGATGCCGCCGAGCGACTTCGAGTATTAGAACTGGGACAGGCGCGCCTAGGCGTTTGCTTTCTTGACACAGTTACCGGTGAAACTAGCGGTAACCGCATTGAGGAGCGCTTTGCAATGTGCTCGACGGTCAAGCTGGCAATAGTTGCCGCCTTCTTGCGCGAGGCAGACAAGGCGCGCTTGAATCTTGAGGAGATACTGAACTATTCAGAGGCGGATCTTCTGCCTTGGGCGCCAGTTACGCGAAAGAATCTCGCCAAGGGCGGTTTGAGTATTGCCGCTCTGGCGCAAGCGGCTCAAGAAGTGAGCGATGGTGTTGCCGCGAACCTTTTGATCAAACGCTTAGGCGGTCCTGCCGCCGTCACCGAGAAGTTCCGAGAAATGGGCGATAAGGTGAGCCGCCTGGATCGCTATGAGCCAGACTTGGGTTTAGTTCTTTCAGCCGATGTTCGCGACACCACCACGCCCCTTGCATATGCGCAACTTGTCCGTCGAATCACGACTGGCCGTGTTTTGTCGCACGGATCGCGGGAACGACTTTTAGAGTGGATGCGAAACACAGGCACAGGCGCCAGTCGGCTGCGAGCCGGCCTCCCCACTGACTGGCGTACCGGTGACAAGACTGGGACTGGGCGAGACGCAGGGACGACCAATAAGTGCAATGACGTCGCTGTCACTTTTCCGCCCGGCAAGAACCCAATTATCATTGCTGCCTATTTCGACAGCGGCGAATACGCGGAAAAGGTAGAGGCGAGGCATGAGGCTGTCCTCGCTGAAGTGGGAAAGATTGCTGCTGAATGGGCCAGAAGTTAAGTACTGTTCCGTTGATTCCACATTCAACTGATGCCTAACAATCGCACCAATCCGACGGTCGGGGCTACGCATTTTTAAGACTAGCTTTGGCATTTTTGTCGTAAAAATACTGCGCCCAACTTGCCAATTGTGCTGACGTAATAACTCGGGAAAGTAATATGGGGTATAAAGTTTATATAGAGAAATTCGAAAATGGAGATTGTGCGAATATTCCATATGGCGAACTTGTAGAAATACTAGAAAAATATGGAGAGATTATAGAAGGAAATTTCGGACTGGAATTTCGATCACATGTTGGCGATATTTGTGATTGCGCGCCATTATCGGGCGATTTATATACAGGTATAACTGGAATTACCTTTGATCGTCCAATTCTTCACGAGAAGCTACCTGAAATTATTTATGAACTACTAAGTTTAAATAATACATGTTTTTTCGGCCCGAATTTAGAGTTTGTACATACGCGAAGTGAAATGAATGCTCACTATCCAGAAGGACTGATTGCTAATTTAGAGAATGGCCCCAAGAAAATTGAGTCACCTCTTGATTCGTGGCCGTTATAATAAATTTATAAAAAAGCAATTTTGCGGACGTCTTTTTTGTTGCACTTTTGTATTCTGCATGGCTCCATTGTATGGCAAAAGTGCAACTTTAAACCACTGTTTATCGCGACGTTATATTTTCTGGGTAGTAGGCCATGAACAATTCTGATGTTAGAGTAGAAACAGAAATAGAGACTAATGCTAATGTTGTTTGGGATATTATTTCAAATTTCTCAAAATGGAGTGAGTGGCATAAAAGCAGTGTCGAGGTTCGTACGAAAAATGGTATCCCAATATTGCTTAGGACTCAGATGATTGGAGTTCCATTGCGAATAAACCTGAAAGAAGTAAAAGTGGTAGATGGTAGGCTTCTGGAATGGAAGGGAGAGCTTCCATTAATTGGAAGTTTGCTTAGCGGTATTAGAAAATTTACTTTGTCAAAAATATCGGAATCCCGCTGCACGCTAGTGCAGGAAGAAAAATTTTGTGGCGCCCTTAGCGGTTTGGCTAAACGTAAACTGATCCCTTCTTATCAGTGTAGGTATAACCTTCATAATGAGAAAATTAAAGCTATTGCTGAGTCAAAAATGTAATAAATAACTCAAGCATCGCCCTAAGGGCTGGATAGTTTAAGCCACGGTTTTAGCTAGGCCTCCCATGGTTCGCTGCGCAAAAGTGTTCCACAACAGTACAACTTAAAATCCGCCGCTAAAAATCGGTGCTTGGCAATTAAAATGGAATATTACTCAGCCGAAGATATTGAAGAAATGAAGCAAAATGGTTATGAAGAAGAAACCATCACAAAAGCTCGTGCAATCCAAGAGCGCGCCAACGAACTTATTGCGATCATTACCGATGCTTTTGACGGTGTAGTATTAGAGGATGGCATTGGGCTTGACGAGGCTCAGGCGATTGATGACTATAAAACACTCGAACAACGTCAGTTTCAAAGATTGTCGGACGAAAAGGAGCGATGGCGCGATATTCCAGTTGCGCAATTGAATCGTTGTAATAGTAGTTTAAGCTTCTTCGATGCAAAAGGAATGCGATTTCACTTACCGGCATTCATGATTGCTGATGTGAAAAACCAGTATAATTTTGGCATGTCATTTTGCCTCACTTATTTAAATGACTACTCGAAGGCTATGTTTTCGCTGTTTAATCAAAAGCAAAGAGAAGCCGTTAGGTGTTTTTTAAATTACGCTTACAGCCGCGCAGAATATGAATACGATAGCCGTGATATAGCTGACGCTCTTTTAGGGTTTTGGTGTGAGGGCCACGATTAAATGCAAACATGTGCAGCCTGAGTTCCGTCGGCCTTTTTGTAGTAGCTACCGCAAAAAATCCCCGTCGCACTCCGGCGCCATAGCCGGGCACAACTAAATATATGCATGTAAAATTTGCCACAGTTGAAAACTCAGTAGAGCTTTCTGAAATTGTTTTAGCTGCAAGCGAAGAGCTGCGTGGAGTTGACTTCACCGAAGAAGGCTGGGATCGCTTTGTTGCTGCTAATACGTCAACTGAATTTGAAAAGAAGCTGGGTAGCGCTGATTTCTGTATTTTTTGTTGTATTGAATCAAATCGCTTACTTGGTTTTATTTCGCTAAAAGACCAAGAAAAAATAGATCAGTTGTTCGTTATTCCAGAAGAAAGAAATAGAGGTGTCGCGTCGTTTCTGTGGCAATTTGCAAAGAAAAATGCCATGCAAAAAGGTGCTTCCGGTACGTTCTGGGTAAGATCTTCAAGCGTTGCTATACCTGTGTACAAAAAGTTTGGCTTTATACCTGAAGGTGAGCGCCAAAGTTTTGCTGGCATTAGCTTTCAGCTGATGCGTTTGCAGGCAAAATAACAAGTCGTTGAATTTCGCACGCTTCGCAGTTTTTAAGTTTGGATTTTAGCTAGGGTCCCCGGTTTTGTTGCGTAAAGTATTTCACAAAAACTCAATTTAAAAACTGCCGCTAAGCTTGGCTTTAGCAAACAATAGGAAATCGAAAAATTGCAAGAATATCTAAAGTCATCGGAATATATAGATTGGGAAACTCCAAACGTATTAACCAAGGCGAAGTCTCTAGCTTGCGGGGCAAATAGTCCCGAGACAATCGCACAGCGGTGTTTTACTTTCGTCCGAGATCAAATTAAGCACAGTTGGGATTACAGGTGTGATCCTGTGACGTGCAAAGCGTCAGATGTTCTGAAGTATGGTACAGGTTACTGCTACGCAAAAAGTCACTTGCTTGCTGCATTACTGCGCGCAAACGGCATACCTGCGGGCTTATGTTATCAACGACTGACGATAAGCGATGATAGAGCGCCGTTTTGTTTGCATGGCCTAAATGCCGTATATCTTGAACAATATGGCTGGTATCGAATAGATGCCAGAGGAAATAAGAGCGGAGTTTCAGCTGATTTCTGCCCTCCGGTTGAGCGTTTGGCATTCCCGATAGTTGTCGATGGAGAAGCTGATTTACCGGAGATATGGGCTGAACCCTTACCCCTTGTCGTTGATATGCTTTTAACACAAAACACCTATAAAGCGGTGGCCGAAAATTTGCCCGATATCCAGTTGGCTTGGGCCCACAAACCGCTGAAGACGTGTTGACAACTGTGGCTATTCGAAAATATAGAAATACTAATTTGCCTGAGATGTTGAGGATATATTCTTTAACAAAGCTTGAAGAGCTTCGTTTTGAAACTAAAGAATTTGATTTTCTTCCGCTTAACTTAGACGGAAAACGCTTTAAAGCATTTAATGAGTCTGAAGTATTTGTTTATGAGGAGACTAAAATTTTGGGTTATTGTGTATTTCTTGGTAATGAAATAAGGTCACTTTTTGTTCTGCCCCAATTTCAGCGCAAGGGTGTAGGTAAAAATATGCTTAAATTCATGCTAGAAAATATTCAAGATACGCCTTCGCTGTGCCTGGTTGCTTCAAACCTGCCGGCAAAAAAATTATATGAAAGTTTTGGCTTTAATAAGTCTGCCGAGTTTGTTACTGAATATAACGGAAAACCGGTTCTTGCAATAAAAATGTGCCGAGGCCAAAATCACTAGCAAGTGGGTGCACCGTCGCTTGAGCTTAAACGCCTGCGCTGTGCAGCTTTTAAGCCGCAGTTTTAGCTAGGCACCTCCTTTTTGCTGCGTAAAAGTAATTCACAACGATATCTTTAAAATGCCGCTGAATTCAGCTTAGGGCGATGGCGGCCTTCGCGAGGAATAAATATGAATAAAGGCTACTGGATCGTGCGCGCTGATGTATCTGATACAGAGAAGTTTGCTGAGTATGCTTCACTTACAGCTGAA
The DNA here is from genome assembly GCA_036520615.1 of Cellvibrionaceae bacterium. Classification (GTDB taxonomy): domain Bacteria; phylum Pseudomonadota; class Gammaproteobacteria; order Pseudomonadales; family Cellvibrionaceae; genus CAMCXE01. Next base: position 87,900 of record DATDJI010000090.1, on the reverse strand, counting down.
GCAATAACAAAATATAGTGGCGAATTCATAATAAGAGCAGGGAAGAGTGAAGTAGTGGAGGGGAGTTCTCGATCGAGAAACACTGTTATCCAATTTCCTTCCTATGCAGACGCGCTGAACTGTTGGCAATCAATTGAGTATCATAGTATAAAAAAATACCGATACGGTGCCGCCGAATTGGATGTGGTAATCATAGAGGGGTGTCTTTAGAGCAGCAGAGTTTGGATCATTTAGCCAATAGCTGCAGCCAGGCGGGAATATTTTCCGTTTGTTGGTCGAGTAAAACCGGGCAATAAAAATTGAACATTTAATTGGCTGCATGGCCGATTTACAGTAGGTAATAATCAGGATTGTAATTGTAGTAGGCAAATTTACCTCGTTACTAAAACTTACTAGCTACTGGTAAATTACTTAAACCCAATGGATTCAATGTTAGATAACTGAAAGATGCTTTACTAACAGGCTTGCAATCAGTCACTCTGGTTCTCTTTTGTGCAAAGTCAAATACTACTGATTCCTTACGCAGGCCATATAAAATGAATAATGCCACCGTTACCTCCTACGATCAGGTGATCTACCCCAATTACACCTATCAACAAACCCACCCAAGGCACTTGGCCGCGCTGGGGGCTTTATTAGGGCTTAATACCGCAGTTGCAAGCCGCTGCCGAGTTTTGGAGTTAGGCTGCGGCGATGGCGGCAATTTGATTCCTATGGCATTTAACCTTCCCGGTGCGACGTTTTTGGGTGTGGATATTGCGAGCCAGCTTATCATTCAGGGCAATCAACGCATCCAATCGTTGGGGCTGAATAATATTGAATTGCGCACGGCAGATTTAGCCGTTACCGGTGGTGAACTGGGAGAATTTGATTACATTATTTGCCATGGTATTTATTCTTGGGTGCCGGATTTTGTACGCCACAATATTTTAGCTCTTTGTCGCGACTGTTTGGCGCCTGAAGGTGTGGCCTATATTTCCTATAATGCCTATCCAGGGTTTCATTTGCGGGCTATGTCTCGCACGATGTTGCAGTTTCATACTCGCAATATTGATGATGCAGAAGAAAAAGTTAGGCAATCGCGCGGGCTATTAAATTGGTTGGCATCAGCACAGAAGCCGTCACAAGCCGATACACCCATGAGTGCTTACAGTAAATATCTAGAGGAGGCAAAAAGCCTTTTTACCAAAAGGCCCAGCGGGGCGATTTTTCACGATGATTTTTCGCCGGAAAATACCGCATTTTATTTTCATGAATTTGCCCAAGCCGCCGCCGCGGCAGGTTTACAATATGTGACCGAAGCGGAATTTAGCGATACCCAAAGCTTGCAATTTGCACCCGATGTGCAAGCTGCGCTCACCCAATTGGGTGCTGATTCGGTATTAGCTCAGGAGCAATATCTTGATTTTTTAACTGGTCGCAATTTTCGCCAAACCCTGCTGTGCCATCACAACAAAATACTTAATCGCCCAGTTGTAGCGGCGAAAATGCAAGATTTTTATTTTTCCATAAATGTGCGGCCCGAGCAGCCTTCAAACTGTGTAAACAATATAGAGTTAATGCGCTTTATTCACCCTGAGTTAGGTGCACTAAGCACCGATAATATATTGGCTAAAGCCGCGCTGAGTATTTTGGGTGATAAATTTCCAAAGGCTATTGGTTTTGATGCGCTGGTTACGCAAGCGCAAGAATTAATCGGCGAACGGGTGCAAGTGGATGAGCCGCGCCGAGCTGAATTAGCAGAATTTTTATTTGCAGCGCTAAGCCGTGGTATTGCACAGATTCACACGGAGGCACACACGCTGCCTGAACACGCCAGCGAATTTCCCATAGCCAGCCCCATAGCTCGTCAACAGGCCCAAACCAGCCCGGTGATTACCACGCTGTTGCACGATACTGTGAGTTTGGATGATCCACTCAGCCGCGCTATGTTGGTGTTATTAGATGGCACACTCAATCGCGAGGCTTTGGTTGCGGAGTTAAAAACCCGATTAAAACCAGCGCAAGATGCGCAAGGCCAAGCAGAATATGAATCTTTTAAAGCTAATTTGCCAGAGCTGGTGGAAACGCAGCTAAAGCGATTAGCTCGCCTGGGTTTGTTAATAAGCTAAGGCTGCAAGGGTTTTTACAGCCGCGCTATAAGAATATTATAATTTTGTCGGGAAAATTTGGACTGATATTAGTAAAGAGGCTACTCAAATGAAGGTATTGGCAATTATTGAAACCATGGTTATAAATCCTTCTTGGATTGAAGAATATACTAAAAATGTTACACCAATAGTTTTGCGATACGGCGGAAAATATATTACTCGCTCCAGTAATATTGAATTAATCGAGGGAGCTGAAAAACCACATTTCTCTGTGGTTGCTGAATTTCCTTCCAAAGAGCGAGCTGTAGAGTTTTATAATTCTCAAGAATATGAGCCATATAGAAAATCTCGGTTGATAGGTTCTGCTTCTAAATTCTTGTTGGTTAACGTGGAGAATTCTGCTGCATAACAGGCCATTGCGGCATCATATTGCACGTATTTTTGCGTTTTTTGCGCAAAATGTTTCTGCAAAGCGACTCAACAAAGCCTCAACTTAAAACTGCTTTTTAGTTAAATATAAAGCTGGTAGTGACATTTAAGAGCACACAAACATGAGCAAAATTTTCGTAAATATCGGCCTAAGCCTTGACGGTTTTATGGCACCGGAGGGAATGACGCTAGAGAATTGGAGCAGGCCAGAATACAAGGACTGGGGTTCTAAATGGGGCGCAATGATGAGTTGGATTCTTAAATTGCATTACTTTCGCGAAAAGCTCAATTTCGGGCCAGGTGGGGAGACCGGCCCCGTGAACGATATGTTCCGTCACACGATGGAGCGCAGCGGCGCGAGCATTATGGGTAAGCGGATGTTCGAGCAGGGAGAAATTTCATGGCCTGAAGAGGCGCCGTTTCATACGCCCGTATATGTGCTCACTCACGAGCTGCGCGAACCTTGGGTGCGGCCGGGCGGTACAACATTTTATTTCGTCAATGACGGGCCCGAGTGTGCTCTTGAGCTGGCACGCGCATCGGCCGGTAACCGCGATATTCGCATTTCAGGCGGAGCGGATGTAATTCAGCAATATTTAAATTTAGGCGTAATTGATGAGTTAGAAATTGCTCAAGCGCCGGTTATGTTTGGCCAAGGGCGGCGCCTTTTCGACAACATAATCGAGCCTGCACCTCGTTTTCGAATCGACAACGTACTTGAAACTCCCACTGCAACACACATGCGCTATGTACGTGAATAACGGGGCAGCAATTTATTCAGCGGTCCGCTCACCGGTGAATATCGCAATTCGATCGATCGTTGTCTGTACTGCGCTGATTTTATTTATTGCCGGATGCGAAAAACGCAGCGCAAATTCCGCATCGGCCGTTGTGGCAAGTTCATCTGGTGCCACCGCGGCTGCGGTTGTCGATAAGTGGTTGGGTAAATGGAATGGCCCGGAAGGTACATTTCTTCAGCTTGATGGCGGCAATGGTACGTACGAAATTATTATTCAAAACCTCGATGGTCCGCGCAGCTTTCGCGGTATTGCTGCCGGTAATCAAATTGAATTTGAACGTGATGGCGTAAAAGAATTTTTGCACGCAAGCAATGGCATGGAAACGGGAATGAAATGGCTGAGTGATAAATCCAATTGCCTGACTGTGCGAGCAGGAGAGGGTTATTGCAGAGATTAAGCGCACTGTGCGATGCGGCGAACTGATCGACCAGTGCAAGTCGCCGATTATTGGTACTTATTTAATAGTTAGTTGCCAATATGAAAAATACTTCTGCGGGTGTTATCAGAATCGGAACCAGTGGCATAGTACTGCCGGGGGTAAAAAATACCTTTCCCGATGAATTTAGACAATCCAGCCGATTACATTATTACGCATCGCTATTTGATACGCTGGAAGTTAATAGCTCATTTTACAAAACTCCACTTGCGAAAACATTCGCAAAATGGGCGGAAGATGTTGGGGAGGATTTCAAATTCACCGTAAAATGCTGGCGAGGTATAACACACGCCAAGCAGCTGGATTTTTTGGTTAGCGATATTGATATGTTTATGGCGGCGGCTAATCAGTTGCAAAATAAATCCGGCTGCATATTAATTCAATTCCCTGCCAGTGTCCGCTTTGTGCATATTAAAAAAGTCGAGCAGATTCTTGAGCATATCAACCAGCATATCGACAACCAGCAATTCAGGCTCGCGATAGAGCTGCGCCATGCGAGTTGGTATTGCGATGCAGCTTATAAAATGTTCGAAAAACATTACACGTCGGTGGTTTTACACGATATGCCAGGCTCAGCAACGCCTGACGATTGCCCGATAAATAATTTAGTTTACCGCAGGTTTCATGGACCAACGGGCAATTATGATGGTAGTTATTCCGATGAAATAATTCACGAGTGCGCAGAGCAGATTAATAAATTGATAAAGCATGGGAAGCAGATTTATGTGTATTTTAACAACACTATAGGTGCAGCACTTGCAAACGCGCAATTATTGCAAGCCCTCACCAAAGCGGGTTAATGGCAAAGCTAAATTTGGTGCGCTTTGCAAAATTATTGTAGCTTTAGGCCGAGGTAGTTTTTAACAAATGATGATCGTCGCTAGGCAAGCCTGCGGGTTCAGCCTGATTCTGTTCATTCTCTGCACGAAGCTTTTTCACGCGGCTTTCAATAATTAAATACACAACTGCCGCCACCGCAAGCGGTATTAAAAAGTAGATGACTCTATAGCCAATCAACGCCGCCAATATGGTTCCCTTGGAAAATTGGTGATGTAAAAACGTAACAAATACGGTTTCCAGTACACCAACGCCACCTGGAATACGCAATATAAGCCCCGCTGCACTGCTGATAAACAGAATTCCTAAAACTGCAACGTAGCTAGCCTTACTGGGCAGTAAAACAAAAATTAATAACGCCATTAAGGCCCAATTTAGCGCAGCCAAAGCAATTTGCCAGGTTGCCAAGCCTAAAGACGGCAATTCAAATTTTTGTCCTAATCCGCGCCAATACCGCCTTTGCCTAAATTGGCACGTCCATAAATAAAATCCGCAGATCAACAGCAGGACTACACCAATTAGTTTTAAGCCACCAGTGCCAATTTGCCAATTTTTCGGTAAGTCAATAACGCCTGCTGCAAATACAAGCCCTGCTAATAATGTAAATCCTAGCCAGTTACTTAATAAACTAAATGTAAGAATTTGTGTAATGGTACGGGAGTTGAGCCCTAGCCGGGAGTAAAGGCGAAATCGCAAGGCTATACCGCCGACCCACGAGCCCAGATTAAGATTAAACGCATAGCAAACAAAAGCGATAGGAAGTACTTGGCGTGCCGGTAAACTATGTTTAGTGTATTTACGTCCCAATAAATCATAAGTGCTAACCACAGCATAGCTAATTACGCAGATAATCAGCCCTAAGGCTAGCTTCTCAGGCTTTAATCCATGGAGCGATTTAACTACATCGGTCCAGTCGACGTTCTTGATTAGTACGAACAATAAAATAGGCACGCCGAAAAAAAATAATATCGTAATAGCGCGCTTTACAAGCGCAAGCTTGCTGTCTTTTTTACGCTTGCGTGAAAAAACATAATTCGTACGTAGACGGTTCATTGGGAAAGTTTTTCCGCGTCGGAAGTCTTTTCTTGAATAAAGTCTTCACTATCTTTAGTTTCAGAATTCATCAATCGCAATCTGGGCATGTGAGCAGGAAGCCAGCCGACTATAAACGGAAAATGCCGTAAAAAATGAAAGCTTAAAAAAACTAATGGCATGCGCCACCAGTAGCCGCGTTTGGCAAGGCTGATAGTAATGGGTTTGCAATGTGTTTTAATCAGTGATGTTAAATGATCGAACAGAGTTTGATTAAGTTGCTTATCTTCAATAATTAAATTGGCCTCTAGGTTAAGCGCTAAACTTAATGGATCTAAATTGCTTGAGCCTACGGTGACCCAAGAGTCATCAACTATAGCGACCTTACCGTGCAGCGGTCGTTGGCAATATTCGCGAATAATAACGCCGTTGCGCAGAAAATATTCGTATAATAAACTTGTAAAAAGCGATACCCAGGGCATATCTGAGCGGCCTTGCAAAATCAATGTTACTGTAACACCTCGCCGCGCTGCTCGCCGTAGCGCCCATAACAAACGGTAGCCGGGGAAAAAATAGGCGTTAGCAATTATCACGCGCTTTTTCGCGCGGTGAATGGCGCGCAAATAATGTCGCTCAATATTGTTTGTGTGTTTAACGTTATCGCGCACGGCCATTAATATCCGCGCCTGGCCCACTGCAGTGTTAGTCTCTGTGGATTCTGAAACGCTACTTGCTGCAGCAATTTTATTTATTTTCGCCGCATCATCGTTTTTAGAGCCATTAATAAGTAACTTCCAGCAGGCTTTATGGATATCCTGCACTACCGGGCCGCGCACTTGAACAGCATAATCCTGTTTTGCCGTTGGGCCAAAATTTGTAAGATGGTCAGCCGAAAAATTAATCCCGCCGATAAAGGCGAGCTCACTATCAATGACGACTATTTTGCGATGCAGGCGGCGGAAAATATTCGTGCGCACACCGAGCAGCCGTGCTCGTGGATCAAATACGTGCAATTTAATGCCCACATCCGTCATGGCGCGGATAAAGTTTATATTAAGGTCCGGCGTGCCATAACCATCAACGGTTAATTCAACGTTTACGCCTTTTTTTGCACATTCAATTAATGCACGCTGTAAATCATTACCCACTTCGTCTTCTCTAAAAATGAATGTTTCTAATAACACTTCTTTTTTAGCTGCACGAATAGCGTCAAATACCCGTGGAAAAAATTCATCACCATTAATAAGCAATTCCACTTCATTGCCTTCTGTCCAACGCTCACTCATATGCGTATCTCCACTGCCAGTGGCGCATGGTCTGAGAGGTGGGACCATGGGCGGCAGCTGAGGACTTCTGGTTCATGTGCGGAAGCGTTGCGGATATAGACGCGATCCAGGCACAACAAAGGCCAGCGCGCGGGGAAGCTTTTTGCGTGAACGCCAAATGCATGGACAAATACCTCAGTCATACCGTGACGGCTTAAAACAGCGTCCGCTCGTTTGCGCCAATCATTAAAATCACCTGCAACAATTACCGGCGCACCTTCAGGAAGACGATTTAATAGCTCGCCTAATAATTCCAGTTGTTTTCGCCTGTGGGATTCCTGCAAACCTAAGTGCACACAAATTGCGTGTACCTGCTTAGAGCCGGGTAATTGAATTACAGAATATAAAAGTCCTCGCTGTTCGATAGTGCCAATTGAAACATCAAAATTTTCATAATGAATAATTGGGTATTTCGATAACAGTGCGTTGCCGTGGTCGCCGTGCGGGTAAACCGCATTGCGGCCATAAGAAAAACTTGGCCACATACTATCGGCTAAAAACTCGTATTGTGGTGCGGCAGGCCAATCGGCATAACGCTTTGTATGTAAACTATGTGTACCTAACACTTCTTGCAGAAATACTATGTCGGTGGATAACGTACGCACGGCATCACGTAATTCCGGCAAAATAAAACGTCGATTAAAAACCGTAAATCCTTTATGCGTATTTAAGGTTAATATTCGCAGTGAATGTACGGTAGGGAGTGCAGACTCACCACTCATAGCATTTGCGCAACTGATAATGTCATCGCACTCATCCTGGTTTGTGAGCCTTAATTGATGGTCTACTTAATCAAGTAGGCATCGCTGCTGATACGTAATTTTTTTGCGGCTCTTTAGCCCAGATTGTGCCTAATTTCATCTATCTAGAATGTTCGATTGCTAACATATGCCCGTTGAATGCTTACGTTGTTGGCTTTTGCTGGACTTATGTATTTCAATCGCGCGTACTAAAACGTACGTGAGAGCAAATCCTGAGCCTATAAAATTTATTAATAGCTAATAGGCGAAACAGATTTCCCATCTAATAACGAAAATGATATTAGATGGCGGCTTAGGGTTTGTTCGCGACCGCACGGAATTTAAACTGAGGCCGTTATATGGTCGTTAAACTCATTGGCTATAGATAACTCTATCTTTAGCCTTTCTATGACCAGGAGGCAGCTTATGTTTCAATTACCCGATACTGATCAGCGCGTTGCAGAAAATACTTCCTCACGTTTTAACGCAAAAATTCAGCGCGAGATTGAGATGTCTGTGTGTTTTTATAAGGCCAATCCACATCTAATACCCGCTCGACTGATTGAGCTTGATGAAGAATGGGATATTGAACGCGTGTTGGAAACTAATGCATCCAGCTTGATCGTGGCTACCAGTGCCCTAGGTTGTATCGCAAGCAGACGTTTTTTTGCTGTGCCATTTGTAGTGGGAGCATTTTTATTGCAGCATGCTTTACAAGGCTGGTGTCCACCACTGCCAATTTTGCGCCGGTTAGGCTACCGCACTACGAGTGAAATTCAACAAGAGCGAAGCGCATTGGAGCACTTGTCAAACTTTAACGGTGAACACCTACCGCCTAGTCTTTAAAATTTTTAAGACAGTTAATACTTGACCGAGCAGCTACAACGTCTTTTGGTCTACGTCTTGTTTTGATACTGTGGTTCTCTCGATGCTGTTTCCTCCACAGCCATGTCTTCTCAGATGATGAGCATCATCGTATTTTTTTCATTAAAGCTACAGACATAGTAAAGTGGGCGGCATGCTGCCCACTATTTGTTTTGATCTGCTGATGCGTAAGCGATTACACTTGTAATTAAATACATTTTTTGCTGAATTGCTCTCTCCGGCGTTTCGCCGCATACATTTTCAGAGATTCCCTAGCCTTAACCTAAATACATTTAGCTGCTGATAGGCCGCGAGACGTAAAAATTTTGCATGGCTAATCAGCTGCTAAACCTAAGTTGGACAATTTTAATGAGATCAACATGAAAGAGCCTTTAGAGCTAATGCTATTTTTAATCGCATTGATGTTTGTAGTTGTTTTTATATGTAGGCTGTGGTCGGTAAAAGCTGGCGTTGTTAAACTTGATTATTATGAGTTGGCTGATGGCAAGACCGAGCCGCAATATGTAGCCAAGGCTAGCAACAATCTAAATAACCTGTTTCAGCTTCCGCCAATTTTTATTGCGGCTTGTATTGTGTCGATTTGCTTACCCTATACAAGCGATCAACTGATTTTTAATGCCTGGGGATTCGTAATTGCCCGCTTTGTTCACACCTTAGTCCACATAACGTTCAATTGGCTATTGGTGAGGTCTGCAGTATTTAGTATCGGGGTTTATTTTCTAGTGGCAATTTGGATTGAAATATTGTCAAAAATATAAACATGCATTATGCAGGCTTAAATACTCAAGGGGATTTTTATGAGCAGAAAATTCTGGTACAAAAGAGCGCTTATTAGCCTTTTAATAAGCTGCTTGTTAATTTTTGCCGTGCAATTTATTAAATATGACAGCTTGGGTTATGCATGCGTGCAAGCCGTCATATGGGGCCCATGTACTGCGATGCTTTATTTGCTTATTTTATGGAATAAACTGCGCAAAAATATTGCCTGTGCGGCTAAACATAATTGATCCGGTGCAACGCCAAAACCTGAATTAATGTTGCAGCTGCACAATAAATTCTACTTCTACCTGCATATCAGCGCCGAGTAATCGTTGCACCTGTACCCATGAAGAGCTTGGGTATTGCCCATTATTGTAAAATTGTGTGCGAACAGCATTGGCTTTTTCTAGCGATATTATGTCTGTTGTGTAAATCACTTCTTTGACTATTTCTGCCGGTGTGGCTTTGTAGTCGGAAAGAATTTTGCCTGTGGTGCGGTAAATACCTTCGAGCTGCTCGCGCAAAGTTGCGCCAGTATTACCGATACCTGATAGGTAGAGCGTATTACCGTGACGCACCACTTGTGTATAACCCAACGGCAATTCCCACTGGCCATAATGTTTACGCTCTACATGGGTAGCCGTTGAGCTAGTCGTTGCGCAAGCGCTAAGGCAAAGAATCATAAGGCTAATGATGCATATTGGTTTAGTCATAAATTCGTCTCTTTAGTTGGAATTTCGATAATTATTCGGTCGATGATTTCAAGGGCGGTCGTCATGTTATTCATGTCCGCATGTATGTCGCCGTCTTGGCCAGAATGGTGGCCGCGTCCGATCAGCTGCATAGGGTAATAACGCTGGTTTGAACCCGGATTGATCACTGCTTCATAAATGAGTGACGGCTGCGCACTGTAGCCATTGCCCGAATAGATCGCGTCATCAGGGAAGCGATCGCTGGAATAATAGTCATTGAAATCGAACGACTGATTAATTTCAAAACGCACGCGGTAAGGTGCTGCAACTGGGGACTTTGCACGAGTAGAGAGCAAAAAGCTTTGCTGAATCGTTGCACCAGCGTAGCCGTCAATAGTGGCATCGTGTGTTGAATGCGCCTGAGCGAGCTTATGCAGAAATACCGGTAAAGATTCAGGCCTGGCTCGGTCGGAGGCACTATCAGGGTCGCTGACGAAATCAAAAATTGCAGCCTCTTTGCCAGCTTTGAGCGGGTTGCTTGTAAATACCAAACCTTCAGCTTTCCGTGTTACGCGCGTATCGAATTGGTTTTGGGCGAGTTTCCGTGTGACGTAGAGCGGCTGAATGAGCGTACCGTCGAGAGTTTCCAACCAAAAAGCGTATTGCGGCCAATCAAATTGGGGGCCGCTGCGCAGGTCGATACGCATTGCCTCGCCAGTGGCCTGAGTAGCTGTTGCATCGACCCGCATGTAAGTGAATTGCATTTGCTGAGGTCCATTTGCCTGCAAACGCATTGCAGCGCCCCAGTTATAAAAGTGCTCAAATGGTGCCCACTGGTAGAAAGTGGCTGCCGCCAATGTGGCGACAAATACTAAGGCCACAGCCAGGGCGGAATTGGCCTTGGCGCGTGCTCCGCTCCATTTGAGGTGCTGTCGTAAGGCTGCAAAATTGTGCGTTAGGTGCCAGAAGATCAACATTAATATGGCCGTGCCCAACACCGTGTGCATCAATGCCGTAGTAGTGTTGTGGCTGCGGGTAAACATCAGCACCGATGTAACCAATAGGCCTGCAAATAACAGCAGCAAGCTTACCGATACTAATGTGCGGCTTTTAAAACGGATGGACATGCAGGCGCCTTGGCAAAAAGTCAGCGCACTATTGCCAGCGCGGCGCGCTGAGTTCCACTAAAGCTTTCTAAAATTTCCTCAAGTTGCTGATTTTAAAGGGCTTCAAACCCTTGCAGGGCATGCGCTTGGGCAAGCTTGCGCACCTGCTCGCGCTCTTGTTCGGCGCGCTCTAACGCACCTTTTTGCTGGAACAGCGCTGCCAACTGCCTACGCGTTAGCGCCTCTCCCAGCGGGCAGCGGATAATCGCGTGAAATCGGATGGCGTTATCAAAGGCCACTTGGGCGTTCTCCAACCGTCCAAGCGATTGCTCAATTTCACCACGCAGCTGAGCGGCATAAGCCAGATAAAGGTGATTACGGCGCTCGGTAGCGTCGCGATCCGATGCATCTAAGCTTTGCAGCGCAGGCGCTAGCTTGCGCTCTTTTACCAGCGCCACTGCCTGCCAATATTCCAGACGCGGTCTTTCCTCCGCCGTCGCCTCCGCCAGCGTTAAAGCATAGGTTATCTCCGTCAGGGCCACGTCAGTTTTACCTTGATCGATTAGCACCTGCGCTAGTAGGCGCCGTGCAGCCAAGTTGTTCGCATCCATTTCTTTTAAGCTTGCCAATAAGCTCGCCGCAGCGGCTAAATCCCCGGCGTCCTTTCGCTCCAACGCACGCGCCATTAGCTCGCTATTAAATTGTGTCGAGCCTGCGTGCTCATTGGACAGAGGGTGGCGGGCAATAATCTGTGCCAGATCCTGAATAGCTGCCGCAACGGTCGCACGGAAAACTGTGCCGCGCTTGAGGTCATTTTTAAAATGCAGCCGATAATCGAGCCGGTAGTCGTCCACGGTGCCGGAGACCATTGTCTCCACTACCATCGTTGCGCCAGACACAATAAATAATTGCGAGACTTTATCGCTCGCGATGTCGCGGCCAAATTTGGCGCGTTGCAGTGTTTCCAAAACATATTCCGTGTCCAGTGCGAGCACTGCTCCATCCGATTTAAGTGCGCTAATCAACTGATCCATTGCACCTAAACGCACCCAACCATGGTCGCTGTCGGCAAGGCTAGATTTTACCGGCAATACCAATATAGGCCCTTCACCGGCTGCAGCGCTTGGTTTGTATAAGAGGTATATGAGTAGAAATATGATTAATGTCAGCGGTACGAGAGAAAAAAGCGCAAGCTTTTGAACATTGGGCATTAAGTGCGATTTGGATTTCAGCTGGACCGGCACGTCGAGCGCCTGTTCCTCGACGGCTGCGCTCCACGCATAGCCTTTTCGCGGATAGGTTTTGATCAGGCCTGGGTCGCGGATCAACTGGCGCAATTCGCCGATCGTTTGGAATAGTACCTGCTCATCGACAATCACATCGTCCCATACGGTTTTTAGTAGTTGGTCTTTGCTCAATATTTGCTGCGGGTGGCGCAATAAAACGAGCAGCAGCGCAAACGTGCGGGGGCGTACATGAACGGTTTCATCGCTAAATTCAAGCAGATGGCGATCGGCATCGATGATGAATCCGTTGGTTTGTAATTTGACTGTCAAAGCGTGCCGCCGAAATGGATAGGTTGTGATTGCTAGTGTGCCAACACACAGCCCGGTTGACTAATAGTTGTATATATTCGTTTTTATAGATGTAGTGGCGCGTGCGGTGGCGATAGGAGAGTATTGCCAAGCTGCCTCAGCACTTAGCCGAGGTCATTCCACGCCATTACAGCGCATTGCGTTTGATTTTTCACCTGAAGTTCGCATTATTATTTTCCGCAGCTATTTATTTTATTACCTGCGATTCGATGTTAGTACCACTTAAGTTTTAACGATGATCGTAACTTTAGTCGACGAATTTGTTCTCTTAAGTTTGTTGGCATTTAATTGATGCGGAAAATATTTATATCAGTTCAACATGTTCATAAACGCAGTTGCAGATTAACAGAAGCAACTAGTTATACCTATTTATGCAGAGCAAAACTATGATTGAAATATTTTGGAGCGAACTTACCTACGGGCTGCCCAATCCTATACAACTGGCCCACGTCATTATTCGATTAATCGCCGCCATGTTATTAGGCGCGCTCGTAGGGTATCAGCGTGAACAAGCGGGTAAATCGGCCGGGCTGCGCACTCATATGTTAGTAGCTTTAGGCACGGCGCTTTTTGTATTGGCGGCGACTGGCAGTGGCATGTCGTCGGATGGCGTGTCAAGAGTGATTCAGGGGCTGGCCAGCGGTATAGGTTTTATAGGCGCTGGTGCAATTTTAAAATTAGGCGCAACACGAGAAATTAAAGGTCTTACAACCGCCGCAGGCATATGGATGACGGCGGCCATAGGAGTAGCAGCAGGGGTTGGGGCGCTCGGCTTAGCTCTACTCGGCGCCCTATTAACCTGGGTTGTTCTGGCATCTATTGGGTTATTTGAAATAAAGCAAGACAACGACAAAAAGGACACTAAAAATTACGAGGACTGAAATGAAATGAATGCTATAACTCGATCTGTCGAGCTATTATTGAAGCTATCAATTGAACTTTAAAATTGTAGATAATTGGTTTTTGCGTACAACGTTATTGAGTTTCTACGTGAAATAAAAATTTAAAATGCTTAAATCGAGCCTTTTCTCTCAGCTTTTTATTGGTTTGTTGGCAGTCGGAGTCTTTATGAAGCGCGTGACAGGTATCGGCGGTATTTTCTTTCAAGCCAAAGATGCGCAAGCGTTACAGTCCTGGTACAAACGGCATCTCGGCATTGACGTGCAATCCTGGGGCGGCACTGCATTCGCTTGGGCTAATGCAGAGGGCGCACCTGTTACCGGATCAACAATATGGTCGATTAGCCCAGAGCAAAGTAATAACTTTGCGCCCAGTAACGCCAAGTTTATGATTAATTATCGTGTGGAAAACTTGGTAGATTTAGTAAGAGTTTTACGCGAAGAAGGCTGTACGATAATAGAAAACAACGATGGCGAGAGCGAATACGGACAGTTTGCCTGGGTTATAGACCCGGAGGGGAATAAAGTTGAACTTTGGCAACCGCCTGAAGGCCAATAAAATGCAGCTGTAATATCTCTAACAAACACGCGCTTACTTTAACTTCAGCTTTTAAATGAGCTAAAAAATCGCAATTCCACTAGAGGAATTTTTTGAATGTATATAAATTTTTTTGTTTGTTAAATTTAATAAGGGATACTTTTTAAAATCTATTACTCTGTAAATCGCTGAACTAAAAGAGGTCGATAATGGAGAATTGGAAAGAGGGTTTGGCACCTATTATTGGTGAACAGTCGCGGGTTCTTATTTTGGGTAGTTTGCCGGGCGATATGTCTTTGCAGAAACAACAGTACTACGGCAACCCACGTAACCATTTTTGGCCCATTTTAGCCGCATTATTTGATTGTAACCCCGGTATAACTTACGAGGAAAAAAAGCAGTTTATTTTAAATCAGCGGCTTGCTTTATGGGATGTGTTGAAGGCCGCTGATCGTCGCGGAAGCTTGGACTCCAATATTCGCGATGCCATCCCTAATGATCTACAGAAATTATTGTCTGCTTACCCCAATATCGGCCTTATAGCACTCAACGGCGGTGAGGCGAGTAGAAAATTCAGAGCTATTCGTAAGCGTTATACAGACGTGTTTGTGAACATTGAATGTATCGAATTACCTTCTACAAGCAATATCCCGGGAAAAAATGTGTTGCCGTTACCGGAAAAAATCCAGCGCTGGTCACAAATAAAATCGGCTCTTACAGGTGGTTAACCTAGCTGCCTGGCTGCTTACTTGGAGAGTTTGGCATTGTTGTTTTGGACATTTTAGGAGATACGCAGGATGCCTTGAATAAAGTGTGCCTTTGTTTCGCCAGCGACAAAATAAAAACGAAGTCCCGCACGTGGTGATAGCGAAACTGGTTTCAAATATGTACGTTAATATAGAGATTCGCGACGCAGTTTGCGCGCGACTGCTAGCAAATCCACGGTTATTCGGCTATTTTTACATGCTGTATGTGTTTAGTTTTTCCAAGTCCAGTGCAGACTTAGCTTAGGCCAATGTGTGCACCGTAATTTTATCCTGTTCGGCTGCTTGAGAGATCTGCTAATGAATATTGCTATAACGAATGATCTGTGCGCTAAAGATATCATGACAACTGACCTTCTAACCGCTTATGAAGGCTGGACAATTCACCGCTTAGCGGACTTTTTTATTAACCGACAAATCTCCGCAGCACCTGTAATTGCATCGGATCACGAATTAGTTGGAGTTGTAAGTGTTGGTGATGTGTGTAAATTTAATAATTTGGATGAGCAGGATAAAAGCAACGCACTGCGTAACCATTACAGAGATAGTTGCGGGCAAGATATTAATGAAGATGTGTTGCGTTCATGGGTAAAAGACGCGGCGCGAAATTGTACGGTTCACCAAATTATGACCCACGAAGTGATTGCGATCGATCAAAACGAGTCACTAACAGCTGTTGCCAACGTATTATTAGATCGACATCTTCACAGGGTGTTCGTCACGGATAACAATAAAGTGGTGGGTGTAGTAACAGCGATGGATGTATTAAAAGCGTTTGTTCAGCCAGCGAATAAATAAAATCGGTTTAACGTTCTCCGTTTGAATTTTAAGTATCGTGTCAATGCAATGCAGGCTCGCCAATGTAAAAGAGGTAGAACATTGGCAAATGGTTATATCAACCTGAGCTGGCGTAATTATTGTTAATCGCCTCGACCGAATCTTGGGTTTATATCGCTGTTTAAGTGAAGATTTGGCTTTCTACTTGGTCCCAATATTCCTTTTTTAAACCGATTAAGCGAAATATGCCTTTAGGTAAGTCGCCTTTTAAATTGGCAATATTTTTTGTGACACGTACAAAACCAATAGCGCCGTGAACAAATTGCTGCAGCAGTCGCGCCTTTTGCTCGCAATTGATTTCATCATCTAGGAAATTTCCATTTTGCAAATTCAAAATCAATGCTCTGTTATAAGTTGCGCCGCGCTCTAACATCGCTTGCAGCGAGGTGAGAATACGAGCGTCACCCGCGCCAATTTGCATGCTGGCGGAGAAAAAAGCGCAGCCGGGAATATTTTCCTCATCACAGCCGACTTTATTGATAAAAATAAAATTAATCCATTTAGCGAGTTGTTCAAGGGGTGGGTTAATCGGAGATAGCAGTGAGTCCAAATCCTTACGAATTGTCTCCCAGTAATGATTACTCGCTTCGCAAAATAATTCCATTTTGGATTCGAAGTGGTGATAAAAACTGCCTTTAGTCACGCCCGCCTGTTTACAGATTTCATTCACGCCAACTGAATCGTAATTGCTACGCCAAATTAATGTTAAGGCGGTGTCCAACAACAGTGTGCGTGTATCCTGTGGGGTCATAATCGTTCTCGTGGAGTACATCTATACCAATAGGTATGTAAGGGCTAATAACCTCGAGCGCCTTTGTTGCGCGCGCCTAGGTTAGCGATAGCCGCCGCCTGCTGCAAACTCTTAGTAAGTCTAGAGTAATTTTCCCAATGGTTTTTGTTTAATATCACAAATCCTTCTCATCTTAAGGGGTATAGGTTACCTCCTTCATCGGAAAATAATTTCTTGACCTGCATACCAACCGGTATGTATGCTCGCTAAATGGACACTTATGTGACCCCAAAGGTTCCCCCATTTGAATGCGAGCAGTAGATATGAAAACGACAGCTGTGTTATCGAAAAAAACGCTCGGCTTGCTTGTAGCGGCAGCAATTGCTGTACCTGGCCTGTTTTGGTTTGGTCATCAATCAAAAGCAATCGCCGCCGGTGGCGCGGCACCACCGCCGCCAGCTGTGGAAGTTATTGAAATAAAAACGCAATCTTTGCGCAACTGGGTAGATTTTTCTGGGCGCTTAAGCGCTGTGGAAAGTGCAAGCTTGAAGCCGCAGGTTAGCGGAATTATCCAGAAAATATTGTTTAGTGAAGGGCAGGAAGTTAAGCAGGGGCAGCCATTATTTGTAATCGATCCTCGCCCTCATGAAGCGGCGTTGATGCAAGCGCAAGCGCAGCTTGCCAGCGCGCAATCACAATTACAGTTGGCGCGTGATGAGCTTAATCGCGCGCAGCAATTATTAAAGCAAAAATTAATTGCTGATAGCCTTTATGAGGCAAGTGTCAATGCCGAAGCTGTAGCAGTGGCAAAGCGTCAGGAGGCGCAAGCTGCGGTAGCCCGCGCACAATTAAATGTTGAATACGCTCATATTTCGGCGCCAATTAGCGGGCGTATTAGCCGAGCTGAATTAACCCAAGGTAATAATGTTGAGACTGGTGTAAATGCGCCTGTATTAGCGCGAATTACGGCGAGTAAAACTTTATATGCGGAATTTAATGTCGACGAAGCCAGTTTTATTAAAATAGTGCGCAAGGCGCAGGTGTTGCGCGAAATGCCTGTTCAGGTGCGCTTAACCGGTGAGCAAAGCGACGCTTATATCGGGCATTTGGAGTCTTTAGATAATCATATCGACCCTGCTACAGGCACAATTCGTGCGAGGGCGATTTTGGATAACGCCAAGGGAGAATTAACTCCAGGTATGTTCGCGCAAATTCGTTTAGGCAGCGCACAGGAATTGCCTGCATTGTTAATTCCCGACAAAGCCATAGGTACTAATCAGAGCAAAAAATTCGTCATGGTTGTCGATGAAAAAAACACGGCTAATTATCGCGAAGTTACATTGGGTGATTATTACGACGGACAGCGCGTGGTCTTAGCAGGTTTAAATCAGGGCGAGCGTATTATTAGCAATGGTTTATCTAAAGTGCGCCCCAATACTCAGGTCAATCCCACACCCGCCACAGCAGCAGTAGCCCAGCAGCATTAATAGGCGTGCATCTGTAATTCGCAATTAACAGTCTAGCTGCTTATTGCATTCCTTTTTGTACGACGAACTGAATCAGTGGGATTTTATCCCGAGGCGCGCTTGTGCCTAAAAACATACCGGCGGGAGTAACGCTATGAATATTTCAAAATTTTTTGTCGATAGGCCGATATTTGCCGGAGTTATTTCTCTGCTGATATTTATTGCGGGCTTTTTGGCCATGTTTAAATTGCCGATTTCTGAATACCCGGAAGTGGCACCACCTTCAGTAGTTGTTAATGCATCTTACCCGGGAGCGAACCCTAAGGTAATTGCAGAGACCTTGGCGACACCGTTGGAGGAACAATTAAGTGGTACGGAAAATATGTTGTATATGTTTTCCCAGGCGACTACCGATGGCCGCTTAACCCTTACGGTGACATTTAAAATTGGCACCAATGCCGATTTAGCTCAGCAAATGGTGCAAAACCGCGTGTCGCAAGCGCTACCGCGCCTGCCAGATGTAACGCGCCAGGCGGGCGTTACAGTGGTAAAAAGCTCGCCGGATTTAACGATGGTTGTGCATTTAATTTCACCGGATAAATCCTATGATGAATTGTATTTGCGCAATTATGCATTAATGAATATTAAAGATGAATTGGCCAAGGTGCCAGGTGTCGGGCTTGTGCGCCTATTTGGTTCGGGCGACTACGCCATGCGCATTTGGTTAAACCCGGATAAAATTGCGCAGTATCGCTTAACCGCCAGCGATGTAACTAATGCTATCCGCGAACAAAATATTCAAGTTGCCGCAGGACTTATTGGCGGCGCGCCGACAACTAATTTAATCGATGTGCAATTACCGGTAAATGCTAAGGGTAGGCTTTCTACCCCTGAGGAATTCGGCAATATTATTGTGCGTGCAGGTAATCAGGGTGAATTGATTTTATTGAAAGATCTGGCCCGTATTGAAATGAGCGCGGCAGATTTTAACCTCGCGGCTCAGTTAGACGGACAGCCTGCCGTCGCGATTCCTATATTTCAAAGTCCCGGTGCTAACGCAATTCAAATTTCTGACGGTGTGCGTGCAAAAATGGCGGCGATTAAATCGCGTCTACCCTCCGGTGTCGATTATAAAGTGGTGTACGATCCAACAATTTTTGTTAAAAGTTCAATTAAAGCCGTTATTAAAACTCTGTTGGAAGCCTTGGCATTAGTCGTAGTGGTGGTGATTTTATTTTTACAAACCTGGCGCGCATCGATAATTCCTTTACTAGCAGTACCTGTGTCTATTATTGGTACGTTTGCCCTCATGTGGGTATTTGGTTTTTCAATTAATACGTTGAGCTTATTCGGCTTGGTATTGGCTATTGGTATTGTGGTTGATGATGCCATTGTGGTTGTAGAAAACGTCGAGCGCAATATTGAAGATGGGCTTAGCCCATTGGAAGCTACATATAAAGCGATGCAAGAAGTAAGTGGGCCTATTATTGCTATTTCCCTCACGCTCATTGCTGTATTTGTGCCTATAGCATTTGTCAGTGGTTTAACTGGGCAATTTTATAAACAGTTTGCGCTGACGATTGCCATTTCCACAGTTATTTCTGCAATTAATTCGTTGACTCTAAGTCCTGCTTTAGCGGCGCTTTTGCTTAAAAGCCATACGGCACCTAAAGATAGGCTCACGCGCCTGATGGATCGATTTCTCGGGCGTTTTTTTGCAGGCTTTAACCGTGTTTTCTCCCGCAGCTCAGGCCGTTATTCCACGCAGGTAGGAAAATTATTAGGACGTAAATCGCTGGCATTAGGAATTTATGTTGTGTTTTTAGCGCTCACAGCCGGTGAATTTTTATCAATTCCTAAAGGATTTGTGCCTGCGCAGGATAAACAATATTTAATTGCCTTCGCACAATTACCCGACGGCGCTACCCTAGCGCGCACCGCTCAGGTCATTAAAAAAATGGGTGATATAGGCTTAGGCGAGGGCGGTGTGGCTAATGCTGTGCAGTTCCCTGGGTTGAGCATTAATGGTTTCACCAACAGTGCAAGTGCAGGCATTGTATTTTTTCCATTAAAGCCTTTTGATGAGCGCACTGATAAAAATCTCAGCGCAGGCGCTATCGCACGCACATTACAAATGAAATTTGCCGGGATTCCCGAGGCATTTATCGCGATATTTCCGCCTCCACCAGTGCGCGGTCTGGGCACTACCGGTGGATTTAAACTGCAAATTGAAGATCGCGGCGGTTTGGGGTATGAGCGCCTGGCTGAAGTGGTTGCTCAAGTGCAGCAGAAAGCCGCCACAAGGCCTGAGCTTGCCAGTGTATTTTCGAATTTTAAAATTAATGTACCGCAATTGTATGCTGACTTGGACCGGCCGAAAGCTAAGCAATTAGGTCTTAATATCAAGGAGATTTTTGACAGTATGCAAATTTATTTGGGATCTTTATATGTCAATGATTTTAATCAGTTCGGCCGTACGTACCAGGTAATTGCTCAAGCCGATGCGCCTTTTCGCAATAGCCCCCAAGACGCGTTAAATTTAAAACTGCGCAATACCAGCGGTGAAATGGTGCCCTTAGGTTCTGTGTTGAGTATTAAAGAGAGTTTTGGCCCGGAAAGCGCCGCCCATTACAACGGTTATTTAGCAGCAGATTTAAACGGTAATGCTGCGCCGGGCTATTCAAGCGGGCAGGCGCAGGATGCTATTAAAGAAATTCTGGCTGAAACTCTGCCAACTGGCATTGAATACGAATGGACGGAATTAACCTATCAGGAAGTATTGGCTGGTAACACCGCAATTTATATTCTGCCGCTGTGTTTATTATTGGTGTTTTTAGTTTTAGCCGCGCAGTACGAAAGCTTAGCGTTGCCGTTAGTTGTCGTATCTATTGTGCCGCTATCTATTTTGTCCGCACTATTTGGTGTGTGGGTTACCGGCGGCGATAACAATATTTTTACGCAGGTGAGCCTGTTCGTATTGGCAGGGTTAGCAAGTAAAAATGCTATTTTAATTGTGGAGTTTGCGCGGGAATTGGAACTGCGTGGTATGGCCACGTATCAAGCGGCTATTACCGCAAGCCGTATGCGATTGCGCCCAATTTTAATGACGTCATTCGCATTTATTATGGGTGTGTTGCCGATGGTATTTTCCACCGGCGCTGGAGCTGAAATGCGCAGCGTAATGGGTATTGCGGTATTTTCCGGCATGCTAGGCGTTACCTTTTTCGGTTTGTTTTTTACACCCATTTTTTATGTATTAGCGCGTAAATTAGAAGGTAAAAAAACTCCAACTGCAGCACATATAATTAATTCGGAGTATTCCCTATGAAGCTGATACCCGGCACTTTGTTGTTTTTAACGCTTGATGTTTTAGCGCTTAGTGGCTGTAGCCAATTTAAATCAATGGATACGCAGCTGCCTGCACAAAAGTCAGTTGCGGTGGCTGCGCAAATTACGCTGCCGCAGCAGGCCCGGACACAGACACAGACAGAAGCGCATAATTGGTGGGTACAATTTAACGACCAAACTCTGAATGCTTTAATGCAAGATGCATGGGCGCGCAATAATTCGCTGCAAATTGCTAGTAGCGCTTTGGAATCCGCCCGTGCACTTTGGCAAGGCGCAAAGCGCGATCGTTTACCCCACACCGAATTAACTGCAAGCCAAACGCGCAGTAAATTGCCTGAAAACCAAATGGCTGCGGGAAGCCCTGAGATTAATACACAGGTGCAAGCACAATTTGATAGCCAGTGGGAGATTGATTTGTTCGGCCGGCTGCGCAACCAAGCGACTTATGCTCACGCCCAAGCACAATGGGCGGCAGCTGATTTAGCCGCTGTGCGCAGCACAATTAGTGCAGAGGTAGCTGCGGTGTATGTGCAGTTGCGCAGTGCACAATTACAATTGCGTATTGCACAGGAAAATCGCGAAAAACAGCGACAGACTTTTGCGTTAACGCAAACCTATGCGCAGGTCGGCCATAGCGATTCTTTAGATGTGGCCCGTGCAGAAGCTCAATATCAATTAACGCAAGCTAATGAACAACAATTTATTGGCCAAATTAATACGCATATAAATCGCTTAGCGGTATTAACGGGCACTCCAATGGTGGAGCTTAAACAAAAATTAACAGCCTATGAAAACTTACCCAATGTGCCAGCGCAATTTGATTTGGGCGATACAGCGGGATTAATTGCCAGTCGCCCGGATATTGTTAAAGCGCAACAAAAAGCCCGCGCTGCACTTGCCAATTATAATATTCAAGTTGCTGATCTGTATCCGAGTATCCAGTTAACCGGTGGTTTGGGTTTTGTGGCTTCAGACTGGAATAGTCTGGGTAATTCAGGTACAGATACATTTTATTTTGGCCCGCGTTTGCGTTGGGCTGCATTTGATTTAGGCCGCGTGCAAGCGCGCATACATGCAGCGGATGCGCAGAGCCATGGCGCTCTCTTGCAATTGGATGAGGCGCTATTAGTAGCATTAGAAGAAATTGATAATGCTATGGTGGATTTCGGCCAAGAAGAGCAAAGGCGCAATGGCTTGCAAAAAGCCGTTAACGCCAGTGCTTTAGCGGCTAAAGCGGCGCGTGAGAAATTTGCTTTGGGGGTGGGGGATTTATCTACGGTGTTAGATGTAGAGCGCAGCCATCTTGCCATTAGTGCCCAATATGCCCAGAGCGAAGCGCAGTTATTATTAAATTTAATTCGCGTCTACAAAAGTTTAGGAGCCGGGTCGCCTACAAATAATAATGTTGTTGCGCAGGTGCGCTGAGTTCGTCTAATGTTCTATGTGTAATTCATTTAGGACTTTTAACCGGATTGCTTTAAAAAATCTAGGCTGCGCTGTTCTAACGTGCAATTGATAATGCCGGGGTGACGCGCTTAGATTTTGTTATTTTTTCAGTGGACCCGCGCATTAACTCTTTGCAATTGGTCGGCTATTGGCGTGTAGCGGCGCCCCCAGCCAGCATTTCCGTTGCGTGACGAATAGTCACTAGCTGTCTATAATTCTGTATCGCACGAGAATTTAATAATAGGTGCGGTAGTTAGACCTTACGTTGTTGCTCCTACACAATAATCAACGAGACGCATAAGTCGCAAGCCTTTTTCAAAACTGTTAAAAATATCGCCTATTAGCATGATTAATGGTGGCATTCGATATGCAACAATCGCGAGTTGATCTAATTGACTCCCTGCGCGGTTATGCGCTTATGGGTTTGTTTTTAATTCATATGATTGAATATTATGAAGTCTATTGGTTAAACCCCATTCCCCATCCACTAAACAGCGCCTTATTTGCTTTGTTTGGTGGCAAAGCATTTGCGATTTTTGCGCTGCTATTTGGTGTAAGTTTTTTTATTTTATTGAACAATCAGCAGAATAGAGGTGTGGACTTTCGCGCGCGGTTTATTTGGCGTCTAGGGCTGTTACTGGCTGTCGGGTATGTGCATAGCCTGTTATACGGCGGCGATATATTACAGGTGCTGGCTATCTGTGGGGTGTTGTTAGTACCGTTGTGGCGCGCGCCTCAGTTAGTTGTATTAATGCTGGGTGTGTTTTTTCTATTACAGGGCCCGGTCTGGCTTTTAGCTATGTGGATTTCATATTCTGCGGATTCTGCGCAGCCATTATTCCCACAATTTGACAATGTTTTACGCGTTTATGCCGAAGGCAGTTTAGGGCAACTTGTGCTTATCAATGCGCTGGATGGGAATGCACGCAAATGGTTTTTTATGCTGGAGAGCGGCCGTTTATGGACAGTAATTGGCATGAGCTTACTGGGTTTTTGGCTTGCGCGGTTGCAAATATTTACCCAGCAGGCTCAATCGCAAAAAAGATTTTTTGTCGGCTTGATATGCTGTGTACTTGTGGCCGTACCCTTGTTTTTGGCTGAGGACTTAATTAAATCTCATTATTCGAGCTTGAAAACTCAAGGCGTTTTACTAAGGATTTTTAACGCTTATTTTAATCTTGCGTTAACGCTTGCCAGCGTGTGTATATTTGTTCTGTTGTACCAAACTCGATTGCAAATACTATTGCGTTATTTAGCATTCCCCGGGCGCATGACATTGAGTATTTATTTGGCGCAGTCGATTTTATGTGTACCCATTTTTTACGGATTTGGTTTGGCAGCTTGGATGTATTTAGGGCAGGTGAATAGTTTTCTGTTGGGCGTTTTTTTATGGATCGCGCAAATATTGGCTGCCCGTTGGTGGTTTAAACACTACCGTTATGGCCCGGTTGAATGGCTTTGGCGTGCTTGTACTTATACGCGTTCGGATATTCCATTTAAACGCGATACAGAGGTTTAGTACTCTGCGTGAATTTAACCGTTCAAGAGCGCTTTAAAACGCGCGAGGCGGTTTATCCGCCAGCTGTTCTGCAAGTTTCAGCCGCAATTTGGCTTCAATCTTTGGTAAAAACTCTGCGACTAACTCGTCTATAAGCGCTTGGTGGCTATCTTTAATTTGATTGTCTTTACGGTGATCCTCTTTAGGTGTCGGTGCTAAAGAAGGAGAGATTGAACGGTCGCGATTTTTAAGCTGTGTGTCGGTTGTATAGGCTTTAATCAGCGCAGAGCTTTGATGTACGGCATCGCTTGAGCGCTGAATTTCTTCAATAAGCGTAGCTTTGCTACGGCGGAGTTTTTCGCGTAGATGGGCCGGTAAAAATGGATTCTCGTCGTCGAGGTCTTCCGTTGGGCTGCTGAGGGCTTTAAATACAGTATCCAATTTCGCGCTGGAGGACTCAGGTAATGCGTCCTCCAATTCCAATAACGGCGGCTCGTCGTTATCTTCAAATCCTATGGGCTCATCGGTGAAATGGCTTTCCCGGTCTTCATGGTTAATAAATAAGTCGTCGCCGGTGTAGTTGATTGGATCGTTATGGACTTGGCTTAGGCTTTCGTTTGCGCCTGGATCTTCCGGCAGTGGGGAGTCGGCAGCGTCTAACAGGTCGTAACCTAAATCCAATTGCAGCTCAGCTGCAGCAGCTGGGTTACTTTTAGTTTTCAGCGGCTTTTTTACTGCAGCAGGCGGTTGATCATCGCCGAGCAACGAATCCACTAAGTCGATTTGAACGGCCAGATCCGGTGTCTCGTCCTCGCCATCAAGCACCGCTTCCACTAACACTGGTATGTTGGACTCGGGTGCTAGGCTGCGGTGCAAGGCTTCGAGTTCAGCTACCAGATGATTTTTATCTTTATGAATGGCGGTAGGTTCAGGCTTTGACATAGGCGTTGCTACGGTGTGTGAATGGTGAAAAGAAAATATAGCCGCTAAAGCTTGTGTGTATTAATAGTCCATTCTAGCGCTTTATAACGCGCATATTGGTGACGAGTGAGTTGCAAAACGTCGGCCTGTTGAGTTACTAGTTCTGCTACTCGGCCTGCGTTTGTGGATGGCTCTAACGGTTGTGAGGCTAGATTCACCAACAGATCGCATTGGCCATCAGGTAGTAAATGCGTCACTAACCATACCGGGCAGTCAGTTAACTGTGCGGCAGGGTTATACGCCGCGTGTGGCACAAACGATTCGGGTTTAAACGTCCACAGGCTCTCATCAATCGCGGCTATCGCTTGTTCGTCGACCCGCAGCCAAACGCTATTGCCCATTTTGTAGGCCTTTTCAACTAGCCGGCAGGCGAAATGAATGCGATCTTCGCTTGCTGGCAACACATAAAAATCCGCACGCCCTAACATGTTAGGCGTTGAGCAGATAGTTCACTAACAGGCCCACTGGGCGGCCGGTCGCACCCTTGGCGCCGCCAGAGTGCCAGGCGGTTCCGGCTATATCCAAATGCGCCCAAGTGTATGCTTTGGTGAAGCGGCTGAGAAAACACGCAGCCGTAATAGCGCCGCCTTCGCGGCCGCCGATATTGGCGATGTCGGCAAAATTACTATCGAGGCCTTTTTGATAATCATCCCAAAGTGGCATTTGCCAGGCGCGATCCTGCGTCGCTTCACCTGCGGCTATTAATGCATTCGCCAACGGCTGATTATTGGAAAATACGCCGCTGGCATGGTGGCCGAGCGCGACGACACAGGCGCCAGTGAGGGTGGCTATATCGACTACTGTTTTCGGGTTAAAGCGTTCAGCGTAAGTGAGAGCATCGCACAGAATTAACCTGCCTTCAGCGTCGGTATTAAGAATCTCAATAGTCTGGCCGGACATGGACGTAACCACATCGCCAGGTTTGGTGGCGCGGCTGCCGGGCATATTCTCAACGGTGGCGATAATTCCTACCACATGCACGGCCGCTTGCATTTGTGACAAGGCAGCCAGCGTGCCGAGCACAGATGCTGCTCCACACATATCGAATTTCATTTCATCCATGCCTGCGCCAGGTTTTAAGCTGATACCGCCGGTATCAAAGGTCACGCCTTTGCCGACTAGTACATGGGGTTGTTTGCTGGTTTTGCCCTTGTATTCCAACACAATTAAATGCGGAGGCTCGGCGGAGCCGCGCGCCACCGAGAGCAGCGAGCCCATGCCCAGTTTGGCCATGGCTTTTTCATCCAAAATTTTAACGCTGAAGTTTTTGTCGGTTTTAGCAAGGCGCTCAGCTTCGCGGGCTAAATAACTGGGCGTACATATATTGCCGGGCAAGTTGCCCAGTTGGCGGGCGAAGTTGATGCCGTGGCCTACTGCTTCCCCTTGCGCTAAACCCTGTGCTGCTGCCTTAGCCTGCGCTTTGGATAGGCTCAATTGCAGGTAATTAATATCGTGAATGCCCTCTTTGGGCTTTTTAGTCGTGGTGTACCTATAGGCCTGTTTGCTAAATACCTCAGCGGCCCAGAAGCCCATGGTGTGAGCGCTTAAACCGTCGATGCCATTTAAATAGATAGTGGCGTTGCCCACTGGGCGAGTAGCGAGCGCTTTGGCTACTTGCTGCAGGCTCAATGTGTAATCTTTTAGGCTGATGCCACTGGCGCTGGCGCCTAAGCAGACTAACAACACGCGCTGATAAGCGGCTTTTGGAGGGGAATTGATCCAGGCAATTTGGCCGGTCTTAAAGACAAAATCGCCTGCTTTTATCAAGCGGCTTATAGACTCTTGGCTGACGCCATCCAGACGTTTGTAATCTTCACTGAAGGTTTTGTCCGCAAATACCGCCACAATGGCGCAGCCGGTTTTGCTTGTTTGCAGTGGCAGTAGCTTAGAGGATAACTCCATAAATCGCTCACCTGAGGTTTGAAGTGAATGTGCAGCGGGTAGACTTGTGTGGGGCTTGCCACCATAATCGCCAGCCTGTGTTTGCAGCCGATCAGTGTAGCCTATTGCTTTGGCTTAAGGCACGGCGTGGCGGCTTTGGAAGCGAATATCATGCCTCTCCCCGCACCTCGTCTCGGGTTTGGCCCTCCTTCAGTTAACCTGGATTGCGCTTGTGATTTTGTTTCGTTACCTCGCCCGCGAAATGCTGCAGAGCATGGCGGCGGTGAGCTTGGTGTTGTTACTAGTGATTTTAAGCGGCCGTTTTGTACGCTATTTAGCCGAAGCTGCCTCGGGCAAACTCGATGCGGGCGTAGTGTTTACGCTTTTGAGCTTTCGCTTACCCGGCTACTTAGAACTGATCCTTCCGCTCGGGTTGTTCATTGCAATTCTTCTTGCCTATGGGCGCTTGTATATTGATAGCGAAATGACCGTGCTATCCGCTTGCGGTGTAAGTGAAGGCACTATTTTGCGCTACAGCCTTGTCTGTGGCCTGGCAGTTGCCGCCGTAGTGGCTTTTTTCTCCCTTTATTTAAGCCCAGTGGGTGCGCGTGCGGCTGAGAGCTTATTAGCTGCGCAGCGCAATCGTACGGAATTTGAAACCCTCAAGCCCGGTCGCTTTCACCGGTTAAGCAATAGCGCAGGCGTAGCCTATGTGCAGGGTGTGGACGAAGGCGGCAAAACTCTGCGCAATGTGTTTTTAGCTGGTAAAGATGAAGGCAGCGATGCGCTCTCAGTGATGACAGCAAAAACCGGCTACACAATAACTGATGATAAGTCCGCTAAGCGCTTTTTAGTGCTGGGGCAGGGCGTGCAGTATCGCGGCTCGCCTGGGCAAGCTAACTATGAAGAGGTGGAATTTGCCACCTACCAACAATACGTGCCACAGCCTGCGGTGGACGCCAAACCCAAAAAATTCAGCGATATGCTCTCCACGTTCCAATTGCTTAAAGCTACGGATAAAGAAGCTAAGGCCACATTGCAGTGGCGCTTATCTATGCCGGTGCTCGTATTAATTGTGGTAGCACTGAGCGTACCCTTGGCGCGCACACAACCGCGCACAGGTCGCTACGCTAAACTGATCCCGGCCATTCTGCTTTATGTGGTGTATTTAGTGTTGGCCAATGCGGCGCGCGGAGCGATGGAAACGGGCAAAAACTCATTGCCTTTTTTACTCTGGTGGGTGCACGGCGCGTTTGCGTTACTGGCCTGGGTACTGTTTGATCCTAAACGCTTGTTGTTTTGGAAGGTGGCCAAATGAATCTGTTGCACAGCTATATCGGCCGCAGTGTTGCCGGGGCGATTTTTATCGTATTACTGGTGATAGTCGCCTTGCAGGCAATTTCCGAAATGGTTGACCAGCTGGGGCAGATGCGCGGAGCCTATAATTTTTACGAAATCCTTATATATGTAGCCTTTTCTTTACCCACAGGGATATACGATTATTTACCGCTAGCTGCTTTAGTTGGCTGTTTAATTGGTTTAGGCCTATTGGCCGGCAGCAGCGAATTAGTCGTCATGCGCGCGGCTGGTGTCTCACTATTACAGATTCTCACCTCGGTTATGCGTCCGGTGTTGGGGTTCATTATGCTCGGGGTGTTTCTCGGCGAATTTGTCACTCCGTTTACTGATCAATATGGGGAATCCCGCAAGGCTTTAGTGCTAGGGCGCGATTCCGCGATTACCTCAGGCCAGGGCATGTGGAACCGCGAAGGCAATGAATATATGCACTTTGCCGCGCTTTTACCTAACGGCGATTTAATCGGCGTCAGCCGGTTTGAATTCAACGACGATGGCCGTCTGTTGCGTTCCAGCTACGCTAAAACAGCCGAATACCAGCGTGGCCAGTGGCAGGAGCGGGACGGTCAATACACAGAACTTACCCCCACGCAGGTGAACGCAGGCACATTCGACCAGCGCTCCTGGGCTTCGGCCCTCAACCCTACACTGCTGCAAGTGTTGATGTTGGGTAAAGATAACCTGCCGATGTTGCGGCTTTTTTCTTACGCTAAATATTTGGACGAGCAGGGCCAGGATGGCAAGGAGTTTTGGCTTGCCTTTTGGAAGAAGGCCCTGCAGCCGCTGGCTATTACAAGCCTAGTGATGATTGCGATCTCGTTTATTTTTGGGCCCTTACGACAAGTCGCTATGGGCTCGCGGGTGTTTGGCGGCGTTATGGTGGGAATCGGCTTTCGCACCAGTCAGGATTTGCTCGGCCCCAGCAGCGTGTTATTTGGTTTTTCCCCGTTTGTTGCTGTGCTGCTGCCCATTGCGCTCTGCGCGGTTATCGGCATGTATTTATTGCGGCGCGGCGCCTAAAACCGCAGCAGGGTTTGCGGCATTTCTCGGCAAGGTATGAGGCCTTATGGATCAGTTCAGCGAATTGTTAAATCAGGGAGCTGCCCACGCCTGGTGGTTTCTGCCTACGGCCTTAAGTATCGGCGCCTTACATGGGCTGGAGCCGGGCCATTCTAAATCTTTAATGGCCGCATTTATTATTGCCGTGCGCGGTACCTGGCAGCAGGCAATGGTGCTCGGCCTGTGTGTGGCAATTTCTCACAGCGCGATTGTCTGGTGTATTGCGGCGGTCGGCCTGTATTTTGGCCCGCAGGCTCAGGAGCTATTAAGCGAAGGACGCTTGACCCAAATCAGCGGTGTGCTGGTAATACTGGTCGCAAGCTGGATGCTGTGGAATTTGCTGCGGCTGCGGAGGCGGCACAACCACAGCGAGCAGTACACCCATGGACACGATGATCATGATCACTCCCATGATGACCATTCACATAACGATGATTCGCATGACGATCATTCACATGAGCATGATCCGAACGTTCGATCCAGCGCACGCACTTACGTAATTCCCGCAGAGGACGCCGCTGCGCTTTCTGCCCATGATCTGGGCCATGCGCGGGATATTCAACGCCGCTTTGCCGCAGGCCAGGCCAGTTGGGGGCAAATAATTGTGTTTGGCTTAAGCGGCGGGCTGATTCCGTGCCCCGCTTCTATAGCGGTGCTTGCGCTTTGCCTGCAAGCGCAACAAGTGGCCATAGGATTTGCTCTGGTTGTAGCCTTTAGCCTGGGGCTTGCGCTTACGTTAACCGCTAGCGGCCTAATAGCTGCCCTTGGTTTTAAACATGCGCAGCAACGATTGCCATGGATTAACCGCATTGGCGTATACGCGCCTTGGCTATCTGCGTGTTTAATGTTGGTAGTCGGCAGTTATTTAATAGTGGGGTAAAGCAACAGCACGTAATTATTGTGTTTGGTAGTTAAAATCTGGCCTGCGTTTTCCTAAAAGTAAATTCAGCCAATGCACGTTAATCGAGCCTGCTGTATTTACGCCTCTAGTCTTCGTCACAAGTCCACTAAATCCCGGCCAACATCTGTTTAGATAGATATACCCATCACGCTGTGGCTTCTGCCTGTGCAAGCAAGGCTTTAACAAAAGAGCTATATCCGCAAATTCTCCCTTTCGCTGGCATGGTCAGTAATTATGATTAAGGCACAAAAGACATTCGTTAAGGAATGTTATTGGTCTATAACTAATGCTGGCTAGCTTCAAATCCTCTTTAGTCCTGTCGTAGATCATTAACCGCTGTCTTCTAATTTATAGGCAGCAGTTTCGCAGCGATGTAAAGAGGAACCATTTAAGCCTTGATGAAACCCAGTTGCGATGTAGGTATTCATGGCGCAGTTATTAGGATAACGAAATGGGCGCAAATACAAACCTGTTACTGCAGTTACTACGTTATTTAATCTTGCTCGGGTGCAGCCTTATCAGCTGCGCGCAGGCAGGAATGCCTAATTTTGAAGTAATGCTTGAAGACGCTGCACCCGGCGAGATACAAGCTATTTTTCAAGACAAAAACGGCTATATGTGGTTTGGCGCGCGCAATGCCTTATTACGTTACAACGCTTACGCATTTCAGGAGATTCGGGTTTTAGAGCAAAAAGGGCAGGAGGTCAAAAAAATAAGCCCTTATTTTGTCACCGATATATTCGAAGATAGCGCCGGTACCCTGTGGATTAGCTCGTTAGGCGGGATATATATATTCGATGCGGATAGGGAGGTTTTAATTAGACCTGTTGCCCAGGATGGATCGGTGGATCCCTTTTTCTTGAACCCTTTGAATGATATAGATGAATTACCCTCAGGCGACTTAATTATAGGTGGTGAAAGTGCAGGAGCTGCTATTTTCGATAAAAAGACTCGAAAAACAATCTGGCGACAAGCTGATTCTCATGATGCACCGGGAGCTACTGATGTTTTAAATAAAGCGATTCTGAAAATATTAGTTGATTCGCATAAACGTATTTGGATTACAAGTGCACGCGGTATTAATTTATTTGATGCTACAACAAAACAGTTTTTACTCTTTATTCCAGACCCAGAACACCCTGACTCGAAAGACGATAACGCGCTGCGAGCAATTGCCGAGAATGCAGCGGGTAATATTATTGGTGGCACTATGGGCGGCGGCATTTATATATTTAATACACAAACTCACCAATTTCGCCGCTTCAGAAATGATCCTAAAAATCCCAAAAGCCTGCCCGATAATGCTGCTGGGGAAGTGATGGTTGCATCGGATGGACGAATTTGGATTGGATTTGGGCGCGGAGTTGGCTTATTTGACGAAAAATCTGAAAGTTTTACTCTCTTTAATTATCAATTTGGGGAGCCTGGTGCACCTGCCTTTAGTGCGACCATGTCTATCTATGAAGACAATAATAAAAATATTTGGTTAGGGCATTACCCATCAAAGGTAAGTTTTCACGATCACAGCTCAGAAGCTATTTCTGTATACAGAAAAGATTCCAAAAATGCTGCGGCTATTTCGGACAATAATGTGCTGGCAGTTGTTGAGGACAAAAAAAATAACCTATGGCTGTCCGTTGGTGCTGGCGTCGATTATTTTGATCGCCAGGCCGAAACATTTAAACACTACAACGAAAAAATTGGTAATTACCCTGCCCGCGGTACCTTGTCCGGGTATATGGATCGTCAATCAGCGCTTTGGATAGGCAGCTGGATGGAAGGATTTTACAAATTTAACCCTGTTACCGATCGGTTTGATTCCATGCCTGCGAACGCGACCTTGGCCAATAGTAAAGAAAAACGCAGTAGCGAGCTAAATGACAGGATCATATGGGGCTTTTGTGAGCGCAGTGATAATAGTTTTTGGATAGGCACCCATTATGCCGGTGTCAGTCGATATGATAAGGATAACGGCACTTTCACTAAGTATAAAAATGAAGGCAGTGCAAACAGCCTGGCAAATAATATTGCATGGACTTGTCTTGAGGATCGTAAAGGTAGATTTTGGGTAGGCACGGCAGATGGTCTAAGTTTAATGGATAAATACGGCGAGACATTTAAAAATTACGTCCACAAAGAGGACGATAAACACAGCCTGAGATCCGGCTCGGTTTTAGATATTTATGAAGATAAAAAAGGCCGGCTGTGGTTTGCAACTAATGAAGGGTTGCATCTTTACAGAGAGGCTAGCGATGATTTTGAAGTGTTTACGACGGAGGATGGCTTTGTTAATCAAACTATTCGCGCTTTGACAGAAGATCGTTTAGGAAACCTATGGTTAGGTACTAATAATGGTATCGTGCAATTTAATCCTGATACACATAAAGTTAAAAACTATCTATTCTTCGCTGGGAAAAAGGGCGGAGCTATTAATACGGGAGCAGCGTTAACCAGCTCTTTTGGTGAGGTTATGTTCGGCACCATCGACGGCTTGATAATAATTGATGTCGACAGGTTGACCAGTAACCAAATGCAGGCGCCCGTAGTATTGACGGATTTTAAAGTGTTTGCAAAATCGGTAAGCCCTGATGAACCCAATTCACCACTAAAGAAATCGCTGAATAATACCGATACGATCATACTGAATTATACAAAAAGAATGTTTTCATTTGAATTTTCTTTGTTGAACTATAGAAGTGCTTATAAAAATAATTATGCCTACATGCTTGAAGGCTTCGATCAAAATTGGCGCGAAATCGGCAACTCTCGCGAGTCTCAGTATACGAATTTAAGCCCGGGAAAATACGTATTTAAAGTACGTGGGGCAAATAATGATGGGGTTTGGACTGAAGAGCCTAAATCAATTGTTGTAATACAGTTGCCACCGCCGTGGAAAACCTGGTGGGCCTATATAATTTATGCGGTATTGCTAGCTGCTTCTATTGCCTATTGGGTGTATTTGCAAAAATTGAAACAGCGGCGTGTAGAGGAGCAAAATCGGCTATTAGAAGATAAGGTGGCAGAGCGTACACGTGATTTGGCAGAGAAAAATAAAGATATTCAAACGTTGCTAAGCAATATGCGGCAAGGTTTGTTTACGGTTGAAGAGAGTGGAGTTATTCATCACGAATACTCAACGTTTCTCGAATCCATTTTTGAAACGCAATCTATAGCAGGCCGTAATGTAATTGAGTTGCTATTTGAGAACGCTTTAATAGATGAGGATATTGCCAGCCAAGTTGAATCGAGTGTCTATTCGATCATCGGTGAAGATGAGCTAAATTACGATATGAATGCACATCTGCTCATTCGCGAATATAAATTAAATATTAACGATCAAATAAAAATTTTATCGCTCGATTGGAATCCAATTTTCGACGCCCGCGCTAATGTGATAAAGCTTATGGTGTCCGTGCGAGATGTAACTGAGCTTAAAGCCTTGGAGGCTGAGGCTGGCATTAAAAAGCGTGAGCTGGATATTGTCTCGCAATTATTACCTATCAGTGGCAGAAAATTTAACGATTTTTACCGCTCAGCCGACTCCTATATCCGCATCAACTCTCAATTAGCCGAACAGGCTGATGTATTTGATAAGGTGCTTATTACCAAAATTTTCCGCAATATGCATACGATTAAGGGAAATAGCCGTACCCATGGCTTTAGTTACATTGCTAATACGGCGCACGAAGCTGAATCATTATTCGATCAGCTGCAGAGCTTTACCACAGAACAGGCGAGAGAAAAGTTGCTGTTAGCCATAGAGACGGTGGCCGCTGTAATCAACGAATACAACCAAGTTTATACTCATGTGTTAATGCGAAACGATCGCACATCCGCCCATGAAAATGGTGTGTGGGTGACTATGGAGGCGATTGAAGGACTTAAATCTACGGCGCAAACTATTAGTTTAGTGGCGCCTGAATCCAGTCGATCGATAATAAGCATTATTAATAAATCCTGTTCGGCGCCTCTCTCACAGGTTATTGCATCAACAGTCGAATCCTTACCGATAATTGCCACAGAGTTAGGGAAACAAGCACCCAAGGTTGTTATTCAGGATGCGGGTATCCTCATTAAAGAATCTGCCCATGATCTTTTACAGGATGTATTTACGCATGTGCTGACAAACGCAATCGACCACGGCATTGAGGATGCTCCTACACGCGTTGCATTAAATAAAAATTCTTACGGAACCATAAGCATTAGTCTGAGCAGTACGGAAAATTCATTATCTATACAAATATCCGACGACGGCGGTGGATTAAACCTGCAGCGTTTGTATTTAAAAGGATTAGAAACTGGTTTATTTGATAAGGCGAAGCCTGTGTATCGTAAGGATCTGGCCAATAGCATTTTTGCCGCTGGATTAAGTACTAAACTTAAACTCGATACGATTTCTGGGCGCGGTGTCGGTATGAATGCTGTAAAGCAGCTGGTGTTAGATTTTGGCGGCGATGTGTTTGTGGATATTGAAGAGGCCGATACAATTTTTATACCTACAGAGCAGTCGCATATTATTGACTTTGTGTTGCGGCTGATCTTACCTGCGAGTCGTTGCATTGTTTAAAGCGCAAGATAGGCTTAAGGCTTGTGTCGTTGAAACTAACCAATAATGCCTGAATATTAGGGTTCTTTTTAAATCCTATGCTCATAAACAGCCAATCTAAGCTATAACTAGAGTTGGTGTCGGAGCGGTGGTTAAGGTAGAGATCCGCAGGTTATCGGTTGAGCCAGTGAAATGAATATTAAAAATTGGTAAAGCGCCTTTTAAACGTATAACGTGAAACTCGCTATATAAATGACTGTTTCCCAATTTCCTCGTTAACTTGTCCTCTTTATTTGCTCGGCTCAACGTCGGGCTTGCTTATAACCTGCGGTATGAATTGCGGTGAATGGGTGGCTAATACACCAGCATTTTTTATCATTGCATATAACCTTGCATAGAGTTCACTTTAGGCGATATGCGCAAATTATTTGGGGTGGAATCCCACTAACTATATATAAATTTGGGCTTGATATTTACTGAAAACTCGTAGGATATTATCGTTTGAATAAAAAATTTCGCATAGCTACGTATTGCATAAAGCTCTTTTATTGGCTTGTGCTTATGTGCATCGCTGCGCGTCAGGGTTATGCAGTTGCACCGAGTTTTGAAGTTATTTTGACGGACACATCGTTTGGAGAGATCAAAGCAATACTGCAAGATAAAGAAGGTTATATGTGGTTCGGTGGGCGTAACGCGCTACTGCGCTATAACGCCTACAAGTATCAAAATATTCAACTGGTTGAGCGCGCTGGTACACAATTAAAAAATGTCAGTCCCTATTATGTCACTGATATTTTTCAGGATAGTGCAGGTACGCTATGGGTAACGTCCCACTCGGGCTTGTATTATTTTGACGCCGACCGCGAAATACTCATGCGCCCTGGCCCAAAAGATGGGCAAACCGATGCATATTTTTTAGGCCCGCTTCAGGATATCGACGAGCTGCCATCCGGGGATTTAATCGTAGGAGGGGACGGCGCGGGGCTTGCCATTTTCGATAAAAAATCTATGCGTATTCAGTGGAAGCAGTCTGATGCGGATGAAAAAATGCCGTCAGCCATGGTGGCGGACCGGACGATTCAGAAAATATTTGTTGGTGCCAACCAAAGCGTCTGGGTTGCCAATAATAAAGGCCTCAATTTATTTGATGCCGCAACTAAAAGTTTCTCACTATTCATTCCTAATCCAGATAATCCAGCGTCCAAAGTCGATAATGCGTTTCTTACTCTGGCAGAAGACAAAGCGGGTAATATTCTTGGTGGTACGCTCGGCAAGGGTTTGTATATCTTTGATATAAAAACCCACACATTTCGGCATTATGTAAACGACCCCAACAATCCAAACAGTCTTCCTGATGATACAATTTGGAAAATATTAATTGATTCGGATAATAAAATATGGCTAAGCCAGGCACGCACTGGGTTTAGTTGGTTTGATGAGCAGACGCAAACATTCACGCATTTTGATTATGCCTATGGCCAGCCGGGTGCATTGGCCTATGGCGGCACAAGATCCTTGTATGAAGATAATAATAAAAATATTTGGATAGGGCATTTCCCTGCCAAGGTAAGTTTTCACGATCGCAGCACAAGCTCCATTGGTATTTATCGTAAAGACCAAGACAATCCCAATGCAATGTCAGATAACAATGTACAGCGAGTCATGGAGGATCAGCAGCATAATATCTGGATGTCCGTTGGCGACGGTGTCAATGTTTTAGATCGCAAAAACTCAAAAGTTAAGCGCTATAACGAGAAATTAGGTAATTATCCAGCCCATGGCAGCCTATCAGGTTATGTGGATCGTAATAATTCTGTTTGGATTGGTACTTGGACAGAAGGCTTTTTTAAATTAAATCCTGCCACCGACCGCTTTGAAGCTATGCCATTTAAAGCGGGGCTCGCTTCCGCAGGCGAGAAAAATAGTACTGTATTAAACGATGCAACTATTTGGGGATTTTGCGAAACTCGCGACAATACTTTTTGGATTGGGACACACTACGCAGGTGTCAGCCGATACGACGTCAACACTGGCGTGTTTACCAAGTATCGCAATGAAAATACAGATACCTCGCTTGCGAATAACATTGTATGGACCTGTTATGAAGACTCAAAAGGGCGCTTTTGGATGGGAACTGCCAATGGCTTAAGTGTCATGGATCGAGAAAAAGAAACCTTCAAAAGTTATAAACCTTCGGAACGCAATCCGCACAATTTAAAAGCAGGCTCCGTCGAAGACATTTATGAAGATGCCAGCGGACGCTTGTGGTTTTCCACCAGCAGTGGGTTACATTTATATCGCGAAGCCAGTGATGATTTTGAAGTGTTTACCATTGAAAACGGCTTTGATAATAACGGTATCCGCGCGCTGACTGGCGATCATTTTGGTAACCTATGGTTAGGCACTAACAACGGGATTATTCAATTTAATCCAGATACTCATAGCGTTAAAAATTATTTGGCCTCCGGCGGTAAAAAGTTTGGCGGCGTGAACGCGGGTGCTGCACTCACCAGCGCCGCTGGTGAAATAGTATTTGGCACAAACGACGGGTTAGTGATAATTGATGTGGAAAACATTACGACGAATAAATTGCAACCGCCGGTAGTGTTGTCCGATTTTAAAATTTTCGCCCGCTCTGTATCGTTAAATGACACCGATTCTGTATTAACTAAAGTTATTAATAGATCTGCAAGCGTTACTCTTAACCATACGCAACGTATGTTCTCGTTTGAATTTTCCGCGCTTAATTTTAGAGATGCTGAAAAAAATCACTACGCTTATAAACTAGAAGGCTTTGATCAAAACTGGCGCGAAATTGGCACTGCACGCGAGGCGCAGTATACGAACCTTAGCCCAGGTGAATACGTATTTAACGTGCGCGCTTCAAATAACGATGGCGTTTGGACTGATCTGCCCAAGTCAATTACTGTTATCCAACTGCCGCCACCTTGGAAAACCTGGTGGGCTTTTACGCTTTATACGCTGTTAGGTGTTTTATCTATTGCCTATGTAATCTATTTGCAGAAGCGTAAACAGCATTTAGTTGAGGAGCAAAATCGCTTATTGGAGCTAAAAGTATCCGAGCGCACTCGCGATTTGGCAGATAAAAACCGCGATATACAAGCGTTGCTGAGCAACATGCGCCAGGGGATATTTACGGTTGAAGAAGATGGCAGTATCCATCAAGAATATTCGCTATTTTTAGAATCCATTTTTGAAACCAAATCTATCGCTGGTCGCAATGTTTTGGATTTATTATTTACGCACGCCGTACTGGATGGGGATAAAATAAGTCAGATTCAATCAAGCCTTAATTCAATTATTGGTGCTAACGAAATAAATTATGATTTAAATTCCCACCTTTTACTTGCTGAATATCAATTGGCGCTTGATAGTGGAGATAAAATTATTTCCTTGGATTGGAGCCCGATACTCAACACCGATCGCAATGTGGTAAAAATAATGGTATCTGTACGCGATGTTACACAGCTTAAGGCTTTAGAGAATGAAGCTAGTATTAAAAAACGCGAATTGGATATTGTTGCGCAATTGCTTTGTGTTAGCGCGCGAGCCTACAGCAATTTCTGTGAATCCTCTGCTCGTTACATTGTAGATAGCAAACAAATAATCCTGAACTCAACAGTATTTGATGAGCAGGTCATGGGGAAAATATTTCGTAATATGCACACGCTCAAGGGCAATAGCCGGACTTTTGGTTTTAGCTATATTGCCAACGCTGCCCACCAGGCGGAATCATTTTATGCCAACGTGCATTGCCTGCTCGCAGAGCAGTGTCGAGATAAGTTGTTAGAAGACTTGCAAACGGTTGCAGCAATCGTTGCAGAATATCAACACATTTACACGAACATAGTCCGAGCCAATCAAGGCTCGGTAGAAAGCGGCCACGGCGTATGGATTGATGAGCTAGTGCTAAATGAACTGCAGTCGAGTGTTGAATCAATAAAATCAGCAGCGCCTGAAATTTATCTGTCACTGCATACCGTTATCAATAAAATATCTGCAGCCTCGCTAACTGATTTATTAGCCCCTTTGATAAATTCACTGCCATCCCTTGCTGTTCAGGCGGGCAAGAATGCACCGGCTGTAGCTATTCATGATAAGGGAATATTGATTAAAGAATCTGCTCACGATCTATTGCGCGATATATTTACACATTTATTTAGAAATTGCATCGACCATGGTATTGAGAATGCGCACACCAGACTAGCTAATAATAAAGAAGCGCAGGGTACTATTTTTCTGGACGTTGAAATAAAGCAAACTAATTTATGCATCCGCTTAACTGATGATGGTTGCGGTTTAAATCTACATCGCCTTTACCAAAAAAGGCTGGACAAGGGATTGCTGCCAGAGAATAAAAAATTCACTCGGTTAGATGTTGCCAACAGTATATTTTTACATGGAATGAGCACAAAAAATAATGTTGATACGCTTTCGGGCAGAGGCATCGGCATGGACGCTGTTCGGCAATTTATCATCGATTTTGGTGGCGATGTGCGTATAGTGTTGCCAGAAGGGCAGGTGATCTATGCGGATGCGGATGATCTCGAGTCGGTGGCTTTTACGTTGCAATTAATTTTGCCAAAGGAAAAATGCGTTTTGTAAATCTCTTTATTAAACATTTAAATGAGTCAGTTCGTTAAATTAACGCTCCTCTCATGGCAAAAAATCTGGTACGAGCCCCTGGGGTAGATGAGGCGGCTCAGATCGCCAAGCGTTCACCCAAATAGTTCATTACCTATATATAACGTGCTTAGTAGCTACATCCACTCGCAGCTGATTCTCCTCAACCTTTGTTTAGTAAACCAGGCTTACCTGCTCTAATCACCAGTTTTTATCTGTTTTGTTGCGGTTTAGCGGTTTTCAGCGCATCTAGCTTTCGCAGGAGATAGCCCTCGTAGGCGAGGGCAAAGAGTCTATATAACTATTTATTAGTCATACTATAAAACGAATCCTTAGGATTGAGAGGTATTACCCAGAAAATGCTGGGGCAGTCGGTAATATGGCGAACAGTTGATTGGCTATTGGAAGCTAGGTGACTCCCGTTACCTATCAGGGATTAAACAGCCCGATGAATAAAATATTTCAAGGCCAACCAACGCGATAACCATTTTAAGGTGCCTATATGAAAATTCCTCTTAACAAACATTTCAATCTAGCTGTTATAGCTAGTTTTGTTATTTCCGGTTGCGGTGGAGCTGTTCAGCCATCCAGCAGTAGCTCGTCAAGTTCATCAAGCTCGTCCAGTTCGTCTTCATCCAGTTCTTCATCTTCTAGTAGTTCTTCAAGCAGTTCTTCCTCAACAGGCGGCGTTGTTCACCCCACTTGCCCAAGTACTAACGCAGCGGCTTTTCAAAATTTTGCTGCGGTTATTCCTGGAAAAGTTGAGGCCGAGGATTTTGACCCAAGTGGTTATTCTGATTCTTCGGAAGCCAATGAAGGCGGTGAATATCGCACGGATACTGGGGTTGATATCAAAGCAATTTCTGGTGGCAATGCAGTCGGCTGGATTACCAACGGCGAATATTTAGAATATTCGGTGTATGTGCAAAATGCCGGCACGTACGATATTTACGTGCGCTCCGGTGCCGTAGGCGAAGGTAGAACATTAAAAATAAGTCAGTGTGATCAAACACTGGTGCAGGAATTTAAAGTCCCGAACGTAGCCGATTGGGGTCAGTTTAAAACCTGGAAAGCAGGCAGCGTTCAGCTTGCGGCCGGTGTACAAAAAATTCGTGTAACCGCTGGTGAAACTGATTTTCTAGATCTGGATTGGCTGCATATTGGTCCTTATGCCGGCACTATCGATCCACCTGATGTAGTTTCAACTTCTAGCAGCTCGTCAAGCAGTAGCAGCTCGACATCAACTTCTTCAAGCGGTGGACGCAAAATACCTAAATTCTTCGTAGGTAATATCACCACGCGCGGAGCGGTGCGATCAGATTTTGGTACTTACTGGAATCAAATAACGCCGGAAAACGAAGGTAAATGGGGTTCTGTTGAAGGCACGCGCAATCAATATAATTGGGGTCCGCTCGACAACATTTATAAATACGCGCGCATGGCGAATATTCCTGTTAAAGCCCACACGTTTGTTTGGGGTGCCCAACGTCCAACCTGGATTGATAACCTAAGTGCAACTGAAACTGCGGCGGAAATCGAACAATGGATTAAAGATTATTGTACTCGCTACCCAGACACCGCAATGATTGACGTGGTGAATGAGGCAGTACAAGGGCACCAACCTGCCGCCTATGCTCAAAAAGCATTTGGTAATAATTGGATTCAAAAAGCGTTTCAATTAGCGCGTCAATACTGCCCGAATTCGATTCTAATATTGAACGATTACAATACCTTTCAATATCAGCATCAACAATTCATTGATTTGGCTAAACCTCTTGCACAAGGCGGCTATTTAGATGCTGTAGGCATGCAGTCCCATGACGTTACAAATTACTCCGCAGCGAATTTAAAGGCTGGATTGGATGATATTTATAACCAATTGAAAGTGCCTATTTATATTTCTGAGTACGACATCGGTTTAACCAATGACCAACAGCAGCTGCAAAATTTCCAAGCACATTTCCCAGTGTTATTCGCTCATCCAGGTGTGAAGGGCATTACCATTTGGGGATACGTGGAAGGCAGTACGTGGATTACCGGTTCTGGTTTGTTAACTTCAAATGGTACCGCTCGCCCTTCCATGACTTGGTTAATGAATTACATTAAACAAAATCCAAAACAATAATAAGCACTAAATTTACGATAGTTGTGCCCACTTAGTGGATAAGGATATCCACCTTTTTTTCTTTAAATAGCCTGTAAAAAATATAGCGCTATTTAGATTGCAGCCGCTACATATGTCTTAATAATTTTTATGTTGCACGCTTTTTTAGACTGTGAGCACGTAATTCATCTAATCATCGAGGCGAGAAAAATGAACGCTCATTTAATAGGTAATGTCATTCGTGATATTAAAGCCATAAATTGGCAAAGAATTCTTTTTGGTTTGACACTGACTGCATCGCTCGCGGCATGTAGTGGTACAACAACCGACCCCAATAGCTCATCTTCCAGCTCCTCCAGTAGCTCCTCGTCAACTAGCTCTTCTTCTAATAGTTCTTCTAGTAGCTCAAGTTCTTCAAGCTCGTCTTCCAGCAATTCATCGTCCTCAAGCTCATCATCTACTTCTTCAAGTTCTGGCGGTATACCTGCGGGTGCCTCCCTGGTATATGCAATAAATGCAGGCGGGCCTGCCATCACATTTAATAATGTTGAATACAAGGCAGATCGTTTTTCCTCGGCTGGAACCACCAATTCCACGACTAACCCGATTACCGGTGTCAGCCAAGGCACGCTGTATCAAACTGAGCGTTACGGTACGTTGAAATATGAAGTACCGGTAACTAATTCCACCTATAGCGTCAAATTACATTTTGTAGAAATGTATCAAACTACTCGGGCCGCGCGGATTTTTAGTGTAAATGTGGAAGGCCAACCAGCGGTACAAAATGCAGATATATTTGATTTAGCCGGGAAGGATGTTGCTTACGATGTTGTAATAAACAACATAAAAGTAAACGACGAAAAACTTACTATTGATCTAACCTCAACGGTTGATAACGCAACCATT
This sequence comes from Cellvibrionaceae bacterium, assembly GCA_036520615.1. Classification (GTDB taxonomy): domain Bacteria; phylum Pseudomonadota; class Gammaproteobacteria; order Pseudomonadales; family Cellvibrionaceae; genus CAMCXE01. The sequence goes on along the minus strand of DATDJI010000090.1, from coordinate 45,270 downwards.
AGCGGATTTGCAATCTATTCTAATACAGGAGGCAAATTTGTAGAGCCACCGATAACCGATCCAGTGGACCCAAACCAGCCAAGCTGCGATTTGCCTAGCACGCTGCGCTGGACCTCATCGGCCGCTCCGGTAATTAATCCGCGCAATGGCGATGCGTCGGTTAAAGATCCAACGATCGTTTATTACAACAATAAATATCATGTATTTGCCACTGTATATAACAGTGGTTACAAATCCATGTACTCGAGTTTTACCGATTTTAATCAGGCTGCATCTGGAACTTATCAACAATTTTCACCAGGTGGCAGCTCAACAGTTGCACCCCAGGTGTTTTATTTCGCCCCTCAAAACAAATGGTATATTTTTACTCAATGGCCTGCGAAATACACCACGTCAAATAGCATTGATACTGGCTGGAGCGCTCCAAAAACCCTATGGCCTGGCAATGATCAATACGGCGGTGCTTTGGATTATTGGGTGATCTGTAACGATACCAATTGTTATTTGTATTTCTTTAAAGACGACGGAAAAATGTATTACGTAAGTACCACCGTTGCTAACTTTCCAAACTTTAATGTTAGTCAGGTTAAAACAGCCAATGTGCAGGGTGCTGGTGGGCAAAGCATTTTATTCGAAGCGGGTAATGTGTATAAACTCAAAGGCCAGAACAAATACTTATTATTGGTTGAAGGCTGGGGTACTGCTGAATCAAAACGTTTCTTCCGCTCTTGGACATCAAGCAGTCTTGACGGCCCATGGGTACCGCATAAAACTTCTGAAAGTGATCCTTTTGCTGGGTTGAATAATGTTACTTTCCCCTCCACTGCATGGAGCGGACAAATTAGCCACGGCGAAATGATACGGTCGGGTTACGATGAAAAAATGGAAATAGACGCGTGTAAAATGCAATTTTTGTATCAGGGTGCAAACCTTAATGGTTACACCGGAACTTACGACGCGCGGCCTTATAAACTCGGCTTATTAAAAGCTAATTAACCTTGCGCAAGCACACTGAGCGGATTATTTGTTCAGTGTGCTTGCCAGTGTTTAAATGCAAGTTCAGTTACTCATTTATCGTTTTTTGGATTTAAAATTTCTAAATTAGCTTGCCTTGTAGTGTATTTACGTTGCAGAAATTTTTGATTGTCTAATTAATGGGCCTTTTCAAAAACTATATAGGACAAAATGTCCGCACCAAGATTTCATGGACGTGCTTGTACGTTTTTAAAAACACCTAGTTAGCCGCATGCGCTTTCACCGCCGACTAAGTTAATTAATTTTTAACTCACGTTTAAATTCTCTACAAAATCTCCGTCAATATTTCCCTGTCTCCTCACTTGCTGCAGTTAAAAATTCTTGTACGCTTATGCCGCTGTTTTGTGCGCAAACTACATAAGCCCTTACTCAATTAAATAGGGCTCGATACTGCATTCATAAACTTAATTCTCCACTCGCCTTTCGTTATTTGCGAATTGGCTGAAATCCACTTTGCCAAGCTCGCAACGCTCCGGTCTTTCTGCGCGTGCGATTAATGCAGTCACTGCGCGGATAAATAATCGCAGTGAGCTAAAATCTGCTAAATTGTCGCGCTTTTTTGTGTCGACCCCCGGCTGCCGGTAAACAAGGAATTTATGATCAGTATTTACCAACTCAAACCCGCGTTTCAGAATCTACTCCGTCCCTTGGTGCAGCGCTTGGCTGCGGTAGGCGTTACGGCCAATAGCGTGACGCTTGCGGCAATGGTCATCTCCATTGCATTAGGTGTTTGGCTTTATGTGAGCGCCCTGACGACACCCGCCTGGTTTTTGTTATTACCCCTGTGGATGTTTGTGCGCATGGCGTTTAATGCAGTGGACGGCATGCTTGCCCGCGAGCATCACCAACAATCGCCACTGGGCGCGTACCTTAACGAATTATCCGATGTGATTAGCGATGCGGCTTTGTACCTGCCATTTTGCTTGATACCACCTTTTTCACCGCTGGGTATTTTTGCGGTCATATGGTGCGCGGCTCTGTCGGAAATGACTGGCGCCCTGGGGCCAATGATCGGGGTGCAACGCCAGTATCAAGGCCCTATGGGTAAAAGTGATCGCGCCTTTGTATTTGGCGCCCTGGGTTTATCGGTAGGCCTAGGCTTTTTGTTGCCTGCTGTTCTCAACTGGTTGCCCTGGGTGCTGTGCCTGTTGATGGCCGCGAACATGGCGGCGCGTATTAAAGCCGCCCTTGGCGAATTACCTCACTGTTAATCAACATAAGGATTTTTATGTCCACAGCTGAATGGATTGGCCGCGGTCTTTGCGGTTTTACTCGTTTAATAACCGGCGCCAAGCCTATTTGGCAGGCACCGCTAATGCCGGATCGCCAACGTATTTTCTTTGCCAATCACCGCAGCCACGGAGATTTTCTTACGCTTTGGGCAGCCTTGCCTCTGGTGCAAAGACGTATAACGCGCCCGGTGGCCGGAGGCGACTACTGGCAGACCACGCCGGTACGCCGCTATTTAAGCGAGCGGGTATTTCAAAGTGTGCTGATTCCACGTAAGCCATCTCGCAGCGATCCTAATCCACTGGATTTAATGGGCGCGGCCCTCTCTCAGGGGCATTCGTTAATATTTTTTCCCGAAGGCACGCGCAATCTTGGCGATGATTTGTTGCCCTTTAAAACCGGCCTTTATCACATCGCCAAGGCATTTCCGCATGTGGATTTAATTCCTGTGTGGATTGAAAACCTCGGCCGCGTTATGCCCAAAGGTGTATTTGTGCCCGTGCCATTGTTGTGTAGCCTCACGTTTGGAGAGGTTTTGCATCTGCAGGCAGGTGAGGATCGCCAGGGGTTTTTAACCCGCTGCCGTAATCAGTTGTTAGCCTTAGCCCCGAGTGATCAGCCATGATGTCTTTGACCATACCACCACTCTCGCTGGACACACTTACCGGTGCTCTTACGGCTGTTTTTACCGGTTTGTTTGCGGTGCTGATACTGGCCTCAGCTATCGGTTTTGTGCTGGCCCGCCGCGCCCACAGCCAATCGGCGCAGGCGGTGGTGAACAATCTGAATGCGCGCACCAATGCCTGGTGGGTAATGATCGTTACCATAGGCCTTGCCATTTATATCGGCGAGTTTGCCCTAGTGTTGTTATTTGCGTTTATTTCCTTTCAAGCGCTGCGCGAATTTGTCTCACTTACCCATACTCGCCGGGGCGATCACCGGGCACTGGTGTGGAGCTTTTTTGTGCTTCTGCCTCTGCAATATTATTTGGTGGCGCAACACTGGTACGGCCTGTTTTCCGTTTTAATCCCCGTCTATGGCTTTTTATTACTGCCTATTTCAGCCTCCTTAGGCCGCGATACCACGCGCTTTTTGGAGCGTGCAGCCAAGGTGCAATGGGGGCTGATGATTTGTGTCTATTGTATTTCCCATATCCCTGCGCTGTTGATGCTGGAAATTGCCGGATATGAAGGCAAAAACGTATTGCTGCTGGTGTTTTTGATTTTGGTCGTACAAGCGAGCGATGTGTTTCAGTACGTCTGGGGCAAGTTGTTTGGCAAAACTAAATTCTCTTCCGCTATTTCGCCATCAAAAAGCTGGGAAGGTTTGCTCGGTGGCTGGGCATCTTCCGTGGCTTTAGGCGCTTCGCTTTACTGGATCACACCTTTTAGTATCTGGCAGGCGGCACTGGTCGCCTTGGTCATTAATGTTATGGGCTTTTTTGGCGGCTATGTGCTCTCCGCCATCAAGCGAGATCGCGGCGTTAAAGATTGGGGATCGCTGATAGAAGGCCATGGCGGCATGCTTGACCGGGTGGATTCACTAAGCTTTTCCGCGCCGATATTTTTCCACTTAGTGCGTTACTGGTGGACTTAATGTCCGCCCAAATTTTTATCATTTCCCGTCCATTTTAAGGACTAGTCACAGGAGTTTATATGACCCGCATCGCCCAGGAATCTGTATTTACTACCAGCGATAACTACCCGTTGTTCTTCCGCCACTGGCCCGCTCGCAGCAAAACTGCCAAGGGCGTGATTATTTTGTTTCATCGCGGCCATGAACACTCAGGCCGAGTGGCCCACTTGGTGGACGAGCTGGGGTTGGAGGATTTTGCCTTTTACGCCTGGGATGCTCGAGGCCATGGGCGCTCGCCCGGCGTGCGAGGGTATAGCCCCAGCATTGGACGCTCTGTGCGGGATATGGACGAATTTGTGCGCTTTGCCGCCAGCCGCGAGGGCTTGGCATTGCCTGATGTGGCGGTCATCGCGCAAAGTGTGGGTGCTGTATTAGCGGCCACTTGGGTACACGATTACGCCCCCAACATTCGCTGCCTGACGCTGGCTTCACCTGCGTTTAAGGTCAAACTTTACGTGCCTTTTGCTGTACCAGGTTTAAAGCTGCAGCACAGGTTGCGGGGCAATTTTTTCGTTAATTCCTACGTAAAAGCCAAATTCCTTACCCATGACGAGGAGCGCATAGCCTCCTACAACAGCGATCCACTGATCACTCGGCCCATCTCGGTGAATATTCTGCTCGGGCTATACGAAGCTGCCGAGCGGGTGGTTAGTGATGCCGGAGCGATCCATGTGCCCACACAAATGTTTATCTCCGGCAGTGACTGGGTAGTACACAAACAACCGCAGCAGCGTTTTTTTCAAGGCTTAGGCAGTACCATTAAAGAATTACACCACTTGCCCGGCTTTTATCATGACACCTTAGGCGAGCGGGACCGCGCTCCGGCTGTTGCGAAAATCACCGCTTTTATCAGTGCCCGCTTTGCACAGGCGCCCGCCGAGCCCGCTTTATTAAATGCTCATTTAAGCGGCTACAGCTTTGATGAGTTCAAGCGCCTGCAACAGCCGCTGCCTTGGTATAGCCCTAAACGCTGGCAGTTTGCTATTACCAAAACCACGATGCAGAAACTTGGCGCTCGATTGTCTGACGGGGTCAAGCTCGGCTGGGAGACCGGCTTCGATTCGGGAAGTACGCTAGATTATGTGTACCGGAACACAGCCTCTGGGCGTGGTTTTCTCGGCCGCATCATTGATCGAAATTATCTAGATGCCATCGGTTGGCGCGGTATCCGCGAGCGTAAGGCGCATGTACAACAGGTATTACAAGGCGCCATAGCACAACTGCAGGCACGCAAGCAGCCGGTGCATCTTGTGGATATAGCCGCAGGTCACGGCCGGTACGATTTAGAGGCAATTGCCCCGCTGACGCACAAACCGGATTCGATGCTGCTGCGGGACTTTTCACCGCTCAATGTTAGTCAGGGGCAGGCTTTGATAAAGTCCATGGGGCTGCAAAGCATCGCTCAATTTGTACAGGGGGACGCCTTTGATCCGGCCAGTATTCTCAGCATAAGCCCTCGACCGACACTTGCGGTGGTGTCGGGCCTATACGAATTATTCCCCGATAACGCCATCGTGCAGGCATCGCTTAAGGCCTTGGGCGAGGCAGTAGAACCCGGTGGTTATCTGGTCTATACCGGCCAGCCCTGGCATCCGCAGTTGGAATTTATTGCACGGGTTTTGGCGAGCCACCGCGGCGGTGACGCTTGGGTAATGCGCCGTCGCGTGCAGGCGGAAATGGATCAGCTAGTGACCGCAGCTGGATTTACCAAGTGCTATACCCTGGCCGATGACTGGGGCATTTTTACCGTCAGTCTCGCGCAAAAAAATCATGACTAATTCGCCTCAGAATACTCAGTCTCATCTTACCGAGCCTGAATCCCATCCATGGGGCTGGGCGCTATTGGCTGGTGCGCTGTTGGGCGTTATCTTTTTTGCCACCTATAACAATGTCAATCAATACACTGCCACCCTTGAGCCGGTGCCATCGTTTTACTTTGCGTGGGAGCACCGGATTCCATTTTGGCCCTGGACGATAGTGCCTTACTGGACCATTGATCTTTTTTACGGTTTAGCTCTATTCCTTGCCGCCACGAGGGCGAGCTTGCTACGTCTGGTCAAGCGGCTGTTATTGGCTCAAGTGTTGTGCATCAGTGCTTTCTTATTTTTCCCGCTGAAGTTTGCTTTTCAACGCGAGGCTACCGATGGCATGTTCGGCAGCCTGTTTACTGCTCTGGCACAGTTCGACCTGCCTTATAACCAGGCGCCCTCTCTGCATATAGTTTTGTTGCTCGTACTTTGGCGGCAATACCGTCTTTATACTCGGGGCAGCCGCTGGCGATATGGGGTGGATGGTTGGTGCTGGCTGATTGCTCTCTCTGTTTTAACCACCTGGCAACACCATGTTATCGACCTGCTCAGCGGTTTATGGGCGGGTGCCTTTTGCCTGCTGGCCGTTCCTGAGCAGCCTGGCATATGGCGCTTGCGGCCGGAGCCGATAATCCGCCGCCGGCAATTAGCTCGGTATTATGCCCTCGGTGCCACTGCTTTGGCCTTGCCTGCCTGGCAGCTGTGGCCGAGCGTCACGGCAAGTTTGCTTTGCTGGGTAGCTTGCGCGCTTGGCTATGTGGCGGCGGTTTATTTAGGGGGGAGCGCTGCGCACTTAGGCAAACAAGCAGATGGACGAATTGCCTTCAGTCATTACGCGTTTCTAGCGCCCTACTATTGGGGTGCGCGTATAAATGTTTGGTATCACCTGCGCACCCGTCCGCAAGTTTCGCAGATTGTGCCTGGTGTCTACCTTGGTGCGCTATGCGCTTTACCACAGCTCATACTTCGTCTCGAAGCGAACCCAGGTCTTGTTGACCTGACTGCCGAACTGCCGGTAATCCATACTGGCACCTATCGCGCTCTGCCAACATTAGATTTATTACCCATAGCTTCAGCTCAATTGCGCACGGCGGCGCAGGCCATTGATCAGACGCAGCAACTTGGTCCAGTGTTGGTCGCCTGTGCTCTGGGTGTGTCCCGTAGCGCTGCAGCAATAGCTGCTTGGCTTGTGTGCTATCGCAATTATTCGGTAGAGGCAGCCCTTGAGCTGCTCACCCAGCAGCGCAGCTGTGTGATTATCTCCTCGGCCCAGCGCGAACAATTGCTCGCGCTGGCTGATGTTTGAAGGTGCTCAAGCCATGACGACTCCCGCCCAAACTTTAGCAACTACCACCGCGAGCCTGCTTGATAGCAGCTGGCCATTTATGTTGCTAAGCCTAATAGCCTCAGTCATAAGTGCGCTGGCATTAGTATTGGCTCAAGAAGGGCTGCATACAGGCAAAATATTGCACCTGAGCGTTATGGTGCTCGCTTTGCCCGCCGCATGGTTAAGCATGCGGGTGCTTCTAGATTTAAAGATTATGACGTTATGGCGTGAGCAACATAGCGAGTCTGCGTATAGATCGTTCGATGAGAGTCTATTGGCTTTGGGGCTTATAAAATACCCATCGGAGCGAGATTTAAAAGCGCGTGCGCAAGGCTGTTTGCGATTACAAAAACACTTGATAATTCTAGCTGCTGGGCAATGGTTGATCTGCGTGGCGGGGCTGGCTTGTAGTGGGCTGATATAGCGCTGCTACCTGTTCTACTAAGTGAAGATAATTAACTCAGTAAATCGAATTTAGATATTTAGGTTGAGAATACTCCATCAATTATTTCTCATTGCTTAGAACTTAGGGAAAGCTCTCAAAATGATCGTCCTCTGCTGTGGGAGCAATGCGCGGCAACAGCTCGTAAAAATCCTTCGGCCTTAAAATTGTGTTAAAGATAATTTTAAACTCCACACTAATAGCCTCGGGAATTAAGTGATCTCTAATTAACAGGTAGCGAAAACACAACTGTGGTGTGTGATTGCCAAAACTGATGTATTTTTGCTGATGGTTAACAATAATAGGAATAGTCACTGGCGCCCTATGTTGCTCACTGCCGTAAGCTGCCTGGCACATTCTGCGCACTTTTCCCCAAAATTGATTAGTGATTTCGCTGATAAATTGATTGCAATGATCTGTGGAAGTCTGGTCACTGTTTAATGCAGTGTGCTCATTTTTTATCAGAATAAGCGCGTCATTCTCTTTGATAGAAAAGGTTAGTACCCCGTTACCAAAGGGTAATTGCATCGGCAATATGCTCGTAAATTCTGCAGCCAGCGTGTAATCATAGACTAAAAATGGAACAGAACTTTTAATTTCACAATTTCCAATAGCACAGCTGAGAGTGTATAAGCCTGCTTCTAAAAAGATTTGTACCAAATGATTGGGGAAATAGAACCCATATAAAAAACTTTCAGTGATTTTTTTTAGCTGTTCGGGACGGTTTGCGGTGTAACAGCCGGTAATAAGCTGGCGCTGCGCCAAAGGTAAATCATTCAGTGTGCGATTGCCGGTAAGGCGCATAAATATTGGGGTGTTGCTTTTGGCACTGTGGAATTTTGCCGCTATATCAATTCCTGTTAATCCTTCACTATCGAATTCTTCACTGAGAAAAATAGCGCAAATATCGCTTTCGTTTAGGTCAAGTTGTGCAATAGATTCCGTAATAGTTTCTTCGTCTTTATTAGGAATTTTAATATTGCCATCGGCTGATAGCGACTTAATGAGATTTATAGCTTCTTCGTTGTTGTCATACACCAAGATCGTGCAGCCGATTGCGCTACAGTTTTTAGGATGTATGGTTCGCGTCAATGCTAGCATGCGGTTGCCTTTGAAGAGCGCTGTTAAAAAATGTGATAGCAACACTGCGATTGCCGATCGCTCGCTATTAAAACTCGATTGAATTCCCATCTCTATATCTAAAACGGATAACGGGGCATCAAGGGAAGCCGACATTTAGAATACAGCTATGCCTAATCTTATTAGTGTAGTTTATCTGCTGAGCTTTTCTTACAACATGGCCATCTTGATCTAAAATAAACAGGCGGGTAGAGCATAAGCCTGTTATTTCAATAAAAAAGGGTGGGGGTAAGGCTATGGCGCAAGTCATGCTGATTGATGACTCGGCTGTGATGGTAAACGAAGTTTCCTCGTTTCTTAAGGGACATGGGATTGATTCACTTATCGCTTGCAATGGCTTAGAGGGTTTTTTGTTATTAAAAGAATACAAAAACATTCCGCTTGCTATCGTGGACATTAACATGCCCGTTATGGATGGCTTGACAATGATCGAACGAGTCAGACAAGAATTGCCCGACTGCACTACCCAATTTATTATGCTCACAACAGAATTTGATCGCGTATCAAAGGAGCGCGGTAAAGAACTGGGCGTTAGAGGCTGGATTATTAAGCCTTTTAGAGGGGAGAGCGTTATCGGGACGATCAAGAAGTTTATCTGATATGTTAGGTAAAATAGGAGCCATACTGCATTCCTTGCCTGTGCCCATGCTTCTGTGTGACGCAGAAGGAATTGTGCTGAATGTTAATCAGCGTGCATTTTCTATTTTGGCAGTTAATGCGGTAGGGGTTCATTTAGATCAGCTATTGGATTTTAGCCGCTCGGATTTAGTCGGGTGCCGAACTTTTGAAGAAGTCGCCAACGCTATGCGCGCTAGGAATGCAGAGCTGAACGTCATCAGTTTGCCCGTTAATCACCCGCCCGTAAGCTATATCACCGTATCCTTCTCCTTTCTCGACCAAGACGATGATAAATTCATTCTGGTCGGTATCAGCGACGTGAGTGAACGTTTTAATCTCATAAAAGCGTTTGAATACCAGCAGAACCTGTTAGACAACATTTTATCTGCCTCAACCGATGCTTTAGTGGTCTTTGATGATCGCGGCTGTATTGAATTATTTAGCCCTGCCGCAGAGTTAATGTTTGGCAGAACCTCCACTGAAATGATCATTGATGAGATACATACGCTTTTTGATGCGCAGTGCCACTCTCGCATTAATGCTGTTTTTGGCCATTTAAAAACCATCGAGTCAGCAGACGAAATTCTTGTATTTGAGGATTTATTACCGACCTCCTCCAGCGGCGAAATATTCCCTGCGTCAATTACATTTTCTCGCTCAAAAAAGCAAATCGACTCGCTGTATTTTATGGTGGTATCGGATAAGAGCTTATTTCAGCGCTTTATAAATTCGGTCAACGATGCCTACATCAAAACCGATTCCGCTGGCTATATTATTGACCTTAATAATAAAACAGAAAACCTATTTCACTACGACCGCCGTACATTAATTAGTAAGCATATTAGTTTTTTAGGTATTAAGCGCGGTGAAACAGCTCAGGTCGTAACTGATATTGCATCTGTGATCAACGCTAAAGGAGAAGAGGACTATATAGCTGCAGATAAGCGTGGTGCAAGCCTGGTGTTGAATTTAACCGCCTGGCCTCAAGAAATTAATAATGTCCGGCTTAATAATTTAATTATTAGAGATATCAGCCAGAAAAAACTAGCTGAAAAGCAGCTCATTTTATCTGCTTTCACCGACGCTTTAACCGGTCTTTCAAATCGAGCCAATTTTAACCGCTTGTTAAGCGAGCAAATTAAAGACGCGGAGCATACCTGCAAGCCGTTTTTTTTGTTGGTAATTGACCTGGATAAATTTAAGGAGGTCAACGACGGATTTGGCCACGATTACGGCGACAGATTACTTAAAGCTGCTTCTAAACGATTGTTATCTTGTGTGCGCGAACATGATTTGGTATCGCGTATGGGTGGAGATGAGTTCACTATAATATTGCGTGAAATTGACTCCGAAGCGGATTTGGCCAAAGTCTCACAGCGTATTTTACGCACATTTCGGCGCGAGTTTGCTATTAAAGAAAAGCGTATTTTTATTTCTGCAAGTTTGGGTATTGCAGCCTTCCCACAGGATGCGCAACACTCAGAAAAACTTTTAAAGTCCGCCGATATGGCCATGTACGCTGCAAAGCGTGCAGGCAAGGATACGAGCCGGCAATTTTCTCGTGAAATGTATGTGCAGTATGAGCGGCATAAACTGATCGAGCGCGCCTTGCAAAAAGCAATTGCAAATAACGAATTCTCAGTGCATTTTCAACCAAAAATTTCTTACAGTAAAAATGAAATTGTTGGCTTTGAAGCTTTGTTGCGATGGAATAATCGCGAATTAGGCAGCGTTTCACCGTTGGAATTTATTCCAATAGCAGAAGAAAATGGTTGCATTATTGACCTGACCAGATGGGTTATAACCGAGTCTATAAGGACGATGACGCGATGGGCGGCGGAGTGCGATTATTTTCAGCATCGCCAGTTAATGATTTCCGTGAATATTTCCGTCGACCATTTCAGGCGAGATCTTTACGAGGACTTAAGAAGCATTCTTGATGCTGAGCAGTTTGATCCTAAATTGCTTGAAATAGAAATCACCGAAGGCACGCTGCTTAAATCAGCATCTGAGGTGGTTAAAATGCTCAATATGATTAGCGATTTAGGCGTCCATATCAGTATCGATGATTTCGGCACCGGCTATTCGTCACTGCAGTATTTAAAAAGTTTTCGCTTGGATACAATCAAAATTGATCGCGCATTTGTGCGTGACATTTATACCGACCCGCACAATATATTAATTGTTGAGTCGATTATTTCAATCGCTAAGCGTATGAATTTAATGCTGGTGGCTGAAGGTGTAGAGTCATTTGAAGAAGTGCGGCATTTGGTGGCGTTAGGCTGCGATGTATTTCAGGGCTATTTTTATTCAAAGCCACTGCCGGCGTCTGAAATTCCTAATTTTTTAATCACCTTCAAGGGCACGGCCGAGTAACTTAAGCCAGGCTTGCCCAGCAGGTTTGCACAAGCAGCGGCGTTCTTGCAAAGACCTTTCATATAGTCACCCATCTATCAAATATTCTCCGCGCCTTAAATCAGTTCATTTTCACAGCTCTTCTCCTTTGATAACCGTGGGTAGTCGCCCCCCGGCCCGCCCTTGTTGTATCTATTTGGATTCCCCCGCAGCCCGCACGAGCCAATTTAAGTCTTAAACAATTTGGACGTTTCAATACGCCTAGGCCTTTTCCGTTTGCACGCATTTTCTCCGAAGTCCGCTCGAATTATGACCAAAGCGGGCGCTAACTTCCGCCTAATGTTCCCATAGGCCGCGGCTTTGTGCGGCATCGCCTTGACTTTACTGGGTTCCCACATATAGTGTATCGAAGTGGTAAAAAGTGTTTTTTTGTGGGGCAATGTGGGGGAGTTGAGTTTAATGGTGGGGATAGGTGTTTCAAGGTAGCCACGCTATCAGTCTGGATGCGAAAGGGCGCATCGCGGTACCGGCAAAATGTCGGGAATCGCTCGCGTCTGTATGTCAGGGCCGCGTGGTGCTGACTGCTCATACCCAAGATCGCTGTGTACTGCTTTATCCCGAACCTGAGTGGGAGCAAATCCTGCCGAAAATTGAAGCTCTACCCAGTTTTAACAAAGCTGCATTGCGCGCTCAGCGCTTATTAATTGGTTATGCCACGCCGCTTGAGCTAGATGGCGCTGGCCGTTTATTAATTCCACCTACGCTGCGGGATTACGCAGGTTTGGATAAAAATTTGATGTTGGTGGGATTGGGAAAAAAGTTTGAGTTATGGGATGAAGCAGCCTGGATAAGCACGTTGGCAGACGACGGTGATACTGATTTACCGCCCGAAATGTTGAGTCTCTCGTTGTGAGCCAGCAATTGCATTGCTCAGTGTTATTGCATGAATCGGTGCAAGCCTTGGTGCAGGATCCGGCGGGTATTTATATCGACGGTACATTTGGCCGCGGCGGTCACACTCGCGCCATCCTGCAGCAGCTGGGCCCGCAAGGGCGAGTATTGGCTTTTGATAAAGACCCAGAAGCAATTGTTTTTGGCCAAACGCAATTTGCCGCAGAGCCGCGTTTACAGCTAATTCATAGCAGTTTTGCCGACATCGAAGCCGTTGTAATTGGCTTGGGGTTAGCGGGCGCGATCAGCGGTGTGTTGCTGGACTTAGGCGTGTCTTCACCTCAATTGGATCAAGCCGAGCGCGGTTTTAGTTTTATGCACGACGGCCCGTTGGATATGCGCATGGATACGACAGCAGGCCCCAGTGCAGCTGATTGGATTAATACAGCGCAAGAAAGCCAGTTAATGCATGCGTTTTTTGATTTTGGTGAAGAGCGTTTCGCCCGCCGCATCGCTCGAGCAATCGTGGCGCGACGGGAGAAAAAACCTTTTGAGCGCACGAAAGATCTAGCCGAGGTGGTGGCCGCTGCCAATCCTAAATGGGAGCGCGAAAAACATCCGGCAACCCGTGTGTTTCAGGCGATACGTATTTTTATTAATAAAGAATTAGACGATTTACAACAAGGTTTACAGGCTGCATTTGAAGTAATAAAACCGGGCGGTCGAGTGGCGGTAATTAGTTTTCATAGTTTGGAAGATCGAATTGTTAAGCGCTTTTTTAAGGAAGGAGTTAAAGGCGAAGAGTTTCCAAAGGGTTTGCCTATTCGAGCAGATCAAATAAATCGCACGATGGATTTGGTGACTAAACCGATTAAAGCCGGTAGTGAAGAATTAAAAAATAATGTCCGCGCGCGCAGCGCAGTGTTACGTGTGGCTGAAAAGTTAGCGGGCAGCCAAACGCAAGAAACTATAAATAAGAATAAGTATTAGCCATGAGCCGTTTTTTTGTTATTGCATTGTTGTGGTTGGGCTCTGTGGTATCGGCACTGGCAGTGGTGTATGAGTCTCACTTGGCGCGCAGAGCTACTGCGAATTTGGAAAATACTCGGCGAGAATTAAATGCATTGCAAGTGGAGTCCGGCCAATTATTGTTGGAAAAGAGTTCTATGACCGCTTACGCACGGGTGGAGACCGTAGCGGGCGCTCAGTTGAAAATGGTTAATCCTGGCAATGTACGTTTTATCGCTAAACCTAAGGATGCTTTATGAGGTTATCGATAATTTTTTTGTTTAAGGACGAAATATGATTCGTTTGCTCGCCAAATGGCGATTGACTTTATTGTGCTCGTTGCTGGGTATTATGCCTGCAGCTATGGCGTGGCATTTGGCGCAATTACAGGTATTGCCAGGGCAAGAGCGCGGCTACGATTTTTTGCAGCAGCAAGGGCAGTCGCGTACATTGCGGCAGGAAAAAATAAGTGCATACCGTGGCATGATCACCGATCGCAATGGAGAATTGCTGGCGGTGAGTACTCCTGTACAGTCTATTTTTGTCAACCCACAAAAAATTGATAGCCGGGATTTTGCTCGTTTAGCAAAGGCTTTGAAATTATCACCTAGCGAGGTTGAGAAAAAAATCACCGCCAATGCCGACCGTAAATTTATTTACCTTGCCCGCAAATTACCCCCGCACGATGCAGAAGAAATTACTCAAATGCAAATTCCCGGTGTTGGTATCGAAGAGGAATATGAGCGCTATTATCCAGCGGGTGAGGTAGCTTCTCATTTAGTGGGCTTTACTAATATTGATGATCACGGCCAAGAGGGAATGGAGTTGGCGCTGGATAATTGGCTAACCGGCAGCCCAGGTATAAAAGAGGTGATCAAAGATTTAAAAGGCAATGTTGTTAAAGATCTCGGCCTTAAAAAAGCCGCTATGGCAGGTAAAGACGTGCAATTGAGCATCGATTTACGTTTGCAATATGCTGCACATAAAGCGCTAAAAACTCAGGTAGAGGAGCGCGGCGCGTTATCAGGCAGTGTGGTGATATTAAGTGCAAAAACCGGTGAGGTTTTAGCGATGGCTAATCAGCCGAGCTTTAACCCCAATAATCGCACCAACGTTCCGCTAAATAATTTGCGCAATAGGGCGGTTACCGATGTGGTTGAGCCGGGTTCAACTATTAAGCCTTTTACAATAATGACGGCATTAGAGACCGGTCGCTACAAACCTGAAACGATCATTAATACCAGCCCAGGTTATTTGCAGGTTGGTAGTAAAACACTTAAAGATAAACACAATTTAGGTGCAATTGATTTAACTACGATTATTCAAAAATCCAGTCAAATTGGTATTAGTAAATTAGCGTTGGATTTAGAGCCGCAATCAGTGCGGGATTTATTGCATAAAAGTGGATTTGGCGAAATTACCGGCGTTGGTTTTCCAGGTGAGAGTGCAGGTATTTTACCCAGCCACACTAAATGGCAACCTATAGAGCGCGCAACTTTAGCGTTTGGTATGGGCATGAGCGCAACTCCTTTGCAATTGGCGCAGGCCTATTTAATGATTGCCAACCAAGGGCGTTTTCATTCGGTAAGTTTGCTTAAAAAAGATGGCAAATCGCTTGAGGATAAAAAGCCTCAGCAAATCGTCTCCGCAAAAGTGGCTGGGCAAATGAATGAGATGCTTAAAACGGTTGTACAGCCTGGCGGCACCGCGTACCGCGCCCGTCTGGAGTCTTACACGTTTGCTGGTAAAACCGGTACCGCTCACAAGGTGGATTCCACCGGCTACGCCGAAAACAAATACGTAGCGATATTTGCGGGTATGGCTCCTGCGGATAATCCTGAAATTGTGGCAGTAGTGGTAATTAACGAACCCACTAAAGGTAGTTATTACGGAGGAGAGGTGGCTGCACCGGTATTTGCTAAGGTGGCGGACAGCTCGTTGCGGCTGTTAAATGTACCTCCGGCTCAGCCGCGACAACTAGCGGCGAGCGGCCCATGACAAACGCTTACACAAGGCCCCTCGGGGCCTTTTTGCCAACTATCGATCCGGCCCGGGCGCCCTTATTCGCGGCAGGCCTTCAGTTGGATAGCCGAACGGTACGGCCTGGCGATCTGTTCTTTGCACTGGCCGCCGAGCCTATACGCAGTCGGCATATCGCCCAGGCTCTAGCGCTGGGTGCGCAGTGGATCGCAGTGGATGATGCCTTGCCCTTGCCAGACATTTCGGCAGATATTCTCATCCCGCTGGAGGCGCCTAAAGCTTATCTTGGGCAATGGGCAGCGAGTTTTTACGGCCACCCAAGTAAGTCGCTCAACCTCATTGGCATCACCGGCACGAACGGTAAGTCGACCTGCGCATTTTTATTGGCCCAATTATTAGAAGCCGCCAGCGCAGAAAAGGCGGGCGTTATCGGCACGCTCGGTTACGGTCATTGGCGCGCTACACTCACCGACACCGGGAAAACCACACCAGATGCCATAAACCTGCAGGGGATTTTACGTACTCTGCTAGATGCAGGTATCACTCAAGTAGCCATGGAGGTCTCTTCTCACGCGCTGGATCAAGGACGGGTTGAAGGCGTGCAGTTTGCTGCTGCTGTTTTCACGAACCTCACACGCGATCATTTGGACTACCACGGCGATATGCAATCCTATGCGCGAGCAAAACAGCGCTTGTTTGCCTGGCCTGATTTGCCGTTGGCCGTCATCAATGTCGATGACGCATATGCGATTGCTATGCAGCGTGGCATAGCGTCGCACACGCGTTTATTGACCTATGGGCTTAGCGGCACGTCCGATGCCTATGCACTTAATTGTAAGTACAGCGAGCAGGGAATCAGCTTTGATTATGTGAGCCCATGGGGGCAGCAAAGGCTGCATTCACCCTTGCTGGGACAGTTTAATTTAGAGAACCTATTGGCCAGCATTACCACATTGCTGGCGCTGTATCCTGCACTCTGGCCGCAGCTGCCGACCCTAGCTGCAGCTTTACAGCCGGTTACTGGCCGCATGCATTTGATCCCCGCGAGTTCCGGTGCTCCTAAAGTTGTCGTGGACTATGCTCACACCCCCGACGCGCTCGCCAAAGCCTTAGCCGCTGTGCGTGTGCATGCCACGGGTAAAGTTTGGGTTGTATTTGGCTGTGGAGGTGATCGCGATACAGGTAAGCGCCCGCTTATGGCACAGGTGGCGGAGCAGGGGGCAGACGTTATCGTAATCACTAGCGATAACCCGCGCAGCGAAGACCCTGAGCAAATTATTGCCGATATTAGCCTCGGGCTTGGTAAACCCGCTTGGCTGAAGGAGGTAGATCGTCCAACAGCCATAGCTGCAGCTATAAACGCCGCCGCTCCCAATGATTGGCTATTGCTCGCTGGCAAGGGGCATGAAACCTATCAACACATTGGCGAGCTTATTCTACCCATGAGCGATATCGCTTTAGCGCAGACGGCGCTGGCTGTATATCCTCGTTCCGAGGGCGCATAAATGATGAACTTAGCCACCTGGGCACACGTTGCCCAAGGCACTCTTGTGGGGGAGGATCGGCCTGTAGCCAGCGTCTGCACCGATAGTCGCAGCCTAAAAGCTGGCGATGTATTTTTTGCATTGCGCGGCCCGAATTTTGATGGCCACGAATATTTAGCCGCAGTGGCTGAGGCGGGTGCCGCCGCTGCTGTAGTCCAGCGCCTGGATAGTACGCTTTGCCTGCCACAGATTCTCGTAGATGACACAGTGGCCGCTTTGGGCAAAATAGCCAGTTACTGGCGAAACCAAAAATTTCACGGCACGCTGTTCGCGATTACCGGTAGCTGCGGCAAAACTACAGTTAAGGGCATGCTCAAAAGCATCTGTGAGCAGGCAGGCTTCACACTCGCCACCGCAGGCAATCTGAACAACCACATAGGTGTGCCGCTCACGCTTATGCAACTGCAGCCCTCTCATCAGTTTGCAGTAATTGAAATGGGCGCCAGTGGTTTGGGTGAGATAGCCTATCTAACAGAGCTGGCCAAGCCCAATATCGCCTTGGTCAATAATGTCATGCCCGCGCACATCCAAGGGTTTGGCTCCTTAGCGGCGATTCGCGAGGAAAAGTTGCGCATATTTGACGGCTTAAGTGTCGGCGGCACTGCAGTGGTCAATTTGGACGACGCCTATTCAGATGATGTCTATGCCGCTCAGGCGCGTACATGTGCATACCGCACTGTCGGTTTTAGTTTACATCCGCAGGCCGTTTCACCCGCAGGACTGTTCAGTCATGCGATTGACGCGCGCGCGCTCAATTCCGGTGCTTGGGCGTTTAATTGGTTGGTTGAAGACGCATTAGTGCCTATCGAGCTTGCCGTGTTAGGTAAGCACAATGTGGCAAACGCACTGGCGGCGGCGAGTATGGCGTTTGCCGCAGGCATATCGACTTCTGCTATTCAGACAGGTTTAGCGCAATTCGGTGGCGAAAAAGGCCGCATGCAAGCGAAAATTGCGCCAACAGGTGCAATCCTCATTGATGATACCTACAATGCCAACCCCGGTTCGGTTGCGGCGGCTATTGCCTATCTGGCCGAGCGGCCCGGCGAACGTATTTTGGTGTTGGGAGATATGAAAGAGTTGGGCGAGGGTGCGTTAGCCGAACACGCCGCTATAGGCCGGTTGGCCAAAAACGCAGGGATTGACCAGCTGTTTACCTGCGGCGATTTAAGTACTGCTGCTGCGCAGGCCTTCGGTGTTGGGGGGCAACATTTTTTGAACCAACAGGAATTGCTAAACATTTTAAAGCCCAAGCTTGTCCGCTCTGTCAGCTGCTTAATTAAAGGCTCACGCAGTGCGCACATGGAACAAATTGTTGAAAGCCTTTTGGCCAATGGGCCGACGCGTGAGCAATAACTCGATACTGAATATCACCCAACCCCGATTTAAAGTGGAGCGCAATTAGATGTTACTTTGGCTCGCCCAGCAGTTTGAGGCGCAATTACATATTTTAAGCGTGGTGCAATACCTCACGTTGCGGGCGATATTGGGTGTATTAACAGCTCTAGGTATTTCCTTGTTGGCAGGCCCTTGGTTTATTCGCACGATGGGCAGTATGCAGATGGGCCAATCTGTGCGCAGCGACGGTCCCAAAAGCCACTTAAGTAAGTCCGGCACACCCACAATGGGCGGCACATTAATCTTATTTGCCATTTGCGTAAGCTTGTTGCTTTGGGCCGATCTGACCAATCGTTTCGTTTGGGCTTTGCTGTTTATTCTGGCTATATATGGCTTAGTAGGCTGGGTGGATGATTACCGCAAGGTAATTGAAAAAAACTCAAAAGGTCTGCCCGCCAAATGGAAGTATCTATGGCAATCACTAGGCGCTTTGGCGGTTGGTATATATCTGTATTCCACGGCCACACTGCCGACGGAAACCCAATTGTACGTACCGTTTTTCAAAAACGTCGCCATTGATTTGGGGGTGTTTTATATCCTGCTTGTGTATTTCGTGGTGGTTGGAGCGAGTAATGCTGTCAATCTTACCGATGGCTTGGATGGTCTGGCGATTATGCCAACAGTTATGGTGGGCTCGGCGCTGGGGATCATTGCTTACCTTGTAGGCAATGCCAAATTTGCTTTGTATTTACACATCCCTTATGTGCCTGGTACTGGAGAACTAGTAGTGTTTTGTTCGGCGCTGGCGGGGGCGGGCCTTGGGTTTTTATGGTTTAACACCTATCCGGCGCAAGTTTTTATGGGCGATGTGGGCGCCTTGGCCTTAGGCGGTGCATTAGGGTTGGTGGCGGTAATGGTGCGCCACGAAATTGTGTTTTTTATTATGTCTGGCATTTTCGTGCTGGAAACTGTTTCGGTTATTTTGCAGGTGGCTTCGTTTAAGCTCACCGGCAAGCGTATTTTTCGTATGGCGCCTATACACCATCACTTTGAATTAAAAGGCTGGCCGGAGCCAAAAGTGATCGTACGGTTCTGGATTATCACCGTGATCCTCGTATTATTTGGCCTTGCCACGTTAAAACTGCGCTGATCGACAACTGTTAAATGATCAATTGTTTTTAAAAGCCTTCATAGGAAAAGTTGCGTTGATATGAGCCTAAAAGCGGCACAGTTATGAGTCTAATCGCCTCCTCACACTCCACCCTTGTGTTGGGCCTAGGCGCAACCGGGCTTTCAGTGGCCCGTTTTTTAACGCGCAGCGGGCGGGCTTTTGCAGTAGCCGACTCCAGGCTCGCGCCTGCCAATCAGGCCGTTTTCGAGGCCGAATTTCCTCATGTCAGTCTCTACTTAGGCCCATTAGAGGCGGATTTTTTAACGCAATTTAGTCAGGTTATTTTAAGCCCCGGCATTGCCCGTGAAGAACCTGCAGTGGCTGCCGCTATTGCCGCCGGGATATTGGTCATCGGCGATATCGACCTGTTTGTACAAGAGGCTGCTGCGCCCATCGTAGCTATTACCGGCTCGAATGGTAAAACCACGGTGACGACCCTCGTAGGGGAAATGGCCAAAGCCTGCGGGAAAAACGTCGGTGTGGGTGGCAATTTAGGTGTCCCGGCACTCGATCTATTAAACCCAAGTCGTGAACTCTATGTACTGGAGCTTTCGAGTTTTCAATTGGAGAGCACGCGCAAGCTCGGCGCCCAGGTCGCATGTATTTTAAACCTTAGCGATGACCACATGGATCGCTATGCTGCGGTGCCCGGCGCTCGCAGCCCTATGCAGGCATATCACCGTGCAAAGCAGCGAATATTTTTTGGTGCTAAGCAGATTGTCGCCAATAAAGATGACCCTTTGACCCAAGCACCCTTGGCCGAGGGTGTCGCCTGTGTACAGTTCGGCTTGGGGCAACCGGATTTAAAGGACTACGGCGTTCTGCAAGATGGCGCTGAGTTTTATCTCGCCCGCGGCCTCACGCCTCTGATCAATACGCGAGAATTACGTATTCGTGGCCGCCACAATTGGGCCAACGCACTAGCTGCGCTGGCGCTGGGCGATGCAGTAGGGCTTGATCTCTCCCATATGCTCAACACTCTTAAAACGTTTAATGGCTTGCCACACCGCTGTGAGTACGTGGGTACGCACCAGGGCGTCGAGTATTTTAATGATTCGAAAGCTACCAACGTCGGTGCCACTTTGGCCGCTATCGCCGGTATGGCCAGTCGGCCTCAGCAGCTGGTATTAATCCTCGGTGGCGATGGCAAGGGTGCAGATTTTTCACCATTACGTGCAGCTTGCCGAAGCGCCACAACAGACGGAGGACCGGTTAAAGCTGTTGTCACCCTAGGTCGCGACGGTTCTGCTATCGCAACGCTATTGCGACCGGTCGTGTCTGTAGAGGAGGGCAGCAGCTTAGAGGATGTCGTGCAGCGGACTGCTTCATTGGCGACTGAGGGCGATATTGTGCTGCTGTCACCGGCCTGTGCGAGTTTAGATATGTTCAAAAATTACGAAGAGCGCGGCGCTATGTTTGCTGCCTTGGTGGCGCAGTTGTGATTGCGCCAAACGCGAATCGAAGTCTCGGCTCAGCGCCAAATCCTGCGGCCCGCTTGCGCCCTCGTCCGGTGGCAACCGGCCCGCAGAGTCTGATTAATTGGCCGTTACTGCTGCTGGTATTGGCTCTTATCTCGTTCGGTGTGGTGATGGTGGCATCGGCGTCTATGGATTTTGCCGCTAAAAATTACGCTGATCCTTGGTATTTCGCTAAACGGCATTTGATGTTTTTGGCGCTGGGTACGGCTGTATCTATAGTCGTGTTTTGCATTCCAAGCGATATTTGGAATCGCTATGCCATAGGCCTGTTGTTATTAGGGCTGTTTTTGTTGTTGATTGTATTAGTGCCTGGTATTGGTAAAAGTGTGAACGGTTCGCGCCGTTGGCTGGGCTTAGGCGGCTTTGCTATACAAGCTTCAGAGGTGGCCAAGTTCTGTTTTGTAGTGTTTTTTGCCAGCTTTTTAGCACGCCGTACGGAGGAGTTTCAGCATTCGTGGAGCGCCTTTTTTAAGCTCATCGGCATATTGGGTGCATTTGTATTGCTCTTGTTGATGGAGCCGGATTTCGGCTCATCAGTCGTATTGAGTATCACCGCTGGCGCCATGATGTTTGTGGCTGGCGTGCCGTTATTTCGCTTTATTTTCCTTGCGGCTTGCGGGTTAGGCGGGCTTGCTATGATCGCCGTCGCATCGCCTTATCGCTGGCAACGGTTAGTGACGTTTCTTGACCCTTGGGCTGAACAATTCTCCAGCGGCTACCAGCTGGTACAGTCGCTAATTGCCTTCGGGCGCGGCCAGTGGACGGGTTTGGGCTTAGGCAACAGCCTGCAAAAGCTCTTCTTTTTACCTGAAGCGCATACGGATTTTATCTTTGCCATTATCGCCGAAGAGTTTGGTCTGCTTGGCGCAATCGTGTTGATAGGCGCTTTTGTCGCTCTGGTATGGAAAATCTTGGCGGTGAGTTTTCGCGCCCGCGCCCGGGATCGCTCTTTCGTGTGTTTCGCAAGTTTTGGCATCGGCATTCTTTTAGCCGCCCAGAGCTTTATTAACATGGGGGTCGCCTCAGGTCTTTTGCCCACAAAGGGCCTGACACTGCCATTTATTAGTTCCGGCGGCAGTAGCCTGATCGTCTGTTGCGCGTTTTTAGCTTTAGTGCTGCGTATGGATGCGGAGATGCGACGATGAGCCAGCGCTTTCTTATTATGGCTGGAGGCACCGGCGGACATGTGTTTCCCGCTTTAGCTGTAGCCAAGGCGCTAATGGCGCGCGGCCATCAAGTGGAATGGTTAGGGACAGCGCGCGGTTTGGAAGCTCGCGTGGTCCCAGGGCAAGGCATTCGTCTACATTGCTTAAATATTGCTGGGGTACGGGGAAAAGGTATTCGCCAGCTGCTGGCCGCCCCTTGGTTAATTGCCCGCTCGATGTTAACCGTGCGCAGTATTCTTAGTGAATTTAAGCCTTCGGCAGTTATTGGCCTGGGCGGTTATGTAGCAGGGCCCGGCGGCGTAGCGGCTTATTTATCAGGTATCCCGCTAATAATTCACGAACAAAACGCGGTATTAGGAACGACTAATCGGCTGTTAGCGAAAATTGCCCGCCGGGTGTTGTGTGCGTTTCCAGCCGTTTTACCCGGTGCGATAAATATCGGTAATCCGCTTCGCGAATCCTTCTATACGCAGCCTCCTCCACAGCAACGGCTTAACGCACGTGAAGGCTCGATGCGTTTGCTGGTACTCGGGGGCAGCTTAGGCGCGCAGGCGCTAAATGAAATTCTGCCTAAAGCTCTATCACTATTGCCCGCCGCTCTGTGCCCACAAGTACGCCATCAAACCGGTCCGCAACATGCAGCTGCTTGTGAGCTCGCTTATCGGGAGCGCCATGTTAATGCGTCTGTTGAACCCTTCATTGAGGACGTAGCGCAAGCACTTGCTTGGGCTGATCTGGTCATCTGCCGCGCCGGTGCACTTACTGTTGCCGAGCTGTGCGCTATCGGCGTCGGGGCGATTTTAGTGCCTTATCCTTTTGCTATTGATAATCATCAAACCGCCAACGCAACCTGGCTTGTGGAGCAAGGCGGAGCAGTGCTTGCGCCACAGCATTCGCTTAACCCTGAGCGCTTAAGCCGTTTATTAAATGAATTGTTGGCCGATCGCGCGCGCCTTTGCTCAATGGCCACAGCTGCCCGCGCCGCCACCCCGCCGAACGCCACTGAGGCTTTTGTGCAGCATATTTTGGAGTTAACCCATGGCTGATTTTCCTATTCATCAAGTCCCTGAAATGCGCCGCATTAAGCGCATTCATTTTATCGGCATTGGCGGTGCTGGCATGAGCGGCATCGCCGAGGTCTTGCTCAACCAGGGTTATTGTATTTCGGGCTCGGATATAAAGGTTTCCGATGTTACGCGCCGCTTATCCACCATGGGCATGCATATTTTTATCGGCCATGCCGCAAGCAATCTAACCGACGTCGATGTAGTGGTGCGTTCCACCGCCGTCAGCGAGAACAACCCTGAGCTGGAAGCAGCGCGCCAATGGCGTATTCCAATTGTGCGCAGGGCGGAAATGCTTGCGGAGTTGATGCGCTACCGCCACGGAATTGCAGTGGCTGGTACGCACGGTAAAACCACTACAACTAGTCTTATCGCTTCGATACTCGCCGCCGCGGGGTTGGACCCTACATTTGTCATTGGCGGTTTGCTTAACAGCGCAGGTACAAACGCGCGCTTAGGTGAAAGCCGTTTTTTAGTGGCTGAAGCTGATGAGAGTGACGCATCATTTTTACATCTGCAGCCTATGGTGTCGGTGGTTACCAATATTGATGCCGATCACATGGAGACCTATGGCGGCAGTTTCAATAAATTGCAGCAGACGTTTGTAGAGTTTCTGCATAACT
Source organism: Cellvibrionaceae bacterium (assembly GCA_036520615.1). Taxonomy (GTDB): domain Bacteria; phylum Pseudomonadota; class Gammaproteobacteria; order Pseudomonadales; family Cellvibrionaceae; genus CAMCXE01. The sequence goes on along the minus strand of DATDJI010000090.1, from coordinate 21,420 downwards.
TGCCTTTTTATGGCCTGGCGGTAATGTGCGGCGATGATCCCGTTATCAAAGATCTACTGCCGCAGATTTCTCGCTCGGTTATTACCTACGGCTTTGGCAATGACTGTGACTATCAAGCACTGGATGTGGTGCAGACAGGCCGCAGTCAAGTCTTTAAAATCCGCCGCGCAGGTGGTGACGAGCTGATACCCATTAACCTGAACCTGCCAGGTCGGCATAATGTTCTCAATGCTACCGCAGCCGCTGCAGTAGCTCTGGAAGAGGGTGTAAGTGTCGCTGCGATTCAAAAGGGGCTGGCTGAATTTTCAGGGGTAGGGCGAAGGTTCCAGGTTTATGGTGATTTCCCCCTAGGGTCTGGCGAACCGGTTATGCTGGTTGATGATTATGGCCACCACCCACGCGAAGTGGCCGCCACAATCGCCGCCATTCGCGCTGGTTGGCCAACGCGGCGTTTAGTAATGATTTATCAACCGCACCGCTATACCCGCACGCGCGATCTGTTCGACGATTTCGCTCAGGTATTATCAACGGTAGACCAGTTGGTGCTACTGGAGGTATATAGCGCCGGGGAAGATAAAATAGAAGGGGCCGACTCGCGCACACTCGCCCGTTCGATCCGTAATCGAGGGAATGTGGACCCGGTTTTTGTTGAGCAGGTAGACGGCGTGTTAGAAGTGCTTAAACCGCTGGTGCGCCCCGGTGATATCGTAATCACTCAGGGTGCGGGTAATGTAGGCAGCTTAGCTGCAATATTGGCTAATAATTTGATGCAATGATGTGTTATCGCTATGAATAAATTTTCCACAGTAGCCTTAGATTTTTTCGCTGATCCCGCCGATAGCGCAGCTCTAGTAAGAGTGCTGGGTCGGGTCGCGGTGGTCTATGGCGGCACCTCGGCGGAGAGGGATATTTCCTTGCAAAGCGGCCAGGCGGTTATCGGAGCTTTACAGGCTGAGGGTGTTGACGTTGTTGGCGTCGATATTCGCCAAAATCCAATTGCCCAGTTGCAAGCGATTAAAGCCGACCGAGTATTTATCGCACTGCATGGGCCTGGCGGTGAAGACGGCCGTATGCAAGCACTGCTGGAATATCTGCAGCTTCCTTATACGGGCAGCGGTGTCGCCGCTTCAGCATTGTGTATGGATAAGCAACGTACTAAACAAGTCTGGCAGTCAAGTGGCTTGCCCACACCCGACTATGCAATCCTCACTAGTACAACCGATTGGGCAACGGTTTTCGCTCAATTGGGGCCGGAGATAATTGTTAAGCCTATTCACGAAGGCTCAAGTATCGGCATGGCGCGGGTAAATAGTATCGAGGGATTACAACGGGCGTTCGAGCAGGCGCATCAGTTTGATAAAGGTGTAATAGCCGAGCGGTTTATTCAAGGTCCAGAATTTACTATTGCTCTATTAAATGGCGTGACCTTACCCCCCATCGGCCTTAAACCGGCTGAAGCTTTTTATGATTACCACGCTAAATATCTGGCAGAGAATACTCAGTATTTATGTCCTTGCGGTTTGTCCGCCGAGGATGAGATCCGATTAAAAACGCTTGCCACGCAGGCATTTAGTGCCGTAGGCGCCGAAGGCTGGGGCCGGGTAGATGTTATGGCCGATACCGCCGGGAATTTCTATCTATTAGAAGTTAATACCGTGCCTGGCATGACCAGCCATAGCCTGGTGCCCATGGCCGCTAAAGCAGCAGGGCTTTCATTTAATCAATTGGTGCTAGCCATCACGAGCCAAACACTTCCATGATGGATGCGCGCCGTCGCCAAGCGCCACCGCCCCGCGCCAGACGTACGTCTCGGCACGCGGGCGCGTCGCCTTTGCGCAGCACTAAAACGCCCCGGCAGTGGAATTTCACTTGGCTCAAACCTTTTTTACTTTGGCTTATATATGGTGGTTTGTTCTCTGGGATAGTAGCAAGCATTATCTGGCTAGACCCTAAAACACGCTTAGAAACTATGATGAACCGCCCGATCGCAGGCGTGAGCGTTGAAAGCGAATTTAAATACGTAGCCCAACAACAAACTCAAGCATTGGTTGCGCAACATCTTTCGCCGACCTTTTTAGAGCTGGATATGGCCGGCCTTAAAAAAGCGCTGGAAACTAATCCTTGGATAGATAAGGTAATTATCGCGCGCACCTGGCCTGACCGGCTTTTAGTGCGAATTTATGAGCAAAAACCCATAGCTCGCTGGGGCACCGAAGGTTTTATTAATCTGCGCGGGGAAATTGTTCGTGTCAGCGATGCTGCACAGTTGACTCAATTGCCGGTTATTGACTGCGAAGAACGTTACGCTTCCGAAGTAATGCAACAATACCAAGTGATTAAAAATATAGTGGCGGCCAACGGATTTACGCCAGTGCGCTTGAGTTTAGACAAAACCTTGTCCTGGACTTTAGAATTCACACCTACGCTTACAATTCGCTTAGGGCGGGAGAAAACGCTAGAAAAATTGCAAAATATTGCCAAAATTTTGCGCACTGAGTTATCCCGCGAAGTGGCGCGTATGAGTCAAATTGATATGCGCTATGACAACGGGTTTGCCGTGACCTGGAAAGATGCACCTCCGCTGGAGCCGCTGGCCACAAGTCCTGTAGTACCCACTGCCCAACAAGAACAGATACCATCATCCGCAGAAGAATAGAGCGCGTTGACGCGCTGGAGTAAAACATGGCTCAAGCAAATGGGAGCAAAATGATTGTCGGCCTGGACATAGGGACATCCAAAATCGTCGCCATCGTCGGTGAAATTTCACCGGAGGGAGAACTGTCTGTTATAGGCTTGGGCTCCCACAAATCCACTGGCTTAAAAAAAGGCGTGGTGGTAAACATCGACTCAACCGTGCAGGCGATACAGCGCGCCATTGAAGAAGCTGAATTAATGGCCGGCTGTCAAATTCATTCGGTGTTTGCCGGTATTGCCGGCTCCCACATTCGCAGTCTCAACTCCCACGGCATAGTCGCCATTAAAGATAAAGAAGTACTTAACCAAGACCTTGACCGTGTAATTGACGCCGCGCAGGCGGTAGCAATTCCTGCTGACCAAAAGATCCTCCACATACTGCCGCAGGAATACCTGATTGACGAGCAAGATGGTGTTAAAGACCCGTTGGGTATGTCTGGAGTGCGTTTAGAGGCCAAGGTGCATCTAGTCACCTGCGCTATTAATGCTGCTCAAAACATCGAAAAATGTATACGTCGCTGCAACCTGGAAGTTGAAGACATTATTCTTGAGCAGCTTGCTTCCAGTTATGCCGTATTGACCGAAGATGAAAAAGAGTTAGGCGTCTGTATGGTCGATATCGGCGGGGGTACGACAGATATCGCTATATTTACCGAAGGCGCCATCCGCCACACAGGCGTTATCCCCATCGCTGGAGATCAGGTTACTAACGATATCGCCATGGCTTTGCGCACACCTACTCAGTATGCAGAAGCTATAAAGATTAAGTACGCCTGTGCGCTGGCAAAACTTACCAATCCTGATGAAATGATCCAGGTGCCAAGCGTAGGTGATCGCGCACCGCGCAGCCTTTCTCGTCAATCCTTAGCCGAAGTGGTTGAACCGCGTTACGACGAGCTATTTACATTAGTACAAGCAGAACTGCGCCGCAGTGGCTTCGAAAACCTCATTCCTGCAGGCATCGTACTAACCGGTGGCACGTCGAAAATGGAAGGCGTGATAGAGCTGGCCGAGGAAATTTTCGATATGCCGGTGCGCCTAGGCATTCCGCAAAACGTGCGCGGTATGCGGGACATAGTTACTAATCCGATCTATTCCACTGGTGTTGGCTTATTGTTGTATGGGATGAAGCAGAAAGGTATCCACAAAGTAATCTCCTACGGTTCGCGTGAGAGTTCATGGAATCGCCTAAAAGGTTGGTTAGCGCGCAATTTTTAATCCCATCAAACCAAGCAATTGAGTACAATGCCAAATTCAGGGGATATCTGGGGAGCTGAAAATGTTTGAATTAGTCGATAACTTACCGCAAAACGCGGTAATTAAAGTAATAGGTGTTGGTGGTGGTGGCGGCAACGCCGTGAAACACATGATTAACAACCGTGTAGAGGGTGTGGATTTCGTTTGCGCCAACACTGATGCACAAGCGTTAAAAAATATTGAAGCTCATGCGGTATTGCAGTTGGGCAACCACATGACCAAAGGTCTAGGCGCTGGAGCTAATCCGGACGTAGGGCGACAGGCAGCTTTAGAAGACCGCGATCGTATTGCTGAGGTTTTGCGCGGCGCTGATATGGTGTTTATTACCGCAGGTATGGGCGGTGGTACCGGTACCGGAGGCGCACCTGTAGTGGCTGAAGTGGCTCGTGAAATGGGCATTCTAACCGTCGCCGTCGTGACCAAACCCTTCCCGTTTGAAGGGCGCAAACGTATGGCAATCGCTGAGGAAGGTATTAAGCAGCTGCAGGATCGAGTTGATTCACTGATTACCATTCCAAATGAAAAATTACTCGCTGTTCTAGGTAAAACTACCAGCCTGTTAGACGCTTTTAAAGCGGCTAATGACGTCTTATTAGGCGCCGTTCAAGGCATCGCCGATCTGATTATTCGTCCGGGTATGATTAACGTCGACTTTGCCGACGTGCGTACTGTAATGTCCGAAATGGGCATGGCAATGATGGGAACAGGGTCTGCGCGCGGTGATAATCGTGCCCGTGAAGCGGCCGAAGCAGCTATTCGCAGCCCGCTGTTGGAAGATGTAAACCTGCAAGGCGCCAAGGGTATCTTGGTTAATATCACAGCCGGGATGGACCTCTCCTTGGGCGAATTTACGTTAGTAGGTGACACTATCGAAGAATTTGCTTCTGCAGATGCAACTGTTGTAGTGGGTACAGTTATAGATCCGGAAATGAAAGACGAGCTGCGCGTTACAGTCGTTGCCACTGGATTGGGTCTTATATCCAAACCTAATGCCGCGACAAAAGCTCCAGATCCGATTCGCACTCATCAACCGCAAGCCGCCGAGCAAAAACCTGCCTACGCGGCAGCAGGTATTGAGCGCCCGCAAGGCCCTCTGCGCGCGAAACAAAGTACTATCTCGGTAGCGCAGGCTTTGGATATGCGTGATAAAGATATGGATTATCTCGACATACCTGCATTTTTGCGCCGTCAGTCTGAATCTCAGTAATTTATTTACTCATCAAAAAAGCATGGTAAAAGCCCCTTATGGGGCTTTTTTTCTGTGTGAGATCAGCGCGTTAGGGAGAACAAAACCTACTTGCAAAGTTCAGCTTAGATTCATCTGACTTGTCTAGAATCTGTGAAGTATCGAGATAGTCTCGATAGTTTCTTTTAGCCATTGCGGTATACGCACAGGTAAATACAGATGATCAGACAGCGCACGTTAAAAAACGCGATTCGAGCCACCGGAGTAGGTTTACATACCGGCAAGCAAGTGACGCTTACGCTGCGTCCGGCACCTATTGATCACGGCATTGTATTTCGTCGCACTGATCTTAATCCTGCCGTTACTATTCCTGCTAAAGCCCATTTTGTCGGTGATACCACACTGTCTACCACTTTGATCAAAGACGGCGTGCGGGTTTCAACGGTAGAACATTTGCTTTCTGCTATGGCTGGCTTAGGTATTGATAACGCCATTATTGAGCTAAATGCGGATGAAGTCCCCATTATGGATGGCAGTGCAGGCCCGTTTGTATTTTTAATCGAGTCTGCGGGCATTCAAGAACAACGCGCTGCTAAAAGATTCATTCGTATTCTTAAGCCAGTTACTGTTCGCGATGGCGATAAAACCGCGAGCTTTTTACCATACGATGGTTTCAAGGTGAGTTTTGGTATCGAGTTCGATCACCCTGTGTTTCGTGATCACAAAAAAGCTGTATCTGTTGATTTTTCCAACGCCTCGTTTGTTAAAGAAATTTCTCGTGCGCGGACTTTTGGTTTTATGCACGATATTGAAATGCTCCGCGCGAAGGGTTTAGCTAAGGGTGGCAGTATTGATAACGCTATTGTTATCGACGCCAGTGGCATCATGAATAAAGATGGTTTGCGCTACGAAGATGAATTTGTAAAACATAAAGTGTTGGATGCTATAGGTGATCTATATCTTTTAGGGTTCGGTATTATCGGTGAGTACAGTGCGTTCAAGTCTGGTCACGGTTTGAATAATAAGTCGTTGCGTGAGCTGCTAAGCCGCACTGACGCATGGGAATATGTGACCTGCGAAGATACGGCAAAGGCACCTATTTCTTACATCAAGCCCTTAATCGCCGCTTAGCTTTTAGTCGGTTTGAAGCAAAAACCCGGGTAATACCGGGTTTTTTTTCGCACTTTAATTTGAGGATAAACATTCTTTTGCATGGGAATCTTATAGAACCAGGCGAGCTTTTGAGCTGCTTACTTGAACCGCAGCGCCGCCTGTGCCATATTCCGCGCCTTTAATTACGCTGACTCCAGTATAACCACCATAAGATAGCAGGATGATTTGGGCGTGAAGTTTATAGTAATCAACCACAAACGAGGCCGCACTTACAGTGTCACCTTCGGCTTATGGGCCAAGGCACTGCTGGCGCTGTGTGGCATCGGATTGCCCTGTGGTGTTGCCGCGCTACTGATGGTGAATTTCTCCCAAGTTTCGCGATTTTTAATTCAGCCAGAAACCACTTGGACAGATCCACTAAGCGCAGCTTTAGAAGCGCGCGACCAACAAGCTAAGGTCAACGCTTTAGCGATGAGAGTGGCCGAATTACAGGCTAAGCTTCTGCGCTTGGATGCACTGGGGGAGCGCATCAGCAACAATGCCCAGTTAGATGTGAAGGAATTTGATTTTGGTCGTTCACCAGGCGTTGGCGGCCCAGTCAGTGCTCACCCGCAGCGAGTTTTTGAACTCGGGGAATTGGCGTCTTTAGTAGAACATCTAAGCAGCCGTCTGGAAAACCGCCAACATCAATTGGAATATTTAGATGAATGGGTGTCCCAGCAGAAGTTTGCCAACGACGCTCTTGTGCAGGGGATCCCGGTTAAAGGTGGTTTTAGATCGTCCGAATTCGGCTGGCGTACGGATCCATTTACCGGTCAGTCGGAAATGCATGAGGGCGTAGATTTTTCGGCGCCTGAAGGTACGCAGATTGCCGCAGTTGCCTCAGGGCTTGTCACTTGGTCGGCGGATAAAACCGGCTACGGTAACCTGGTCGAAATCAATCACGGTAACGGTTTTAAAACCCGGTATGGTCACTGTAAAAAGAATCTCGTCCATATTGGTGATATGGTTCAAAAAGGTCAGGTAATTGCTCTATTGGGGAATACCGGCCGCTCGTCCGGGCCGCACGTCCATTTCGAAGTTTACAAAAACAACCGCGTTGTTGATCCCGCCTCCTATATCCGCAATACCGTCCCCTAAGAGCAGTGGTTTAACTACTGTTGTGCGTATTTCTCTTAATTAGACTTTCTTTTACTATGCCGCCCCCCGGATGGGTGGCTTAATGGCGATTTTATGATTGGCAATTTCTTAAAAAAACTTATTGGTACAAAAAACGATCGCGAATTAAAGCGCATGCGCAAAATCGTTGATCAAATCAACCTGCTCGAAGCGAGCATCAGCACCCTAACAGACGATGAACTCAAAGCTAAAAGTACTGAGTTTCGCGCGCAGCATCAGGCGGGTAAAACACTTGATGCAATCTTGCCGGAGGCCTTTGCGGTCTGCCGTGAGGCAAGTAAGCGCATTATGGGTATGCGCCATTTTGACGTGCAGTTAATAGGCGGTCTCACGTTACATGAAGGCCGTATCGCCGAGATGCGAACTGGGGAAGGTAAAACCCTGATGGCCACGCTGGCCATTTACTTAAACGCGATATCTGGCCGAGGTGTCCATGTCGTTACGGTGAACGATTATTTGGCGCGCCGCGACGCTGAATGGATGCGCCCGTTATATGAAGGCTTAGGTCTCTCTGTGGGAGTAATTTTATCCATGCAGCCCCATTGGGAGAAGCGCGAGGCCTATGCAGCGGATATTACCTACGGTACCAACAACGAATATGGCTTTGATTACCTGCGCGATAATATGGTCATGCGTCGGGAAGAGCGCGTACAGCGGCCACTAAATTTTGCAGTGGTGGATGAAGTGGATTCGATCCTCATCGATGAGGCCCGCACACCTTTGATTATCTCAGGTGCAGCGGAGGACTCCTCCGAGTTATACCGCATTATGAATAGCTTTATTCCTGAGCTTAAGCCCAAACCTGAAGGATCTGAAGAACTGGGCCACTACGTAATCGATGAAAAAACTCGGCACATAGAGCTGACTGAAGAAGGCCATGAGTTAGTAGAGCAAATTCTGGCCCAAAAAGGTATGTTGGCGGAGGGGCAGAGCCTGTATGCAGCGGGTAACCTAAATATGCTGCACCACGTTCATTCAGCATTGAAAGCCCATAAGTTATTTCACCGCGATGTTGAATACATTCTGCAAGATAACCAAGTAGTGCTGATTGACGAGCACACCGGACGAACGATGCCTGGCCGTCGTTTATCAGAAGGCTTACACCAGGCCATCGAAGCCAAAGAAGGCGTAACGATCCACAACGAAAGCCAGACGTTGGCCAGTACCACATTCCAAAACTACTTCCGCTTGTATCCAAAACTCTCTGGTATGACCGGAACGGCCGATACTGAGTCGGTTGAATTCCGCCAGATTTACAACCTGGACGTGGTGGTGATTCCGACGAACAAACCGATCGCGCGCAAAGACTTGAATGATCTTATCTACTTGAACATGGAGGATAAGTTCGAAGCGATTGTAGCTGAGGTTAAGCGTTTAAAAGAATTGAACGTACCTGTGCTTGTAGGTACAGCTTCGGTGGAAACCTCTGAAGAGATGTCGGCACGATTTAAAGCTGCAGGCATTAAACACGAAGTACTTAACGCTAAACAGCACGACCGGGAAGCTGACATTATCGCCCAGGCCGGGCGGCCTGGGGCTGTGACTGTGGCCACGAACATGGCTGGTCGCGGCACCGATATTATGCTTGGCGGCAACTGCGAAGTTGAAGTTGCAAAGCTTGTAAATCCAACCGAGGCGGATGTAGCGCGTATTCGGGCGGAATGGAAAGCACGCCACGAGCAAGTGCTTTCCGCTGGGGGTTTACATATTCTCGGCACTGAGCGCCATGAATCCCGCCGCATCGACAACCAATTGCGCGGTCGCTCTGGGCGCCAAGGTGACCCTGGGGTTTCGCGTTTTTATCTATCTCTTGAAGATAACCTCATGCGTATTTTCGCTTCCGAGCGAGTGCGCAATATCATGAATAAACTGGGCATGGAAAAGGGCGAGGCCATCGAACACCGAATGGTGACTGGCGCCATTGAAAATGCTCAACGCAAAGTGGAAGCGCGCAACTTCGATTACCGTAAGCAGCTGTTGGAATATGACGATGTGGCCAACGATCAGCGGCGCGTTATCTATCAACAGCGCAATGATTTATTGGACGCCGATACTATTGAAGACGCCATCGCGGGAATTCGTGAAGACGTTATTAATGATGTTATTTCTAACTATATTCCACCGCAGTCAATGGCGGAACAGTGGGATATTCCCGCGCTGGAGAAGAGTTTATTAGCTGATTTTGGCATTGAAGTGCCGGTTGCTCAGTGGCTAAAAGAGGATGCAAAACTCTATGAAGAGCCGCTGCGGCGCAAGATTGTCGATCTGATGCACGGTTTTTATGGAGAAAAAGCCGAGCGCCTCTCCTCGGTTGTGCGCGGGCTTGAGCGCCAGGTTATGTTGCATGTATTGGACACGCTGTGGAAAGAACACTTGTTGAATATGGACCACTTGCGCCAAGGCATTGGCTTGCGCGCCTATGCGCAGAAAAATCCCAAACAGGAATATAAACGCGAGTCATTTGATCTATTCCAAACGCTGTTAAATAACCTCAAACATGAAGTTACCCGCGTGTTGTTCCGTGTAGAACCGATTACCCCTGAGCAAATGGAAGCTATGGAGCGGGCTCAAGAAGAGGCAGCTGAGCGCGCTCGGCGGCAACAACAATTACAACACGATCAGGTTTCTGGTTTTACTGGAGAGGTTGTTGCTCAACCGCAAGTGGCATTGACGCGACGCGGTGCTAAAGTTGGCCGCAATGATCCGTGCCCATGTGGTTCAGGGCAAAAATATAAAGCTTGTCACGGCAAGTTAGCTTAAGAGGAATAGCTAGATGGCAGTAGGTGAGGCAACTTGGCCTGCAACCATGCACGCAATTAGCGGTGTGCGGTTGGGGGTAGCGCAAGCGGGTGTTAAATACGCCGGGCGCAATGATCTGTTGGTTATTGCTATTGAAGAGGGCGCAAGTGTCGCGGGAGTGTTTACTCAGAGCGCGTTTGCCGCGGCTCCGGTATTGATCGCCCGAGATCATATTGCCAATGGCGACATTCGTTATCTGATTGTGAATTCAGGCAATGCCAATGCCTGCACAGGCGAGCGCGGTATGGGTGATGCTCGTGCCACCTGCCGCGCACTTGCCGAGCTGGCTGAAGTGAAACCACACCAGGTCATTCCTTTTTCTACCGGCGTTATTGGCGAGTATTTACCTACCGATAAAATAATCGCCGCCATTCCCCAGGCGCTTGCCGCTGCCAGTGAAGATAACTGGGCACTGGCCGGACGTACAATTATGACGACGGACACGCGCCCAAAAGGCGCTTCTGTTCAGTTTGAGTTTGATGGCGAAATCGTGAGCGTGACTGGAATTGCCAAAGGGGCAGGCATGATTCGGCCGAATATGGCGACGATGCTCGCCTACATCGCCACGGATGCAGTTTGTGCGCCCCACGTGCTTGAAACGATCGTTAAAAAAACCGCCGATAAGTCGTTCAATCGCATCACCATTGATGGCGATACCTCGACCAATGATGCGTGTATTTTAATTGCCAGCGGCCAAGCTGGCTTGCCTATGCTGACATCCACCCACGGAGAGCTTTACGAAAAGTTACTTGCGGCGGTGACCGACGTGCAACAGCAGTTGGCTCAAGCCATAGTTAAAGATGGTGAAGGCGCCACTAAGTTTGTGGCAGTGAGAGTTGAGCAGGGCACTAATAGCCACGAATGTTTACAAATCGCCTACGCCATCGCCCATTCGCCGCTGATTAAAACCGCCCTGTATGCGTCAGATCCGAATTGGGGGCGCATAGTCGCTGCCATTGGGTACGCAGGTGTAAAAAATTTAGATGCCCGTTTAGTTAGCGTATGGTTGGACGATGTATTGATCGTTGCCGATGGTGGACGTGCTGCTAGTTACACCGAACAAGCCGGTGCGGCAGTGGTGAGCAAAGCCGAATTTGCGATTCGCGTTGCCTTAGGGCGAGGTGATGTTCAGGAACAGGTATGGACCTGCGATCTCTCCCACGAATACGTTACGATCAACGCTGAATACCGCTCGTAACCACAGCTATGCCAACTATTGCCGTTGTTGTAGGGGTCGTAGTTAACGCGGCGGGCGAAATTCTTCTGGCCAAACGCGCCGCCCATCAACACCAGGGCGGCCTGTGGGAATTTCCTGGCGGCAAGCTCGAATCGAATGAATCAGCGCTCGCTGGTCTGTGGCGCGAGCTGTATGAAGAACTGGGAATTAGCCTGCTAAAAGCTGAGCCTCTTATCCAAATTTATCATCAGTATCCGGATAAAGCAGTCTTGCTTGATGTGTTTAGTGTCACTCAATACGACGGTACGCCGCAGGGAAACGAAGGGCAGCCTCTGGTTTGGGTAAAGCCCGCTGAACTTTGCCAATACCCTCTTCCCGCTGCTAATAGACCCATCGTGCAGGCTTTAACGCTACCAAAAAATCTCTGTATCAGCGGCGAGGCGGCAACTCCTGCGCACTGGCTTGAAGGCTTTAAAAGTTGCCTCACCGCCGATGTCAATCTTGTAATAGCTCGGCCTTTCAATGCGATGCAATTTACATGGCCTTGGCGGGATGTGTTATCTGAAGCTTTTAGCTATTGTCAGTCTCACAATCGCCGCTTGTTATTGCACTCAAGCCTGTTACCGCAGCTGACCGATTCTACTCAAACGGATTCGGTATTGGCGGCGATTCTCACCTGTGCACACGGTATACACCTAAGCGCCGCAGCTGCAGCGGACTGGTCGCAACTCCCGGCTAATGGGCTTTTGCTCGGAATGTCTTGCCATAATGCGCGGGAACTCGCCCAGGCGGCAGCGCTTAATTGTAATTATGCATTGCTCTCGCCGGTTCTCCCTACTCAAACGCATCCCGGCGCAAACACACTGGGTTGGAGTGAATTTGCAGAGCTTTGCCGTGGTGCGCAGTTGCCGGTGTTCGCTTTGGGCGGCGTGAATTCTGCTCATACGAACTTATCTTGCCAATTGGGCGGGCAGGGTGTGGCAGGAATTCGCGGTTTTTGGGATTAGCGGATTGGCATGCTGAAATATCGTGCAAATCGGAATGCTGAATTTGCGCAAATTATCTCACTATTAATTCGTATTTTTAATCACAGATGGCGAGCTTGAGTTAATTGCAGAAAAGCACATCAGTTGTTAAATCTCCTTAGCTGTAATTAACCGTGAAAATTAGAAAACGCTATGCAGACTCAAACTAACCATTTTGGACGAATAATTATGTACATTAAATTTTTTGAGAAAAAACGCCCGTTGACAGTTGTTTTGGGCGCACTTGTTTTGTCACTTTCGACAGCGGCAGTGGGCCTAGGATTGAGCGACTTAACGGATAAAGACGCTAATGCAGGTTTAAAAAGCGCTATGGAAAAAGGTTCGGTGGCAGCGGTTGCTAAACTTGGCGTACCGAATGGATTTTTAAATAACGATAAGGTGCGTATACGATTGCCAGCCAAATTCGACAAGCTGCGTAATATTTTGCAGCTGACTGGCCAGTCGAAAAAAATTGATGACCTTGAAGTTTCTATGAATCACGCAGCCGAAGCAGCAGTCCCCTTAGCCAAACCATTGTTAATTAACGCGGTTAAATCTATGACATTTACCGATGCGAAAAATATTTTGGCGGGCGGAGAGACATCCGTTACTGATTTTTTTCGCCAAAAAACTTCGGCGTCTTTAGCGATTAAGTTTTTACCCTTGGTAAAAGGTATTACCGATAAAGCCAAATTGGCGCAATCTTATAATTCGGTTATGTCCAAAGCTCAATCCGTAGGGATCGCTTCAGGTGAACAGGCAACGGTGGAAGGTTACGTAACCAAACGCGCTGCAGATGGACTATACCTTATGATTGCCGAAGAGGAAAAATCCATTCGGCGCGACCCGGTAGGTGCGGGCAGTCAGATCATTAGCAAGGTATTTGGTGCTTTAAAATAAGTGCAAATTAAGCTAGTTAAAAAAATCGCCCGGTTGTTTACAAACAATTTTTACTAGAGCCGACATAGGCTGTTATGGTCAGTTGCATAGTCTGTTACATGCAAGCAAATACGGGCGTAAAAAGCTACCCAAAGTAGGCCTAAAAACAAGCGAAGATTCCGCTGTATCCCTTATGTTTTTCTAGTGTATTTAGTAGTGAGTGCTGTAAACACAACACCGTTAAATACCAGATCCGTCAGTTTATTATTCGGCCCTGAGCAGGTTACGCCTGTACCAACTGCCAATCATTAAGGTATCCTCGCAAACTTAATAAATGGCCATTAGCTTCTAATGGCCAATGCGTTTTTTCTCACTTAGGGTTAATTAATCCATGCGTTACTTGGTTTTTGGCTCGGCGTTTATTTCCGGTTTCGTGGTAATGGTATTGGAAATGTTAGGTGGGCGTATTATTGCCCCTTGGTTTGGCGGTGATATTTATGTTTGGGGCAGTATTATTACAGTTTTTATGCTGGCTTTGAGTTTGGGGTATTTAATCGGCGGCCGCTGGTCTTTACAAAATGCCAGTTTATGGCGTTATGGCAATTTATTTTTAGGGGCAGGATTGCTGATTTTGCCGGTGGTGTTTATTGCTCAGCCCATTATGGCTGGCATTTTTGATCGCGTTGTCGATCCGCGCTACGGCTCATTATTGGCGTCTTTAGCGCTATTTTTATTTCCCTCTATTGTCATGGGGATGGTTTCGCCTTATTCCGTGCGGCTCTTAACTCAATCGCGCGAATCCAGCGGCGCATCTGCCGGGTTACTTTATTTTGTATCCACACTGGGCAGCGCTTTGGGCACATTGGCTACGTCTTTTTATCTAGTGGCATTATTAGAGGTAAATCAGATTTTGCTAGCTGCTGTGGGTATTTTCTGCATCAACGGGCTGTTATTAATGGCTGTGCACAAACGTATGCCCGTACTCTAATCTGACCCTTAAATTAATATTGGGCGACATATAATACTTGCTTGCCTTGTTCGCAGCCTTTAACAGATATTTATTATGATTAAATATTTTGCCCCGTTTGCCTTCTTTCTGTTAATGAATCAAATTTCCTACGCCTGGGCGGATATTATTCATGAAGAGCGTTCACTCTATCGCAATATAATTATTAGCGAGAAAGATGATCAGCGCTGCATGCGCTTTGTGCTACACGATAAAGTGGCGCACAACCAATCTTGTTTATATTTAAGTGATAAGAAAAAACTAGTGTTTGATTACACCAAAATGTTATTAGCAACATTGCTAATTAAACCGGAGCCGCAATCTATTTTGGTAGTAGGCTTAGGCGGCGGCACACTGCCTACGGCTTTCCACCAGTTATTACCTAATACGCAGATTACCGCAGTGGAAATTGACCCAGCAGTAGTTAAAGCGGCTAAAACGTTTTTTGATTATGAAGAAAGCCCGCGTGTGACCACCGAACTATTTGATGGGCGTGTATTCATTAAACGCGCCCAGCGCCAAGGGAAGAAGTGGGACCTGGTAGTTTTGGACGCTTTTAACGGCGACTATATTCCTGAGCATTTAATGACGAAAGAATTTCTACAGGAAGTGCAGTCTGTGCTAAATCCCGGTGGGCTGGTCGCTGCTAATACTTTTGCGGGTAGCCGTTTATATCATCATGAATCAGCCACCTATAATGCAGTTTTTCCTCATATACGTATGTTAACAAGTGGCAATGGCAACCGAGTGTTATTCGCGGCGAATGAACCGATAAGCATACCCGACGCTGAGGTTGCCGCCCAACAATGGCAGGCCCGTCTGGCCCCCTATGCGTTTAATGTAAAGGACATCTTGGCGCTTGAAAAACCGAATATTTGGGATAAAGGCACCAAGGTATTAACTGATCAATTTGCCCCGGCTAATATTCTAAAAAACCAATAAAAGGGTATTAATTTAACTTACCTCAAACCGAGAGGTAACGCATGCTCGTAAGCTTAGTGTCATTTTTATTCGGTGCATTAAAGTTCGCAAAATTACTTTTCAGAACGTAAAAAAATCCAGTGACGCATTTATAACGTTACTGGATTTTAGGCGCTGACAGTTTTTAACTGCCGCAGCTTTTCGCCCGACGTTTAAGTGGTGCTACGATTGCGCCTAATTAACGCTAATAAGCCAACTCCCGCTGCCATCAAGGGCAGAGTGGGTGGTAAGGGAACGGGTGCCAAATTGCTTAACCCTACGTAACTGCCACCATGTGCTCCAGTTACCACACCACTGATTTTTATTAAATAATCGCCCGATATATAAACTGGGTCGATGGCTGACGTAGTCTGCGTCGCATCATAATTATTAAGCCAAGGGATAGTTGTATTACCAGTCGCTATTAAAGATCCAACATTAACTTGGTCACCTGTGATAGTTCCGCTGTAAAGTGCGCTGGTGACTTGTTCTATTCCAAATGTTTGTTGAAATGATATAGACGCTGTAATGCCGTTATAAACAGCATCTCCAACAGAAAAGCTGTACCAGTCTGTGAATTCAGTTAGTGGCGCGCTGAAACTATTGCCATAGGCAAGGGCATCGGGCGCAGCATAATCACCGAGGTCTATTGTTTCGGCTGCCGCTGTCTGCGTAAATAACACAGACATAGCGATTAAACAGGGGGTTGTTAAGCGACGTAAATGTGAAGCTAATTTAATAGGCATGCTGGTGTACTCCGGTAAAAGTCGAATAATAATAGCGGGTTACGTTGACGCAAATGGCAGACACATCCTTTTCGCGGTGCGAGCAGAGTGAAAGTCATTTGTCTCGCTATTGTTTTAAATTTTTAATTACGGTCAAAAACCCGCGTGCTTCGGCCCGTGGATTTTGGCTCTTTTATAGCTAACTGCGCCTGTAAATAAAATCGCGAGTTAAAAAATAAAAAAAATAAAAAAATAAAAGTGCCAAAGTAAGCGATGCCTGATTTCTGCCAGGTAGACCATTAATTACTAACCTAATTTGTCCTCGCAATCCTAAGCTCGATATCGGCAAGATATAAAAATGCATTATTAATATCGGACGCGAAATCCCCTGCAACTTCCTTTTATTGCCGTATAAAAATATAGAATAAGGATTTCATCGTCTGTACGCTGGCGAACTCAGATACACGGCGCCTTTCGCCCTCTACGCACCAGGGATATTATTTATACGATTTTTGCGGCCGAATGCCGATTTGCTCACCAAATTTGTGATCCATCCTTGAGGAATTTCCCCCAAAATCCCTTAGCGTGTTCGAGCGAATTAACAGGTGTAGATAATCTAATGCGTGCATTAGATGAGCCTGTAAACGCTAAAAAATAACTCTAATCAAATACATTTGGTGAACAACATGAATATAACTCTAAAGCCTTGGGGTGCTTGGGCAGCGCCACTGGTTTTTTCCTCTTTGCTAATGGGTTGCGTCGGTGACCCTCCAGCGTCGAGTTCCAGCTCGTCCAGCTCAAGTTCTTCTTCGAGTTCATCGAGCACATCTAGCTCATCCTCAAGCTCTAGCAGCTCGTCATCGAACTCCACAAGCAGCTCTTCATCAAGCAGTTCAACCAGCAGTTCAAGTAGTTCAGGCAACACATCAACTTGCACCGTGCCTAACTTCACGGATGCAGGGAACGCTAAATACAACGGCATAAAACTGCCGGACCCATTTACCTTTTATGACGGAACTCCGGTCAATACCAAAGCACAGTGGGAATGTCGCCGCAAAGAAATCCTCGCGATGGCGGCCAAATATCTGTATGGCCCGGTTCCAGGCGACTGCGATACAGTATCTGGAACGGTCAGCGGTGCTAACGTTTCCATCAGTTGTAAAGTAGGCAGTAAAACGGCTTCGTTCAGCGCCACTATTTCTGGCAGTGGCAAGGCCATTACATTAGATTTATCTGCAGGAATTCTGCCCAGCGGCAGCAAGAAATTGGCCTTCGGCAGCGGCTTTGAAAACGGCATTAAAACTCTCTATGGTCTGTCAGAACTCAACCCGAATATTGCTAAAGGCTGGATGATTAACCGCGTTATGGATGTTTTGGAGCAGAATCCGAACGGCGGACATGATCCAAGCAAAATTGTGGTTTCCGGCTGCTCTGGCTGCGGAAAAGGCGCGTTTCTTACCGGCGTTTTCAGCCGCGTTCCGGTGGTCGTGATCGTGGAGTCCGGCGGCGGCGGGGGCACTAGCTGGAGAATGACCGAATGGTTTAGGCACGGCGCAGGTAAATCGCGCTGGAGTTGCACAGACCAGCCACAAGGCATCGACAACCTAGAAAACAATGGCATTTGCGGGCCTTGGGTCACCAGCGCTGCCGATCCATTTCGCTCGAGCCCTGCAAAAGTGAATACTCTGCCGTTCGATCAACACATGCTGCTTGCGACCATCGCGCCTCGTTATTTAGTGCACTTCACTAATGCCAATGGATCAGGCTCTTGGTGTCACTTGGCGGGAACCAGTGAAGCACTCGCAGCCTGGGCAGCTTATCCGGTCTACAAGGCGCTCGGCGTGCCAGAAAATATGGCTTTTGAAGTGTATAGCGGGGGCCACTGCGGTGTGGGCGATACCGGTATCGCAGCTAAAATGTTCGATAGAGCGCTGTTTGGCAACACCAGCATAAGCACTGGCGGATTCAAAATTCCTGATAACCGCGTGCAAATACCCGTCAGTGAATGGAAGGGCCTATTTATTGACTGGAATATGGAGAAAGTTCTGCAGTAAGTATGCTTTTAAGCAATGCTATAAAAACGCCGGATCCGTTGAGTCCGGCGTTTTTATTTTATTTAAAAGTTTTAAATTGATACTTAACGTTGGGGAATTTTCACATCGAGTGATGAAAGCATGTTTGTTGTATCCCTCCGTAACGCGAGCCAACTAAGGATTATTCATTTGCTGGTCCATCCATTTATAGCGTGTATCCAACCAGATTAATAAATGGCTGACCTCGTCATCAAATTCACCGTATTCGGGTAACCATAGCTCCAAGGTTCCACTTAATGGCCAGCGCTCAAAGTTTTGTTTTTGATGCGGCTCGAGCCATTTGGCCCTAGCCTTGGCATAAGCCAAGATTTGGTCAAATACGCCCGCCTGTTTTAACATGGCCCATCTGGTTTTTACGCGCTGGTTAAATTGTGGATCTTTTAGTAATTGAGCAAACCAAGGGTCTAGGCGCGTAACCCAGCCGGTGGGGCTTTGGCCGTCGCGAAACCAGTTGCTTCCCATTGATAAATCGAAATCCCAAATCGGGCCGAAATACAGTTTACCGCTGCGTTTTTTATACAGATAAAAGCTGCTTACGCCGCCTTCAACATTTTTTAAAAATTCATTGATTAGATAATAATTAACTGCCGAATCCACATCTATAAAAGCCGCATAACCTAAAGCCGGATCGGTGAAAGTGGTGGCGAATAGTGCCCGCTCAAAATCGCCCAAAAACTGCGTGATGTAAATGCGCTGCGCTTCGCGTTCGGGCTTTTGTAAATCATCCGGGTTTTGCAAGCACATTGGGCTCATACTCTGCATAGATTCAATACAAAAAGTTTTTTCGCGTTCAACGTTTACTCCGTCAGTACAAATCTCCGAATTAGCAGTATTAGTCCCGTCAGAATTTTTGCACAGCGCACGGCTCATCCTATTATCTAACTCGATTAAATAGCCTCCGGTGATTGCGTCAGCGGCGGTATCGGTAGCTTTTAACTCATCCATATTGACGCGGTTTTTACCAATGCGTATGTGGTCAGTCAGTAAGTAAACACCGTTGTATTGGTTGTTTAGCTGCAAGCTCACATACTGGTTGCTGACTGTATAGTCAAACCCCATTAAGCGGCTGAGTGTAAAAGCCACATCGTTGCGAATCAGCGTTTTATCGGCGTAGTTAGCCAGTAGCAGCCAGTTTTTGTTAGCAGGCATACCGAGTAATTCGTTGGATTGAGCCAACTGTAAACGGTACGGTTTTTTTGGCCATTTCCACGTTGAATTGCCGCGCCCGCGAATGGATAAATCACCTTTAATAGCATCCGCTCCATTGTTATTTAACTCGAATGCGGCGGGCACATAGGTGGTTTTACTATCGATCGGAGCATTATTAATCGTGGTGATGCGCAATTCGGGTAAAACACCGGTTTGGGATGGCGGGAACCAAGGCGGGTTTATTACAACGCCGGAGGATGAGCTTGAAGAGGAAGAACTACTGGATGACGATGAAGACGCCGTAACCGTATTATGGCTACCCCCGCTTTTATTGCACCCCAGCAGCACACAACCAATGAAACAGCTTAATAATATTCTCACAGCATTTTCCTCATTAAAAATTCGCAGCGGCGGCAGCGCATGTTCCGTTAGTTATCATTAAGCACCACATTGATGCCGCTCAAGAATGGGCTAAATTGGGGATTATTTTAGATCGTGCGGGATGATAATTTAATAAAATGATTTTGGGTCGTCGACGGGCGCACGAGGTGCCGTGGGGTAGGCATATTTTTTTGTTTTGAGGACTTGATTGGATAATTTTGTTTGAGGAATTTTATCCACGACTAAAACGCGGGATAAGTTGCAGCGACGGTAGATAAATAAGCACAACACCAGTAAGCGATACTTAAATTGTAGTTACTGAGGCTTGCAACAGATTGTCTTTCAATGTACGCATGACCAGATGCGTTGCGAGCAAAAAGCTCATAAGCTGGACATTGCTGTCCGGCTTATGAGCTGACGATATTTACTGATTGATTAGTATTTTCTTAGGCGGATCTACGGCGGAAAAGATTTACAATTGCTAGCAGAATAATCGCACCGAGAAACGAAACGATTAAACTAGGCGCACTGAAATCATTGCCATTTATAGTACCTGTACCAAATAGAGGTGACAGGAAAAGACCTCCTAAAAATGCACCGATTACACCCACAACAATATTTAAAAATATGCCTTGTTGAGCATTTGTTTTCATAACGATGCTAGCAAGCCAGCCTATAATTCCGCCTAAGACGATCCAGGAAATAAAATTCATAATAATGTCCTCTACCGGTTTTTAGGATATCTGCACAATTTGCATTACGGACATGATATGCGCAGGTTTGATGACGTACGGTGTGTTGGCACACACAGATATTTATCAAAGCTATTCCCGCTAATAGCTTGTTGTTCAATCTAACTTCAACGAGTTACTTAAAACTACATTCGGTAGGTAACGTGATAGCGACGATTGAATCGAGTTCGACTCACAAGAGTGCAGCCTATAATTTGACACGGCTTTCTTGATAAAACGTTCAGCTGAAGCGAATCCACGCAGTGATTTTTCTATAAATAATCAATAAAATAAGAAACAAATCCAGCATAAAGAACGTGGTGAAGGTCTTCTCGTTCGTCTTTCACGCTTGTTGTGTGTCAGCAATCGAAATACTCATGTATGAGGTATTAAGCGTCCATAGCTCATTCATTCCCTTTAGTAAAAGCCCGCTTCAATTGAATTGACGACTTTAAATTTGCGCAGTAACTCCTTCTCGTAAGACGCTAGTGTGCGAGCAATTCCATTGTGTTATGGAAGTCTAAATATGCCATTTATTTTTGCGCCAGCTGAGCTGGGATTTCGTGTATTTGGGTAAATGGTGCCGGATAAAGGCTCTATTTCAGCCGATGTGGGTTTGTGCCAATTGAAGCCGTAGTTAACTGCGCAAAGCCAGATAGTCATAAGAAGAGTTTAAAAGCTTTGCCTTAACTAAACCATTTGAGCCGCTGTATATTAATTTTCAAATTGTCCTTGATCGAATTGCGTGAGGATAAAACCGGTTTAAGTGAATTACATGGATCTAAAGGGCCTCACCTAGGTGCGCCTTACCAAACTCTTTGGCGCATCAAGGTAACGTAATGAGAAAAGCGTTAATTTAGTGAGAACTACGCGTTAGCAGGTAACTGGAATCGCGGGATCGGCAAGCCGGTCAAGAATTACAGGCTTAAACTGTACTAGCTCAGACTTAATCTGACAGTTACCGGTTTTTAAAAGGTGCCTGTCAGTTTACATTTGAGCTAAATTTTTCTCAGCCCAAATTAGTTTTCCATCCAGTAAAGTGGCTAAAGGTGTTCGGCCACAGCAC